>JBEIPK010000037.1:0-26443 GCA_040377095.1 Novosphingobium sp.
ATCCCGCCGCGTGGTACTTGTTCGCCCACAACTTCCAGGTTTCCGACGCGCTCCGCGGCGAGATTCTCGCTGCCGTTCCGCTGCTGGCGCTGTCCGTCCCGGTTGCCACGACGAATGGCGTGCTGAGCGGGGCGCTGATGGGACGCGAACAGTTCCTTACGGCTAACCGCATTTCGGTGACATCGACTGTGCTGTTTCAACTGCTCCCGCTCAGCGTGGCCTGGCTGCACGGGCCGAACCTGCTCGAACTGATGGTCGCATCGCTATTTGCCCGGTTCGTCGGCGGCGTCATGCTCTGGCGCGCCTGCTGGCGGGAATTCGGCGCCGGTTTGGGCCGGCGGTGGGATCGCGGCCAGCTTGTCGCACTCCTGGCGTTCGGCGGGTGGGTTACGGCGGCGTCGATGATCGGCCCCTTCCTGGTGTTTTCCGACCGGTTTGTGATCGGCTCGCTCATCGGCGCCGTCGCCGTGACGATCTACACTGTGCCCATGGAAGCTGTTCGCAGGTTGAGCGGCGTCGCCCTTTCGCTGTCGAACGCGATTTTTCCGAGAATGGCAGTTGCGGACGAAGAGCAATCCCGCAAGCTGAGTACTGACGGCATGGCGGCGATGTATGTCGTTTTCACGCCGTTCGTCGCCGCCATGCTGTTCCTGATGGATCCTCTCATGGTGCTATGGCTCGGGACGGAAACCGGCAGCCAGTGCGCGCCGCTGGGCCGCGTATTCCTGATCGCCACCTGGTTCAACGTCTTCGCACAGCTGCCTCTGGTCCGGCTGCAGTCGCAGGGCCGCCCTTCGGTGATCGCGAAGCTGTTTCTGGCCGAACTGCCGCTTTATATTGCTGGTATCTGGCTCGCGGTAAGCTGGTTTGGTCTGTGGGGAGGCGTCTGGGTCTATCTGGGCCGAGTGGTGGTGGATACTGTCGCCCTCTTTCTGCTTGCCGAGCGCCGCATGGCCAACGCGACTTTGCTTTGCGTCACTCTGGCGTTGTTTTGCGTGGTTGCCATCGCGCTGCGGGATCGGGGCGACCTACCCTGGATCTGGTGCGCGGGGCTGGCGGTCCTGGCCGGGATCGCATCGTTGCCGGCAGCGGCCTGGATCATGCCGGACGCGATGAGACAAAAGGGGACCGGAATGGTGTACAGGGTGTGGGGAAGGAACAAAGGATAATGGCTTTGAGCCCCGGCCTTGACCGGCTTCGCCGGCGCATCCTGCGCAAACTTGGCCGGCGCGACGGCGTAGCCGTGCTGTCGCGCCGCTATCCCCAGCACCAGATCGGCCCACACAGCTACGGCGCGCTTGAAGTGTCCGACTTCGGCGAGGGCGCCAGCTTCCGGATGGGCGCCTATTGCTCCACGGCGCGCGGATCGCGAGTGATGCTGGGCGGCGGCCACCGGACCGACTGGGTGACCACCTATCCCTTCACTGTCACCGAACCGGCGTTGCGCGGCATCAAGGGCCATCCGGTGACGCGCGGTGACGTCGTCATTGGCAACGATGTCTGGATCGGCACGGACGCGTTGATCCTTTCGGGCGTGACCATCGGCGACGGAGCCGTCATCATGGCGCGGGCAGTCGTGACGAGGGATGTCGCGCCTTATGCCATCGTGGGCGGGGTGCCTGCGCGCAAGCTTGGCAGCCGCTTCTCTCCCGACATCGTAGCAAGACTGCTCGCAGTGCGCTGGTGGGACTGGAGCCACGACCGGATCGTGGCGGCCGGAAGCCACCTGCTTTCGGACGAGATTGCCGCATTTCTCGATCAGGCCGAAGCGGGCAGCATCTGATTTCAGGTATGAACCCGCGATCATCGCGGGCTGGTATCAGTCGGCGCGGCGAACCTTCACAATGTATTGCAAGCTGAGGAAATTCCGCAGCAGGCCGAAGCTTGCGGCCAGAAGCCAGCGCCGCCTGCGCGCGGAGGGCGGTATGGCCTCGATACGGTCCAGCACCAGACCGCTGCACGTCATCAGTTCGCAAGCTGTCTCGCGCACGAAGAAGCGCAGATGCGTGCGATCAAGCACCCCGGCGTCGCGGTAGCGCCACTGCCCTTTGAACAGAAGAGGAAGCAGGACCGAGAAATGTCGAACGTTCGGGATGCTCGCGATTATCCGGCCATTGGGCGCCAGCAGGCCATGAAGCTGACGAACTGTCGCCCAGGGATCAGGGAGATGCTCGAGAATATCGAGGCACAGAATCGTGTCGAACGGGCCGTGCGCCGTGCCGACCTGGCCGATGAAAGCCGGGTCGGTGATATCGCCCTGCATGTCGAAATCCAGGACATTGTCCTGGGCTGGCGGCACACGGTCGATCACGCCGATCTGCTCGGCATGGCCACGCGATTTCAGCGCGGCCGCAGTCGCGCCGTCGCCGCCGCCGACATCCAGCAGGCGGCCGCCGCGCGGAATGAGATGAAACACGTCGCTGCGGACATGGGAATGATAGTCGGGAACTTGCAATGGACGGCCCGCTGTCAGGAGTCTGGACCGGCGCTTCATTGACGATGCCGGGTCATGGCGCAAGCAGATAAGTATTGGTCCTGAGCCTGGCGCTGGCCGCATGCGGACCTGCTATGGGAAATCGCGCGCGATCGTGGCATGGTATGCGAAACTGCGGTTTGCTACCGGGGACCGATGCGCAATCTCAACAACTACCTCTTCATCAAGAACGGGCTCAATGCCGTCCGGATTTTTATCTGGAACCGCTTCTGGGGAATGCATGTCGATCGTTCCGCCAAGATATCGCTGAGCGCCAAACTCGACAGAACCAATCCGGGCGGCGTGCATATCGGCGAATGCAGCGTCGTTACGTTCGGCGTGACGATCCTGACTCACGACATGTCGCGCCGCCTGCGCGCGGACACGCGAATTGGCCGCAACTGCTTCATCGGTGCGCACGCGATTATCATGCCGGGTGTCTCGGTCGGTGACGGATCGATCGTCGCAGCTGGGTCGGTCGTCACCAAAGATGTTCCGCCTGCTTCGATGGTGGCGGGCAATCCTGCAAAGCTCTTGCAGTCGGACATCGAGGTCGGCCGCTACGGCGTCCTGATGAGCGCGATCAACAGGGCCTGAAGCTAACTGGTGCCGGGATGAAAGCCGGTCCTGACGGCGACCACCGGATCGTCGTTCCAGTCCAGGTAGCCGAGCATCCGGCCGACCTGTTTGAACCGGGCAGGCGCCATCGCCTTGTCATAGTCCCAGAGGCCGGCGGCATCGACGCCGTTTTTGGTGACCGGCGATGCGTCCTCGATCCGGCGGCAGTTGTGAACAAGCGTGTTGCGAGACTGGCCGGTGGTCGCGGCTGCCTGGGGGTAGAAGTCGTTCAGGCCGCCATAGGCGCCGCCCGGCTTGGAGAACCAGCTTCCGATCACGGCGACGCCGTTGACCAGACAGTTCGGGTCGGGGCTGATCTGGATCGACTGGCGCGCACCGATCAGGGCATCGTTGACTGACATGACGTCAGACACTGTCAGCACATCGGTTCCGACCGTCGCCCCGTTGTTGTAGTTCAGGATGGCGTTGGTTCCATAGGCGCCTTCATTGAGCGGATTCACGAAATAAGGCGCATAGAACAGGTTACCGAAGGTCAGGACGTTGGAGACGTTGTTGGAAGTCTGAATGACATCGCCGTGCGAGCCGGAGACCTGCCCGATCTTGCGCGCGAAATTCCGCAGGATCAGCTTCGGCGTGTGGCTCTGCAAGACGATGCAGTCGTATGACGTGTCTGTCATGTGACAGTCGGCGATCGTGCCCTGGCGAAGTTGAATCAAGGTGCTGCTGGCGCCGCTGATGCGGCAGCGCCGCATGGTCAGAACGCTGGTGTCGAATGTCTGGCGCACCGAGAACAGCAGCGAGAGGCCGGCCGAATCGATGACCGTGTCTTCGATCAGCACTTCTCCGGCGCTCAGCGCATTTTCGACGTAGCCGGCAATCTGGTAGTTGCGGACGACCCGGTCCGCGACCGGATCGGCATTGATGATCGAGATGCGCTTGCTGGCCTCGATCCACTGCGGATGCGCCGATCCATCGGCGGGCGCTGCAAGTCCGGATTTGCGGGAAAACTGGACGCCTTCCTGCCCAAGGCTGGGCAAGTCGAGCAGCAAGCCAAGACCATTGCCGACAGTATAGGGCACGCCGGGCCAGCGTGGTTTCGCACCCGATGCTCCGCCGCCTGTCTGGATGATCCAGTCGAACACGTCCTGTTCGGTTTCTATCTGGTTGAACAGGACCGTGGCAGAGCTTTCAGCCATGCGACGGCGGCAGCCCAGGCCAAGACCGACGCCGCCCATCAGGCGCCCACCGCGGACATGTAAGCGGCAAGCCGGGTACGAATCATTGCAACTTCGCCGGATGCAAGCTTGCTGCCCCAATGCGCCGCCTGGACTCTCCGAGTGGAAAAGCTGCCCGGTGTTCCGCTGTTACTGGCGGCGCAGATCAGGAAGCCTCCGGTTGTCGGATTGACGCTTGCCGCCGTATCCGTGCCGATGCTTGCGCCCTCCTTGAACATTTCGGACGCAGTGGCACCGGTCCTGGTCCACACCGAGTGGCCGACGGATGTTGCCGCCCCAAGCGCCTTGGTCACGCCCGTCGCGTTGTTGTGCCGGACTTGCAGCCCGCCTGAGGTTCGCGTGACAATCGTCGCCCGGGTGTTGCCCAGGTCGAACTGTGCCGAGGACTGGACGTTGGTGCCGATCCAGACGCCCATGTGCGCGTCGTTCTGGGTGAATTTCTGCGAACCCGACGCCGGATCGAACCCGCTGTTGAGATATTGCGTCGAGCCGTTGCCGGTAAAGCCGCGATCGGTCGTGAACGTCGGGGCGACGGGCGCTGAGGCGATTTGCGCGGGATTGGCCGCGTTGATGCGGCCCGCCTGCTCGTCGTGCGCGGCGCAGATCATCAGCCAGTCGAGCTTGGCCCACAGGCCGTCAGCCTTGAGGCCGACGATGAGCGCGTCGAGCAGCGCCGCCCGTGCAAGGCCCGGCTGTACGGCCATGGCGGCCAGGTAAGCGGTGGTTTCAGGCGCATAGGACGGCGCTGCGACCGTCCCGGTCCCGACATGCCGCCGCCTGCCGGGACCACATCCATAGCCGTGGCGGCCCATCAGGCGAGGCCGACCAGATCGGTTGCGGATGTGCCGGTGGCACGGACATGCGAGACGCGGATGTCCAGGATCGTGCCGGCCGGCGCATTGGTGAAAGTGACGTCGGCCAAGCTGTCGGCGGGCCGGACCACGATGTTTCCGCCCGTGCCGACATAGATCGCGCGCGTCACTTCGCTCAGACCGTCGATATCGTGCGGCGCAATTGCAAAGCAGACTCCCGCAGGGGCAGTCAGCGAATCAGAATAGCCGTCAAATCGATCCGTAACCATGGCAGAACCCTTTCCATCAGGTGAGAACATATAGCGAACAAATGTCTCTTATGCTTTTCGGGACAATGTAGGAAAGTGCTAATTGAGGAGCCCGGTGTTAATCCTTGCTGCATTGCGTCATGGGTTCTGGCCTTCGCCCGATTTTTGCGATAGTTCGCCATAGCATGAGCAGGGTTGCCTTTCTCCGCGTTCCGGTCGATTTGCTGAATTTCCAGGAAATCGGGGCGCGGGCGAGGATGCGACGGCCAGCCGCCGGCCGCGGCTGCATTGTCAGAAAGGCCACGCGGCTGCTCGACGATCCTGCTGCCTACAATGCAATGGCGCCGGTGCATAACCCCTATGGCGACGGTCTTGCTGCGAAACGCATCGCGCGGATTGTGGGAAACGGGTATGACCCGGGCAATTCACACTGATCCGGAGTTTTCGTGGCAAATCTGCTGATTACCGGCGGCGCAGGCTTCATAGGCGGCAACTTCGTGCATTTCTGGTCGGTGTCCCGCCCCGACGATGCGCTGATTGTTCTCGACAACCTGACTTACGCTGGCAATCGCTCGACCATCGCCGGGATCGAGCAAGCTGAACTCGTTGTCGGCGACATCCGCGATTCGGCGCTCGTCGAACGCTTGCTTCGCGACCGGGCCATTACGACCATCGTCCACTTCGCGGCTGAAAGCCATGTCGACCGTTCGATAACGGGGCCTGACGCTTTCATCGAGACCAACGTACTGGGCACCAACAACCTGCTGAAGGCTGCTCGCGCGGTCTGGCTCGATTCGGGGAGCGGACAGGAGCACCGCTTTCACCACATTTCGACCGATGAAGTCTTCGGCTCACTCGGGCCCGACGATCCTGCGTTCAGCGAAACTACACCTTACGCGCCCAACTCGCCCTATTCCGCGTCGAAGGCGGCATCCGATCACCTTGTGCGCGCTTACCACCACACGTTTGGCCTTCAGGTTACGACAAGTAATTGCTCCAACAATTATGGTCCTTACCAGTATCCTGAAAAGTTGATCCCGCTCTTCCTGCTCAACGCGCTGTCGGGAAAGCCGCTGCCGATCTATGGTGACGGCATGAACGTGCGCGACTGGCTGCATGTCGAGGATCACTGCCTGGGCATCCAGGCGTGCCTCGATCTGGGCAAGCCAGGCCAGACCTACAATATCGGCGGCGGCGAGGAGTTGCCGAATCTTGCCGTGATTGATGCCATCTGTGCCGAGGTTGATCGCGCGTTCGCCAGGGATCCTAAACTGTCGTTGCGGTTTCCGGACGCGCCGGCCGCGAAGGGCAGGCCCACGGCAGAGCTCAGGACTTTCGTCGAGGACCGAAAGGGCCATGACCGGCGCTATGCGATAAATGATGGCAAGGCGCGGTCTGATCTCGGCTACGCCGCCCGGCATGGTTTCACCGACGGGCTGGCGGGCACTTTGCGCTGGTATCTGGACCACGAAGCCTGGTGGCGTCCGCTCCTAACAGCCTCTGATACAAAGCCGGCGCAGCCGCAGGCCTGATCGGGATGATCAGCGCAGCAACCGCAGGCGCAACCGCGCCTCCTGAATGAGCGCGTGCGGGCGTGTCGCCCGGGCGGCAAGTCCCTGCACCTGCTGTGCGACAGGCCGGTCATTACGGAACGACAGGCGGGGAATGACGCCGCGCGAAGACAGGCGCGGCGCCCCGTCGCTGCTGAAGATGCAGACATATCCAGCACTCCGCGCGGCGGCGAGCACGCGGCTGTCATAAGCTCCGAACGGAAGGCCAAGATCAGTCACCGGGCGGCCTAGCACGTCTTCAAGTGTTTCGCGGGACCCCTTGGATTCCGCCGCCAGGCTATCGTCGTCGAGGCGGTTCCAGACCACGTGATCGCGGCCGTGCGAGCCGATGGAGCAGCCCGGCCAGCCAGCCATTTGCCGCAGTTGGGCGGCGGTCAGGTAGCCCGGTTTCCCGATCCGGCCGGTGCAGACAAAGCAGACAGCCGGAATGCCCCGTTCGGCGCACGCCGGCATGCCAAGCTCGAAATCGGAGAGGTTCCCGTCATCGAAAGTAACTGTCATGCCATGGCCTGCGGCTTGCAGCAGATCAAGCGCGCGCCGGAACTGATCCGGCGCCAGCCAGTAAAGCTGCTCAGCCGAATCAGTCCAGGCGTGCGGCTCGCCGAGGCCGTGGAAATTCGCGACGACCGGAGTCACTGGCGCAGCCTCTGCCGGACTTTGCGGGCCAGACGCAGCAGTCCGCCTGCCGCGCCCTGTGCTGGCCGGACCATGGCCCCCGGCGTCGCCCGGTCCTCGCCGCCCATGCGCTTCTTGAACTTGAACACGTCCGGGTTCTCTTCGGGATCGTAGCCGCCCAGATCATAATGGCTGAAGCCCATTTCCCGGGCAGTGCGCATAACTTCCCAATAAGTCACACGCGAAGCATAAGTCCTCAGTCCCTCCGGGCTTGCTGCCCCCAGAAGTCCGACCGCGATCTCGCCCGAGTATGCCGCGATCTGACCAGCCATAAGTTCACCCTCCTTGCTGACAAGATGAACCAGAAAACGCTCCGGACCCGACGCGTTCGCCGCAACGCGCGCAAAAAAGGCGCAGTCCTGCGCCAGTTCGAAATCCTTGCGATCGGCAAGCGATTTCAGCAGAGGGTCCAGGAGCATGAAATCTTCAGGCCGGTCAGACACGCGCACCTCAAATCCGGCGCGCAGGCCGCGCTTCAGTTCCTTGCGCCATTCTCGGCTGAGGCCGCCCAGCAGGCTTTCTTCGTCCTGCGCGACGTTCATCAGGAAAGTCCGGTACGGACGGCCGGCTGGATCGAGTGCGAAACCGGCAAGGCACGGCACCGGATCGAGCCCCTGAAGTGACCATCCGACTGGGGGGTCGATCACGACTTCGCCAAGTTTTTCCAATGATGCGATGCGGCCAAGAACGTCGCCGAATGCCGTGAGATCCTCCTCCCACATGCTTCTTTCCCTCAGCAGGACAGGTCCGTTGCTGACCAGAGTATAGCCGCCGACCACTGGCACAAAACGCGTTCTCAGGTTGGCGAGCGCGATTGGCTCGGCGCCATGTCCCACCAGCAAATAGCGCGAGGTTGCCGAAACCCGGGCCGCGGCCTGCGCGGCATAGGCGGGATATTGTCGCCACGAGCCCTTGCCGGCCAGAAGGGAAAGAGCGTCTGCGTCGCTGATCCATTTGTGGCCGGCCGGTGCGGGCCGGTTTCCCCCATGCCGGACTGCCTGGTTCATACCAATCCTACCAATGCGGTTCGCCGGGTCTATTGCATGTGCAAACGGCATTGAATAGGTGTTTGCCCACAGGCACGCCTAACATGAGCGGACGGTCAGATCGACGATGAGTGAATACGGCGAGACCTCGCAGCTCGTTGATGATCAGGCGGATCAGGACAGACCCGATATCAGCGTGGTGATTGTCAGCTATCGCACGCCGGAACTGGTGTGCGAATGCGTCCATTCCGTGCGGCGGTCGGCTGGCCGCTTCAACGTCCAGATCGTGATCGTCGACAATGATTCGCAGGACGGAACCGTGGACCTCCTGCGACAGCGTCTCCCGCGCGAAACCATCATCGCCTCGCCCGAGAACGGCGGCTTCGCGCGGGGTAATGAACTCGGCTTCCGCCAGGCGGTGGGCAGGCGCATTTTGCTTCTCAACCCCGATGCCGAAGTGCACGCTGAAACGCTGCGAAATGCCGTTGCCGCGCTGGATGCCGACCCAAGGATTGGCGTGATCGGCGCCAAAGTGCGTCTACCGGACGGACGATACCAGTCGAGCATGATCCGGTTCTATTCGCTGCGGGCCTTGCTGTTCTCGATCTTCCTGCCCGTCGGGCTGGGGCGGCGCCTCGCTTGGGCTGGGGACACGCGTTATGCCTCGCGCGATCCCGACAGGCCGCAGGACGTGGACGCTGTGGCCGGCGGCTTCATGCTGATCCGGCGCGAGGTTCTCGAGCAGGTCGGAGGGCTGGACCCGCGCTTTTTCATGTATGGCGAAGAAGTGGAGTGGTGTCACCGCATTCGCCGCGCCGGATGGCGGATCGTCTATCGGCCGGATGTCACTATGCTGCATCACGGCGGTGCCAGCACCAGCCACCGAACGGTCTGGAAAGCGCGCGAGATGATGCGTGGCCAGCTTCTCTATTTCGCGATTGTCCACGGGTCCGGCACGGCGCGCGCGGCCGCCGCGCTGATGATCATGCGTGATCTGGTGCGTCTTCCGGTCGCTCTGGTGTTGAGCGTCCGGCGAAGCGGAAGGGAGCGCCTGCGGGCAACGCTCGCGCGGCTGAAGCTTGGTATCTCAGGCGTCATCTCACCGCCGCGCGGCCAGCAAACGCCGCTCCTTTTTCCGGAGCCGGGCCATTGAGCTTGCCAGTGGACTTGGCACGCGCCGCCGGGCATGCGATCATGGGTCCGTTCGAAAAGCGGCTCAGCCGCGACAAGGGCCGGCCAACGCCTCCGCCGGTCTTCATCATCGGCCCGCCGCGATCGGGGACGACGCTGCTTTACGAGTCGATGATCACCGCGTTTCGTCTTGCCTTCATTTCCAACGCGGCGCATCGGTTCTATCGCACGCCGCTGGCTGCAACCTGGCTGCTCAGATCGCGCATCGCGCAGTGGGAGGGTGGTTTCACCAGCCGATACGGCCACATCGAAGGGTGGGCCGCACCCAATGAAGGCGGCTGGGTATGGCGGCGCTGGCTGCCCGATGGCGACTGGACCAACGGGACCGAACTCGACGAAGCTATCATTGCCGGTCCGCACGCCCTTTCGGCCGGAATTTCGACCATCTTGGGCGCGCCGTTCATCAACAAGAATGTCATGCATTCCAATCGCCTGCTGACGATGCGCCGGATCTGGCCGGACGCCCGCTACATTGTCGTCCGGCGCGATGTGGCGGAGAACGCGCGCTCGATCATCCGGGCCGAGCGCGCCAATCGCGGCGCAGAAGCGGAAAGCGGGGAATGGTTTTCGGTGAAACCAAGGCTGGCGGCGAACTGGTCCGGCCGGTCCGTGGTGGAACGTGCGGTGGCACAAGTGATCGGCGTGCACCGCGACATCGCGACTGACGCGCCAAAGGTCGGCGAGGATCGCTTTCATAATGTCGATTACGCCCGGCTTTGCGCCGCGCCGCGCGCTATCATGGAGGACGTGGCCACGTTTCTCAGCCGCACCGGCGGCGCGCCGGAAAGGCGCGGCTCGCTTCCCGAGGAATTTCGGAACGCATCGAAGTTGCTGGACGAAGAAGACGAAGCAGCTATCGCCAGGTCCATGGAAGAACTCGGCAACACTTGAGTTCGGTTCTGTCCCTCCGTTGTTGCGCGGTGCGCTGAACGTTCCCGAGACCCGCCCGCCCGAGCCTGCGCTTCTTCCTCTAGGTCGAGGAAGTGGATTCGGCGCGGCGGGTCAGGCGGGCCGGCTGGGAGATCGCCAATCTGCCCGACGTCAGGGTCATGCCTATTAGGCGGGGCAAGCTTCGATCACCTGACCGTCTTCAAGGCGCGCGAAATGACGCGCGGCCAACTGCTTCATTTCACGCTGGCCGAAGGGCCGGCGCGTGCGCGAATCGCGGCCGCGCTGATGGTGCTGTGCGATCTTGTACGCCTGCCCGCGGCGGTCGCGACGACGGGCCGAAGCGGTGAAGGCGAGCGCCTGCGGGCCGTGCTCGCGCGGCTGGCGCTGGCGGCGCGTTCGGTGCTCTCGCCCCCCCGCGGGCAGCACCTGACGCCCGGACTGAACTGAATCTTCCCCTGACCCGCGACTGCAATGCGTAGGCAGCACCCATAATCGCTTGGCGATCGCGCCGAAGCGTGCATCATGGCTGTCGCGACTCGGCAAGTGGATGCCGGGCCAGGGATGGGAGTGGTGCGTGGTCGAAGTGCTTGAAAAGCGGGCTGACAGTCGAGATCAGTCAATCGAGGAGTTCGACGTTCTGATCGTCGGCGCGGGCATATCGGGGATCGGCAGCGCCTATCACCTGAAAACGCAGGTGCCGGGCAAGAGCTTCGCGATCCTCGAGGCCAAGGACGACATCGGCGGAACCTGGCACACTCACCGTTATCCGGGGGTGCGCTCTGATTCCGATCTCTACACGTTCGGCTACCGCTTCAAGCCATGGGTCGGGCCGCCGATCGCTACGGCCGAAGAAATCCTGAAATACCTGCGCGCCGTGGTGGCGGAAAACGGGCTTGGCAGCGCCATGAGGTTCGGTACGGTCATCAAGCGGTGTTCGTGGTCCAGTGCGGAGCGGCGCTGGACGGTCGAGACGGCTGGGCCTGATGGCGCCCCCGGCACGACCTACCGCGCCAACTTCCTGTGGATGTGCCAGGGCTATTACGACCACGAAAACCCCTACCTGCCGCATTGGCCGGGGATGGAGGATTTCAAGGGCCGGCTGATTCACGCACAGAAGTGGGACGAAGGACTCGATCTCACCGACAAGCAGGTTGTCGTCATCGGATCGGGCGCCACGGCGGCCACGGTGATCCCGGCGCTCGCCAAAAAGGCCGCGCACGTCACCATGTTGCAACGCTCGCCCACCTATTTCTTCTGCTATCCCAACAAGAGCGAGCTTGCCGATCACCTGAACCGGATCGGTGTCGACGAAGAGACGATTCATCGCTGCGTGCGGCTCGATTACCTGCACAATCTCAAGATGCTCGATCGCCGCTCGCGCGAGGAACCCGACGCGGTCGCCGAGGAACTGCGCGAATCCGTGCGGGCCTATGCAGGACCGGACTTCGACTTCGCACCGCACTTCACGCCGAGCTACCGGCCCTGGCAGCAGCGCCTCGCCTTCGTGCCCAACGGCGACATGTTCCAGGCAATCCGCGAAGGCAAGGCGTCCGCTGTCACCGACACGATCGACCATTTCACCCCGGAGGGAATCAAGCTGGCCTCTGGCGAGGAACTCAAGGCCGACATCGTCGTCGCGGCGACGGGCTTCAACCTCCAGGTCATGGGTGGCATCGAGTTCGAAGTGGATGGCAGGACCGTGGACTGGTCGCAGTCCGCGACCTATCGCGGAATGATGTTCGCAGACGTGCCCAACCTCGTCTGGGTGTTCGGCTATTTTCGTGCGGCGTGGACCCTGAGGGTCGATCTCGTCGCCGACTTCGTATGCCGCCTGCTCGCCCACATGGATGCTGGCGGGGAGGAAGAGGTACGCATCACGGTTCCCGAGAGCCTTGCAGGCGAGCACCTGCTGCCATGGATTGAAGGCGATAACTTCAATCCCGGGTATCTTATGCGAGGGCTCGACAAGATGCCCAAGCGGCTGGGCGAACGCGAGGAATGGCGGCATTCGCAGGACTACTGGCGCGAGGCGGAGGACCTTCCTGCGATCGATCTTGCCGGGGAAGAGTTCGTCTACCACTAACAGCCGCTCTTTTGTGTTCGATAACACGCAAAAAGATGGTGCGTGCCGCAAATTTGCGCCACTATCGTCAGACGAAATGACGGGGCCGGGAGAATCGCTCCGCATTCGCGTTATCATGACCTGGGACGGGATCGGGAGAGGCAGTGACTTCACGCAAATGGATGGCAGCGGTTGCTGCAATAGCTGTGTTTCTTGGCGGCTTCTGGCTGTGGCAGGGCCGCGCCGGTGCTTCGGGCGCTTCGGGCAAGGCTTGGCAGGCGCTTGTCGCCGCGACGAAGGCCGAAGGCGACTGGGTGACGCATGGCGGCACCTTCGAGGAGCAGCGCTTCAGCCGCCTGACCGAGATCGACGCCGGCAACGTGAGCCAGCTCGGCCTCGCATGGTCCCACGAGTTCGACACTGCCCGCGCGCAGGAAAGCACGCCGCTCGAACAGGACGGCGTGATCTATGTCACCACCGCCTGGTCCAAGGTCGCCGCGCTCGAGGCGCAGAGCGGCAAGCTCATCTGGCAATACGATCCGCAAGTGCCGGGCGAGTTCGGCGCCAAGGCCTGCTGCGACGTCGGCAACCGGGGCGCGGCGCTCTATGACGGCAAGCTCTATTTCGGCACAATCGACGGGCGGCTGATCGCGCTCGACATCAAGACCGGCAAGCCGCTCTGGTCCGTCGTCACGGTCGATCAGTCGAAGACTTATACGATCACCGGCGCGCCGCGCGTGGTCAAGGGCAACGTCCTGATTGGCAACGGCGGCGCGGAACTCGGCGCGCGGGGCTATGTCACGGCCTATGACGCGCAGAGCGGCAAGCTTGCCTGGCGGTTCTACACCGTGCCCGGCAATCCGGCGGACGGGCCGGACAATGCCGCGTCCGACGCCGTTCTGGCCAAGCTCGCCCGGCCCACCTGGTACGGGGAATACTGGCGGACCGGCGGCGGCGGTACGGTGTGGGATTCCATCGTCTATGACGAAGAGCTCGACCAGCTCTACATCGGCGTCGGCAACGGCAGCCCGTGGAACCACAAGGTGCGCAGCGAAGGCAAGGGCGACAATCTGTTCCTGTCGTCGATCGTCGCGCTCGATCCCGATACCGGCAACTACCTGTGGCACTATCAGGGCACGCCGGGCGATACCTGGGACTATACCCATACCCAGCAGATCACACTGGCGACGCTCCCAATGGACGGCAAGCCGCGCAAGGTGTTGATGCAGGCGCCCAAGAACGGCTTTTTCTACGTCGTTGACCGGACAAACGGCAAGCTGATCTCGGCCAGGAACTACGTCGATGTCAACTGGGCGACCGGATACGATCTTGCAACCGGCCGCCCGATCGAGGCGCCCGGCGCCCGCTACCTGGACAAGGCGCAAATCGTCGTGCCCGGGGCATTGGGGGCGCACAACTGGCAGTCGATGGCCTTCAATCCCACAGCAGGGCTGGTGTATATTCCCGCCAACCGCGCGCTGTTCGGCTATGAACAGGGCGGCGAATTCAAGGTGCGGCCCGGCCGCTGGAACCTCGGAACCGTGACGCCCGGCCTCGATCCGCCGGCCGATGCGGCGACCCATGCGGCGGTGCGTGCCGGGCTGGGCGGGCGGCTGATCGCCTGGGATCCGGTCCGCCAGCGCGAGGTCTGGGGCGTCGACTATCCCGAACCGTGGAACGGCGGCGTGCTCGCAACGGCCGGAAATCTCGTGTTCCAGGGCGATACCAAGGGCAACTTCCGCGCCTTCGCGGCCGACAGCGGCAAAGTGCTGTGGAGCGTCAATATCGGCATGGCGGTCATGGCCGCGCCGGTCTCGTTCGAGAGCGGGGGCAGCCAGTATGTCGCCGTCGTCGGCGGCTATGGCGGCGCCTATGCGCTGACCTCGGCCTTCAACGACGATCCGGGGCCGCGCCCCAATGGCCGCATCTTTGTGTTCAGGCTGGGCGCGAAGGGCGAGCTTCCCAAAGCCGTAGCACCGGCGAAATCGGCGGCCAATCCGGCAAGCGACGCCTTTACTCCGTCGCAAGTCGCGCGGGGCTATGAGCTGTTCTCGAACAATTGCTGGGCCTGTCATGGGCCGGGCGCGGTCTCGAGCGGCGTGGTGCCCGACCTGCGGCGTTCGGGTGCGCTCACCAGTGCCGACGCGTGGAATGCCATCGTCATTGGCGGCGCGCTCAAGGATCGCGGCATGATCAACTTCAGCGAGTTTTCGGCCGCTGACGCCGAGGCGGTGCGCGCCTATGTCTCCAGCCGCGCGCAACTCCTCGCCGCCGAAGGGAAGAAATGATGAGCCAGCCTTACGTTCTGGAAGAGACGGCAGTTCTCATAAAGACGCTCAGCGAACTTGATGCCCAGCACATGGCGGACATGGAGCCGCTGCACATGCGCGCAGCCTATCGCAAGCTGGGCGAACTGTTCGACGCACCGCCCGAGGAAAATGTCCGCAGCGTGGACGTCTCCGAAGGCGGCCTGAACTTCCGCGCCTATTTCCCCGGCAAGGCGGAAGCGGGGCCGGTCATAGTCTACCTTCACGGCGGCGGCTGGGTTATCGGCGATCTGGAAAGCCACCATCCGCTATGCTCGCTGATCGCGGCCGAGACCGGGCTGCGCGTGGTGGCAGTGGACTATCGCCTCGCGCCCGAGCACCCCTATCCCGCGGCGCACGACGATTGCATTGCCGCCGCGCGGATCGTGGCTGCCGGCCCGCCCTGGCTGGAGGCACCCGTCTCGGGGATCGCCGTTGCGGGAGACAGCGCGGGCGGCAACCTTGCCTTTCACGTCGCGCGCGAGATGGGGTCTGACGCGGTCGTCGCCCAGCTGCTGATCTACCCGGTGACCGATTGCATTGGCCCGGATGAGGGTTCCTATGCGGAATTCGCCGAAGGCTTCCTGCTCGACCGCAAGCTGATGGACTGCTTTCTGGATCTGTATCTTCCCGATGCGGCGCGGGCGCGGGAGATCGCGGCCTCGCCCGGCCTGCACTCCCTGCCCGCTGGCCTGCCGCCAGCTGTCGTGGTTACGGCCGGGCTCGACCCGCTGCGCGATCAGGGCCGCGCGCTTGCCGCGGCGCTCGCGGGCGCGGGGAGCGAAGTTCACTTCATCGAGGCGGCGGGCATGATCCACGGCCTTGCCACCATGCGCGGGGCCTTTCCCAGCGCCGAGCCGCTTATCCGCCGCGCCGCCGCCATGCTTGCAAGCCTGATGCGCGGCTGAACAAGATACCACTGAGAGGATCACCGACATGCGCGAATATCTCCAGTTCTATATCGACGGGGCCTGGGTGGCGCCTTCGACCAGCACCGTGCTCGACGTGATCGATCCGGCCAGCGAACAGGTCGCGGGCCGCATCGCGATGGGCGGTGCCGAGGATGTAGACCGGGCGGCCAGGGCCGCACGGCGCGCCTTCGCGACGTTCGGCCAAAGCACCAAGGCAGAGCGGCTTGACCTGCTCGACGCCGTGATCGCCGCCTTCAACGCGCGCGAAAAGGACATGGCGGACGCAGTCACCGAGGAAATGGGCGCGCCGAAATGGCTGGCAAGCGGTGCCCACGTGCCGTTCGCCGGGGCCCACTTCCAGACCGCGCGCGCCGTGCTGGCCGATTTTAGCGCCGAAGTCCCGATGGGCTCGACCTTCCTGACCAAGGAGCCGATCGGCGTGGTCGGCATGATCACGCCGTGGAACTGGCCGCTCAACCAGATCGCCTGCAAGGTTGCGCCCGCGCTTGCTGTCGGCTGCACGATGGTGCTCAAGCCCTCGGAAGTCGCTCCATTCAGCGGCCAGATCTTTGCCGAAGTGATGCATGCCGCCGGCGTTCCGGCCGGCGTGTTCAACATGGTGTTCGGCGATGGACCGACGGTGGGCGCGGCACTCTCCTCGCATCCCGAAATCGACATGATCTCTTTTACCGGATCGACCCGGGCCGGTATCGAAGTGGCCCGCAACGCCGCGCCCACGGTCAAGCGCGTGCATCAGGAGCTGGGCGGCAAATCGGCCAACATCATTCTCGCCGACGCCGATCTCGACGCGTCGGTCCAGAAGGGCGTCGAGGCAATGATGGTCAACAGCGGGCAGAGCTGCAACGCGCCCTCGCGCATGCTTCTCCCCAAGGCTCAGATGGAGCAGGCCAAGGCCGTCGCCGCCCAGACGATCGCCGCGCAGAAAGTGGGCGATCCCACCGACGCTGTCACGCTGGGGCCGGTCGTCTCGGACGTCCAGTGGAAGCGCATCCAGTCGCTCATCGAAAAGGGCATCGAGGAAGGCGCGACGCTCGTTGCTGGTGGTCCGGGCAAGCCCGAGGGGCTCAACCAGGGGTACTACGTACGGCCCACCGTGTTTGCCGATGCCACCAACGCGATGACCATCGCGCGCGAGGAAATCTTCGGCCCGGTGCTGGTCATGATCGGCTATGACGACGAGGAACAGGCCATCGAGATCGCCAACGATACGCCCTATGGCCTTGCCGGTTATGTCCAGTCGGGCGATCTTGCCCATGGTCGCGCCGTTGCTTCGCGCATCCGGGCGGGACAGGTCGCGCTCAACTATTCGCCGCTCGATCTCAATGCGCCGTTCGGCGGCTACAAGCAGTCGGGCAACGGGCGCGAATGGGGCGAGCACGCCTTTCACGAATTCATGGAAGTGAAGGCAATCCTTGGCTACGCGCCTGCCTGAGTGTCTTCAACCGCGCCGGGGTCTGTCATGACCTCTGCTCCCTCGGATCCGGTCATCGCCCGGGCGCGGGCCCAGTCGCTGTCCGCCATGCTGCGCCGTTCTGCGGAGCGGCATGGCGACAGCACGGCGATCATCTGCGGCGAGGTCAGCTGGAGGTATGCCGAGTTCGCGGCGCTCGTCGACCGGCTGGCGACGGGGCTGCGCCGGCTGGGCGTGACGGCCGGCGACCGTGTGGCGATCCTCGCCCGCAACAGCCACACCTTCATGGCGCTGCGCTTTGCCATCCCGCGCGCCGACGCGGTGCTGGTGCCGATCAATTTCATGCTCAATGCCGAGGACGTTCGCTACATCCTCGATCACAGCGGCGCCCGCGTTCTGTTTGTGGATGCCTCGACAATCGAGACCGCAAACGCAGCGCGCGGCGAAACGGTCGAGCACATGTTCGGCATGGACGGCGAGGAGACACCGCCGCCGCCGGGCGTGCCATCGTGGGCGGAGCTGCCTTGCGGCGATCTCTTGCCGCAGGAATCGCGCGGCGGGGAAGATCTGCTGCAGATCGTCTATACCAGCGGCACCGAGAGCCGGCCCAAGGGCGCCATGCTCTCGCACAACAGCGTGCTATGGGAATACCAGAGCTGCATCATCGATTGCGAGTGGACCCGCGATACCGTCGCGCTCCACTCGCTGCCGCTGTTCCACTGCGCGCAGCTTGACTGCATGATCGGCCCCTCGCTCCATGTTGGAGGCCGCAACGTCATCACGGCGACCCCGACGGCCGAAAACATCCTGCGCCTTTTGACGAAGCACCGGGTCAATTCGTTCTTCGCGCCCCCGACAGTCTGGATCTCGCTGCTGCGCGACCCAGCCATGGCGACGAGCGACCTTTCGGCCCTGGTCAAGGGCTATTACGGCGCCTCGATCATGCCCGTCGAGGTACTGCGCGAAATTCGCGAGCGGCTGCCGGCGCTGCGGCTCTGGAACCTCTATGGGCAGACCGAGATCGCGCCGGTCGCGACGATCCTGTTTCCCGAGGAACATGCCGACCGGCTGGGCTCGGCCGGAAGGCCGACGCTGCATGTCGAGACGCGGATCGTCGATGACGACATGAACCCGGTTCCGCCGGGCGAAGTGGGCGAGATCGTGCACCGCTCGCCCCAGCTCCTCAGCGGCTACTGGAACGATCCCGAGCGCACCGCGCAGGCCTTTGCCGGCGGCTGGTTCCACAGCGGCGATCTGGGCGTCACCGATGCGGACGGTTACATCACCGTAGTCGACCGCAAGAAGGACATGATCAAATCAGGCGGTGAGAACGTGGCCTCGCGCGAGGTCGAGGAAGCGCTCTACCAGCACCCGGCGGTCAGCGAAGTGGCCGTCATCGGCCTGCCCGATCCGCGCTGGATCGAGGCTGTGACCGCCGTAATCGTGTTGCGCGAGGGGCACAGTGCGGTCGAGGACGATATCCTCGACCACTGCGCGGGCCTGCTCTCCAGCTTCAAGGTGCCCAAGCGCGTGCTGTTCGCGCAAGGCCTGCCGCGCAACGCCAGCGGCAAGATCCTCAAGCGGGAATTGCGGCTGACATTGCTGGAAGGCGCGGCGAGCGACTGACCCGCTCAAACGTCCAGTTCGAACAGGCCTGCCCCGCCCATGCCGCCCGCGATGCACATCGAGACCACGACATAGCGTACGCCGCGCCGCTTGCCCTCGATAAGAGCATGGCCGGCGATGCGGCTGCCCGTCATGCCGAAGGGATGGCCCAGCGCGATGCCGCCCCCATTGACGTTGAGCTTTTCGGGATCGATGCCCAGCTTGTCGCGGCAATAAAGCGCCTGGCTGGCGAAAGCCTCGTTGATTTCCCAGAGCCCGATGTCATCGACCTTGAGGCCGGCCTTGTCGAGCAGCCTGGGAACCGCGAAGACGGGGCCGATGCCCATTTCCTCGGGCGCGCAGCCGGCCGCCTGAAAGCCCCGGAACAGGCCAAGGATCGGCAGCCCTTCGCGCTCGGCCGTGGCGCGGTCCACCACCACTTGCGCGGATGCGCCGTCGGACAGCTGGCTGGCGTTGCCGGCGGTCACATATTGTCCTTCCTGCACCAGTTGCCCGGCCTTCCACACTGGCTTGAGGCGGGCCAGACCTTCAAGCGTGGTATCGGCGCGCACGCCTTCATCCTGGGTGAGCGTCACCTCTTCGCTACCCGAGACCGAACCGTCCTTCTCGACGATGTTCCGGCGCACGGTGATCGGCGCGATCTCGTCGATAAAGCGTCCCGCCTCGATGGCGGCGGCCGCGCGCAGGTGGCTTTGCAGCGCGAACTCGTCCTGTGCCTCGCGGCTGACGCCGTAGCGTTCGGCAACCAGTTCGGCCGTCTCGATCATTGCCATGTAGGCGTGGGGATAGTGAGCGGTCACCTCGGCAGGCATGGTGCGGAAGCTGGGGGCATGTTCGTTGCGGGTGAGCGAGATCGATTCCGCTCCGCCGGCCAGTGCAACATCGATGTCGCCAGAAATGATCGAACGCGCTGCAAATGCCAGCGCCGTCAGGCCAGAGCCGCATTTGCGGTCGACCGTCGTCGCCGGCACCGAAAGTGGAAGGCCCGCGGCGAACAGGGCGGTGCGGCCAAGGTTGTTGCCCTGTGTGCCGAACTGGCTGGCGACGCCGTAAACCGTGTCCTCGATCCGGGCAGGATCGATCCCGGCGCGCTCGATGGCGGCCTTCATGACGTGCCCCGCCATGCGCGGCGCGTCGGTATCGTTGAAAGCGCCCTTGAACGCGCGGCCGATGCCGGTGCGGGCAGTGGAGACGATGGCGGCTTCGCGCATGGGTTTACCTTTCGGGAAGTGTGCAGAGGAACTGGCGAATCGCATCGATGAAATCGCCGCGCGAGGTGTGGTGAAGCCAGTGGCTGGCTCCGGGAAAATGGATAAGGGTGAGCTGGCGGATTTTGGCCAGCCGTTCGTCGGGGGGCAGCGGCACCCAGCTGTTCGTGCCGTAAGCCAGCAGCACCGGACAGGTCAGCGCCTCGAGCATCTCGTCTATGTCCATCCCTCTCGCATCCTCAGGAGGACGGAGGCGGGCGGAGGCATCGAATTTCCAGCGCCAGCTACCGCCGGAATCGACGATCGCGCCGTGGCGCGCAAGGTGGGAAACGGTTTCCTCCGCGAGGTCGGGATTCTCGGACCTCATCCTCGCTTCAAGTTCCGCCACCGAGGCGTAGGTGCGCGGGCGTCGCGTGCGCAGGTGCTGGACAGTGTCCGCCCATGATCGCAATTGCTGCGGATAAGGACGCGGCTCGGCACGATATTCGCGCATGACAGGCAGTTCGATGCACTCGATGCCGGCCACGCCGGTGACTTTCTCCGGCCATGTCGAGCTGTAGCGGATACCGATGGCGCCGCCAAAGGAATGCCCGACAATGGCAAACCGGTCGGCGCTCAGCGCCCTCGCGACGTCGTCAAGATCAAGGATGAACGACGGTAGCGTGTAGGCTCCGGGGCCGGGGTGGCCGGTATCGCCGTGACCCCTGAGGTCGGGCGCATAGATGCGGTAACGGTCCGCGAAGGCGTCCGCCACCCAGTCCCACCCGCGCGAATGGTCGCGCATGCCGTGCAGCAGGAACAGGACGGGCCTGCCCTCTTCGCCCCAGGCCGAGACATGGATGCGCAGGTCCCCTGCCTCGACGAACAGGCTCTCTGGCTCGGTCATGTGGGCTGGCCCGCGGTGTCCCGCAGCGCGCGGCGCAGGATCTTGCCGGTCGGCCCCTTGGGAAGCTCGGGCAGGAAGAGGATCGCCGCTGGCCGCTTGAAGGGGGCCAACTCGTCTCGGCAGCGGGCAAGCAGCGTTTCGGCCTCCACTGTGCAGCCCGCCGATAGCGCGACCCAGGCGACTGGAACCTCCCCCATGAGCTCGTCCTCGCGGGCGACCACGGCGACTTCCGCCACGCCTTCCACCGCGTAGAGCACTTCCTCGATATCGGCGGGATAGATGTTCTGGCCGCCGCGAATGATGACGTCCTTCTTGCGGTCGACGATGTAGGCATAGCCCTCGGCGTTGAGCGTGCCGATGTCGCCGGTGTGCAGCATGTCTCCTGACAGCGCCGCCGCGGTATCCTCGGGCGCGCCGTGATAGCCGGCCATGAGGTTGGGGCCGCGCAAGACGAATTCGCCGACTTCGCCCGGTTCGGCCAGCGTGCCGTCATCGCGCAGAACGCCCATCCACATGCCATCTAGCACGCGCCCGATGGTGCGGCCGCGCACGATCTCGCCGTCCTCGCCAAGCTCGACATCGGTCAGCGTGACGAGCGCGGTGCCTTCGGTGAGGCCATATCCGGTGACGACGCGCGCCGAAGGATCGAGCACTGTCTTGAGCCGCGCCAGCAGCGGCGAGGGGACGGGGGCGCCGCCGGTCATGACCAGGCGGACCGAGCGCAGGTCGTCCGATCCCGGCGCAAGTTCATCGAGCAGCTTCTGCAGCATGGTCGGCACGGCCGGCAGAAAGGTGCAGCCGTGCTGGCGGATCTCGGCAATGACTTTTGCCGCATCGAACCGGGGGATCAGAACCAGCGTCACACCGAGCGATGTCATCGCGTTGATGCACTGATTGAGGCCGAACGTGTTGTAGAGCGGCAGCGCGCATGCAATCACGTCGTCGGGCATGAGGCCAAGCCAGCCAGGCGTTCGGTCATAGTTCGCGGCAAGGTTGCCGGCGGTGAGCATCACGCCTTTCGACTTGCCGGTCGTCGCGCTGGTGTTGAGCAGCATGACGACGTCCTGATCGGCAACCGGCGCAGGCTCGGTCGCCGGCTCTGCCCGGCTGCAGGCCCGCGGCAAGGAGCGGAAACCGGCGGTGTCCTCGTGCTGGTCGATCAGGATGGCCTGAATGAGTCCCGGCATCTGGCCGCGCTCGCCGGTCGGCATGCGCTCGCCAAGGTCGCGGGTGGTGACGATGGTGTCCAGCTCGCAGGTGTTGACCGCGTGGACGATTTCAGCCGGCCGGTAGGCCGCGTTGATCGGCGAGACGATGGCGCCGAGCAGGAACAGTGCCTGCTGGACGACCACGAACTCTGGCTGGCTCGGCATGAACAGGCCGACGCGGCTCCCCGCCCCAATTCCGAGCGCCCCCAGGCCGCCTGCCGTCTGCGAGACGAGCGCGGCCAGCTCGCCAAAGCAGATCGCGCGTTCCTCGAAGCGGATCGCGACTTTGTCGGGCTGGGCTGCGGCCTGCCTCAGCAACGCATGGACGCGGTTAGCCACCGGATAGCGCCTGATCGAGGCGGTAGACGCGCGCGGCGGTGAGGGAGAAAAGCGCGGTTCTCTCGTCGTCGCTTGCGCCCGCTGCAAGGCGTTTGAAGGCGTTCCAGACCGTGCGGTACGAGGCCATGGCCTTGTCGACCGGGAAATTGCTTTCGAACATGCAGCGCTCCGCTCCGAACAGTTCGACACAGGTCTCGAACCGGTCCTTCCACGCCAGCGCCAGTTCGTCCGAGCCGGGAGGGTCCGGCCTCAGGTGCCACTCGGCGCCGCAGATGATCATGCCTAAGCCGCCGATCTTGACCGTGACGTTGGGGCAGCTGGCAAGCTCGGCCATCGACTGGCGCCAGGCGGCGAAAGCCTCCTGCGGCCGCTCTGCATAGGGTCCA
Source organism: Novosphingobium sp. (assembly GCA_040377095.1). GTDB lineage: Bacteria > Pseudomonadota > Alphaproteobacteria > Sphingomonadales > Sphingomonadaceae > Novosphingobium. Next base: position 23,026 of record JBEIPK010000037.1, read on the forward strand.
ACGCCAAGCAGCGTGCCCATGTGATCGCAGACGATCGGCAGGTCCGGTATGGCGCGGGCCATTGCCGTCAGCTCGGGGATCTGGGCGTGATAGAGCATGGCGTCGTAGCTGAGTCCCCGCGCCGTCAGCGTGCGCAGGCCCTCGCGGTAGGCGGCGTCGGCGAGCATTCCGTCGGGCGCGGGGCGCAGCACGATGCCTTCCGGATAATGCGGATCGCGCGATACGCTGTGGCGCACGCCGCGCAGCCTGCCATCGCTGGCCGCTTCGTGCGCATCGAGGACGGCTGCGACCTCCTTCCCGAGGGTGAGGTCCGCGTATGCGACGATGCCGGCGGCAACCCGGGTCTCGCAACCTGCGCGCTCGCACGCCTGAGCAATGGCCGCCACCTTTTCGGTCTCGCCGACAGGCGCCATCTCGGCGGGGCCGTCCTGCCGGTAGCCATAGTGCGCCTGCACGAAGACAGTCGCCTCGATCCGGTGGCCCGAGGCCAGATCGTCCATGATTTCCGCACCGAGATACGGGACGCCGTCCTCGATCCACAGGTGATGGTGCGCATCGATGATCGCGAGCCCCGGATCGAGGATGTCCTCGGTGCGGCGGGCAAGCCATTGCGGGTCGGGGGACGGATAACGATATGTCCCTGCGGTATCCAAGCTCATCACATCCTCCTATCCCGAAAATGCGTCGGATATTCGCTGCTGGCAAGCAGTTTTCTCCGAAAGTTCGAAGGTAGAAAACTACGGCCGTAGAGTTTTGCATCCGAAAACCCGACAAACCGTCGATTTGCTTTGACAGGGGCAGCCGATGGGATTTATCCAGCCGCCACGGGGGCGTTGAGCCTGCCTGACACAATCAGCTGGCTGGGCGATTCGCTCCGCCTCAACGAACGACTGAAGGAGTGCCAATGGCTTCTGGCAACGTGGCCGTGCTTGCTTCCGCGCAGACGGAACTGCGCCCCAGATGGGGCGAGGCGCAGCACATCGATCTCATTTCGGCGGTGGTGTCGAATGTCTTCAAGGGCACCGGGCTGACGCTCGACGATGTCGATTTCGTCATCGATTCGGGCAGCGATGTGCTCGATGGTCGCTCGATCTCGAACTGCGGCTTCCTAGGGGCGCTTGGCGCGCACCACAAGGAAGAGGCCCGCGTCGAGGAGGACGGATTGTGGGCGGCGCTCTACGGGGTCAACAAAATCCGCTCTGGCGCGTCCAGGATCGGCCTCATTGTCGCCTATTCGAAGCCATCCGAATCCGCGATCGATCTTTACTGGTCCGCCATGGTTGAACCGTTCTACCAGCGTCCGGTCGGCTTCGGCCAGAAAGCGGCGCTGGGCATCCAGGCGCAGCGCTATCTTGCCGCGCACGGAGTCAAGGACCGCGATCTGGCAGAATTGGTCGCTCGCCGCTGGGCCGCAGCTGCCGCCAACGGCGGTGTCGCCATTGATGCGGCCCCTGGAGCCGATGAGGTCCTCGGCGCCGGCGAAGCTGCCAATCCGCTCACCAACCTCATGCTTTCGCGCCCCGTCGACGGCGCCGTGGCGGTGCTCCTTTCGACAGATGAAATCGCCCAGCGCACCGGCAGGCCGCCGGTCCTGATAACGGGCATGGGCACAAGCATGGAAACCCATTCCTTTGCCGATCGCAACGCAAGCTCCATCGAGTCCGTCGGCAACGCGGCCCGGATGGCATTTGGCAAGGCCGGCTGGGACAAGGCTGGAGAGGGCAAGGTCGCGGCCGATGTGGTCGAGATCAGCGGCCCCTCTGCGGTGGCCGAGCTGCTCGTTCTCGAAGGTCTGGGCCTTGCCGATTCCGGCAAGGGAATCGATGCGGCGCAGGACGACGGCGTCAACCGCTCGGGCGGTTCTCTGCCGGCCGATCCGGTCATCGCTACCGGCCTCGTGCGTCTCGCCGAAGCGGCAAAGCAACTCTCCGCGCCTGCACGCGGCGGCGCTTCGGCACCCGCAAAAGCCATTGTTCACGGGACCGGCGGTCTCGCGATGCAGACCAACTGCGTCTTTACTCTCGAGGTTTGATCATGGGACGTGAAGTAGGAATTGTCGGCGTCGGACAGACGCACCACGCGCGGCGTCGGACCGATGTCAGTCAGGCCGGCCTCGTACGCGAGGCCGTCGATCGCGCCCTCGCCGACGCCAAGCTCAGCATGGACGATATCGACACCGTCGTCATCGCCACTGGCCCCGTACTGTTCGGCGGCGTCAACCAGCCGGAAAAGTGGGTCGTCAACGCTATTGGCGCACAGGGCAAGTCTGTCGTGCGCCTCACGAGTGGCGGCGGCGCCGGTTTCGCGGGCGCGCTCGCGGGCTATTACCAGGTGGCTGGCGGCTATTCGGAGCGGACGCTTGTCGTCGCCTATGACAAGCTGTCGGAAGGCCCGCTGCAGTACTCGATTTCCACGCTTTATGATCCGTTCTGGGGCCGCGAGTTCGCGGTAGGCATCATGGGTTTCTCGGCTGCCTACTGGCGCGCCCGAATGGACGTACTTGGCCACACAGAGGAAGCGGCGGCGATGGTCGCGGCCAAGAACCGCAACAACGCGATGGCCAATCCCTATGCGCACCAGAAGAAGGAAGTGACGGTCGAGGAAGTGCTTGCGTCCAAGCCGCTGTGCTGGCCGATCAAGCTGCTCGACGTGCCGCCAATCTCCGACGGGGCCGCGGCGATTGTCCTCGCCAACGAAAAGATCGCGCACCACTCGAATACCCGGCCCGCATGGATTCGCGGCATCGCCTACTGCTGCGAGGCGGACAACGCTCCCGAGCGTTCGCTGATGATCTCCGAGCCGCTCGCGCTCGCTGCGCGACAGGTCTACCGCGCCGCCGGGATCACCAACCCGCGCCGACAGTTCGACGTGGTCGAGGTGCAGGAGCCCTATTCCTGCTTCGAGCTGAACTACTACGAAAGCCTCGGCCTGTGCCCTCCGGGACAGGCCGCTGACCTGGTCGCGTCGGGCGCTACCCAGCTTGATGGCGATATCCCGGTCAACCCCTCGGGCGGGTGCATGGGCGCCAACCCGATCGGCGCGGTCGGCGTGATCCGCCTGATCGAGGCCGCAACCCAAGTGATGGGCCGTAACGAATCCCACCAGATCAAGGACGCAAAGACGGCGCTCGTGCAATCCGGCGGCGGCTGGGCCAACCTGCGCGGCTGTGCCGTGCTGAGCGCCTGAGGGAGGTACCAAGATGTTGTACGCACCTGAAACCGGTCCAATCGACCTTCCGACCTTTCACAGCCAGATCAAGCTGCCCTACACGCTGACCCCCGGCCGCGCGGCGGGCATCTTCCTGGTGGAGATCGCCAACGGCCGCATCGTCGGCTCACGCTTCAAGGACGGCACTGTCATCGCCCCCGCGCAGGACTTCTCGCCAAGTGATGGCGAAGAGCCCGAAGCGCTGGTCCAG
>JBEIPK010000044.1:0-20986 GCA_040377095.1 Novosphingobium sp.
ACATGCGCGCCTGATAACCGAGCGCGGTGGCGGCGCAACCGCCGCCGGCGGTTTCGTGGTGACCCCTACGGGAATCGAACCCGTGTTTCAGCCGTGAGAGGGCCGCGTCCTGACCGCTAGACGAAGGGGCCACGGATGGGCTGGCAATTGCACCACTACGCTGCGGAACCTTGATTCCCTGCGAAAATGGTGACCCCTACGGGAATCGAACCCGTGTTTCAGCCGTGAAAGGGCCGCGTCCTAACCGCTAGACGAAGGGGCCGTGCCAGCTTGCGCCGAAGGCAGGCCGCGCGTTTAGGCAAGGCGGCCGAGGGGGTCAAGCCCCGCATTTGCGGGTTTCTTCAACTGACTGCGTTCAGTCTGCCCAGGCCGCGTCCTCGATGTGGAGTTCGGCCTGCGGGCGGCTGGCCCAGTCATCGATCTTCGCCCGCCCGGCGAGCCACAGCCGGCGACCCTGCGAGCCGTGCAGCAGCGCCTGCCCGAAATCGCTCTGCGCGGCGCGGAAGGCAATGCCCTTGAAGCTCGCGCCGTCGATCCCGCGGGCGATGAGCCGGACGTGATCGTTGCCGACGAGGTCGGCCTTGACCAGCCGCACCGGGCCGACGGCAATGCGCGGGCCGGGCCAGCCCATGCCGAAAGGCCCCGCGCTTTCCAGCGATTCCACCAGCGACGGCGTCAGGCCGCCCGGCGCGACGGCAAGGTCGAGCAGGAGCAATTTGGCCGCCAGCGCGGCGTTGACACGATCGCCAAGTCTCGCGTCCAGCCAGTCGGCAAGCGGCTCGAGAAACTCCGGCCGCATCGTCAGGCCCGCCGCCATGGCGTGCCCGCCGCCGGCGACGAGCAGCCCGGCCTCGCGCGCGGCGATGATCTCGGCGCCAAGATCAACGCCGGCAATCGAACGGCCCGAGCCTTTGGCCAGTCCTGCTGCGTCGGCATCGAGCGCGATGACGAGCGCAGGCTTGCCTGTCTTTTCCTTGATCCGGCCTGCGACGATCCCGATCACGCCGGGATGCCAGCCGCGCCCCGCGAGTACGAGCACGGCGCGGTTGTGCTGGCGCTCCACCTGCGCCTCGGCCGCTTCCTGCACGGCCGCCTCGATCGCACGGCGCTCGTCGTTAAGGGCGGAAAGCTGGTCGGCGATCATGCGGGCTTCGTCGGGGTCCTGCGTCGTCAGCAGCCGCACGCCCAGCGTCGATTCGCCGACGCGCCCGCCCGCATTGATCCGGGGGCCGAGCGCGAAGCCAAGGTCGCTGCAGGCAGGGGCGCGCTTGAGCCGGCTGGCGTCGATCAGCGCCGCCATGCCGACGTTCTCGCGCCGCGCCATGACCTTGAGGCCCTGCGCCACGAAGGCACGGTTTAGGCCGTGCAGGGACGCGACATCGGCAACCGTCCCCAGCGCCACAAGATCGAGCAGGCCAAGCAGGTCAGGCTCCGCGCCGCCATCGAAAAAGCCGCGCAGGCGCAGTGCCCGCACGGTCGCCACGGCCAGCAGGAAGGCAACGCCGACTGCCGCGAGATGGCCGTGCGCCGCGCCCGTGTCGCTTTCGTCAAGGCGGTTGGGGTTGACCAGCGCGGCAGCGAACGGCAGCTCGGCCGAGCATTTGTGATGGTCGACGACGATCACGTCGACCCCTGCCTCGCGCGCCATGGCCAGCGCCTCGTGTGCCATCGCTCCGCAATCGACCGTGACGATCAAGCTGCTGCCGCCCGATGCGAGCCGGACAAGCGCCTCGCCCGACGGCCCGTAGCCTTCGAGCAGGCGGTCTGGGATGTAGTAGTCTGCCTCAAGCCCCAGCATCCGCAGCAGGCGGATGAGCAGTGCGGCGCTGGTCGCGCCGTCAACGTCGTAGTCGCCGTAGATCGTCACCCGCTCGCGCCCGATCAGCGCCTGGGCGAGTCGTTCGGCGGCGGCGTCCATGTCGCGGAATTCCGAGGGATCGGGCATGAAGCCGCGCAGCGAGGGCTTGCGGTGGCGCTCGACATCGTCGGCATGCACGCCGCGCGAGAGAAGCAGCTGCGTCACGATATCCTGATCGAGCGGGGCGGGGCCAGCATTGTCGGGGTCTCCCGACCCGTTCTCGCCCGAGATATCCATGTTGCCGCCACGCCACTGCCAGGCCCGGCCTTCGAGCGAGCACGTGACGCCTAGGACGGGTGAGCGGGTGGCCATGGCCGCTGCGATAGCGCAACGCTGACCCGGCCGAAAGCACATGGCGCGCGCAGTTCACAATATCCTGTGATACGCTACTGTTACATTGTGCTCATCCGAAAGGAGAATCGGCCATGACCTCCCGTAAAACCGTAATCGCAACGCTCGGTGTCCTTTCGATTGCCGCGATCGCGCTGCCGCTTGCGGCCCAGCAGGGCGGGGCCGGCGGCCCGGTTGCCCGCTATGACATGCGCGCGGGCACTGTTTCCGGCACGGCCGGCATGGGCGCTGGCGGGATGATGGGCATGATGATGGGCGGCGGCGGGGGCGGCCGCGTGCAGCACGAGCTTTATCTGCGGCTCGGTTCGTCCCGGACGCCTGACCGGGGATCGGGCAAGGCGGACCACTTCCTGCCGCCATCGGCAAAGCTGGGCAAATCCGTGCAGCTCGTCACGCCGCGCCAGGAACGCGAGCCCGAGCTGATGCACGAAAAGCCCAAGGGCCGCCTGCTGATCTACTGGGGCTGCGGCGAGCGGGCGCCTCGCGGCCAGCCTGTGGTGATCGATTTCGCGCGAGTCGCCGCTGGGCAGATGCCCGCCGGCATGCCTGGCAGCACCGTCGTGCGCGATTGGGGGCCAACGCTGACCAACAGCCGGACCTTCGCCCGCTGGCCGGCCGAGGACGGCAAGTACGTCAAGTCCGACAGCTCGCTGCCAGGCGCGCACCGGGTCGTCTCGAACTATGCGCCCGAGATCGCGTTTACGCTGGCCAAGGACTTCATGCCCGCGCTGAGCGTGCGGACATCCTCGCTGCCCGGAGGCGCCTCGCTTGCCTCATGGAACCGGCTGCCCGATGCCACCGCCTATCTGGCGGGCGTGTTCGGCGGAAAGCAGGGGCCGGGCGGACAGATGGGCGACATGGTGATGTGGACGAGCAGTTCAAGCCGCCAGTTCGGCGGCGGCCTCGCCGACTGGATCTCGCCTGGCCAGGCAGCCTCGCTGGTGCGCGAGCGGACCCTGCTTTCACCCGCCACGACAAGCTGCGCGATCCCGATGGAAGTCATCCGCGATACGGCGGACTTCCGAATGGGCACGCTGACCGCGTTCGGCCCTCAGGAAGACTTTTCCTACCCGCCGCGCCCCGCCAGCGGGCCGTGGCGGATCGAATGGACGGCGCGCATCCGGCATCGTTCGATGACCAGCTGGATGAACATGCAGGGCATGTCCTCCGGCGGGCAAGGCGGGCAGGAACAGCAGCAGTGCAAGCGGAAGGGCGGTCTGGGCGGCATGCTGGGCGGTGTCCTGGGCGGGGGCGGCGGCTGCTAGCAGGCCGGTCTGTCCGGCATGGGCGGTCTCGTCATTGTCTGGCACAGCCGCACCGGTGCCTCGCGCCAAATGGCCGAGGCGGCGGCGCAGGGTGCAGGCCCGGATGGCCGTCTGATCCCCGCGCCAGAAGTCACGCCGCCTGACTTGCTCTCGGCCAGGGGTTATCTGTTCGTCTGCCCGGAGAACCTCGCCGCCCTGTCCGGCGCCATGAAGGACATGTTCGATCGCAGTTACTATCCGCTGCTCGGTCAGGTCGAGGGCCGGGCCTATGCCACCGCGATCGCGGCCGGGTCGGACGGGCAGGGGGCCCAGGCGCAGATTGACCGGATCGTCACGGGATGGCGGCTGCGGCGGGTGGCTGAAGGCCTCATCGTCAATATGGGCGCGCAGACGCCTGAGGCGATCCTTGCCGACAAGACCGTGCCGGCGTCCGAACTTGCGCGATGCCGAGATCTTGGCGAAGCGCTGGCAGCGGGATTGAGGATGGGCGTATTTTGAAAGGTTTGATCCAAAACGGCACTTGAAAGCCGCCGCAGGACTCGACGCGCATCGTCAATCAATGGCAAACGAGGCAGGGCACATTCTGGGGCTGCCGAAAGACCGCCAGAATAACGGGGGAAATTTGGGGTCGGAGACGTCACGCGCGGGCATAGCCCTGATGTTCGAAGCCGGACATAGGCCGCGCACGGCTCATATCGTCGCGGCTCTCGAAGCCTTGCCCGCCAAATCCGTGTCCGCCGAATTTGGACCCGCGCACGTCTCGCATGTGCCCGATTCTGAAGATGGCTGGATGGAACTGGTCGCCAGTGGGCTTGCCTTCGATCTGGCCGGGCTTGCTCCGGCCGAGGGGCTGGCGGCAGGGCCGGCGGCATTCCGGTTCGGGCTGGAACCCGGCGTGGGCGAGGAGTGGGAGGCCGTCGACCTGCTGCCGGGGCCCCACATCGCGGGTGGCAGGGCGATGATGCCGGTGGTGCGGGTCATGGCCGGGCTTGCCGCACGGCTGGCCGCTTCGCTTTCCGCGCGCGCGGTGTGCTGGCGCCCGGCGGGAAGCTGGATGGCGCCTGATTACTTTGGCAGGATCGTGGCTGGCTGGCTGGCTGGCGGGCCATTCCCGGCGCTGGGGCTGACGGCTTTCGAGAGGACGGTTGCCGGTGACGTGAAAAGCGCAGGCCTCGCGTTCTTTACCGGACAGGAACTGCTGTTGCGCCCGCCTGAAGGAGAGGGCCCCGTCGATACCATCAAGCTGGCAACCCGGCTGGTCGATCGCCTGGTCGAGACAGGGGCACCGGCCGAAGCCGGGCGCGTGGATCTGCCCGGCGGTGAAAGCGTCTATCTCGACCCTTCGGACGACGGCAGGCTGGTTACCGCGAGGCGCACCGGATGAGCCGACCAAGTCTGGCATCGCGGAGTCAACTGTCTTTCCGCAGCGTCAATCGCAGCGACCAGCCAGGCCACGATCCCGGCCTTCAGCGCCATCATTTGCTGCCTCGTCAACTGCTGGGCCAGCGCTGCTTTGGCCACCTTTTCGAGCGGGTTGGCGCCGACCGTATCGGCTTTGACGATTTCCGCAGCAACGGGCTGCTGCTCCCCGCCAGCGATACCGCCGCGATTCGGCTCGGCCTGCCACTTCACCGGGGCCCGCATCAACACTACAACGCGCTGGTCATCGAACGCGTCGGCCGGATCGAGGCGACCTGGAGCAGGGCGGCCCCCGCATCTCCCCATGCCGCGCTAGAAGAAGCCTATATGCGGCTCTCGCTGCTGCAAGGCGCACTGCGTCGCCGCCTGCTGGAACAGGGGCGGCGCAAGCTCGCGCTCAATCGCAAAGATCCTGCGATCCGCAATGTTGGGGATTTTGCCGACCTCGACGCGATGGCCGAAGCCCTGTGGAAAGCGACCGGCTAGTCGAGCGCCGCGTTGGCCGCGCTAAGCACGGCGCGGACTGAGGCCGTCGCCACGTCCTCGTCGATGCCCACGCCCCACACCGTGCGGCCGTCCGGCGTCACGCATTCGACATAGGCGGCCGCGCGCGCGTCCGATCCTGTGCCCATCGCGTGTTCGGAATAGTCACGCACTTCCAGCGCCGCGCCGAAGTTCTCGGACAGCGTGGCAAGGAGCGAGGAAATCAGCCCGTTGCCACGGCCGGAGACCGACTCGGTCTTGCCTTCGAAGCCGATCTTGCCAGCAAAGATATGGCTGCCATCGGGCGACTTCATCTCGTTGTAGCTGTCGAGGCTGAGGCGCTGATCGCCGATCAGATGGTAGACGCGCTGGAACACGCCCCAGATGTCTGCGGCATGCAGTTCGCGGCCCAGTTCATCGGCCAGTTCCTGAACGTTGCGCGAGAAGTGCGCCTGCATTCGCTTGGGCATCTTGAGGCCCTGGTCCTGCTCGATCACCCAGGCGAAGCCACCCTTGCCGCTTTGCGAGTTGACCCGGATCACCGCCTCGTAATTGCGGCCCAGATCGGCCGGATCGATTGGCAGATAGGGAACGGCCCAGAGCTGATCGTTGCGCTTCTCCTGCGCGGCGAAGCCCTTCTTGATGGCGTCCTGGTGGCTTCCCGAAAAGGCTGTGAACACCAGTTCGCCGCCATAGGGATGGCGCTCGGGCACTTTCAGCTGGTTGCAGTACTCGACTGTCTGGATCACTTCGTCGATGTCGGAAAAGTCAATCTCGGGATCGACGCCCTGCGTGTAGAGGTTGAGGCCGATCGTCACGAGGCAGCAGTTGCCGGTGCGCTCGCCATTGCCGAACAGACAGCCTTCCACCCGGTCGGCGCCTGCCATCAGGCCCAGTTCGGCCGCGGCAACGCCGGTGCCCCGGTCGTTGTGGGTGTGGAGCGAAATGACTGCGCTTTCGCGATTGGGCAGGTTGCGGCAGAAATACTCGATCTGGTCGGCATAGATGTTGGGGGTCGCCGCCTCGACCGTTGCCGGCAAGTTGAGGATGATCGGGTTTTCCGGCGTCGGCGCAAGCACCTGCATCACGGCCTCGCAGCACTCAATGCTGAAATCCAGTTCGGCGGTGGAGAACGTTTCGGGCGAGTATTCAAACTGCCAGCGTGTCTGCGGATAGCGCGCCGCCTGATCGCGCAGTACCTTGGCACCTGATTCGGCGATGCCGCGCACTTCGTGCCGCTCCATGCCGAACACCACCTGGCGCCACAGAGGCGAAACGGCATTGTAGAGATGGACGATGGCCGTGTGCGCGCCCGCCAGGCTCTCGAACGAGGTCGTGATCAGGTCCTCGCGCGACTGGGTGAGGACCTGGATCGCGACGTCCTGCGGGATGCGGCCGCTGTCGACCAGTCCGCGGATGAAATCGAACTCGGTGACGCCAGCGCTGGGGAAGCCGACTTCGATTTCCTTGATGCCGATCTTGACCAGCAGGTCGAAGAAGCGGGACTTGCGCTCCGCTCCCATGGGGTCGATCAGTGCCTGGTTGCCATCGCGCAGGTCGGTTGAAAGCCAGCGCGGAGCTTTGGTGATCGTGCGGCCCGGCCACTGGCGGTCGGGCAAGTTGATGGGCTGGAACGGTCGGTACTTGACCGACGGATCTTTGAGCATGGTCATGACAGGTTACTCGGCTGGATTTGCGACTGAAGCTTGACGGTTCCGGTCCCCTTGAGCGCGCCAGCACGCCGCACGGAGACGACGCGTCAGGTCACGCCCAAGGGCGTGTAAGTCGCAGGGTAAGTCCAAGCGGGGTGCTCATGCGCCTAGCCTATGTCGCCGTGCGCTCCGCTTGTAAAGGGGTTGAATGCGCGGCATGCTCACGCCGCGAGAGTTGGAAGAGGCCGTCAAAGGGGCAAAAGAATGAGTAAGATCAGACCGTTTACCGTCGCCATTCCGCAGTCGGCGCTGGATGACCTCAACGCGCGGCTCGACATGACGCGCTGGCCGGAAAAGGAAGCAGTGGGCGACTGGACGCAAGGCGCGCCGCTCGCCGAAGTCCGCGCCCTCGCGGACTATTGGCGCAATGGCTACGACTGGCGCTCCTGCGAGGCGCGCCTCAACGCGCTGCCCCAGTTCACCACCACCATCGATGGCCTGGAATTCTATTTCATCCACTTGCGCTCGCCGCACGAGAATGCCGCGCCGTTGGTGCTGACGCATGGCTGGCCAGGATCCGTGCTCGAGTTTCTCGACGCCATTCCGCGTCTGGTCGATCCCGTCGCGCACGGCGGCAATGCCGAGGACGCCTTCCATGTTGTCGTGCCCGCGCTCCCCGGCTTCGGGTTTTCCGCCAAGCCCGAAAAGCATGGCTGGGGGGCCGAGCGGATCGCGCGCGCCTGGGGGGTGCTGATGGCGCAGCTGGGCTATACGCGATGGTTCGCGCAAGGGGGTGACTGGGGCTCGCTTGTCACCACCCACATCGCGACACAGCAAATCGAGGGGTGTGCCGGTATTCACGTCAACCTCGCCGTTGGCGCGCCTCCTCCCGAAGTGCTGGAGAATCCCGACGAGGAATCGGCCAAGGTGCTCGCCAAGATCCAGCATTACTGGGATTGGGATTGCGGCTATTCGACCGAGCAGAAGACCCGGCCGCAAACCATCGGTTACAGCCTTGTCGATTCGCCGGTTGGCCAGCTTGCCTGGATCTTCGAGAAGATGTGGGCATGGACCGACAATCAGGGCAGTCCCTACGATGCCCTGACCCGCGACCAGATTCTCGATAACGTCATGCTCTACTGGCTGACCGCAAGCGGTGCCTCCTCGGCACGGCTTTATTGGCAGAGCATGGGCGATTTCCAGCCGCACGGCTATTCGATGCCGTGCGGGGTCAGCCTGTTTCCGAAGGAGATTTTCCCAACGCCGAAGGCCTGGCTTGGGCACATCGAGCAGCTGGTCTATTTCAACGAGCTTCCCAAGGGCGGCCATTTTGCCGCCTGGGAACAGCCGGAGATTTTCGCGCAGGAACTTCGCGCCTGCTTTGCACTGATGCGCTGAGAGGAAGAGCAAGGTCGCTCCGGTCAGAACCGGAGCGACCTTGCTGCATCAGTTCTTCGACTTGTCGACCAGAGCGTTGGCACCGATCCAGGGCATCATCGCGCGCAGCTTGGCGCCGGTCTCCTCGATCGGATGGCGCTTGGCAGCGATGCGGCTGGCCTTAAGTTCCGGCTGGCCGGCGCGGTTGTCGAGTACGAAGTCCTTTACAAAGCGGCCCGACTGGATGTCGGCCAGAACGCGCTTCATTTCCTTCTTGGTCTCTTCAGTGATGATGCGCGGCCCGGTCTTGATGTCGCCGTATTCGGCGGTGTTCGAGATCGAGTAGCGCATGTTGGCGATACCGCCTTCATACATCAGATCGACGATCAGCTTGAGCTCGTGGAGGCATTCGAAATAAGCCATTTCGGGTGCGTACCCGGCTTCGACCAGCGTCTCGAAGCCGGCCTGAACCAGCGCGGTGGCACCGCCGCACAGCACGGCCTGCTCGCCGAACAGGTCGGTTTCGCATTCCTCGCGGAAGTTTGTCTCGATGATGCCCGAACGGCCGCCGCCGACGCCGCTGGCATAGGCGAGGGCCACGTCATGGGCGTTGCCGGTCTTGTCCTGATGGATTGCGACGAGGCAGGGGACGCCGCCGCCACGCTGGTATTCGGAGCGCACCGTGTGGCCCGGACCCTTGGGTGCGATCATGATGACGTCGATGTCGGCGCGCGGCTCGATCAAACCGAAATGGATGTTGAGGCCGTGCGCGAACGCCAGCGCGGCGCCGGGCTTGAGGTTCTCGTGAATGTCGGCGGCATAGATCGCGGCCTGATGCTCGTCGGGGGCGAGGATCATGAGGATGTCGGCCCACTTGGCCGCTTCGGCGTTGGACATCACTTTGAACCCGGCGCCTTCCGCCTTCTTGGCAGTGGCCGAGCCTTCGCGCAGGGCGATGGCGACTTCTTTCACGCCTGAATCGCGCAGGTTCTGCGCATGGGCGTGACCCTGGCTGCCATAGCCGAGCACGGCAATCTTCTTGCCGGTGATCAGGTTGATGTCGCAATCGGCGTCGTAATAGACTTTCATCGTATATTCCCTCTGGATTCGTCATTCCCGCACACCCCGCCGCCGCGGCGATGACGAGTGGTGGTTGAAAAAATCAGGCCGCAGCCACTCCGCGCATCATGCCGACGATGCCGGTGCGGCCAACCTCGACAAGCCCAAGCTCGCGCATCAGCGCCACGAAGCTGTCGATCTTGTCCGGGTTGCCGGTGAGTTCGAAAATAAAGCTGGAGGTCGTGGTGTCGACCACTTTGGCGCGAAACACATCGGCGACGCGCAGCGCCTCGACGCGGTGCTCGCCGGTGCCCGAGACCTTGACCAGTGCCAACTCGCGCTCGACGTGCGGGCCCATCTCGGTCAGATCGATGACCTTGTGCACCGGCACCAGCCGTTCAAGCTGAGCGTGAATCTGGTCGATCTGCGAAGGCGGGCCGTGCGTCACGATGGTGATGCGGCTGAGCGCATGGTTCTCGGTGATGTCGGCCACGGTCAAGCTGTCGATGTTATAGCCGCGCGCGGTGAACAGCCCGGCGATCTTGGCGAGGATGCCCGCTTCGTTGTCGACGGTGATGGCGAGGACGTGGCGTTCCGACTGGGCGTGCTTGATCTTCATCATCCGTTCCTCAGACCAGCGCCTTGGCTTCGTCATCCATCGTGCCCGCGACCGTGTCTCCGTAGAGGATCATGTCGGTATGCGCCGCGCCCGATGGAATCATCGGGAAGCAGTTCGCCTCCTTGGAGACCAGGCAATCGACGATGACGGGACCCTGATGCGCCATCATGTCGAGAATGCCCTGGTCGAGCTGGCTCTCGTTCTCGATTCGGATGCCCTTCCAGCCGTACGCTTCGGCCAGCTTGACGAAATCGGGCAAGCTGTCGGAATAGGAGTTGGAATAGCGGCTTTCGTAAGTCAGCTCCTGCCACTGGCGGACCATGCCCATCCACTCGTTGTTGAGGATGAACACTTTTACCGGCAGGCGATACTGGATCGCGGTGCCCAGCTCCTGAATGTTCATCTGGATCGAGGCATCGCCCGCGATGTCGATGACCAGATCCTCGGGGTTGCCGATCTGCGCGCCGATCGCGGCCGGCAGGCCATAGCCCATCGTGCCGAGCCCGCCGCTGGTCAGCCACTTGTTTGGCGCGAAGAAGGGGAAATACTGCGCCGCCCACATCTGGTGCTGTCCAACTTCGGTAGTGATGATCGGATCGCGGCTGCGGGTCAGTTCGTACAGACGTTCGACGGCCAGCTGCGGCATGATTGCCGTGGCATTGGCCGGGTAGGCGAGGCTTTGGCGGCCACGCCAGCCATCGATGCGGGCCTTCCATCCGGAAAGGTCCTGCGCCCGGCGGCTGCCCCAGGCATCGATCATCTGTTCGAGCACGGCGGCGCAGTCGCCAATGATCGGCAGGTCGACCGGCACGGTCTTGTTGACCGACGAGCGATCGATATCGATGTGGATCTTGAGCGAATTCGGGGCGAACGCATCCAGCCGTCCGGTGACCCGGTCGTCGAAACGCGCGCCGACGCAGAGGATCAGGTCGGCCTGGTTCATCGCCATGTTCGATTCATACGTGCCGTGCATGCCGAGCATGCCCAGCCAGTCCGGATGGTCGGAACGGAACGCGCCGAGTCCCATCAGCGTGGTGGTGACGGGCGCGCCGCAAAGCTCCTGCAGGCGGCGCAGAAGATCGGACGCCTGCGGGCCGGAATTGATGACGCCGCCGCCGGTATAGAACACCGGTGCCTTGGCGTTCGCCAGCAATTCGACGGCGCGTGCGATATCGCCTTCGGCACCGCGGTGCGGCGGCGTGTAGCGGTTGCGCCGCTGCGGCGCGCCATCGTGCAGCGTGGCGACGGCGATTTGCACGTCCTTCGGAATATCGATCAGCACGGGGCCGGGACGTCCCTGCGTCGCGATCTGGAACGCCTCGTCAACCACGGCGGCAAGTTCCGCCGGGTCCTTCACCAGGTAGTTGTGCTTGGTGCAGTGGCGGGAGATGCCGATCGTGTCGGCTTCCTGAAACGCATCGGAACCGATCAGCCCGGTCGGCACCTGGCCGGTGAGGATGACGAGCGGGATCGAATCCATGAAGGCGTCGGCGATGCCGGTGACCGCATTGGTCGCGCCGGGACCCGACGTGACGAGCACGACACCGGGCTTCCCGGTCGAGCGCGCATAGCCTTCGGCGGCATGGGCGGCCGCTGCTTCGTGCCGGACAAGGATGTGGCGGATGCGCGTATCGTCGAACAGGGCGTCATAGATCGGCAGGACGGCGCCGCCCGGATAACCGAACACGACTTCGACGCCCTGGCGGACCAGGCTTTCGACCAGAATGCTTGCGCCGCTGCGCTCTTCGCTCACCATTCGTGTCCTTCTTGCGTGCGGCCCCTCTAAAAGAACCGGCCCGGCACGGCAACCGCCGCACCAGGCCAGCATATCGATTTAGCGAACCTTGCTGCGGCGCCCGATATTCGACATGAAATAACGTGTCAAGCCTCAATACGGTAATAAAGTTTCAATCATGTTGGTTGGATCGACATTTTCCGGCGTGAGACGCGGCCATTCTGCCGGGTGCTGGTGACGGAACCACGTGAATTGCCGCTTGGCATAGTTGCGGGTGGCCTGCGCGCCGCGCGCGCGGGCTTCGTCGAGCGGCCATTCTCCCTGAAGGTAACCGGCAATCTCGCGCACTCCGATCGCGCGCATGACGGGGAGCGCCGGGTCCAGCCCACGGGCCAACAGTGACTCGACTTCGGGGATCGCACCGCTCTCCAGCATGGATGCGAAACGCGCGTCGCACCGCGCGTAGAGCATCTCCCGATCCGGCAGCAGGATGAGCGGCTTGAGATCGATCTCCCCGCCGATGCCGCCGACGCGATCCGCCTGCCAGTGCGCGAGCGTCCGCCCGGTCGAGCGCACGACTTCGAGCGCGCGGGCGGTTCGTGCCGCATCGTTGGGGGATAGCGCGGCGGCCCGCTCCGGGTCTTCGCGGGCAAGGGCCGCGTGCGCCTCGGCTGGCGACATCGCCCGAACCTGCGCGCGAATGTCGGGATCGACCGGCGGCACGGGCGCAATTCCGTCGAGAAGCGTTCGAATATAAAGACCTGTCCCACCCACCAGAACGGGCAGCAAGCTCGAGGCATGGGCACGCGACACTTCCGCTTTTGCCGCCCCGGCCCAGTCTGCCGCCGAGCAGGCCTCCGCACCATCCCAGGTGCCGAACAAACGGTGTTCGATGCCCTGCATTTCGGCCGCCGAGGGCCGCGCGCTCAGCACCGTCAGGTCGGCGTAGACCTGTGCGCTGTCGGCATTGATGACCACTGCGTCCTGCCCGCTCGCCTGCGCCTCAAGGGCCACCTTGACCGCGAGATCGCTCTTGCCGCTGGCTGTCGGCCCTGCGATGAGCACCAGCGGCGGCCGCCCGCTGCCGTTTCCGCTTCCAGATGGAGTGTTCGCGTTGCTCATTGCCCGGCTGTTAGCAGAACCTGGTCACCTTGCCGCAAGTCTCGATGCGGCAAAGGCCGAAATTGAAAGTGCCGGGCTGCGGCTCGCGGCGGCAAGCATGCTCGATTTCTGCGGCGAAACGCTCCAGCTTGGCCTGCCAGAGGGCGATGCGGCGACACTGCGCGACATTCTCGACCGGCATTTCGCGCCCTCGGACCTGCTGATTGCCGATCACGAACCGGTGGTGCCGCGCGTGTTCATCTCGGACATGGATTCGACGATGATTTCGGCCGAATGCATCGACGAGCTCGCCGATTTCGCGGGCATCAAGCACCACGTAGCAGCGATCACCGAGCGCGCCATGCAGGGCGAGCTCGATTTCGAAAGCGCTCTGCGCGAGCGGGTGCTGCTACTGCGCGACCTTTCGGAGGAGGCAATTGCGGAGTGCCTGGCGACGCGGATCGCCCCGATGCCGGGCGCGCGCGTGCTGGTCGAAACGCTCAAGTCCAAGGGTTGCCGCACGGTTCTGGTGACGGGCGGGTTCCACCAGTTTGCCGATCCGGTGGCTGAGCAGCTTGGTTTCGACCATGTCGTTGCCAACCGGCTCGACATTGCGGACGGCAAGTTGACGGGCGGGCTGGTCGGGGCGATCACCGACAGTTCAGTCAAGCGCGCGACGCTGCTCGCCGAAATGGAAGGGCTGGGCGAAGGCGCGACCAGCCTGGCCACCGGCGACGGCGCCAACGACATTCCTATGCTGCAAGCGGCGACCTATGGTTTGGCCTACCGCGCCAAGCCTCTCGCGCGTGCTGCAGGCCACGGCTGGATCGACCGGGGCGACCTGACGGCCGTGCTGCAACTGCTCGGCATCCCGCGCAGCGAGTGGGTGTGGGAGTAAGCGGGGGCGGGCGTCAGCCCTCCATCCAGTCCCTGAAGAAGCTTTCGCTCGCCTCGTGGAGGGCGGCCAGTTCGACTCCGGCAACTGCCGTACCCCCGACCTCGCCGATCGGTACCGCGTTCTCCAATTCCTCGCCAGCGGGCGCCGTCACGACATAACGGCCCTGATCCTCGCCAAAGGCCTGTGCGGCGTCGAGCGTCTTGTCGAGCGTGCAGCCGATCCCGCCCGCCAGTGCCATTTCGGCGAGCGCCACAAGCAGGCCGCCGTCGGAGATGTCGTGGACCGCCGTCACCCGGCCGTCCGCGATCCAGCCGCGAACCGCCTCGGCACGTGCGCGTTCGGCGGCAAGGTCGACAGCGGGCGGCGGGCCTTCCTCGCGTCCGTGCAACTCGCGCAGCCACAAGGTCTGGCCAAGGTGCGAGCCGCTGCCGCCCAGCACCCAGATACGCTCCCCCTCGGCTTTGAAGCCGATGGTCGCCATCTTCGTGTGATCCTGCATCAGGCCGACCCCGCCGATGGCGGGCGTGGGCAGGATGGCGGAGCCGCCGCCGGTTGCCTTGCTCTCGTTGTAAAGGCTGACGTTGCCCGAGACGATCGGATAGTCGAGCGCGCGGCAGGCATCGGCCATGCCTTCAAGGCAGCCGACGATCTGGCCCATGATCTCGGGCCGCTGCGGATTGGCGAAGTTGAGGCAGTTAGTGATGGCAAGCGGCACCGCGCCCACCGCGCTGATGTTGCGATAGGTCTCGGCAACCGCCTGCTTGCCGCCCTCGTAGGGATCGGCATAGCAATAGCGCGGCGTGCAGTCGGTGCTCATCGCAAGCGCCTTTTGCGTGCCGTGCAGGCGCACCACGGCCGCGTCGCCGCCCGATTTCTGCATCGTGTCAGCGCCGACCTGGCTGTCATATTGCTCCCAGATCCACCGACGCGAGGCGAGGTCGGGGCAGCCCATCAACGCCAGCAGATCCGCGCCGATGTCTGCGCTGGCGGGTACATTGGCGAGCGGTGCCGGCTTCGGCGTCGGCACGTGCGGCCGGTCATAGAGCGGGGCGTCTTCCGCCAGCGGCCCCAGAGGAATGTCGCAGACCGTTTCGCCCTGCCATTTAAGAACCATGTGGCCGGTGTCGGTGACTTCGCCGATCACCGCAAAGTCCAGCTCCCACTTGTGGAAGATCGCTTCGGCCATCGCCTCCTTGCCGGGCTTGAGCACGATGAGCATCCGCTCCTGGCTTTCGCTCAGCATCATCTCGTAAGGCGTCATGCCTTCTTCCCGGCACGGAACCTTGTCCATGTCGAGAACGATCCCGGCCTTGCCGTTGGTCGCCATTTCGACACTGGAGCTGGTCAGGCCGGCCGCACCCATGTCCTGGATCGCGACGATGGCGTCTGTCGCCATCAGTTCGAGACACGCCTCGATCAGCAGCTTTTCGGTGAAGGGATCGCCGACCTGCACCGTGGGGCGCTTCTCGTCCGAGTTCTCGTCGAAATCCGCACTTGCCATTGTTGCGCCATGGATGCCGTCGCGCCCCGTCTTGGAGCCGACGTAGACGATCGGATTGCCGATGCCGGTGGCGGCGGAATAGAAAATCTTGTCCTGGTCCGCGACGCCTACGGTCATCGCATTGACGAGGATATTGCCGTCGTATGCCTTGTGGAAGTTCGTTTCGCCGCCAACCGTCGGCACGCCGACGCAGTTGCCATAACCGCCGATGCCGGCGACCACGCCTTGCACCAGATGCTTCATCTTCGGATGATCGGGCCGCCCGAAGCGCAGCGCGTTGAGATTGGCGACCGGCCGCGCGCCCATGGTGAACACATCGCGCAGGATGCCGCCCACGCCTGTCGCCGCGCCCTGATAGGGTTCGATGTAGCTGGGGTGGTTGTGGCTCTCCATCTTGAAGATGGCTGCCAGCTTCGTGCCGTCAGGGCCATCGCCAATGTCGATCACGCCTGCGTTCTCGCCCGGCCCGCAGATGACCCAGGGCGCCTCGGTCGGCAGCTTCTTGAGGTGGATGCGCGACGACTTGTACGAGCAATGCTCGGACCACATCACCGAAAAGATGCCAAGCTCGACGAGATTGGGCTCTCGCCCCAGCGCGTGAAGCACGCGGTCGTATTCCTCGGGGCTGAGGCCGTGCGCGGCGACGGTCTCGGGGGTGATGGCAGGTGCTGCAGTAGTCATGGCTGCAGCCCTTAGCGAGGCCGCGCGCGCTATGCCAGCACTGCCATGCTTGACCGGCGCGTTCACCACCGGCATTGCTGCCGGGATGACAGACGCCGCCGCAGACATTTCCGCATTGAGCTTTGAAGACGCACTCAAGTCGCTGGAAGAAGTCGTGCGCAAGCTGGAGAGCGGGGACGTTCCGCTTGACGATTCGATTACGCTGTATGAGCGCGGTGAAGCCCTGCGAAAGCATTGCCAGGCCCGGCTCGATGCCGCGCAGGCCCGGATAGAGCGGATCGTCGCAGGGCCGGATGGTGCGCCGGCGGGTACGCGCCCGTTCGACGAACAGAACGCCTGAGGCGCGCGCGCGTGACCCTGACCGATTCCCTGCTGTCCGATGGCCTTGCCCGCATCGCGCGCGATGTCGATGCTGCCTTCGATGCGTTGCTGCCGGTGCCGAGCGATGCCCGCGCGCGGCTCGTGGAAGCCATGCGCTATGCCGCGATCGGCGGGGGCAAGCGCATCCGGCCGCTGCTTCTGGTTTGCACCGCCGAACTGTTCGGCGTGTCCCGCGATTCGGCCAGTCGCGCCGGCCTCGCGGTGGAGGCCATCCACGTCTATTCGCTGATCCACGATGATTTGCCCTGCATGGACAATGATGACCTGCGTCATGGCAAGCCAACCGTTCACCGCGCGTTCGACGAGGCGACGGCCGTCCTCGCGGGCGACGCGCTCCATGCCTTTGCATTTGAGCTGCTGTCCGATCACGCGACCAGCGGTGACCCTTTCGTGCGCTCCGAGCTCGTCGCCACGCTCGGCATGGCGAGCGGCTTTCAGGGCATGGCCGGCGGACAGATGATGGACATGGTGGCGGAAGAGGGCGGGTTCGATCTGCCAACCGTCACCCGGCTCCAGCAGCTCAAGACCGGAGCGCTTCTGGCGGCTTCAGTGGAGATGGGCGCGATCCTTGGCCGCTCGCCGCCCGAGGGACGCACCCACTTGCGGGGCTATGCACGGGATATCGGCCTCGCCTTCCAGATCGCGGACGACCTTCTGGATCATGAAGGCGACGAAACTGCGGCTGGCAAGGCGCTGCGCAAGGATGCCGGCGCGGGCAAGCAGACCTTCGTTTCGCTTCTGGGGGCAGAGCGCGCACGCGAGCAGTCGCGCATGCTGGTCGATCAGGCCATTACCCACATCGCCGATTACGGGGCAGAGGCAGACTTGCTGCGCGCCCTTGCAAGATACATCGTGGAAAGGGACAAGTGATGGGGGCAGCCGCGGGGACGCGCGTAGGGGTCTATCCGGGCACGTTCGATCCGATCACGCGCGGCCATTCCGACATCATCCGCCGCGGCGCAAAACTGGTCGATCGCCTGATCATCGGCGTGACGACGAACCCCTCCAAGGACCCGATGTTTTCTCCCGAAGAGCGCATGGCGATGGTCGTGCGCGAAGTGGCATCGATGGGCATCGAAAACGTCAACGTGGTGGGCTTCAATGCGCTGCTGATGAAATTCGCCGAAGTGCAGGGTGCGACCGTCATCGTCCGGGGCCTGCGCGCCGTGGCCGACTTCGAATACGAATACCAGATGGCCGGCATGAACCAGCAACTCAATGCGGGGATCGAGACGGTCTTTCTGATGGCGGACGTAGGGCTCCAGCCCATCGCATCAAAGCTGGTGAAGGAAATCGCGCTGTTCGGCGGCGATATTTCAGCTTTCGTCAGCGGCTCTGTGCGGGACGATGTGGTCCGCCGCGTGGGTGAGCGGGGGCGGCTCGGCGATTACTGAAGCCCGTTTGCGCGCACTGTTCATTGCCACGACAGCGATGCGGGGCTATCGGCAGCGCGGCGGCTGCGCAAAGGTGTCCGTCCGGCAAGGCCTCCGCGCCTCAACCGGTGTCGAACTTTCGCTGAAGAGTGCTCGATGAAGTCTTCATTTGTTTCCACTTTGATGTTGGCTGCCGCTTTGATCGCACAGCCGGCGACCGCGAAAAGCAAGAAGGCGCAGGTCGCGGCGCCCCAGGTGCCGATACTGGTCAATCCCGATCCGGTGCATGATCCCGAGAATGTTCTCCTGCTCGACCTGTCGAACGGCGGCCGCGTGACGATCCGCCTGATGCCGGACTGGGCGCCCAATCACGTGGCGCGGATCAAGACGCTGACGCAGCAGAATTTTTACGACGGCGTCATCTTCCACCGCGTGATCGACGGTTTCATGGCGCAGACCGGCGATCCCACTGGCACCGGGCAGGGCGGATCGCAGCTGCCTGACCTCAAGGCCGAATTCAACGCTATGCCGCATGTGCGCGGCATGGTCTCGATGGCCCGCACCAACGAGCCGGACAGCGCCAACAGCCAGTTCTTCATCGTCTTCTATCCGCGCTTCGCACTCGATCGGAAGTACACCGTATTCGGCCGGGTAATCGGCGGAATGGACGTGGTTGACCGGATCGAACGCGGCGAACCGCCCGCCAATCCGACCAAAATCGTCCACGCCGCGATGGCGGCGCCAAGCGCGCCAGCTCCGGTCTCTCCTGCTGCGGTGCCGGTGCCCGAAGCCACGCCGGAGCCTGCAACCGTCGAAGCCCCGGCGCAATAGCTCCGACGCAGGGCTGGCCTGCGCCCCATGCGCGTTGACCTTTTCGATTTCGAACTTCCTCCCGAGCGCATAGCGCTTCGGCCCGCACGGCCGCGCGATTCGGCGCGGCTTCTGGTGGCCGAGGGCGACAATGGCATTGCTGACCGCGTCGTTACCGACATGCCAGCCAGCCTGCGTGCCGGCGACGTGCTGGTGTTCAACGATACGCGGGTAATTCCCGCCCAGCTTGAAGGCGTGCGCGGCGAGGCACGGATCGGCGCGACCTTGCACAAGCGGATCGACCTGCGCCGCTGGCAAGCCTTCGTACGGAATGGCAAGCGGCTGCGGAGCGGCGATCTGGTCGAATTTCCCGCCGGCGTCGCGGCAACGGCTGAAGCGCGCCATGAGGATGGCAGCTGGACCCTGCATTTCGGCGGCAGCGAGCTGGTGGAGGTTCTGCTGGAACGCGCCGGGCGCATGCCGCTGCCGCCCTATATCGCCGGCAAGCGCCCCGCCGACGAGGCGGACCGTAGCGATTACCAGACGATGTTTGCAGCAGCGGACGGCGCGGTCGCCGCGCCGACGGCCGCGCTTCACTTCACGCCCGGCCTTATGCAGGCGCTGGCAGATGCGGGGATTGGCCACGAGACGCTGACGCTGCATGTCGGGGCGGGCACCTTCCTCCCGGTCAAGGTCGACGACACCGCCGATCATGCGATGCACGCAGAATGGGGCACGATCAGCGTGGATGTTGCAGAACGGCTCAATTCGGTGCGGCGGGCCGGCGGGCGCGTCATTGCCGTGGGCACGACGTCGCTGCGCCTGCTGGAAAGCGCGACGGGGGAGGACGGCGTGATTCTGCCTTTCGCAGGCGACACCTCGATCTTTATCGAGCCCGGCTATCGATTCCGCGCGATCGACGGCCTCGTCACAAACTTCCACTTGCCGCGCTCCACCCTGTTCATGCTGGTCAGCGCCTTGATGGGGCTGGAGCGGATGCAGGCGATCTATGCTCATGCCATTCGCGAGGACTATCGCTTCTACAGCTACGGCGATGCGAGCCTTTTGCTGCCGTCCCCGCGCAGGACACCGTCTGTGCTTTGAGCGGCGCAAGGATGACAAAACCCAGATTGGCGCTATGAGGCACTGACAGACAAGCCAGGGCGAAGGGGGCAATCTTCGTGGCGATACCCAGAGTTGTGCACCAGACCGCCCGGTCGATGGGCGATCTGCCGGACGACGTGCGGCGAAACTACGAGGCCAACATGGCCCTGAACCCCGGCTGGGAGTTCAGGTTTCACGACGATGCCGCGATGCTGTCGTACCTGCAGCGCCACTTGCCGGCGGGCGCGTTCGACCTGTGCGGGCGCGTCAATCCGGCTTACCGCGTGATCCTTGCCGATCTGTTCCGCTATCTTGTGGTGCACCGCGAAGGCGGCGTCTATCTCGACGTGAAGACGCGGCTCGCCGCGCCGCTCGATTCGATTTTGCGGAGCGACGACTGCTTCATCCTGTCGCAGTGGCGCAACGGTCCCGGCGAAAAGTACGAGGGGTGGGGCATCTACCCCGAACTGTCGCGGCTGAAGCGCGGCGAGTTCCAGCAGTGGCATGTGATGGCAGCACCTGGTCACCCATTCCTCGAACGGGTGATCGCTCAGGTGCTGGCCAACATGGAGGACTACAGCCCCGCCTGGCACGGGACCGGCAAGATGGGCATCCTGCGAGTGTCAGGCCCGATCTGCTATACGCTCGCCATCGGGCCGATCATGCAGCGTCATCCCTTCCGGCTGATCGATGCCGAGCTGAGCGGGCTGCACTATTCCTGCCTGCCTCAGCCGCTCGCGCACATGCATCGGCCGGGGCATTACAGCCAGGTCAACCAGCCGGTCATGTTGGCCGCCGCCAGCGCGCCCTTGCCAGAAATGACACGTCCGGCGGCGCGCGTCTCCGCACCGCCGGACGATCGTCAGGGAGCCTGACGCGCCTTCGCCGGTTTGCCGATCAGGCAGCGCGTGCGGCGTGTTCCGCCTGGAGCCGGGTGATCGCCTTGAGCGTCCAGATCGAAATGAACAGCATGAAGGCGAAAAAGATGCTGAATTCGATCCAGTAGTTCATCAGCCCGCTGCGTGAGAACGGTCCGCTCTTGAAGAAGGGGTTGAGCACTTCGATGAAGAACATCAGGCCAACCCAGATGCTGAACCACGACAGCCACTTGGGGAACAGCGGGACGGGCCGCTTGTCCTGCAGGAAGCAGACGCCGATGGCGATCATCTGCATGGTGGTCAGAGAATAGGCGAGATCGAACAGGATCCAGCCGAAATCGAAGATGATCTGCAGCGTCTCAGGGTTCAGGGTTTCGGCCCGGAAGGTCGCCGTGATCCAGATCGAGCAGGGGATGACGAAAATCAGCGTCGTGAACCCGG
>JBEIPK010000015.1:0-43688 GCA_040377095.1 Novosphingobium sp.
CCTGCGCCTTGGCGCGGGCCGCAATTTTGCATTCAGCGACAACACCTTGCAGGCGGGGCTCACCGCGCATCTGCGCTTTGCCGATGCCACGCTGGGCGGGGACTGGTCGACCGGCGAGAACCGCTGGCGCGTCGGCCTCCAGCTCAATTTCGGCCTTGGGTACAATCCGGCGCGGCGCGGCTATCGCCTCAGCCCGCCAGGACCGGCCAACGGCGGCAGCGCGCTCGTCCAGGCCTTTGTCGATGACAATGCCAACGGTGTGCCCGACGCAGGCGAGGCGCCGGTCAGCGGCGTCGAGATCCAGGGCGGAGCGCGCAAGATCCTCACCAACGCGCAGGGGGAGGCCTACCTGACCAACCTCGGCGAGGGCGGAGCGGCCTCGCTTCGCGCCGACATCTCGAACGCCGACACGCCCGGTTTCGTCAGCGCACCGCCGCAGACCATCATGTTCGCGCCGCGCGCCGGGAATGTCGCGCGCGTGCTCTATCCGCTCGTGCCGACGTCCGAACTTGTCGTCCGACTCAAGTTCCGGCAACAGGACGGCATGATGACCGGTCTCTCTGCGGTGCGCCTGCGTCTGGTTCCGGCATCCGGCCCCGCGATTGACGGCGTCACGGAATTCGATGGGACGGCCGTGTTCGATGCGGTGAAGCCGGGAACCTGGCGCGTGGAGCTTGAAGGCGAGCAGGCCGCACGCCTCGGCCTGAGCCTTGCCGCGCCGCTTTCCGTCACCATTGGCCGTGACGGGCGGACAGCAAATCTTGCCGGCGAAGTCTTGCTTGAGCGAAAGACGGCGCCGTGATGCGGCTTCTCTTGGGACTTTTCGCGGCGATGCTGTTTGTGCTGCCCGCCGCAGCTTCCGCGCAGAGCTTTACGCTCACCTCGATCAGTCCGTCAAACCTCGGTACCATCGTAGCGGCGCCGACGGGCGCATCGACGTTCCGGGCGGCGGCCTCGACTGGTAACGTCACCAAGCTGTCGGGCAATGCCGTCAGGATTTCGGGCGGCACGGTGCGTTCGCTGGTTACGGTCAGTTGCAACAATGCCGCGGCCTGCGCGACTGCAGATGCGCTGATCCAGATCACCACATCCGGTACACCTACGGGCCGGGCCGGCGCACTTCAGAACTTCACGGTCTCGACCTCGGGGGCGACTGCAACGATCACGCTCGCGCCTGGCACCGGCAACTCGATCAGTTTCCGGATCGGTCCGGTTGGCCGGCGCGGCACAAAGACGTTCTGGGTCGGCTACGACATGCCCATTGGCGGCGACAATTCATCGGGCAGCACCGGCAGTGCAGGGGCGGGCATGGTCGTGACGGTATCCAGGACAAATGGCAATGCGCCGAGCCAGCTTTCCTCGACCATCGGCGCGACCGTCTTTCGCGGGCTGTCGCTGAGCCATAGCGCGAATCTCGGCTTCGGGCGGATAAGCCTGCCTCGCAGCGGCACCGGGACCGTCAGCCTGACGCCGGCCGGCGCGATGAGCGTGACGGGGCCGGGCGTCAGCGCGCTGAGCGCGGCGGTGCCCACTGCGGCGGTTTTCGGTCTATCGGGGGAAGGGGGGCAAAGCGTATCGATCACGGTCCCCGCCACCTTCGCGATGACGGGTCCGGGCGGGACGATCAATGTTACCACTCTGCCGGACGTCAGCGGCTCGCAAGTCCTGAAGTCCGCCCTCGGCGCGGCAGGCACGCTGGCAATCAGGGTGGGCGGCAGCTTCAGCCTGCCGTCCACGCTCGGTCCTGGAAGTTACACGGGCACGATCACTGTGACGGCCCAGTACAACTAGACAGTACAACTAAGGGGGGTCAGGCCGCCGCTGCGGTCGTAGCGGTCTGCCGCTTGGCCAGCTCGCGCTTCACCTTGATGGCGCGCGGGCTGAGCTTGCCGTCAGACGTCTTGAGAAGCCAGTTGTCGAGGCCGCCGACATGCTCGACCGAACGCAGGCCGTTGGTCGAAACGCGGAACTTGAAGCTGCGCTCAAGGCCATCGGACAGCAGCGTGACGTTCTGCAGATTGGGCAGGAAGACGCGCTTGGTCTTGTTGTTGGCGTGGCTGACGTTGTGGCCGACCTGGCGACCCTTGCCGGTCAGTTCGCAAATGCGGGACATGAGCTTTCTCGCTTCGAATGATTGTGCCGAACTCTCGGGAAGGCGCGCCCTTAGCGATTCACCCTTGCGAGGTCAAGGTATGGCGGGCAATCGAGTGATTGATGAACCGTTGGCCGCTCCCCGACCCGATGGCGCTTGCGCTGGGCGAAGCGCGCGCCGCTGCTGCTGCGGGCGAGGTTCCGGTGGGTGCCGTGGTCCTCCATGGGGGAAAGGTTGTCGCCGCCGCGCACAATGCGCCGCGCGGCACATGCGATCCGACGGCCCATGCCGAAGTCCTGGCGATTCGCGAAGCGGCGCGCGTGCTGGGGCGCGAGCGGCTCGAGGACTGCGACCTCTGGGTCACGCTGGAGCCCTGCGCGATGTGCGCAGGTGCCATTGTCCATGCCCGCATCGCGCGGCTCTATTACGGTGCGAGCGACCCCAAGGGCGGCGCCGTGGAACACGGCGCACGGGTTTTCGAGCAGGCGCAGTGCCTGCACCGGCCGCAAGTCTATGCTGGCATGGGCGAGGACGAGGCCGCGAGCCTGTTGCGCGGGTTTTTTGCGGCGCGCCGGCCCTAAAGTCCGCGCCAGATCTTGAGGCCCGCGCCGTCGCCCGGACCGTAGGCGCGGCGGCCACAGGCAGTGGGGCGGAAATCGCGCCCATAGCACAGCCGCACTTCGCGCAGCCAGCCGTTGCGGCTCAGCACCAGCCCGACCTGATTCTCCCGCCAGTCCGGGTTGGACTCGACGAAGGCGCGGCGAAATTCGCCCACGGTCAGGTCGCGGCGACGGGACAGGCGGTCGGCATCGGGCCAGCGCACGGATCGCCACAGAATTGCGCTCACTCGGTAATAAGCGGCGGGATTTCGCACCATGCAGCTGCCGTGCTTGGCCCATTCGTGAACTAGAAGGCCGGGCGCCGGCGTCATGCACAAGTGGCGGCGCACCAGGTCGGGAGTGGGGCGTGGAGACAAGCCGCACCACTGCGGGGGCGGGCCGCGCCGGGCCTCGGGCCAGAGGCCGTGCAGCACGAAGCCGAAGCGGCCCTGCCGTCCCGAGCACTGCATCGACGTCGTCTCGCGGGCCGATTTGCAGTATTCGGGCGACCACGTGGCGCCGAGCGTATAGCCGGACACTGGCGTGCGGCGCGCCGGGCCGTCAGCGCGCGGCACGGGCAGCGGGTCGATCCGCGCCGGCATGTTGCACTGATAGGCCTGCGCCTGCGCCAGGGCAGGCGTCAGCAGCAGGACGAGCGCGGCGGCGAGACCTCTCACAGCGGCGTGAAATCGAGGCCGATGTCGGCAGCGGGCGCGCTCTGCGTCAGGCGCCCGACCGAAACATAGGTCACGCCCGTCGCGGCGATGGCGCCGATGGTATCGAACCTGACCCCGCCCGAGGCCTCGGTCGGCACGCGGCCAGCGACGAGCGCCACTGCCTCGCGCAAGGTACCCGGTCCCATGTTGTCGAGCAGCAGGTGGCTCGCTCCCGCTGCCAGCGCGGGTTCGATCTGGTCGAGCCGGTCAACCTCGCAGATGACCTGCGTCACGCCTGCCGCTTTCGCACGGGCCACCGCTTCGCCCACGCCGCCGGCCACGGCAACGTGGTTGTCCTTGATCATTGCCGCGTCCCACAGGCCCATGCGGTGGTTCTTGGCGCCGCCCATGCGGGTTGCGTACTTCTCCAGATGCCTGAGGCCGGGGATGGTCTTGCGCGTATCGAGCAGCACCGCGTTTCCGGCCATTGCGTCGACATAGCCGCGGGTCATGGTGGCAATCCCTGAAAGGTGCTGCACGGTGTTGAGCGCGCTGCGCTCGGCCGTCAGCATGGCGCGGGCATTGCCGGACAGGCGCATGAGGTCGGTTCCGGGCGCGGCACTGCTGCCCTCTGCCACAAGAATTTCGATCTTCATCGCGGGATCGAGGTGGCGGAAGAACGCAGCGGCAATGGGTAGCCCGGCCACCACGATGGCATCGCGGCTGTCCATCACGCCGGAAAAGCGCGCCCCCGCCGGGATCACGCTTTCCGAAGTGACATCGTGCCCGCCGCCCGGCAGGCCTTCGCCCAGATCCTCCGCGAGGGTCGCAGCGACGAAAGCGGGAAGGTCGAAGCCGGGCAGATTGAAATCGCTCATGCCCGCGACCTTGCCGCGAGCAGCCAAGCGAATCAATGGACGAAGCCCTCAGTGGACGAATCTGGCCACCACATCCCGGTACGAGCGCGAAACTTTCACCTGCGCCCCCGAATCGAGCACAAGGAAGCATTCGCCGTTGGTGTGCGGCTTGACCTGGCGGACCTGGTTGAGATTGACGATGGTCGAGCGGTGGACGCGCTGGAACACGCGCGGGTCGAGCCGGCGCTCAAGATCCTTCATCGTCTCGCGCAGGATCAGCGAATTGTCGGCGGTGCGGATGCACATGTAATCGCCCGCCGCTTCGATATGCTCGATCGAATCGACGTCGATGCGGAAGATCTGGCCGCGATCCTTGATGTTGATGAGCTTTTCGAAGCGGGCGGCTGACCCGTCGGGTTCCTCGGGCATGGCCTCGATCGCATCTGGCGCGACTTCGGCGAGCACGATCTTGAGCTTTTCGGCTTCCTCGGCGGAGCGCTTTTCGGAGAGGCGCGTGCGCACGCGCTCAAGCGTGTCGGCCAGCTTGTCTTCGTCCACCGGCTTCATCAGGTAGTTGATGGCATTGGCTTCGAACGCACGGACGGCGTGTTCCTGATAGGCGGTGACAAAGACGAACAGCGGCGGCTCGATCTCCATCACGCCCTTCACCACGCTGAACCCGTCGAAGCCGGGCATCTGGATGTCGAGGAAGACGAGGTCGGGCTTTTCGGTCTTGATCTTGCGGATGGCCTCGCGCCCGTTGGCGCAGGTGTCGATGATCTCGACCTCGGGATGCTTTTCCAGCCTGAGCTGGAGCCCCTGAATGGCGAGCTTCTCATCGTCGACGAGGATGGTGCGGATGGTCATAGCCGGTTTTCTGTTCCTATAAGCCGCGGCGCGCCGGAACGTTCCGGCACGGCGCAGTCGTTCAGCGTACCGCGGACAGCTGAGCTGGCTGCGGCAAGGCCGGCGGCTCTTCGGCGCGCTCGGCCGGAATTTCGATCACGACCGCAAAGCCGCCCTCTGCGGGGTCCACGGTCTCGAAGCGATGATCCTGCCCATAGGCCTGCGCCAGCCTGTCGCGGATGTTCGCGAGGCCGACGCCGGTCGAAACGGGTTCCCCACCGTCGAAAGTCACGCCTGACAGCCTGTTGTCGGCAGAGCCGGTTTGCAAGCCCGGGCCGGTGTCGGAGACGGTGATGCGAAGCATCTGCCCGACGAGTTGCGCCGAAATGGTAATGTCGGCGCCCGATTCCTGGGGGCTGACGGCATATTTGATGGCGTTTTCGACAAGCGGCTGGAGCAGCAGCGAGGGCAGCAGCATGCCTTGCGTTTCGGGATCGATGTGGAACGTGGTGCGCAGCCGCTCCTCGAAGCGCATCCGTTCGATGTCGAGATAGAGCTTGAGCGTCTCGATCTCCTTGGCGACCGTGACGCGGCCCGTCGGCTCGTTGATCAGGGTATAGCGCAGGAACGAGGACAGCCGGCTGAGCATGGCATTGGCGGGCTCGGTCTGCTTGAGCAGCACGAGCGTCGAAATCGAATTCAGGGTATTGAACAGGAAGTGCGGATTGAGCTGATAGCGCAGCATCGCCAGCTGCGCGCTCGTCGCCTGCGTCTCCAGCCGCATCAACTGGTCGCTCTGCTCCTCGACCTGGAGGAAGAAGTTGACGGCATAATACAACGCGGTCCACGCGCCGAGCAGAGTCGCGTCGAGGTAGAACACGCCGATGAACAGCTGGGGAAAGCTCGCCTCGCTCTCCGTGCGGTAGAGCCCGATCACCCAGGCATCGATGAAGGCATGAAGGCCAACCGCAAACGGCAGGATCAGCGCGGTCACGCCCCAGGTCACCAGCGGGCGGCGGGTAATCAGCTGGCGGTAGATCACGGCAAGGACCAACGATATCGAAAAGCCGGTGATCGTGGCGATCAGCACCAGAACAAGGAACGATAGCGGCTGGTCGTTCGCCAGGCTCGACATTGCGCGCAGCAGCATTGCCCCGCCCCACCCGGCGACCTGCAGCCGCCAGAATGCCCGGTTCTTGTTGGCGAAGAAAGGCGTTGGCCGGAACGGCAGGACCGCCATTGCAGCGCTCTGACCGGAAAACGCGGGTTTGGGGAAAAGCCGCCAGGGCCGCATCGTCAGGACCTTGCGCGCGAAACGGCCTTTTCCAGCCGCTCGATCCCGACGGCGCCGGAAATCACTTCATTGCCGATGACCCAGCTCGGCGTGCCGTTGAAGCCCAGCTGGCGTGCAAGGTTCATGTTGCGGTCAAGCTCCGCGGCGGCCTTTGGGCCGGCGGCGAAGGCGCGGGCGCGTTCCATGTCGAGCCCCGCGGCCCGGGCGGCGGCTTCGATGCTGGCATCGTCAGGGCGTCCGGCCGCGAACATCAGCTTATGGAATGCGGCGTATTTGCCCTGCTCCGCAGCGGCGAGGCCCATGCGCGCGGCGGCGGCGCTTTGTGGGCTGAGGATGGGAAGCTCGCGCACCACGACGCGCAGGTCGGCATTGCGGCGCACGAGCGTTTCCACGTCCATCACGCTCTGCCGGCAATAGGTGCAGGCGAAATCGGTGAACTCGACCAGCGTGACCCCGCCCGCCGGATTGCCCAGAATGGCGCCGGGAAACGGTTTTTCCAGATCATCCCGGATAGTGGTGAGCTGTTTCGCATTCTCGCGCTGCTGGAGCACGTCCATCGCTTCGGGCAGGATTTCCGGGTGGGCGAGGATGTAGTCGCGAACCACGGCCTCGATCGCGGCCCGATCCGCGGCCTTCGCGTTTGTCGGGCTGCCCTGCGATCCCCAGGCCCAGCCAAGCCAGGCCGCGCCGCCGATCAGCAGGAACAGGGCGGCAAGGCCTGAAAAAAGCCACTTCCTCGGGATGTCGCGGGCCATCATTGCCTAGCCCTACTTGCGTTTCTTTATCCGTTCAATCGCGGCGCGTGCCTGAAAGGCGATGTCCTGCGCGCGCAGCCAGTCGGGAGAACCCTGCGGCAGTGCGTTTTCCGCCGCCTCTGCGCTGCGCAGCGCCTCGGGCATGCGGCCCGACAGCACCTGCTGTTCGGCGCTGGCAAGGCGGGCGCGGGCAAGATCGCCGCGCGCCGCATAGACCACGCCGAGCTGGTACCAGGCGAACGGGTTCTCGCGGTCCTTGGCGACCGAGGCCTTGAGGACTCGCTCCGCCTCGGCGAAGTTGGTCTTGTCCTCGGTGGCGATGAGCGCATGGCCGAACAGCGTGGCGATCAGCGGTTGATTCCCGGTCATTTCGGTCGCGCGTCGGAGCGGGACGAGCGCTTCGGCGGGCCTTCCCGATTCGAGCAGGATCTGGCCCTTGAGCTCAAGGAAATAGGGATCGTCGGGGCTGGCGGCGAGCAGCGCGTTCGCTTCCTCCATCGCCTTGTCCATCCGCGATTCCTTGTGCCAGGCATAAGCGCGGGCATAGCGCGCCGGCACGCTGGTCAGGCTTTCGGGATAGACGCGCAGAGTATCGGCCGGTTCTGCGAGATAGCCATAAAGTTTAGCCTGGATACGCTTGAAGCGGGCCTCGAGCTCGGGCGGAGACGGGCGCAGCCAGGCCGGGTCTTTCTCATAGACGTCGGTCAGCGTCGCGATGCGGTCTGCGGTGACAGGGTGGGTCGTGAAGAAAGCATCGTCGCCCTTGACGGTGTAGCCGTACCGGTATTCCAGGTTCTGGAGCTTCTTGAAGAACTGGAGCGAACCGCGCCCGGAAATGCCGGCCTTGGCAAGATAGGACGCACCGGCGGCATCCGCGCTCGATTCCTGCCCTCGGCTGAAGGCAAGGTACTTACCCATCGCGGCCTGCTGCCCGGCCATGATAACGCCCATTGCCGCATCGCCCCCGCCCGCGAGCGCCGCCGCAACGCCAAGCAGCATGGACAGCACGGTGATGCCCGTTGCCGCCTTGCCGCCCGCGTCGCTGATCGCATGGCCGCCGGTGACGTGGCCAAGCTCGTGCGCGATAACGCCCTGCACCTGCTCGGCACTGTCGGCCGAAGTAATCAGGCCGCTGTTGATGTAGACCGCCTGCCCGCCCGCGACAAAGGCATTGATCGAGCCGTCGTTGATGAGCACCACGTCAACATTGCGCGGATCGAGCCCTGCTGCCGTGATCAGCGGCGCCGACATGTCCTTGAAAAGCGCCTCGGTCTCCGCATCGCGCAGCAGCGACTGCGCCATGGCAGGCTGCACGGCAAGCGCCAGGGCCGCGACGATAGCAGTGAGGCGGGAGAAAATGCGCATTGTGGCGGGTGGTAGCCCGCCTTCCCCTGAACAGGCAATGAAGGAAGCGCCGACCGTGTCGGGCCGCGCGTCAGCTCATCAGCTTGCGCGCCGCCTTTTCCAGTAGGACGACGTCGTCCGCCACTTCGCCCACCAGCACGACCTCACCGCCGGGCAGTCGCCGCGCGACAAGCAGCGTGAACTCCTGGCCTTCGGCGGCCACGTCCGCGATGGGCTGTTGTTCCAGCTTGCGCAGCTTTCGCAACAGCCCGGCACGCGGGCTGAGGCGCGGCGCGGGTGGCGGCATGCCTTCACGGCGAACCTCGCGCTCGGCCTTGACCACGCCCTTGAGTCCGCCGGGCGCTGAAAGGAGCCATGCCGCCAGCGCGCCGCGCGCTACGTCAAAACGCCGGGCGTGTTCGAGCACGGCGGCATATTCGGCAAGCCGCGTCTTGTCATAGGCCGCGCCGAAGACGAGCTTGACGTGCGGCGTGAACGGCGCGCGATCCTGACGGACCAGCCCGGCATCGGCCAGCAAGACCGCGAACTCTTCGGCCTCCGCCTCCGCGGCGAGGGCAAAGTCGTGGGCGCGCGAAATCGCCTGATAGAGCGACTGACGGGTGCGATCCTCCGACGCGCCTGCCGCCTTGGCCAGCGACCGGGCGGAGGCGAGGCAATCCGCGAGGCTGGCTGGCTCTTGCTGCTCGGCGGCATCATCGAGACAGTTGGTGAGGTCCAGCGGAGCGGCCTCATCTTCTTGCCCGCCGATTGCCGGCACCGATGCGGCATCCGCCGGGCCGTCTGCCCATTCGGCCATCGGGCCGTCGTTGCGCACGATCTCGGGACGCGCTTCGAGCGCCTGGTCGATTTCCAGCAGCAGTTCGTCGGTGGTACGCTGGTCGGCAAGTTCCTTCCAGTTGATCACGCCATAGACGAAATCGATGGTGTCGTTGTCGCTCGAAAACGGCAGCAGGATGCCGCGATAAAGGAGCGTGGCGCCGCGATGATTGACGAATTCGGCCTCGAACCCGATTGGAGCCTGATTCGCGATGATCTGCATGTAATGGTCTGTGATGCGCGACAGCAGCGAGCGACCTGGCACGTCGGCCAGCGTGCGAATCGTTCCGTCGGCGCCGCATTCCTCGGCAAGTCGTGCGCCCAGGAACTGGACGGCCGGATCTTCGGTGCCGCACGTGAAATCGAGCAGGACGCTGTGTGGTCCGAAATCGGGCAGTTCCTCGGGGTCGAGGTCCTCGACGGCCGGGAAATTGCGCCCGTCGAGCAGGCTCGCCCAGAAATTGTAGGCGCGCACCTGCATGCGCCGCTCGTCCTGTCCGACGATCGCGGGCGGCGGCTCGCGCGTGGCCGGCTCATCGTGAAGGTCGTGCCCGAGCGCACCGGACAGGTGGTCCCCGCCGTCCGAAAGCTCCGAGAATTGCCCGCGCAAACTGTCCATGTGGTGTCCCCACTGTCCCCTTGTCGGGAGCCTTGTGGCGCAGCGTGGTGAATTATCCGTTAAGTTCGGCGTGAGGGCGGCGCCCTGCGCAGGTCAGGCAATCGACGGCGACAGGCCGCGATCCGTGCCGCACCAGCGGTCCCAGTGGCGAAAGTAGAGGCCGTAGTTGCAGGCGTATTCGTCATGGTGGCGCTGGTGATGGCTGGCGGTGATCAGCCACTCACCTGCCCGCGAATGGACCAGCGCGCGCGGAAACAGCTCCCAGCCCATGTGGTTGGTGACGCCCATCAGCGTCATGATTCCCAGCACCGCCCCCAGCACGCCGACGTGGATCGGCACGACGAACACAAGCGCCGGGATGACGAGCGCGCCGGTCAGCGCTTCGATGGGGTGAAAGCTCATCGCTGCCCACGCGGTCGGCGGGCGGCTCTGGTGGTGGACGGCGTGGGCGACGCGGAACAGCGCCGGGCGGTGCATCCAGCGGTGCGTCCAGTAGAACCAGGTATCATGCGCGAGGAGATAGACCAGCAGCGACGCCGGGAGCCACCACGCCGGCCATTCTTGCGGGTCAGTGTATATCCGCGTCCAGCCACGCTCGTGCCAGCCCCAGGCCACGAAGCCCGCAGGCAGGCCATAGATCGCGGCCGAGGCCAGCGACCAGCCGATCTCGCGGCGGATCTGCGGCGCGAGCGCATCGTGATAGCCGGGACGCAGCCGCGCGGTCAGCCAGGCGAAAAAGCCGCTTGTCGCGAGATAGCGAAACGCGACGATGGCCGTCATGGCCAGCGCCGAGAGGCCAGCCGCCAGAAGAGCATGGCTTGCCATCAAGAAGCCGTCAGGCGTTTCTCGTAGATATCGTACTGTTTGTTGACGCGGCAATTGATGGCCTCGGCAATGGCGTTCATCCCCTGATTGTCCTCGAGAATCCAGCCGATCTCGCCGCGGGTCGAGCCGTAATCGCGCACGGCATTGAGCCGGATGCGCTCGATCAGCATGAACGCAAGCTGGCTGGCAAGGCGCGAGGATTGCAGCCGCTTGCGCACCCCCATCAAGGGCACGCGCATGGTGCGGGGACGCGGGCGGCGCAGCCATGCCAGCAGCCGGAACACGTTGAACGGGAAAAGGCGCCCACGCATCGGCCGGATCGCCTCGTTGAGATCGGGCAGGGTCATCATGAAGGCGACCGGCTCGCCGTCGTATTCGGCGACCATGATCAGGTCCTCGTGCACCAGAGGCTTCAGCTTCTGGCCCGTATAGGCGACTTCAGCCGGGGTGATCGGCACGAAGCCCCAGTTGTCGCACCAGGCATCGTTTAGGATGTCCAGGATCAGCGCAGCCTCCGCATCGAAACGGCTCTTGTCGACGCTGCGGATGCGAATGCGCTCGTTGCGCTCGCCCGAGGCGATGACGCGCTGGATCAGCGGCGGGAAATCCTTCGTGATGTCGAGCTCGAAAGTCTTGAGCACCTTGGCGACGGTATAGCCCAGCGCCTCGAACCAAGCGGCATAGCGCGCATCTTGATGCCCCATCATCACGGTGGGCGGGTGATCGTGACCCATGACCAGCTGGCCCGGCTCTTCCCAGATCGACAGCGAGATCGGGCCGAGCGCCCGCACCATGCCCTTCCCGCGCAACCAGTCTTCCCCCGCCGCGATCAGGGCGCGCGCGGTGTCCTCGTCGTCGGCTTCGAACAGTCCCCAGTTGCCTGTTCCCGGCCCCATGCCCTGTTCGGGCGGCATGGTCAGCGCGAGGCGATCGATGTGCGCGGAAATCCGGCCGACGGACTTGCCGTGCCGCCGGGCAATGAACATCTGCACGTCCGCATGTTCGAAGAAGGGGTTCTTGCCGGGCGTGAGGAGTTCGATCGCTTCCATCCTGAGCGGCGGCACCCAGTTGGGGTCGCCTTCATAATGGCGATAGGAGATCTCGACGAAGTCTCGGCGACTGGCGCGGTCGGTCACCGGCAGGATGGTCAGCTCTGCTTGCGGCACCAGATTGTCCTTTACGGAACGGTTCATGTGGCGAAGCCTATGCTCGCCCGGCCTTGCAAAGCCAAGTCTTGTAAAGCCTGTTGTTGTGGGCCATCGGAAGATGGCGCTGTCCGGGACCCTCTCTTCATGACCGCTCACGAAGCCATCAACCTGCCCAATCCCCGGTTGTCCGGCGCGATTGCCGACGACAAGGCGATGCTGCGCGCGGCGGTGGAACTGACCCGCGACATCGGAGAGGCCCGGCCCTCGATCTACTGGACTGACCTGCTGGCATCCGCCGCGATCGGCTACGGCGCGCTGGCAGCTGCGATCCTGCTGGAGAATCCGGTGCTCGCGATCCTTGCGGGGATCGTTTCGGCTTTCGCGCTCTACCGGGCGCTGCTGTTCATCCATGAACTGACGCACATCCACAAGGATGCCCTGCCGGGCTTCAGGCTCGGCTGGAACCTGCTCGTCGGCATCCCGCTGCTGACCCCCTCTTTCATGTACGAAGGCGTGCACACGCTGCATCATGCCCGCACGCGCTATGGCACGGCAGAAGATCCGGAGTACCTGCCGCTTGCCCTGATGAAGCCTTGGACATTGCCTGCGTTCATTTGCGTCGCGCTGCTCCTGCCGCTTGCGTTGATCCTGCGTTCGGCCGTGCTGGTGCCGCTGGGGGCCGTGATCCCGCCGCTGCGGCGCTGGGTCTGGTCGCGGTTTTCGGCGCTGTCGATCAACCCCGCGTTTCGCCGCCGCCCGCCCGAGGGCGGTTTTGCGCGCATGGTGGCGTGGCAGGAACTTGGCGCCACCCTGTGGTCCTTCGCGCTACTATTCAGCGTCTGGTTCCTCGGCTGGCGGCCTTTGGCCACGGCGCTGGCGGTCATGGCGCTCGGCGCCATGCTCAACCAGGTTCGCACTCTTGTGGCGCATCTGTGGGAAAACGAGGGCGAGGCGATGACGGTCACCGCGCAGTACCTCGATTCGGTCAATGTGCCGCCGCGCGGGGGATGGTTGATAAGTCCGGCGACCGCGCTGTGGGCGCCGGTGGGCCTGCGTTATCACGCGCTGCATCACTTGCTGCCAAGCATGCCCTATCACTCGCTGGCCGAGGCGCATCGCCGCCTTTCGTCGCATCTGGACGAGGCCTCGGTCTACGGCCGGGCGAACTATCCGGCGCTGGCGGGACTGGTTGGCAGGCTGGCGCGCAGCACGATGCGGCGGCGCTGAGAAGGCCTGCTACCTACTCTTCCGTGCGGATCAGCACCGCCTCGCCGACCAGCGCAAACAGCAGGAACGGTGCCCACGCGGCGACAAATGGCGGATATCCGCCAAAATTGCCCAGCGCGAGCGAGGCATTGTCGATCACGAAGAACGTGAAGCCCAGCGCCATGCCGATGATCGCGCGCAGCAGGAGCTGGCCCGAACGGGCGAGGCCAAACGCGGCGATGGCGCCGAGCAGCGGCATCAGCACCGATGCGAGCGGGCCAGAAATCTTGTGCCACCACTTGCCTTCAAGCTCGGTCGTGCGGCGACCCGCGGCTTTCAGCGCGGCAATCGAGCGGGATAGCTTGAATATGTCTTGCGCGTCGGCATCGACGCCGCTTGTCGCCACTTGCGCCGGTGCCAGCGTGGGCGCGACGAGCATGTCTGCCGCCGTGGTCGAGGCGGCGCTGGCAACATCGAAGCGCGCCGCCTGTTCCAGCCTCCAGCCCTTGTTGGTCCACGCAGCCTGCGGGCTGCGCACCTGTTCCAGCAAAAGACCAGATGCATCGCGGCGGTACCAGGTGACGTGGCGCATCACCATGCCCTGCCCCTCGCCAGTGATCGTCGCGGCAGTCATGATGTTGTTGCCGTCGCGCAAATAGACATTGCTGCGCACGCCCGAATCGACCGGGACCGGACCGTAATCGACGGCCGACCATGCCTTGAGCGTGGCCGTCGCACGCGTCACTACGCGCTCGTTGAATACGAAGCTGAAACCGGCGATAACCATGGCCGAGAGCACCAGCGGCGCCAGCACCTGATGTGCTGAAAGCCCGGCGGACTTCATGGCGATGACTTCGCTGTTCTGGTTGAGCGTGGCGAGCGTGATGATCGTCGCCAGCAGCACCGAATAGGGCAGGAAGCGGGCGATCAGCTGCGGCACGCGCAAGGTGACGTAAGTCCACAACTCGCCCTGCCCGTTGCCCGGATGGGCGAGGATGTCGCCGCTCTCGCCCAGCAGGTCGAGCACCTGGAGCACGAGAACCAGCATGATCAGCACCGCGAAGATGCGCGTCACGAAAAGCCGCGCCAGGTAGACCGTCAGGATCCGCGAAGGAAAGAATTCAAGCTGCATTGCCCACCCGTTCTCTCAAGCCGCCGGCAGCACGCGGCGCTTGCGCAAGGCCTTGCGCAGCCATTTGCCGACGTTGCCGGCCAGTTTCTCGAGCGCGCCGATCGGCTGGCCGCCGGGCACATAGGCGACGCGCCAGTACATCCACACGATCAGCGCGGAGAATACCGCGAAAGGACCCCACAGCGCCAGCAGCGGGTCGATCCGGCCGAGCGAGGCGACATCCTGCCCGTATTCGTTGATCTTGTGATAGGCGACGACCAGCACGATCGAGACGAACAGCCCCAGTGCCGATGTCGATCGCTTGGGCGGGATCGCCAGCGCCACCGCCAGCAGAGGCAGCAACAGCATCATCACCACTTCGACCATGCGGTAGTTGAAGTTTGCCTGCCCCTTAACCCGCCTTTCCTCGGGCAGGCTGTCGCTCCAGCCGATGCGCAGCAGTTCGGGCAGGATGTATTCGCGGTCCTTGCCACCGCGCTTGCGAAACTGTTCGATGGCAGGAAGGTCGATCGGCAGGTCGTGGCGCGCAAAGCTCAGCACGCGGGGATTCTGGCCGGGCATGTCCTGGATGATCCGGCCTTCGACCAGCCGCAGCACGATGGTGTCGGGCTTGTCGCGCAGCGCGAGGAAGCGCCCCTCGCGCGCCGAGATGGAGAGTACCTGCCCCTTGCTTCCGGTCACCCGCGCGAAGATGCCTTCGAGCCGGCGACCTTCATCGCGGCTGCGTTCGATCCGAAGCGCCATGCGGTCTTTCAGGGTCGTGAACTCGCCGACCTTGATCGACGCGCCCAATGCGCCCGATTTCAGTTCGAACTCCAGCTGTTCGTAGTAATACCGCGCGAGCGGCTGGAGATATCCGACGATGGCGAAGTTGAGTCCCGCCATGAACAGCGCAATGATATAGGGTACGCGCAGGAGCCGGGTATAGCTGAGGCCAACGGCGCGCATGACGTCAAGCTCGCTCGATGTCGCGAGTTTGCGGAACGCGAGAAGGATACCCATCATCACGCCGAGCGGGATCGCCAGGCTGGCATATTCGGGCAGCAGGTTGGCCAGCATCTTGAACACGATGCTCACCGGGCCGCCCTGCACCGCAACGAAATCGAACAGGCGCAGCATCTTGTCGAGCACGAGCAGCGAGGCCGCGATCACGAATACCGCCAGCATCGGCATCACGACCAGCCTGAAAATGTAACGGTCTATTGCGGTGAGGAATTTCAAGCGGCTGGCCGACCTGGTGAAAACTGGGGAACGTCGATCTGGCGGCTATAGCGCCGGATTGCCTTCAGGTCATGCCCGTATCGAAAGGCGACTAAAGCAGTTCGAAGATTTCGTAGACCGGACCTTCCGGCTTGCGGTGGCCGATGCCGAACGCGACGATGTCGTTCAACCACAGCAGTTCCGGCGCGGCCGTCTCGAACTGGACGGCGGTGCGGAAATAGATCTCGTCAGAGCCAATCGCCTCTCCCGCGGCCAGCCGGGCATCGACAGCCGGATCGCTTTTCAGCCGGCCGGTATAAGTCATGTAGATCATCTCGCCTGCGTCCGTTTCGAGGATCGCTCGGACATCGAGGTGGATCACCCCGTCCGGCCGCCGGATCAGCCAGTCGCCGCCACCGGGCAAGGCACGGCCATTGAGCCGCTCGCCACAGAACGTGCCGGACGACACAATCCCGGCGCGGCGGAAGTAGCCGTGCGGAACATCGCCGATGATCTGCGGCGAGGTCTGGAAGGTGACCGTGAACAGAGGCTGGAATCGTATTTCGGCCATCCCTGCGCGCTCAGGCTTTTTCCAGCGTGCATTGCAATGGGTGCTGGTTCTGGCGCGCGAAGTCCATGACCTGGTTCACTTTGGTCTCGGCGATCTCATAAGGGAAGATGCCGCAGACGCCGACGCCCTTCTGGTGGACATGGAGCATGACGCGGGTCGCCTGTTCGAGATCCATCTGGAAAAAGCGCTTGAGACACATCACCACGAATTCCATCGGCGTGTAATCATCGTTGAGCATCAGCACTTTGAACTGGCTGGGCTTCTTGGGCTTGGCGCGGGTCTTCGTGGCGACACCGAGCTGGTCTTTGCCGTCGCCGTTCTGGCCGCTACCGGCAGCGCGGACGCGCGAAACGTCAGGAGAATCAAGGTTCGGAAGCAGATGCATCTCGCTAGAATATCGCAAGCGGGGGGTCATCCACAAGTGTGAGGTTGCAGCAAGGCAGCAATCCCCATGCAAAAACGGGCTGCCGAGGGGTGGGTCCCCCGGCAGCCCGGCTTCTTCGCTGCGCGGCCCGTGAGCCGCGACTGCGGGATCAGGAAGGCTCAGGCAGCCTTGCCGAGCTTGTCCATCGCCAGCGACAGGCGACCCGAGATCGGCACGAACACCTCGTTGACGAGCTTGAGCATCGCTTCGCCGGCCTTGGTGTTGTAGGCGACGGCGCTGTCGAAGTTGCGGCGAACGAGATCGCCCTGCAGCTTGACGAGTTCGCTGGGCGACTTGGCGGCAGCGAGCTGCTTGACGTCGGCCGTCAGCGTTTCGACGTTCTGCTTCGTGTCGGCGACGAGATCGGTGCCGAGACCCTGCAGGCCGGTGGCGAGGATCTTGCCCGATTCGACGATCGCCTCGACGTTGCCCTTCGCAAATTCGGCATAGTCACCAAACGCCTCGGTGCTCTTGGCGTAGGCAGCCTTGGCCTTGTCCTGCGCGTCGCTGACGACAGTCTTGAAGCCATCGGTGAAAGTGTTGGTCATGTCCATAATCGATTCCTTTGAAATACCGGGTGTGTTGAGGGCGGCGCGCGCTTGCGGCGCCGTCGCTTTGGCGGGTCTTGGTGTGGCTGCGGCCGAAGGCTTGTCCTTGCCGGCAAGGCTGGCCCTGACGGGCCGGGTGCTGGCAGGTCCGGCCTTGACCGCAAGGGCCGGAGTTGGAAGCTTGATCGCAGGCGCCTTGGCGGCGCGCTTGCGGATAATGGGTGCGGGCTTGGCCAGCTTGATGGCTGCCGGTGCGGGCTTTGCTTCCGCCGCATCCGCTTTGGGCGCAACCTTGCCGGGGGTCGCCATTTTTACGGGAGCTTTTGCAAGGGCCGGCGCGGGAACCTTGGCCGGCACGGAAGGCCTGGCAGGCACGGAAGGCTTGGCCGGAGCAGGCGCGGCGGCGCGCTTTGCAGACTTGAGTGCGGGCAGCGCCATCGGCTTGTCCGCGGCCGTTTCAGTGGGCTTGGCGGCAGCGGCAGCAGGAACCGGAGCCGATTCGGGCGTCACGGCGGCGACGGCCGCGTCAGCGGCAGCGGCGTAAGCCTTCTCCGCCGAAGCGTCGATTTTGTCCTTCTGGTCGACTTTGTCCGACATTTCCGCAGCCTTTCCTGAGGCACTCTATCGCATGCGCAACTCGCGTTTGCTGCACTGCAACATAGAGATTGCCGCGCCGGTGTCAACAGGTTTTTGTGCAGTGCACAATTTCCTGCCGCACCGCGAAGGACTGGGCGGCGTGTGTTACCGCGTCATGACATAGCGGCCAGGCGCATCCTCGATCACGGGATCGCCCCGTCCGCCGGGAACGCGCCTGCCCTTGGCCTGGACCTGCGAGGGATCGTGCCCGCGCAGCCACTCGATCCAGTGCGGCCACCAGCTTCCGGGATGCTCGGTCGCGCCTTCGATGAATTCGGCAAGCGTGCTCGCGGGTGTCTCGTTGGTCCAGTATTGGTACTTGCCCGAGCTTGGCGGATTGACGACCCCGGCGATGTGGCCCGATCCCGCCAGAACGAACGTCGCCGGGCCCTTGAGGTGGCGGGTGATCTTCCACACGCTTTCCGCCGGCGCGATGTGGTCCTCGCGCCCGGCTTGGATGTAGCTCGGCGTCTCGATGCGGTCGATGTCAATCGGCGTGCCATCGGCCGAGAGCCGGTCTGGCACGACGAGCAGGTTGTCGCGGTAAAGATTGCTCAGGTAATCGTGGTGCCAGCGGGCCGGCAGGTTGGTGACATCTCCGTTCCAGTGCAACATGTCGAAGGCGGGATAGTCCTGCCCAAGCAGGTAGTTCTGGACCACGTAGTTCCAGATCAGGTCCTGACCGCGAAGCAGGTTGAAGGTCGCCGCCATGTAGCGCCCGTCAAGATAGCCGTCGGGCGAGAGGCGGCGAATCGCATCGATATGGGCGTCATCGATGAACAGCCTGAGATCGCCGGGGTTCTCGAAATCGACCTGCGCGGTGAAGAAGGTGGCGCTTTTCACCTTGTCGGCCTCGCCCCGCCGGGCCAGCACGGCCAGTGTCGCGGCCATCGTGGTGCCTGACACGCAATAGCCGATGGCGTGCGTCGATGGGACGCCGCAGCGTGTCCGCACCACGTCGATCGCCTCGATCTGGGCGCGGATATAATCGTCCCAGGTGGTCTCGGCCATGCTCTCGTCGGCCGACTTCCACGAAACCATGAACACGCTCACGCCCTGTTCCACCGCCCAGCGTACAAAGCTTTTGGCGGGGTTGAGGTCGAGGATGTAGAACCGGTTGATCCACGGCGGGAAGATGACCAGCGGCACGGAAAGGACCTTGTCCGTGGTCGGCGTGTACTGGATCAGCTGGAACAGCGGTGTCTCGTGGACCACCTTGCCCGGCGTCGCCGCGATGTTCTCGCCAAGCCGGAAGGCATTGGGATCGGTATGGGTGAGCTGGCCGCGCTTGAGATCGGCCAGCGCGTGCTCGATGCCCTTTACCAGGCTTTCGCCACCGGTTTCCTTCGCCTTTTCGAGCGCGACCGGGTTGGTGAGCACGAAGTTCGCGGGGCTGAACGCGTCGACCATCACTTGCGCGGCGAAGCGCAACTGTTCTTTGCGCTGAGGATCAAGCCCTTCGACGCCGTCGGCCATCGACGTCATCTGTTCGGCCATCAGCAGGTAGGTCTGGTGCAGCAGCGCGAACCACGGTTGTTCGCGCCAGCGCGGATCGGCAAAGCGGCGGTCCTTGCGCGGCAGTTCGGGCGCCTTGTCCCCCGCGCCGGCGGCTTTCGGGCCGATGCCGTACTGGCCCAGTACCGCTTCCCACACTGCCAGGCCTTCGTTCCACAGCTTGCCCTGCGCTTCGGGGCTGGCGAGCGGCATCTGGGCGTACCAGTCCGACAACGCGGAGAGCCAGGCGTCCGGCCGGGCGAAGGAAGGCGGCGATTGCATCGAATTGAGAGCCTCTCCCGCCTTGTCCGACTGGAATTCAAGCCACAGCGACTGGAGTTTCGTCATCGAATCGGTCCAGCGCGCGGCGTCGGCGGGATCGAGCGGCAGCGCTGGCATGACTTGCGCGATCATGGCCTGCGTGGCTTCGGCCTGCGTGCGCAGCAGTTCGGCAAAGGCAGCGGCCGGGTCTTCGCTGCCGTTGCCGGTCTTGCCATCATGTTGTGCCATTGGTGCGGGCTCCTGGACAAAGGATGAGTTTATGCGTCCCGCCGGGACGATGTTCGTCCTCTCCCGCTGGGGACCTTAACATCACAAGGGCCATTTGCCAGCGGATGTTTATCGCTTACAGACGCAGTTGCGGCCATCCTGCCGCGATTATCTGGATTGTCCGAAGTCATGGAAGACGAGTTCTACCGTATCAAGCGCCTGCCGCCCTATGTCATCGCCGAAGTCAATGCGATGCGGGCTGCTGCACGCGCCAGCGGGCGGGACATCATTGACCTTGGCATGGGCAACCCGGATCTGCCGCCGCCGCAGCATGTCATCGACAAGCTGTGCGAGGTAGCGCAGAAACCGTCGGCGCACGGGTATTCGGCCAGTTCGGGCATCCCCGGCGTGCGCAAGGCGCAGGCCAATTACTATGCCCGCCGCTTCGGGGTGGATCTCGATCCCGAAACCGAGGTCGTCATGACCATGGGCTCGAAGGAAGGCCTCGCCAGCCTCGCCACCGCGATCACCGCGCCCGGAGACGTGGTGCTGGCGCCCAATCCCAGCTATCCGATCCACACCTTCG
This sequence comes from Novosphingobium sp., assembly GCA_040377095.1. Classification (GTDB taxonomy): domain Bacteria; phylum Pseudomonadota; class Alphaproteobacteria; order Sphingomonadales; family Sphingomonadaceae; genus Novosphingobium. The sequence continues at coordinate 20,159 of JBEIPK010000015.1, forward strand.
GTTTCATCATCGCAGGGGCCACGATCCGATCGGTGCCGACGACGCCGGATGAGCGCTATTGGGAATCGCTGGAACGCGCGATGGCCTTCACCGTGCCGCGCCCGTCGATCCTGATCGTCAACTATCCCGGCAATCCGACGGCGGAAACGGTGGACCTTGCCTTCTACGAACGGCTGGTCGCCTGGGCCAAGGAGAACAAGGTCTGGATTCTGTCGGACCTCGCCTATTCCGAGCTTTACTATGATGGGCAGCCCACGCCCTCGATTCTCCAAGTGCCTGGGGCCAAGGAAATCGCGGTCGAATTCACTTCGATGTCGAAAACCTTTTCGATGGCCGGCTGGCGCGTCGGCTTTGCGGTCGGCAATGCCAGGCTGATCGCCGCGTTGAAACGCGTGAAGAGCTACCTCGATTACGGCGCTTTCACGCCGATCCAGGCGGCAACCTGCGCCGCACTCAACGGACCGCAGGACATCGTCGACAAGAATCGCCAGCTTTACCAGAAGCGCCGCGACGTCATGGTCGAAAGCTTCGGCCGCGCCGGCTGGGACATTCCCAGCCCCAAGGCCTCGATGTTCGCCTGGGCGCCCCTGCCGCCGGCCCTGAAGGACATGGGCAGCCTCGAGTTTTCCAAGCAGCTCCTCACCCATGCTGAAGTCGCCGTCGCGCCGGGCGTGGGTTACGGCGAGGAAGGCGAAGGCTATGTGCGCATCGCCATGGTCGAGAACGAGCAGCGGCTTCGCCAGGCCGCGCGCAACATCAAGCGCTACCTCGCCTCGATGGGCGTAAACAGTACCGCTGCCTGAACACGCGCTTGCCAAGCTGCCGCCCGGCGTGCGCTATACACGCGCGCAGAGGAAGAGCGGTGTCGATTCGCGCCGCATCCGGAACGGCCGGCAAGGGGCATCGGCAGCGGAGGGTCAGACTTGAACGTTTTCCGCTGGATAGCGTCCACGGGGATTTCCCCCGATTGTGACCTGCGGCGCTGCGGCTGGCGCATGGCCTTGTCCGAAGCGGGCGGCGATCAGGCGGAGACAGTTGTCTCACTGGCGCCTTTCGCCCGGATGGACGCGGTCCAGTGGCTCTCGCTGCTCGGCGGGCGACGACCGGACGGGCACTTGCAGGTTGGTCGCGGCACGGTGCTGCTCCACGGGGTGAGCGACGCGGCCGAACGTGCGCACTATCTCTCGCTCGGCTTTGGCGACGTCGTGCCCGAAGGGACGGACATCGCCGAACTTGACGCCCGCGCCCGGCGGATCATCGCCAATGCCCGCATGTTGCCGCGCCGCCGCGAGATCGGCCGGCTCGAACTCGATCTGATGACGCGCGACGCCTATGTCGAAGGTCAGGGGGCAGGGCTGCATCCGCGAGAGTTCGCGCTGCTGTGGCGGCTGGCCGATGCGCCGGGCACGTCCGTCGGCAAACGCCGCCTGCTGCGCGAGGTTTGGCAGCTGAGCCATGTTCCCGAGACCAACAGCCTTGCCGTCCATGTCTTCCGCCTGCGCGCCAAGCTGGCTTGCCTGGGCCTGGCCGGGGTGATCCGGACCGGCGACGACGGCACCTATGCGCTCGTCCCGCCCGGCCCGGAAGCGGCGTTGCCGCACTGGGAGCCGCCTGGCAGCCTGTCGCCGTCCCCGTCCTCGGCCCCGTCGCAGACCCCTTCCACCACCTCGAGTTGGCAGGCACCATGACCCACGATCTGCCCCGCAGCAGCCGCGTCTCGTTCGACCTCGATGCACAGGGCGTCGGCCACGTCCGCCTGACCCGCGCCGAAAAGCTCAATGCTCTCGATCCCGCCATGTTCACCGATCTGGTGGCGCTGGGCGAGGCGCTGCACGACCTGCCGGGGCTGCGCTGCGTCGTGCTGGCGGGCGAGGGTCGGGCGTTCTGCGCCGGGCTCGATCTGGCCTCGATGACGTTGTTGACCGGGCCTGACGCACCCGACTTGAGGACGCGCACACACGGCAGCGCCAACCTGTTCCAGCAAGCGGCGATGGTCTGGCGCCAGCTGCCGGTGCCGGTCGTCGCGGCGATCCAGGGCGTGTGTTTCGGCGGCGGGCTCCAGCTGTTGAGCGGCACGGACATTCGCGTCGCCGCGCCGGATGCGCGGCTGAGCGTGATGGAAATGAAGTGGGGTCTCGTCCCCGACATGGCAGGCTTCGCCCTGTGGCGCTCAACGGTGCGCGACGATGTTCTGCGCGAACTGACCTTCACCAACCGCGAGTTTTCAGGTGCGGAGGCCGTGGCGCTCGGCTTCGCGACGCTGTGCGATACCGATCCGCTCGCGCGGGCCTGCGCCATCGCTGCGGAGATCGCCGCGCGCAGCCCTTCGGCGATCCGCACCGCCAAGACCTTGCTCAACAGCCACCGCGACATGCCCATCGCGGAGGTGCTGATGGCGGAAAGCGCCGCGCAGCGGGGCCTGCTCGGCAGCCGTGACCAGCTGGAAGCCGTTGCGGCGCAGATGGAAGGCCGGGCAGCCGACTTCGCGGGTCGTTAGGTCCGGGTCGCGGCAAGCCGGGCAATCGCCGCTGCCGCGATGGGCGAGAGGTGTGCGGGATCGTCCGCGAGGATCGCCGCCTTCATGCGCGGGTCCCAGAACAGCGCGATGTGCTCGGCCGTCGCTGCAATCGCCTCATCCTCGCCCATGGCCGCGAAGTTGCGGGCGATCTGGTCTGCCATGTAACGCAGTCGCTCGCCGGTCCCGGCCGCGCTCATTCCGCCGGCTCGGCCCCGGCAACAACGACGCGGCGCGCGCGGCGGGAAAGCGCGCCATAGTCCCTCTGCCAGTCACTCGGCCCGTTGGACGGCGTGACCTGCACCGCGGTGACCTTGTATTCCGGGCAGTTGGTTGCCCAATCGGAAAACTCTGTCGTCACGACGTTGGCCTGCGTTTCGGGGTGGTGGAAGGTGGTATAGACCACGCCCGGCGCAACCCGTTCGGTGACGTCGAGGCGCAGGGTGGTCTCGCCCTTGCGGCTGGCGAGGCGAACCCAGTCTCCATGACCGAGGCCGCGATTCTCGGCGTCCTGCGGGTGCATTTCGAGCACATCTTCGGCGTGCCACACAGAATTTGCGGTGCGCCGGGTCTGCGCGCCGACGTTGTACTGGCTGAGGATGCGCCCCGTGGTCAGCAGCAGCGGAAAGCGAGGGCCGGTCTTCTCGTCGGTTGGCACATAGTCGGTGACGACGAACCTGCCCCGACCCTTGCCATTTGGGCCCCTCGCGAAGCCGTCCACATGCATGATCGGCGAGCCATCGGGCGCGGCCTCATTGACCGGCCATTGCAGCGAGCCTTCGGCGTCGAGCCGGGCGTGCGAAACGCCGGCGAAGCTGGGCGTCAGCCGCGCGATCTCGTCCATGATTCCGGAAGGATGCGCGTGGTTCCAGCCAAGCCCCATCGCCCTCGCCAGTTCCTGCGTCACTTCCCAGTCCTGAAGGCCGTTGGCAGGCTCCATCACTTTGCGCACCATCTGGATGCGCCGTTCGGGGTTGGTGAATGTGCCGTCCTTTTCAAGGAATGTGCTACCCGGCAGGAACATGTGCGCGTAGGATGCCGTCTCGTTCAGGAACAGGTCATGTACGATGACGCAGTCCATCGCGGCCAGCCCGGCAGCGACGTTTTTGGTGTCCCGGTCGGACTGGAGGATATCCTCGCCCTGGATATAAATCGCGCGAAACGATCCGTCGATCGCGGCGTCGAGCATGTTGGGGATGCGCAAGCCGGGTTCGGGATCGAGGACAACCCCCCAGTCCTGCTCGAACATCTGGCGCGTAGCTGTGTCCGAAATGTGGCGATAACCCGAAAGTTCGTGCGGAAATGATCCCATGTCGCACGAACCCTGCACATTGTTCTGCCCCCGCAGGGGATTCACCCCCACGCCGGGGCGCCCGATGTTGCCCGTCGCCATGGCAAGGTTGGCAATCGCCATGACGGTCGAACTGCCCTGGCTATGCTCGGTGACGCCAAGGCCGTAGTAGATAGCGGCGTTTCGAGCGGTAGCATAAAGCCGGGCCGCCGCGCGCAGGTCTCCCGCCGGAACCCGCGTCACTGCTTCGAGAACGTCCGGGCTGTGCTGCGGATCGGCGACGAAGGCCGCCCAGTTCTCGTACTCGTCGAGGTCGCAGCGTTCGGAGATGAACGCCTCGTCGACCAGTCCCTCGTTAACGATGACATGCGCCATCGCGGTCAGCACGGCGACGTTGGTGCCAGGCTGCAGCGCGAGGTGATGCGCCGCCTCGATGTGCGGTGATCGCACCAGATCGATCCGGCGTGGGTCGATGACAATGAGCTTTGCCCCCCGTCTTTCTGATCGGGCCGCAGCCGCCGCTTCATCCGGCTCGCGAAGACGGGATGCGCGTCGGTCGGATTGGCGCCGATCACCAGGATGACGTCTGCTTGCTCCACTGAATCGAAGTCCTGCGTTCCGGCAGAGGTGCCGAACGTGGTCTTGAGGCCATAGCCGGTCGGCGAACGGCAGACTCTGGCGCAAGTATCGACATTGTTGCTGCCGAAACCGGCGCGTACCAGCTTCTGCACGAGGAACGTCTCCTCGTTGGTGCAACGGCTCGATGTGATGCCCCCCAGCGCGCGGGCGCCATACTGCGCCTTGATCGTATTGAGGCGCGCGGCCGTAAACGCCAGCGCCTCGTCCCAGCTCACTTCGCGCCATGGCTCGTCGATGGTGTCGCGGATCATCGGGGACGTGATCCGGTCCTTGTGGTTGGCATAGCCCCAGGCGAACCGTCCCTTGACGCAGGAGTACCCCCGGTTGGCCTTGCCGTCCTTCCACGGCACCATGCGCACCAGCTGCTCGCCGCGCATCTCGGCGCGGAAGGTGCAGCCGACGCCGCAATAGGCGCAAGTGGTGACGACGGCTCGCTCGGGCTTGCCGATCTCCTTGACCGCCTTCTCGCTCAGCGTCGCAGTGGGGCAGGCCTGGACACAGGCGCCGCACGAAACGCATTCGGACGAGAGAAAATCGTCACCCGCCTGGCCGGCGCTGACCTTGGAGGCGAAGCCGCGACCGTCGATGGTGAGCGCGAACGTACCCTGCACTTCGTCGCAGGCGCGCACGCAGCGCGAGCAGGCAATGCATTTGCTCGGGTCGAAATCGAAGTAGGGGTTCGAGATGTCGGTGCCGAGCCCGAGGTGGTTTGCCCCCTCGTAGCCATAGCGCACATCCCGCAGGCCCACCTGCGCTGCCGTATCCTGAAGCTCGCAGTCGCCATTGGCCCTGCAAGTCAGGCAATCGAGCGGATGGTCTGAGATATAAAGTTCCATCACGCCGCGCCGCAGCTTTTCAAGGCGCGGTGTCTGGGTGCGGACGACCATGCCCGGCGCGACTGGCGTGGTGCAGCTGGCCGGCGTGCCGCGCATGCCGTCCACTTCGACAAGGCACATCCGGCACGATCCGAACGCGGCCAGGTTGTCGCTGGCGCAAAGCTTCGGGATCAAGCCGCCGGAAAGTGCGGCGGCACGCATCACGCTGGTGCCTTCGGGCACGGTGACTTCGCGCCCGTCGATCGTCAGGCTCAGCAAAGTCTCGCTGCGGCTCTCCGGCGTGCCGAAATCGGCCTGAGGCTGGTAACCCATCAGCTGTCTCCCCGGCCCGCTTGCGCGAATTCCGCCAGATCGGCCGGTGTGTTGATGTTAGCAGCTTTTGCCGCGCCTTGCACGGCGCGCGCGCCGATGGAGTCGGCAAATCGCAGCACCGAGTGGCGGCCTCCCGCGGACAGGATCGCATCGAGCGCGGCCGAGGCACTCACCGGCCAAAGCCCGACCACGGGCTGACCGGCGAGATAGGCGGGCGCAGGTGCAAGCAGCCCCGTCAAGTCTTCCGGCAGGCCCACCGAATCGACCCCGCAAGTGAGAACCGCGTCATAGCCCTCGTCGCGTGCCAGATGGAGCGCGGCGGCGATGCCAGCGAGCGGTCCCATGCCCGCTCGCGGCCAGTCAGCCAGGGTCGGCGCGGGCGCCTCCGCGCGTCCAACGACCACGACACGCTCGCACCAGCTGGACAGCGTCTCCACCATGATCTCCAGCAGGTTGCGGCCTTCCAGCAGGGCCAGCGCCTTGTCGCTGCCGAAGCGGGTGGACAGCCCTCCGGCGAGGACGCAGCCGAGAATCACTTGCGGAAGTCCTCCGGCCAGTGCCGCAGCGCAGAGCGCACCGGATAGGGCGTGAATCCGCCCAGCGCGCAGAGCGAGCCCAGCTGCATCGTCTCGCAAAGATCGTCCAGTAGCGCGAGGTCTTCCTCGCGGCTGCGCCCGGCCTTGGCGGCGTTGTGCATCTGCGGCAGGGCCTCGACTGCGTCGGCTTCGCGCCGTGGCCCGGAAAGAATGCGGTCGATCAGTTCCACGCCGCGCACCGCGCCGATGCGGCAGGGGGTGCACTTGCCGCAGCTTTCCGCCGCGCAGAACTGGAACGCAAAGCGGGCCATGGCGTCCATGTCGGCGCTGTCGTCGAACACCGTCACGCCGCCGTGACCGATGAGCGCCTCGGCCCCGGCGTAGGCCTCGTAATCGAACGGCAGGTCGAACTGCGAAGGGTGGATATACGCGCCGAGCGGCCCGCCGACCTGTACCGCCTTGACCGGACGGCCGCTGGCGGTGCCGCCGCCGATGTCATGCACCAGTTCGCTTAGGGACACGCCGAACGCCCTCTCGAAAAGCCCGCCGCGGCGCACGTTGCCGGCAAGCTGCACGGGAATCGTCCCCCGCGACCGGCCTGCGCCGAGCGCGGCATAGGCAGCCGCTCCGCCTTCGGCGAGGATATGCGCCGCGGCCGCCAGCGTCAGCACGTTGTTGACCACCGTCGGGCAACCGAACAAGCCTTCAAGAGCGGGGAGCGGCGGCTTGGCGCGAACCTCGCCCCGCTTGCCCTCGATGGAGTTGAGCAGCGACGTTTCCTCGCCGCAGACATAGGCTCCGGCACCGACCCTGATCTCGACCCGGAACGGGGAAAGGCGCTTTCCCACAAGAGCTAACGCGGACTTGAGCTTGGCAATTGCGTGCGGATATTCGCTGCGAACATAGATATAACCGCGATCCGCGCCGACGGCGTGCGCGGCGATGGCCATGCCTTCAAGCAGCTGGAACGGATCGCCTTCCATCAGCATCCGGTCGGCGAATGTGCCGCTGTCGCCTTCGTCGGCATTGCAGACGATGAACTTTTGCGAAGCCTGCGCTTTGGCCACAGTCTTCCACTTGATTCCCGCAGGAAAGCCCGCCCCGCCGCGTCCGCGCAGGCCAGAGGCGATGACTTCGGCAATGACCTCCGACGGCGCCATAGCACGGGCGCGTTCCAGCCCAGCCCAGCCGCCGTTTGCGCCGTAGTCCTCGAGGCTGAGTGGCCGCGCCCGCCCGGCGCGCGCGAAGGTCAGGCGCTGCTGGCGGGCAATGAAGGAGTGGTCCGCGATCCGGCCGATGGCCTTGCCGCTGCTGCGATCGAGGATCGCGGCGACATCGCCGGGCGCCGCGGGGCCAAACCCCTGTCCGTCCACTTCCACCAGCGGCTCCAGCCAGTGCATGCCCCATGAGGACACGTGCTCCACCGTGCAGCCCGCCTGTTCGAATGCGTCCGCCACAGCGTCCGCGCCGCAGGCCAGTGCCAGCGCGTCGTCGCTGATCCGCACGACTGTCACTGCGCGTCCACCAGCGCCACAAGGGCCGCCTCGTCCAGCCGCGCATGGAGCGTATCGCCGACCCGCGCGTTCGGGCCGACCGAACACAGGCCAAGGCAATAGACGGTCCTGAGCCGGACCCGCTCGCCCGCTGCCGCCAGCGCCGCAGCGATAAACTGCTCAACCCCGCGCGCCTGGCAGGCCTCGGCCCGGCAGATCTGGACTTCGGCGCGCGCATCCCGGGACGCCGTGAAATCGTGGTAGAAACTGACCACGCCGTGCACTTCGGCCCGGCTCAGGTTGAGTGCGTGAGCGACCTGTGCTTCCGACTCCGGAGAAACACAGCCGAACGCGGCCTGCACGTCATGCAGGATCGGCAAGAGTGGGCCTTCGAGGCCCATGTGCCGCGCAATGATGTCGTCCAGAGTCATGGCTCAGTTCAGTGAACGCCGATCCATGCCGCCAACCGAAACGCCGGCGGCATGGACCAGGTCAGTTGGGCGCGGACCGGCATCCGGCCCGGCGCCGGATCACAAGCGCTTCAGGGCGCAGATCTTGTTGCCCGACGGATCGCGCAGATAGGCAAGGTACATCGAGCCGAAATCGCCGCTGCGGACGCCCGGGGGGTCTTCGCAGGTTGTTCCACCATTTGCGACGCCAGCCGCATGCCAGGCATCGGCCTGCTCGGGCGTTTCGACGTTGAAGCCGATCGTGCCGCCATTTGCTGCGGTGGCCGGCTGTCCGTTGATCGGCGTCGAGATCGCGAAAATGCCGGTTTCGGTCATGTAGAAGGCGCGCCCCTTGTCATCCTTTGCGCCGGGTCCGATGCCCAGCGAGCCAAGCACGGCATCATAGAATTTCATCGAGGCGTCGAGGTCGCTTGCCCCGACCATGATGTGACTGAACATAGGCACTCTCCTTGGTTGAACCTTTTTCCGCGCCGTTCCCGGTACGGATGCGCCGCGACGGAATTTGTCCGCTCGCAGCGCGCGGTTCCCGCTTCGTCAATTCGCTCCGCCTTGGCAAGCCTGATCTGAGCTTCCGTGCCGCGGCGGGTCAGGCAAACCCTGCCCGGACATGAAAACGGTTGCCCTTGGCCAAGAACATCACTAGCCAGCGGCCCGCACCGCGTGAGGCCCGATGGCGGAGTGGTGACGCAGCGGACTGCAAATCCGTGCACGCCGGTTCGATTCCGGCTCGGGCCTCCAAAATTGCGCCAAAGCTGGGTTCTGCCGGGCGCGCTGCCTCAGGCCGCCTCGCCCTTTACCCGTCGGCGCCATGCGTGAAGCAAAGGCTCGGTATAGCCGTTGGGCTGAACCAGTCCGTCGAATACCAGTGCAGATGCCGCCTGAAAGGCAAGGCTTTCGCCCTCCCGCCCGGCCATCGGCTGGTACAGCGGATCGCCGGCGTTCTGTCCATCGACCTTGGCCGCCATGCGCGACAGCGCAGCGCGAACTTCGTCCTCGGTGCAGACCCCGTGCAGCAGCCAGTTGGCGATGTGCTGGCTGGAGATGCGCAGCGTAGCGCGGTCTTCCATAAGGCCGACGTCGTGGATGTCGGGAACTTTGGAACAGCCAACGCCTTGATCGACCCATCGCACGACATAGCCGAGGATGCCCTGCGCGTTGTTATCCAGCTCGTCGCGGATGTCGCTTTCCGACCAGTTGCGTCCGGCGGCGACCGGCACGCTGAGCAGGCGGTCGAGCTCAGCGACGGCTTCGGATTTGCGCTCGGCCTGTCGGGCGAAAACGTCAACCTCGTGGTAGTGCGTCGCGTGCAGTGTCGCGGCCGTGGGCGAGGGTACCCAGGCAGTCGTCGCGCCGGTTTTGGGGTGACCGATTTTCTGGTCGAGCATGTCGGCCATGCGGTCGGGCGCCGCCCACATCCCCTTGCCGATCTGCGCCTTGCCGGAAAAGCCGCAGGCGAGGCCGATCTGGACGTTGCGGTCCTCGTAGGACTTGATCCAGTCCGCGTTCTTCATGTCGCCCTTGCGGATCATCGCGCCGGCATGCATCGAGGTGTGCATCTCGTCGCCGGTCCGGTCGAGGAAGCCGGTGTTGATGAACACCACGCGGTCCTTCACCGCATGGATGCAGGCGGCAAGATTGGCGGAAGTGCGACGTTCCTCGTCCATCACGCCGACCTTGATGGTGTGGCGCTCCAGCCCCAGCAGGTCTTCCACCGCGTCGAACAGGTCGTTCGTGAAGGCGGCCTCGTCGGGCCCATGCATCTTGGGCTTGACGATGTAGATCGAGCCCTTGCGGCTGTTACGCGCACTGCCCAGCCCCCTGATGTCGTGCATCGAGATCAGGCAGGTCACGATGGCGTCAAGAATGCCTTCGGGCGCCTCGCTGCCATCGGCAAGGCGAGCGGCAGGCGTCGTCATCAGGTGGCCAACGTTGCGGATGAACATCATGCTGCGGCCCGGCAGGGTCAGTTGGGTGCCATCGGGCGCGGCGTAGTTGCGGTCCGGGTTGAGGCGGCGGGTCATCATCGCGCCGCCCTTTTCGAAGGTGTCCTCCAGATCGCCGCGCATCAGGCCGAGCCAGTTGTCATAGGCCGCGACCTTGTCTTGCGCATCGACCGCCGCGATCGAATCCTCGAGGTCGGCGATGGTGGTGATGGCTGATTCGAGGATGACGTCGGCGATGCCGGCCCTGTCGTCCCTGCCGATGGGGTGATCGGTGTCGAACACCACTTCGATGTGAAGGCCGTTGTGGCGGAACAGGCGCGAGCGCCCTGTCCGGCCCACGTAAAGCGAGGGATCTGCCAGAGGCACGTCGCCCTTGCCCGGATTTTCGATGTCCGCCCACGATCCCTGCGCCAGCGGCAGCGCCTTGTCGAGAAAGCGCCTTGCCCAGGCAATCACCTGGGCGCCGCGCGCGGCGTCATAACCCTTGCCTTGCGCCTGACCTGGGATGGCATCGGTGCCGTAAAGCGCGTCATAAAGGCTGCCCCAGCGGGCATTGGCGGCATTGAGCAGGAAGCGCGCGTTAAGGATCGGCACCACCAGTTGCGGCCCGGCCATCCCGGCGACTTCCGCATCGACATTGCGCGGGCCGATGGCGAAAGGCGCGGGCTCTGGCACCAGATAGCCGATCTCGCGCAGGAACGCCTGGTATTCCACCTGTTCGATCGGCTGGCCGGCGCGCGCCTTGTGCCAGGCGTCGACCTGTTCCTGAAGGCTGTCGCGTAACGCCAGCAACTCGCGGTTGCGGGGCGCCATGCGGGCGAAAATGTCGGCAGCACCGGACCAGAACGCAGCCGCATCGATCCCCGTCCCCGGCAGCACCTTCTCCTCGATGAAGGCGGCAAGCTCGGCCGCAACCTGAAGACCGGCCTTGCTGGTGAACTGTGCTGTCGTCATGTCGCTCAAACTCCCGTGAACCGCGGGGGCCAACGCGCCCCGGATCGCAGGCGCCCGTAACGAACCCGCCGCGACCGCGCCAGAGCTATCTGGCAGACGCCTTTTGCAATCCTCGTGCAAACCGCCTCTTGCGAAAGCCGGGCTGTGCAGTTAGAGGCCGCCCCTGCCGGGCCGCTGATGCCCAGCACGGCGCGCCGCTTTAGCTCAGCCGGTAGAGCACATCATTCGTAATGATGGGGTCAGGTGTTCGAGTCACCTAAGCGGCACCACCTTCTTTATGGCACTTTCCCTTGGAAAATCATCGGTTCTGTACCAACGGCCGTTAGGCTTAGCGGGCGGATGTTGCCTGCCGAAAGGCCCAAACCCAGTCCAGACCCGGTGAATGAGCCAAGGGGCGTTAGCCTTTGCCTTGCGAATCATGCGGTTGAAGACATATTCGGCTGGTCGCGTGTGGAGCATAAGGCTGGAATGGCTTCCATCTTTACCAGCTGCCCAAATGAGTCATCTGTGGGTCAAGCGTGGGTCGAAGGTCCTGCCCCATGCTATTCGAGAAAGAGACATGGCCTATCAATTTACCTGACAGGTCCCGAAGGCAGTGGCATTGAGTTCAAGGAAGACGAATGGGCATCGACGGGGAGCCACAGTGTATTTCGATCAAGTCAAATTGCGTGGGTGCTGGTCCGAGGGGGAAATGGCGGTTTTCCTTGAAAGCCAGCTGATACCCATGCGGCTCGCGGTCCATGACAGCACCGGATCGCCTTGGGTAATATCGCTCTGGTTCTTGCTCGATGATGGCCGTCTCTGGTGCGCCACCAATCGCCATGCGAAACTTGTTTCCTACTTGCAGGCTCACCCCCGATGTGGCTTTGAGGTCGCAGGCGACATGCCGCCTTATCGTGGAATGCGCGGCAAGGGCGTGGCCGAGCTGGTTCCTGAACGGGGAGGTGAGATCCTCGTCCGCCTCATGCAACGCTACGGAATTGATCCAGCGAGCACCTTGGCGAATTCGCTCCTCGCAAAGGCCGACCAAGAGGTTGCCATCTCCATTGCGCCCAGCAGGATCAGCAGCTGGGATTTCACTGAACGTATGGCAGGTGCGGTTGCGTAATGATCGCGTGCCAGGACTGAAGGTGGGGCGCCGAAACCCTGCTTAATCAAAATCGGTCCCCGATATGGAGGCCAGGCTGTATGCGCGTATGTTCGGTCGATGAGGTCAGGTGTTCGAGTCACCTGAGCGGCACCACCTTTTTTAAGGTGCTTTCCCAAGGAAAAACAGAACGATAAGGCGGCAGGTGTTTTCGCTGGGAAAGCCGATTTGATGCTTTCTATCGCCCATTTGCCAATGAATGGCTTCCGACCCACGCCCGGCCCATTTGACAGGCGAAAGCTTGTTCACATGTCTCGGAAAACATGCAGTGAAAGGCACATGCGGCTGGTCACCGGCAGCCTCGCTGGCGAAAGTCGCTTTGGGCAATGCAGCCACTCGAAAGACGCAAAACTGGGTCCAGCTTGGGTAGTCCTTGGAAGGCACCGCTGTATCACCCGTGGCTAGGTGGTCAGGCAAGGTGATATGCTTGACGTTGAGCCGTGTACGCTGCCCAAATTTGGGGTGAGCCTGATGTGCATATCTTTGGCGTGCAGGTTTCCAGAGCTAGCGTATGACATGAATTTGCTTCGACGTGGACACGATCAGCGGCTTCGCATACCAGCGAACGGAGGGGCGAATGGCCCAAGTCAAATGAGGCCCGGTGGCAACAGTCTTGATGTCATCTTCTTCGCGGCCAAGGTGAGAAATACGACGGATCATGCGCTTTATCGGCAACAAGGAAGCGATCGCTCCCGTCATTCGAACTGGCCGCCAAGTGGACCATCCCCGGCAGTCAGCCAAATCCGGTGAAGCACATCCCTCGCCGCAAGTTCAGCAACGCGAGGGAGCGCTATCTGTCGGCGGATGACGCCAAGCGGCTCCATGCGGCTGTGGCCAGATCCGAGAATACCCAGCTCAAGTTCATAGTCGGGCTGCTCCTGCTGACGTGAGCCCGGCGCAACGAACTGCTGCACGCCAAATGGGAGCACGTCGACGTCGAGCGAAAGGCCTGGTTCATTCCAGACTCGAAGACCGGCAAGTCCCGCTATGTCCCCTTGTCGCAAGCGGCCATCGATCTGATCGGCAAAGTGCCCAAGTTCGACAAGTGCGAATGGCTCCTGCCCAACCCGAAGACGCGCAAGCCGTTCACCAGCATCAAGCATTCGTGGGACACGGCGCGGGAAGAAGCAGGGCTTGCGGGTCTTCGCCTGCACGATTTGCGGCACTCAGCGGCATCGTTCATGATCAACGCCGGGATCGACCTTTATGCCGTCGGCAAGATCCTCGGGCATGCCGATCACCAGTCCACAATGCGTTATAGCCATCTCGCCAACGATACACTGCTTGCCGCAGTCGAAGCGGGAGCGGCTAAGATGCAGAGCGGCTGGCTGGTGGCCTGATCCTAAGCACGTCCCGGACTGGAGCCTCCCCCGCTCTGGTCCGGGGCGGCTCCCCATTTATTTTTTTGCCGACGAACTTTTCGTTAGGTCGAGACTCGCCCCGTCTAGCTGCGTTATGATGTACACAGCCCAGCACAGGAGCCATTCTATCGGCGGTTGTAGCCAAGCGTCTGTTCAAGCTCGCCATAACGACGTGAGAGATACGCTCGTTCGTCGGCGTTAAGGCCGCCCGACAAATAGGCTACCTCGAGCCTCGCCAAGTCGCTTAACTGTGACCGCACATGCGCTGCCTCATTGCGACTGATCCTGCCGTCCTGTTCGGCTGCTACCAATCGGGTTTCCAGCTGGTTCCACTGCGCCCCATTGCTGGCATTGCCCAATCCGCCGCCCAGGCGATTTTCGATTGCATTGTAACGTGCCCAAAGATCGGCTTGCTCACGTGCGTCGAAGCCTCCTCGCTGGTAGCTCCGCTCGACTCGCGCCAAAACCAGCCAGTCGTTCCGAAGCCTCGCGGCTTCCGTCCGCGACAGTTCGCGATTCCGCAGGGCCGCGTTTACCCGTTGGTCGAAGTCAGCGCTACGTGTTGACAGGAGTTGCCAGCGGCCGTCGTCCTGATAGCCACCTTGGCCGTAGGGATGACCGGAGCTCTCCCCACCAATCCGCTGCGTGAGCGCACGATACCGCATTCGCAAATCGCTACGCTGCTGCTGCGACATGTTACCATTTGCCGAGTAGTTCGCCTCCAAACGGACAATTTCGTCATATTCCTCGCGGATATGCTCTGCATCGCCCCTGCTCAGCGATCCGTCACGAACGGCGGCATCGATGCGGCCATCCAGAGCGGCTCGGCGCTGCGCGAACGAGCGACGCCCCTGATTCCAATCGGACTCCATCGTCTGCTCGCTAACCTGCGGAGTGCCACCGAATACAGCACCAAGCAGCTGCTCTAGTATGTTGTCCTGCTGCCGGACTTGCGGCTGCGCCATCGCGGCGCTGGAAAGCAATATTGCGCCGCCGACTGTGGCGATGAGGAAATTGTTTCTCATTGGAAGATTACCTTATTTATCCCACGGTCAATGCACCCATGACCGACTGGGGGAATGTCTGAAGTTAGCACTTTAGATTTTGTCTGCGATAAGCACGCACCGCCGGCTGCAACGAGAATTGTGCTCAAGGAGCGGCCGTAGCCCCGATCAAGGCCACGGCCGAGCGCGCGCGCCGGCTGCTCCGCATTACTCGGCTAGTGTTGCCGCCGCGCTATTGGCAAAAGGCTCGGCTATCGCGGCCCCGCCAGACCCTGATATTTGGATGAGGAGGTGCAATGACAAAATGCGGGATGGGCTATGGCGTCATTAATGAAACGCCAGTGACGGTGTTGTCTGCAGTCCGAATGCGATAAATCATTGCGCCGTCAGTACGGTAGTAGCTTGTGCTTCCATCGGGATATTGGCCACGGTATTTTTCGGGAAGCAGTGACAGGTTTTCGCCAGCGCGCTGACCCACCTGCAATGCGCCTGGTTGTGCGCCTGGCGTGCCCTGAGAATAGAGCTCCGCCTGGTCCTCTCTAAGCTCCCGCTTCGCCTTTCGCACGTCCTTTTGCTCTTCCCGAACCTCATTTCGCGTGCCCGTTCGCATCGCCTCACCGAGCTCCTGTTGCTGCGCCTGTATATTGCGGCGATCGTCGCGTACCTCTTCACGCTGGGTCGTTGAACATCCCGCAAGTGCTGCTGCGCCGAATGCGATTACAGATAGTTTGTACATCAAATATTCCTTGGGTTTGCGGCGCTTCGATCTTGCAAGATCGTTCGCCACTTTCGTTAAATTGCGAAGACTTATTCCCGCAGCGTCGGGCGATCGTTGCCGGCATCTGGCGCCGGCGCTTGAGGTGAGTCCGCACCAGGCACGATTGCCAGGAAGGGTACCGGCTGCACCTCCGGAACACCGCTTTCGAGTGTGGCTGCGGGAACATTCGGGACTTCCCCAGATTTCGGGCAAGCCTTCGCCGCCGAGAAGCCCTTCAGGTAGCTCCGCCTGGCAACCCCGGCGTAGATAGCTGCCAGCATATCGGCGCGCTTCTTATTGGCACCTGAGAGCGTCCGGACCACGCCCCGGAATGGAATAAACCCGCTTAGAAAATTTCCGCCCGCGTGCAGCGCAGTCCGGGTAACGCCAGTCTGGTCCGCTACCTCATCGGCATCTGGGCCCAGGACCCGGTCCAGCTCCAGAATCGCAATCTGCAGCGACGAGCATTCCTGCCGGCCATCAGTCCGATATGGCGCGGTCTGAGCCAGACGCAGCACAGGAGGGATCTTTCGGTTCTTTAGATTCAAGTCCTCGAGCGGCTGCGTCACGGCATTGCCAGCAGCACCAATAACCGTACGTTGGCGTTCACCATTCTGGGCATATGCAGGAGACATGCTGAGGCTGTTAGCCAAACCAGCGGCCAAATACGTGCTCGCACGGAGCCAAGATCCTAGGATTGCCGGCCTTATATGGGCGATTTTATAATCGATGGTTGAATCCCGGTGTGCCGAAATTATTATAGAAGAGCCATAATTGGCTATGTCTATTGAAAATTTCTAGGAAAATGGCTCACATTGGATATAGAGAATTATCGGAAGTTCATTATATATATGTACTATAATCTATTTTGCAACAGATGCACGAGCGGCTTTCACGGTTTGAAATACCGAATATTGGGGGCGTATTTATCGCTCGACAATCCGGGAAAGGCGATTGGAGAATTCCTGCGCTCCCGTGTGGCCGATGTGCCGGTGGAGTTGCTTGATCAAATGACCGTGGGTTGGCCGAACAAACGAGACATTCACGGATAGTGCGCGGGGCCGAGGGTAGCTGTGTGGTCCTCGGAGTAGAGGATGTTGTTGCGGGGATATGCCGTCGGCAAGATCGTCGGGCACGCCGATCCCCAGTCCACAATGCGCTACAGCCATCTCGCCAGCGATACCTTGCTTGCCGCAGTCGAGGCGGGAGCGGCCAAAATGCAGAGTGGATGGCTGGCAGCCTGATCCTCGGCACGTCCCGGACCGGAGCCTCCCCCGCTCTGGTCCGCGGTGATTTGCCAATTATTTTTTTGCCGCAATGCGGGTTTGGCTCGGGCCAGTTTTTCAAAAATTAAAGGCTGAAAGATCTTTCATATGCTAACTGCCGAAAAACGGACATGGCACAGATTGGGTAGGGCTTGGGTAAACCAAAAATAAGCACCAAGTCTAGTTGATGCGGCGATTAAATACATACATTTTCTTCGGCGATCCGGTCTTTTTCGTAAGGATGGGGTTAGGTGTTCGAGTCACCTAAGCGGCACCACTTCTCGCGCAAATCATTGTCTGGCGAGCTCGCGTGCGCTGGAGGAAACTTGTCATCCTTTGGCAGCTGGAAGGGCGACTTCCGCCGCGGCCTGCGTGCGCGGCGCACGACTGGCGGCAAATGGTTTACAATGCTGTTATTTCGAGGCCAGCTCTTTGTGCGATCCGGGCTGGGGATGGTTGCCGGCAACGGATGGGAGCCAATTGGCGGTCGACGTAACCGGCCCCATGTAAGGGCGGAGGAACCTGCGGCCTTCCGCGCCGTTCAACTGCCACACCCCAAAGCAGCAGGATGGTTCGCTTTATGACTGGCCCTGACAAGCAAGACATCGCCGACGCCCACACTGCGCAGCCCTCGCTCAAAGGTCGCCGCGCGATCGTCACCGGGGGGACCACCGGCATCGGCAGGGCGATCGCGGTGCTCCTCGCCAGCGAGGGTGTCGATATTTTCACATGTGGGCGGACCAGGGCACACCTCGACGACGCGCTCGAGAGAATAAACGAGGTGGGCAAGGGGAGCGGGGTGACGGCGGACCTGTCGAAGCAAAAGGACGTCGAGGCGTTCTTCGAGGCGGCCGAAGATTATCTGGGCGGGCTAGACATCGCGGTGATCAATGCCGCCGTTCCGGCCGAGGCGCTGGCCGACACTTCGGCAAAGGACTTGCGCTATCAGGTTGAGACTGATTTCGTCAGTTACCTGACCACCAGCCAGCAGGCGGTCGCGCGAATGAAGGCAGGCAGCGACGTGATCCTGATCGGATCGATGTCGGCGGTGTCGCAGAAACCGGGCAACTCGATCTACGTCGCGGCCAAGGCCGGGATCGAAGCCTTCGCGGCGACCTTCCGGAAGGAGCTGGCCGAACAGGACATCAAGGTCGGCCTGATCGAGCCGGGCTTCACCGGGGCGGATTTCCAGTATCCCGAGTTTCCGCCCGAGAAGCAGCGAGAACTGATCAATCAGGACCGCATGCTGCGCGCCGAGGACATTGCGGTCGCCGCGCACTTCATGCTCACCCAGCCGCGCCGCACGGCCGTTTCAATGATGCGGGTCGAGACCCGGCTTGAGCATCCGTGAAAGCGTGCCTCAGGCGGCCTTGCGCAGTGCTGCCTGCACCTCGCGGCGGCGTCCGGCATCCCAAAGCGGGCGCGCAGCATCGCGCGGAGCTTCGAGAGCTTTCCTGAGATAGCTGCGCGCGCCGGCCTTGTCGCCGCGCGACAGCAGGTAATCGCCATAGAAGTAGTTGGCGTCCAGCCCGTCCGGATCGATAGCCAGCGCCTCGCGGAGGAACACGCGGGCCCGCGCCGGGTCGCCAAAGCCGATCGGTGAGCCGGGCACCTTGTAGTAGAGCACGCCCAGCATGATCGCTGCCTTCCCGCCGCCGACGCGCGGATCGATCCGGTAGGCGCGCGCTATGGCATCGCGCGAGCGAGTGGCGAGGCCGAGCTTGCGGAAGATGCTTGCGCGGTTGGCCTGCTCGGCGAGCAGGATGCCGTGCCACAGCAGCGGCTCTGCCTGGCCGGGATACTGCGCAACGAGCGCCTGGGCAGAGCGTGAAAGCTGCGCCAGCAGCCTCGTCTTTCGATCCGCGTCTGCGCTTTGGTAGGTCAACCGGACCCAGCCTTCGTCAAGGGCCCGGACCTCGTCCGTCATCGCGTCGGCACGCGCGGGCGTCAGGGGGGCTGCGGCGAGGCCGGCGATGAGCAGGCAGGTCAGGAAAAGGCGCCTGGGCATCGAGTCTGGTCTCCTGTCGAGTGCCGGCTGCTTTAAATAGGCAGGCCGCTGTCTGGCAACGACATTCGCAGTGCGTTTCTTTGCTGTCAGGGCGAGCAGATTCGCTGGTGCTTCAGCCAACCGCGCTTAGCGCCTTCTGCCGCCGACGCTGGACTGAGCTGCCCAGACCTATCGCCTCGCGGTATTTGGCGACCGTGCGCCGGGCAAGCTCGAAGCCCTTGCCCTTGAGCAGATCGACCAGCGTGTCGTCCGACAGGATCGCGTGCGAGTCTTCGGCGTCGATCAACTGGCGGATCGCGGCCTTGACCGCCTCGGCCGAAGCCCCGCCCTCGCCATCGGCGGAGCCTACGCCCGAGGTGAAGAAATACTTCATCTCGAACGTGCCGCGATCGCACTGGAGATACTTGTTCGAAGTGACCCGGCTGACCGTGGATTCGTGCATCGAGATGGCCTCCGCCACCGTCCGCAGAGTCAGGGGCCGCAGATGCGCGACGCCGCGGCGAAAGAAGCCGTCCTGCTGGCGCACGACTTCGGTGGCGACCTTGAGGATGGTTTTCTGCCGCTGGTCCAGCGCCTTGATCAGCCAGTTGGCGTCCGCCAGCTTGTCGGACAGCCAGCCGCGCGAGGCCTTGTCGGTGCAGCTGCTGCGAAGCTCGGCGTGATAGCTGCGATTGACGATCAGGCGGGGCAGGGTGTCCTGGTTGATCGACAGGCTCCAGCCGCCGTCCGCAGTGGCGGTGAGGAGGATGTCGGGCGTAACTGGTGCCGCCTCGATGCCGCCGAAACGCAGGCCGGGCTTGGGATCGTAGCGGCGCAGCTCGGCCAGCATGTCGGCAAAGTCTTCCTCGTCGACCCCGCACATCCGACGCAGCCTTGCCAGCTCGCCGCGCGCGACGAGATCGAGGTTGTCGATCAGGCGGGCCATGGCTGGATCGTATCGGTCTGCCTCGCGCGCCTGGAGCGCAATGCACTCCGACAGCGTGCGTGCGCCGACGCCGGTGGGATCAAGGCTCTGCACAAGGTCCAGCGCCCGTTCCGCCGCCAGCGGATCTGCTCCGGTTTCGGCTGCGATGTCGCGCAGGCTTGCGGGAAGGTAGCCTGCCTCGTCAAGCTGGCCGACGATGTAGAGCGCAAGGCCTGCCAGCTCGGGATCGGAGGTGACCGCGCCGACCTGCGCCGAGAGGTGATCGGCAAGGCTGGCCTCGGGCGCGCCGCGCTCATCGATGGACGGGCCTTCCCGGCCGCCTTCCCCGCGCGTATCGCCGCTCCAGTCCTGAGCCGGAGCCTCGCTCGCGGCAGCGCGCTCCACCCCGTCCCCGGTATCGCGGTCCCGGTCGAGCGCAGCGGCATCGATGTCGAGCGGGCGGTCCTCGCCCGCCTTGCCCTCGCCGATCAGCTGGTCGACCGGCGATGTCTCGAGCGTGGTACGGCGCGCTTCGTCAGGCAGTTCCACCGTCGCGATCTCGGCAACGGGAGCGGCATCGCCGACATCGAGCAGCGGATTGGCTTCCAGCGCGTCGCCGATGAACGCTTCGATCTCCAGATTGGACAGCGCCAGCAGCTTGATCGCCTGCTGGAGCTGGGGCGTCATCACCAGCGACTGGCTCTGCCGGATGTCGAGGCGGGGACCAAGCGCCATGGGAACGGGCCTAGGGTGTCACGGGCGGGGCTGGGCCCGCAGCGGACATCAGGCTCACAGGGTGAAGCCCTCGCCAAGGTAGAGCCGGCGTACGTTCTCGTCCGCCACGAGATCTTCCGGGCTTCCGGCGAAGAGCACCTGCCCGCCGTAGATGATGCAGGCGCGGTCGACGATGTCGAGCGTTTCGCGCACGTTGTGATCGGTGATCAGCACGCCGATGCCGCGTTTCTTGAGGTCGCGCACCAGTTCGCGGATGTCGGCGATGGAGAGCGGATCGATGCCTGCAAACGGCTCGTCAAGCAGCATGATCGAGGGATTGGCGGCGAGCGCCCGGGCAATCTCGCAGCGCCGCCGCTCGCCGCCCGAAAGCGCCATGGCTGGGCTTGAGCGCAGGCGGGTGAGGCCAAACTCGTCGAGCAGGCGGTCAAGCTCGCTGGCGCAGACGTCCTTGTCCGGCTCCACCAGTTCGAGCACGCAGGCGATGTTCTGCTCCACCGTCATCGCCCGGAAGATCGAGGTTTCCTGCGGCAGGTAGCCAAGGCCGAGGATGGCGCGCCGGTACATCGGCAGGCCGGTGATATCGACACCATCAAGCAGGATGCGGCCCGAATCGGGTTTGACCAGCCCCATAATCGAATAGAAGCAGGTCGTCTTGCCCGCCCCGTTCGGCCCCAGCAGGCCCAGCACTTCGCCCTTGCCGACCGATAGCGAGATGTCGGTCAGCACCGCGCGCTTGTCATAGCTCTTGGCGATGGAGACGACTTCCAGCCCGCCTTCGTATGCAGGCGCCGCTGCCGCGGGCCGGGCGGTCTGTTCGGGAACGATGGTCTGGACGATGTCGGTCATTGCCTCGCGGTTTAGGCGGCGTTCCCGCGATGGGCAAGCGCGGTTTCCCCTTATCCGCGGCCGTGCCGGGCAATCTGGCAGGTTTCATGCATGGCAAGGAGCACGACGGCGCGCGCGCGCAATTTTCTTTGCTTGATTGTTGGGCCAATCAATGTTTAGTTGCGTTCGTGACTGCCTGAAACACCATTGGCCAAACAAGGCAGCGCAGGGGACTGACCTGAAGGACGCGGCCATGCCTGATCGCCTGCACCTGCCTTTTGCCTTGCCGCGACGCGGAGTGCGTCCGATCGACTGGCGCCGGTCGATGAGCGACACTGTCGCTTATGCGCTGCTGGTCTATACGGCGCTCCAGATCTTCGTGACGATGGGCGCGCTCAAGGGTGAGCGGGCGTCGCTACTACCCTATCTTGCACTGATCATTCTCGTGGTGGCGATCATTCCTGCCTGCCGCCTGTTCGAACAGCGTTGGCTGCGGCTGACCGATGTGCAGGCCGCCGATCCTTCGCTGGCTCCGCGTTACCGGCGCGACCGCCTGATGGTCTGGGTTCTGGCCATCGGCCTGCCTTTTGCGCTGACCGCGCTGTTTCGGGGCCTGGCGCTTCTGATCGACTGAGTTCGCGCGCCTCCTCGATTGCCCTTCCCGCGCCGCGCGTTTAGAGCGCCGCCATGCTGAACGCCGAACAAGCCGCCGCCCGCGCCCACGCGCTCGTCGAACGGGCCCGCAAGGCCGGGGCCGACGCCGCCGACGCCGCCTATGTCGCCGATGCCTCCGAGAGCGTGGCTGTGCGGCTGGGCAAGCTTGAGGACGTGGAACGCTCCGAAGGCGAGCACATGGGCCTTCGCGTGTTCATCGGAAAGCGCTCCGCCAGCATCGGATCGAGCGACCTCAGCGACAGCGCGCTCGATGAACTGGCGGCGCGCGCGATCGACATGGCCCGCGCCGCGCCGGAGGATCCTTTTGCCGGGCTGGCGCCAGCCGAACGGTTGGCCCGCGCGCCTTTTCCCGAACTCGATCTGTACGAAGCGGGCGACGTCTCTCCCGGCTCGCTTCGCGAACTTGCGGAAGCCGCCGAGGACGCCGCGCGGGCGGTTGCCGGCGTCACCAACTCCGAAGGAGGGAGCGCCAGCGCCGGAACCGGCGTCTTTGCGCTCGCCACCAGCGAGGGCTTTGCTGGCGGCTACGCCTCGTCCAGTCACTCGATCAGCGCCAGCGTCATTGCCGGTGAAGGCGCCGACATGCAGCGCGATTATGGCTGGCGGCAGGCCCGGTTCCGCGGCGACCTTCCCGAAGCGGAATGGATCGGAAAACTGGCTGGCAACCGCGCCGTGGCCCGGCTCAGGCCGGGCCGGCTGAGGAGCGGGCCGATGCCGGTGGTGTTCGATCCGCGCGTTGGCGGGACGCTGATCGGCCATCTGCTTGGCGCGATGGCCGGTCCTTCGATCGCGCGGCGGGCCAGTTTCCTGCTCGATCGGCTGGACGATGACCTGTTCCCTGCTGGCGTGACAATCGCCGAAGATCCGCATCGGCTGCGCGGTCTGCGCTCGCGCGCCTTCGACGGAGAAGGGCTGCCGACCACGGCGCGAAATCTCGTCGAGAACCGCCGCGTCACTGGCTGGCTGCTCGAATGCGCGTCTGCCCGGCAATTGGGGCTAGAGCCAACCGGCCACGCCTCGCGCGGGCACGGCGGCGCGCCGGGCGTGACCACCGGCAACCTGCACCTTGAAGCGGGCACTATTTCGCCAGCAGACCTGATGGCCGACATCGCGGACGGGGTCTACGTAACCGAGATGATCGGCCACGGCGTAAACGGCGTCACAGGCGACTACAGTCGGGGTGCCTCGGGCTTTCGCATCGTCAACGGTGAACTCGCCGGGCCGGTTGCCGAATTCACCGTGGCCGGCAACCTGCTCGACATGTTTGCACGGCTGACGCCCGCGAATGATCTGGAATGGTTCCGTGCCATCAACGTGCCGACGATCCGGGTCGACGGGGTGATGATCGCAGGCGACTAGGGGGCGGGAGACTGATCCCGTGCGAAGGCGTCAGGCCGCTGCCTCCGCCTCCGCCTTCTTCTCCCGTTCGATGCATTCGAGCACGATGCGCTTGGCCTCCGCTGCATCGCCCCACTTGCCGACGCGCACCCACTTCTCTGCTTCGAGATCCTTGTAGTGGGTGAAGAAGTGCTCGATCTGCTGGAGCACGATGGAGGGCAGGTCTTTCTGCTCCCCGATGTCCGAATAATACGGGAAGGTCGAATCGACCGGGACGCAGATCAGCTTCTCGTCGCCGCCATGCTCATCCTCGAGGTTGAGGACGCCAATGGGCCGGGCGCGCACGACGCAGCCGGGCACGAAGGGCGAGCGCGCGATGACCAGCGCGTCCAGCGGATCGCCGTCGTCCGACAGCGTGTGCGGAATGAACCCGTAGTTCGCCGGATAGCGCATCGGGGTATGCAGGATGCGGTCCACGAACAGAGCGCCCGAGGCCTTGTCGAACTCGTACTTAACGGGTTC
>JBEIPK010000060.1:0-7659 GCA_040377095.1 Novosphingobium sp.
GATGAAGTAAGGCGACAGGTAGCCACGGTCGAACTGCATGCCTTCGACAACGTCGAGCTCGAAATCGAGACCCTTGGCTTCTTCGACGGTGATCACGCCTTCCTTGCCGACCTTGTCCATCGCCTGCGCGATTTTCTCGCCGACTTCGGTGTCGCCATTGGCCGAGATGATGCCGACCTGCGCGATTTCGGCGGTGCCCGAAACCGGCTTCGACTGCGCCTTGATCGTTTCGACAACCTTGGTGACCGCGAGGTCGATGCCACGCTTCAGGTCCATCGGGTTCATGCCGGCAGCAACCGACTTCATGCCTTCGCGGACGATCGCCTGCGCCAGCACGGTCGCGGTGGTCGTGCCGTCACCGGCGAGGTCGTTGGTCTTGGAAGCGACTTCGCGGACCATCTGCGCGCCCATGTTCTCGAACTTGTCCTTGAGCTCGATTTCCTTGGCGACAGTGACGCCGTCCTTGGTGATGCGCGGCGCGCCGAAGCTCTTTTCGATGACGACGTTGCGGCCCTTGGGGCCCAGCGTGACCTTCACGGCATTGGCGAGGATGTCCACGCCGGCGAGAATGCGTTCGCGCGCGTCGCGCGAGAAACGTACTTCCTTGGCAGCCATTTTACAGTTCCTTCAGATGTCTGGTTGGTATCGGGATGGACTTCGCTCAGCCAATGATGCCGAGGATGTCGCTTTCCTTCATGATCAGCAGGTCTTCGCCGTCGACCTTGACTTCGGTGCCCGACCACTTGCCGAACAGCACGCGGTCGCCGGCCTTGACGTCGAGCGGCGTGATCTTGCCGTCGTCCGAACGGGCGCCCGAACCAACGGCGACGATTTCGCCCTCGGCGGGCTTTTCCTTGGCGCTGTCAGGAATGATGATGCCGCCGGCGGTCTTTTCCTCGGCTTCGACACGGCGCACCAGCACGCGATCGTGCAGCGGGCGGAAAGTCATGGAGTATCTCCCTCTCAAGTGAACAGATGGTTTGGCACTCTCCCACAGGGAGTGCCAGCGGCGCGGATATGGGTTCGTCCGGCCGGGGCGTCAAGCGCCTCGCGGCAAAAATTCTTTCAGGCCGTTCAGGTTGGGCGATCGCCGGCAAGCGCGGGCAGGAGGCCAAGCCGGTGCCGGGCGCGCCAGCGCGCCAGAAGCATCGCCGCGGTCACCACGAGTCCGAAGGCCAGCCCGATCCACACCCCGGTGCCGGCAAGCGGCGTGTGCAGGCCCAGCGCGTAGGAGGTCGTAAAGCCGACCAGCCAGTATCCGCCGAGCGCAATCCACATCGGCACCCGCGTATCCTGCAGCCCGCGTAGCGATCCTGCGGCGACTGCCTGCACGCCGTCGAACAGCTGGAACGCAGCGCCGACGACGAGGAACTGCACGGCGAAAGCCGCCACGGCCGCGTTCGCCGGCAAGCCCGGATCAAGGTAGATCGAGATGAGCAGGCCGGGGGCAAGCAGCATGAGCGCCGAACTCACCGCCTGGAAGCCGAGGCACAGCACGAGCGCGGCAAATCCTGCCCGTCCCGCGCCGTCGCTATCGCCCGCGCCGTAGTGGAAACCCACGCGGATCGTTGCCGCCTGCGCGATGCCGAACGGGATCTGGAAAGCGAAAGCTGCGATCTGGAGCGCGATGGTGTGCCCGGCGAGTTGCGCGGTGCCGATCAGCCCCATGATGAACGCGGCCGAATTGAACAGCCCGCCCTCGGCAATGACGGTGAGCATGATTGGCGCGCCAAGCCGCACGATCTGCGCCATCCGCGCCGGTTCCGCGCGCCACCAGCGCCCCAGCAGCGCATAGCGCCGCGGCCGCCGGTCGGACCGGATTGCCAGCAGGTAGGCAGCCAGCGTCACGAGCGCGGTCAGGATCGTCGATATGGCCGAACCGTTCAGGCCCATTGCCGGGGCACCCAGATTGCCGAACACGAACATCCAGTTGCCCAGGGCATTGACGCCAATCGCAAGTGCCGAGATGACCGTCGCCAGAAACGGCCTGCCCAGTGCCGACACGAACGTGCGCAGCACGCCCGCCGCGATCGACGGAGCGATCGACAGCGAAAGCAGCATGATGAACCCGCCTGCCCGCGCCGAGATTGTAGGGTCCTGTCCCGTCGCCAGCATCAGCGGCTCGGCGGCAAGGCAGGCGAGCGTCCCCAGTCCCCAGCAAAGCATTGACAGCCACAGCGCCATGCGCACTGTACGGCGCACTTCGCGCAAGGCATGACGTCCTCGGCCAAGCTCTGCCGCAATAAGCGGCGCCGCGCCCGTCGTCAGGCCGTAAAAGCCCCACATCATCGCGCCGAACACCGCCACGGCGAGACTTGCGGCGGCCAGCGCCTCGGGGCCAAGCCGGGCGACAAAGATGACGTCCACCGCATAGACTGCCATCTGCAGGAGATTCGACAGCGCGAGCGGGATTGACAGCCTGAACGTCGCAGCGAATTCGGTCCGCATGGGAGAAGAGTGGCTAGGCGCGGACATGGGACCGGTGCGGATAGGCGCTACCGCCCGGACGCGGAAGCGGATTTTCGCTCAAGGACGCTTGCCATGCGCGCGAATTTCGCCAAGGGCGCGCCAGGAAGCATGCCCCTGGCGTGCGCAGATGGAGGTCATGATGCAAAAGTTCATGGGCGCGGCGGCGGCAACCGCACTAGTCTTCACACTTTCGGCTTGCGGCAGCCCGGAAGAGCAATCAGCCGAAATGGCAACCGCCACCGAAGCGGGGACTGAGCCTGCTCCGGCGGGGTCAGCATCGGCGGCATCCTCTGCTGCTGCATCAGCGAGCGAATCGCCGAGCGCCTCCGCATCGCCGAGCACCCCCGCATCGCCGAGCGCCCCGCCGGTCGCTGCCGCAACGCCGGCCGCTGCCGTTGCAGCCGCTCCTGCCGCGCCGCCGGCATCGTTCATGCAGTGCCGCGCCTGCCATGCGGTCGAGCCCGGCCGTCACGGCATCGGGCCGAGCCTGGCCGGCATCTACGGCACCAAGGCCGGCGAAATCCCGGGTTACATGGTCAGCGAAGCCCTCAAGTCCTCTGGCGTCGTCTGGAACGACGCGGCGCTCGACAAGTGGCTGCAGGGGCCGTCCAAAATGGTGCCCGGCACCAAGATGGTCTATGCCGGGATGCCCGATGCGGCAAAGCGCGCCGAAGTGATCGCCTATCTCAAGGCGCTCAAGTAAGCCCAGGCGGCGACCGCCGCAGCTAACCAGATCAGCACGATAATCGCCGCCCCTGCGCTTGAGCGGGGGCGGGCGATGCGGCTTGCCTGTTCGCGCAACTCGGCCATGAGCGGCGTCGGGACCAGCCGCAGCGCGAACCAGACGCCGCCTGGAACCAGCAGGAGATCATCCAGCAGGCCAAGCACCGGCACGAAATCGGGGATCAGGTCGATCGGAGAGAGCGCATAGCCGGCGACGAGCAGCGCCATCAGACGGGCCGCCCACGGCACGCGCCGATCGCGGGCTGCCAGCCAGAGCGCGAGGACATTGCGGACGAAGCGCGAAGCCCAGTCCTTGAGCCGGGACAGAAGCGGGATCGGCGCACGCGTCATCGCGGACACGCTAGACCAACCACGCACAACGAGAAAGGGCGACCCCGATGGAGCCGCCCTTCCCTGTCTCGATCCGGAAAACCGGGAGAAGCTTACTTGATTTCGACGGTGCCGCCGGCTTCCTCGATCTTCTTCTTGATGTCTTCGGCCTCGGCCTTGTTGACACCTTCCTTGATCGCCTTGGGAGCCGATTCAACGAGGGTCTTGGCTTCGGTCAGGCCGAGCGCGGTAATGGCGCGCACTTCCTTGATGACCTGGATCTTCTTGCCGCCGTCGCCCGTCAGGATGACATCGAATTCGGTCTTCTCTTCAGCGGCTTCGGCAGCGGCGCCGCCACCGGCCGGAGCGGCCACGGCAACGGCGGCAGCGGCGGAAACGCCCCATGCCTCTTCGAGGGCCTTGGCAAGGTCAGCTGCCTCGAGGACGGTCAGCTGCGACAGTTCTTCAACAAGCTTGGCGATATCGGCCATGATGTTTCACTCCATGATGTTGTGGACCGGGGGAATGCCCCGGGTAATGGTCTTGAACGGGTCTTACGCGGCGTCTTTCGCGGCATAGGCGCCGAAGACGCGCGCCAGCTTCGCCGCGGGTGCGGTCGAAAGCTGGGCGATCTTGGTCGCCGGAGCCTGGACGAGGCCGACAAGCTTTGCGCGCAGTTCATCGAGCGAGGGCAGCGAGGCGAGCGCCTTGATACCTTCGGGGGTGAGAACCTGCGAACCCATCGCGCCGCCGACGATCTCGATCTTGTCGGTCGTCTTGGCAAAGTCCACGACTGCCTTGGCGGCAGCCACCGGATCCACCGAAGTGGCAATCGCGGTCGGGCCGGAAAGCATCTCGTCGATGCCTTCGTAGCTCGTGTCCTTGATGGCAAGCTTGGCGAGACGGTTCTTGGCAACCTTGTAGGACGCCCCTGCTTCACGCACCTTGCCGCGCAGGACAGTGGACTGGGCCACCGACATGCCGAGGTTGCGGGTGATGACCACCACGCCGACCTCGTTGAAGACCGCGTTCAGCGATGCGACCGATTCGGCTTTCTGCGAACGATCCATGCCTTACTCCTTCACTATGGCCGCACGGGGCAAACCCTGCACGGCCGGCTACGTTGTCCGCGCCGCCAGTCCCAATGAAGAAAGGGATGCGACACGGGCGGGTCCGTTGAAGGGGAAGGAGGTCCGTGGCTGGCACGGGCAGGACGTTCGCACCACAAGCGGGAGCGAGGCCGTGAGTAACTCTGTCCCCGTCTAGGCCGGAAATTAAGAAGGCCAGATTGCCTTCACCGACTGTCTCGGACGGATGGTTGCCGAAGCAACCGGAGGCGGCCTCTGGCCAAGACAGCGGCAAAAGTCAAGAACAAGCGCAGGATGCGCCAGGGCGGGCATGCGAATCAGAACTGGTAACGGAGGCCCACCTGGGCCCGCGCCTTGCGATCGTCGCCGTTCGCCTTCGCCGCCGGGACGAGCGCCATTCCATAAAGTGACAGGTCCCCGCCAAGGTCGAGCGCGGCATCGGCGCCAGCGACGAGAATGTCCGGAACGCCAAGGCCCGTTTCATAGATCATCATCGGATGAAGCGTCAGCGCTTCCGCCGGCTTGAAGGTATAGCCGGTGTAAACGCGCGTGCCGTCGGGATTGGCATCCCACACGTATTGCTCAACGGTCAGGTCGAAACCGGCACGGTCGAAGCGAAGCGAAGCAATCGAGGTATCGCGCGCGCCGCGCGTGAACGCGCGCAGCGCCGTCGCCGTGACGTGGGTTCCGCCGATGTCCACGCCGCAGAAGCCGCCTACGTCGATCTCGCCGCCCACTCTGGTCGACAGGCCGTGACTGCCCCATGCCATGAGCGAGCACGCCTCGCTGACCTCAGCATAGACGACGGCCTGAACCACGGGCTGGCTCGTCAGCACGAACAGGTCATAGTCCAGATAGCGCGAGTAGAGTCCAACTGTGCCGCTGATGTTCTGCGCAATCGAAGCAGTAGGCGCGAAAAGGGCCCAACCCACCATGCTGGCCTTCCATCCATGCATCGGCACTCTCCCCTCCCCTTGGTTCGCTGATCGGCAGCGAGCTTGCGGCCCATGCTAGCCCGCTCCTCGACAATATCGCAAGCTTGCATCCTCCATGT
This sequence comes from Novosphingobium sp., assembly GCA_040377095.1. Taxonomy (GTDB): domain Bacteria; phylum Pseudomonadota; class Alphaproteobacteria; order Sphingomonadales; family Sphingomonadaceae; genus Novosphingobium. The sequence continues at coordinate 5,665 of JBEIPK010000060.1, forward strand.
CGGGATACGGCACGACGCGCAGCCCTCATTGGTGCTGGATATATAGTTATATCATGTTATAACCGTTCGGCAGAACCGGGCGATTGATCGACCCAGTCAAGGAAAGGAGAGATTGCCATGGATGAGGAAGCCAAACGCCGGCTTGGCCTGGCAGCGGCGTGGTGCGGTCCGATCTTCGTCGTGACCTATACGATATTCTGGGGGATCCTCGGCCACAATATTCCCCCGCCCAACATGATGGGCCTGACCGCAGACCAGCTGATTTCGGAATATTACGGCAAGTATCAGTCCGAGATCCTCATCGGCATGATCGGCTGCTGCACTGCAGGCGGCTTCTACCTCATGTTCTCGTTGCAGCTTGCATCGATGATGCGTGACGAGAACGGCAATCTGGGGCTGACCGCGATGATGGAGCTCGGCGGCGGCATCCTGACCTCGTGGTCGGTCATCTTCTGTCCCGCCCTGTGGGCGACCGCCGCTATGTTCGCGACCAGCGGCATTGATCCGATTGCGATCAAGATGCTCCATGTGGCGACGTGGATTATCTATGACTGCACGTATATCATCACTACGATCCAGTGCCTCGGCGTTGCGCTGTTCACAATCCTGAACAAGAAGCAAACTATGTTCCCGCATTGGGCGGGCTGGTGCGCGCTCGCCAGCGGATCGATTTTCCTTGGCGTCAACTTCATTCCTTTCGTGACCGAAGGCCCGTTCACGGTCTCGGGTATCTGGAACTTCTACATTGTGTTCGGGGTGTGGCTGCTGTCGTTCTTCCTGCTTTACAGCTACTTCGCCATCCGGGCGATGTCCCGGCCCCGCGATGTGCTGCCGGATCGGCGGATGAGCCCGGCCTGAAAGGCTATTCGACGGCCGGCGGACGTCCAGCATGGGGTCCTCCGGCCATCGCGCGACTTCATACCGGGCTGCGTCTCAGCCCGCCGGTTGACCTTGTCCGGCTTGCGGCCTATATGCCGCCTCCACTCACCGCTTCGAGCAAGTCAGGTCCATGCGCGGGGACCTGCCCGGGAAGGAAGCGGACGGGTTCCATTTGACGCAAACGGCTGCGGGCCGCGCCATGACTGGCGCGATGCCATGCGGCCTTTTGTCGTTGAGCTGGACCTTTCGGTCGATCAGGCCGGAACAGAGTTCGCAAACCGCGCATGACATGAACGACCGGCCTTCCGATTCGGGCCGGCGCAAGACAAAGGCGGACTTTCCTCCATGGCGACCAGGTTCCAGGGCTCCGACGGCGCGGCATCCAAGGGCGTGAGCCCCCGGATAGTCGGGCGCGTTTCGGCCAAGAAGCGCATTCGCAAGATCTTCGGCGACATCCACGAAGTCGTGGCCATGCCCAACCTGATCGAAGTCCAGCGCGAAAGCTACGAGCAGTTCCTGCGCTCCGATCCTGCAACAGGTTATGTCTCGGGCCTTGAAAAGACGCTGCGCTCGGTCTTCCCGATCCGCGATTTCGCCGGGACCAGCGAGCTCGATTTCGTGCACTACGAACTCGAGGACCCGAAGTACGACGTAACCGAGTGCCGCCAGCGCGGCATCACCTTCGCCGCGCCGATGAAAGTCACGCTGCGCCTGATCGTGTTCGAAGTGGACGCCGAGACCGAGACCCGCTCGGTCCTCGATATCAAGGAGCAGGACGTCTACATGGGCGACATGCCGCTCATGACCGAGAACGGCACCTTTATCATCAACGGCACCGAACGCGTCATCGTCTCGCAGATGCACCGTTCGCCGGGCGTGCTGTTCGACCACGATCGCGGCAAAACCCACAGCTCGGGCAAGCTGCTGTTCGCCGCGCGCATCATTCCCTATCGCGGCAGCTGGCTCGACTTCGAGTTCGACGCCAAGGACATCGTCAACGTCCGCATCGACCGCAAGCGCAAGCTGCCCGTCACGGCGCTGCTCTATGCGCTCGGCCTCGATGCCGAACAGATCCTCGACTATTTCTATTCGACGGTCGACTGGAAGCGCGGCACC
>JBEIPK010000056.1:0-10772 GCA_040377095.1 Novosphingobium sp.
CTGCCCGTGCAAATTGATCCCCATGCCGACCGCTCGATGCTGACCGCTCTGCGCGCCGCGCCCACAGGAGCAGGAAGCCGCCCCGGTGAACGCGCCGGTGGGCGCAGGCCGTGGCTCCAGCTGCTGTCCGGTGTGCTTGGCCTTGCCGGGCCGACCGCCGAACTGCTCCGCCATTCCGAGCGTCCCTGGGCCAGCGCGACTTTTTCCGGAACGCGCCATCTCATCGCGCTGCAGTTTGCCGGCGACGACGGGATCGTCTCGGCCGAAGCCTTCATGGAGGCCCTGCCCGACCATGAGTTCGTGCTGTCGCGCCATGTCGTGATCGAAGCCGCGATCCGCAGCGCCGAGCAGGAGATGATGCCCGAGACGCGCCTGACGCTGGAGGCAGAATTCCTGCTGCTTGAGGACGCCTGAGCGGACGGGCGCTGCCGGTCCGCCGCAGGACCAGACGGGCCGGCAGCCTTGCGGGACCGGGCAATAAGTGCGACGCAACGCAATCAAGCTGAGGATTCCCGCGATGTCCCGTGTCCTCCTTCCCGACATTGCCGTGATCGACGATGCGCTGACCCCGAGCCTTGCATCATCGATCCTCGATCATGCGATCAGCAATCGTGATTATTTCAGCGAATCGACCATTCATCGAGCTGGCGAACGAAATGGCGCGGAGCATCGCAGTTCGCTGCGCTGCAAGGGCGGGCTTGGGCCGCTCAAGCCTGCCTTTGTCTTGGCGATGGAACGCATGTTTCCAAGCCTTTGCGCGGCGACTGGAACGGCGTCTTTCGCGTTTTCGGAATTGGAGACGGAGCTCGTCGTGCACCGCGACGGTGACTTCTACAAGGAACACATCGATATCCGCACCGCCGAGGACGGACGTCCGGAAGCGTTACCGCGCGTTCTGAGCACTGTCTGGTACCTCAATCGCGTGCCCAAGAAATTCGAGGGCGGCGCCCTCCGCCTGCGCGCGATCATTGGCACGCAGACGCGGTCAGTAGAGCCTAGCCACAACCGTCTGGTCGCATTTCCAGCGTTCACCCCGCACGAAGTGCTGCCGACGAACGTGCCCGGCAATGCGTTCGAAAACGCAAGGTTCGCCGTGAACTGCTGGTTCCGGCGCAAGCTGGGGTAGGCCCCAACGGACCTTCAGCCCAGCTTCCAGTCCCACCCGAGCGGATCGCCGTCCATCACGTCGACGCCCGCTGCGGCGAGTTCATCGCGCAGCGCGTCGGATGTGGCGAAATCCTTGGCGGCACGCGCCTGCCTGCGGCGGGCGAGAATGGCCTCGATTTCGGCTTCGGTGATGGTGGCAGCCTTGGGGCGGATGCGGAGATCGGCGCGGGTGAGATTGAGGAGGTTGAGACCGAGAACGGAGTCCATTTGTTGAACATTGGCGTATCGAGTTGCGGGAAACTCGTCCGCGTTCAAGCTGGCTTCAAGGTGCCCGAGACCTCTCGGCGTATTAAGATCATCAAACAAGGCGCTAGAGAACTGGTCTAGAACTACGGACTGAACGTCTTCCTGCTCTGGCAGTTTGCCGACGGCTTGAGCTTTCAGCTTCTCCACTCCCATCACCAACCGCTTCAGCCGCGTCAGCGCGGCGCCCAGCCCTTCCCAGCTGAATTCCAGCTCTGACCGATAGTGCGCCTGAAGGCACATCATCCGGTAGGCGAGCGGGTGATAGCCCTTGTCGATCAGCAGTTGCAGCCGCAGGAACTCGCCCGACGATTTCGACATCTTGCCTGAACGTTCGACAAGAAAGTTGTTGTGCATCCAGACCTTGGCGCCCGAATTTGCGGGCGTGTCGAGACCATTCGTGCAGCAATGCGCCTGGTTCTGGGCGATCTCGTTGGGGTGGTGGATCTCGCGGTGGTCGATCCCGCCGGTGTGGATGTCAAAGGGGAAGCCGAGCACTTCCCCGCTCATCACCGAACATTCGAGGTGCCAGCCCGGCGCGCCGCGCCCCCAGGGCGAATCCCATTCCATCTGCCGCGTCTCGCCTGGCGGTGTCTTGCGCCAGATCGCGAAGTCGGCGGCGTTGCGCTTGCCCTCGACCGGCTCGATCCGCCCCTCACCGTCTTCCGTCTGCGCGCGGGCGAGCCGGCCATAATCGGCCACGGTCGAGACGTCGAAATAGAGGCCTGAGTCGAGTTCGTAGCAGTGCTTTTCCGCAATGCTTTTCGCAAACTCGATCATCTGCGGGAGGTAATCGGTGGCCACTGTCCAGTTTGCTGCCGAGGGGGCGCCCGAGTTCATTGGACCCCGGATGTTGAGCGCCCGCACATCGGCCCAGTAGGCCTGCTTGTAGTGCTCGGCCACGTCCCAGATTGACTGCTTTCGGGCCGCCGCCATCTTCTCCATCTTGTCCTCGCCCGCGTCGGCATCATCAGTCAGATGGCCGACATCTGTGATGTTGATGACGTGCGTGAGCCGGTAGCCCTTGAACGAGAGCGTCCGCCCCAGCACGTCGGCGAACACGTACGCGCGCATGTTGCCGATGTGGGGGTAATTGTAGACTGTCGGCCCGCAGGTATAGACCCGCACCTCACCCGCATGGACCGGCTCGAAAGGCTCGAGCCGGCGGGTGAGGCTGTTGAACAGGGTCAGCGGGGCGGCGTCGGTCATAAGGCGGAATGTCCGGGGTTCAGAACCCGAGGAACTTGACCTGCTCGTCCAGCGGAATGCGCTGCCGTTCGAAGTTGTTCACCGGGCTGTCCGCGTCGCGGTGTCCGATGGCCATTCCGCAAAACAGCATGGTGTCCTCCATCGGCAGGCCGAGGTGCTGCTTGATCGTGCGGCCATAAAGACCCATCCATTCCTGCGGGCAGCTATCGAGCCCTTCCTCGCGCACCAGAAGCATGATGGACTGCAGCCACATGCCGACATCCGACCATTGCGGCCCGAGCATGAACTTCGGGAAATGGCAGAGCATGACAACCGGCGCGTCGAATGAAAGCAGGTTCTTGCGGCCGAAATCGGCACGAAGGTCCGCGTCCGCACGCTGGATGCCCATCGATCCATAGAGGCACGAGGCAAGGTTATCGAGCCGGTCCTGATACTTCTTCTCCTTGCCGGGAGCGGAGAAATCGTACTCCATCGGATCGTCGGGCGCGGCGGCGAGCAGCACCTCCTGCAAGGCCTTGAGCGGCGCGCCGGTGAGCACAACGCCTTCCCACGGCTGGAAATTGCAGCCCGAGGGCGTCATCCGCGCGCGGTCGAACACGCGGCGCACGGTCTCCAGATCGACCGGCTTGTCCTGAAACGCGCGGACCGAACGGCGCGTGGCGACGGCTTCACTGACTTTCATTCTCATTCCCCTTCAAAAAGACCGGCGAGCTGCTCGATCATGGTCCCGCCGAGCTGCTCGACATCCATGATCGTGACGGCGCGGCGATAATAGCGTGTGACATCGTGCCCGATGCCGATAGCGACGAGCTGGACGGGCAATTGCCGCTCGATCCAGTCGATCACCTTGCGAAGGTGCGTTTCCAGATAGCCCGCGCTGTTGACGCTCAGTGTCGAATCGTCAACCGGCGCGCCGTCCGAAATCACCATCAGGATGCGGCGATCTTCGGGCCGGGCAAGCAGGCGCGAATGTGCCCAGAGCAGCGCCTCGCCGTCGATGTTTTCCTTGAGCAGGCCTTCGCGCATCATCAGGCCGAGGTTCTTGCGGGCGCGCCGCCACGGCTCGTCGGCCTTCTTGTAGACGATGTGGCGCAGGTCGTTGAGGCGGCCCGGCAGTTGCGGTTTGCCGCCTTCGAGCCATGCCTCCCGGCTCTTGCCGCCCTTCCACGCGCGGGTAGTGAAGCCAAGGATCTCCGTCTTGACGCCGCAGCGCTCCAGCGTGCGGGCGAGGACGTCCGCGCTGATTGCCGCGATGGAGATCGGGCGGCCGCGCATCGATCCAGAATTGTCGATCAGGAGCGTGACGATGGTGTCCTTGAACTCGACGTCGCGCTCGATCTTGTAGCTCAGCGAATGGCCGGGCGAGACAACCACGCGCGCGAGCCGCGCGGCATCGAGCAGGCCTTCTTCCTGATCGAAATCCCACGAGCGGTTTTGCTGCGCCATGAGCCGGCGCTGGAGCCGGTTGGCAAGCCGGGTGACGATGCCCTGCAAGCCCTTGAGCTGCGCATCGAGATAGGCGCGCAGGCGCCCAAGCTCTTCCTCGTCGCACAGGTCGGACGCGGCGACCACTTCGTCGAATGCCTCGGTATAGACCTGATAGTCAAAGGAGGCGGGAAGATCGGTCCACGGACGGTTCGGGCGGACGGGCAGCATGCCCTCATCACCCTCGTCGCCGCCTTCGCCTTCATCCATGTCGTCCATCGACTCGCGAGTGTCTTCGCTCTCGCCCTCGCTGTCGCCGTCGGTGGTCTCGGGCGCGATCTCGCCGGGCTGCTGGTCCTCGCCCTCGTTGTCGCCTTCGTCGTCCTCGTCCGTGTCTGCCTGGCCGTCCTCATCGTTCGCATCATCGAAGGCTTCGTCCTCCGCCGACGCGCTGGTGAGGTCGAGATGTTCGAGCATGTCCAGCGCCAGCGCCTGGAACGCCGACTGGTCGTCCAGCGATCCGGCCAGCGCCTCGAAGTCGGCACCTGCGCGCACTTCGATCCAATCACGCAAGAGCTGGACGGCGGGACGCGCTGCAGGCGGCACCGCCTGCCCGGTCAGCCGCTCGCGCAGCATGAGCGCGACCGCAACCGGCACCGGGACATCCTCGGCACGGGCGGCGCGGGTGATCGGGTCAGCGGCAATCCGCACATCGGTCGCCGCGCCAAGATTGTCTCGCACCCCGGCATAGCCGCTCGCGCCGAGCGCTTCGTAGCGGACCTGCTCGATGGCATCATAGCATGCGCGCGCGGTGGGTTCGGGCGGCGCGTGGGCCGCGTGGAGCGCCTCGTTGTGGTGGCGCAAGCGGAGCGCGAAGCTGTCGGCAAATCCGCGGGCTTCCATGGCGGCAGCGCGCGGCACGTTGCGGCCCGGCTGGGGCACGCGGAACATCCGGCCCGTCGCTGTCGGCGCGTCGGCCGTCCAAGACACCTCGACCTCGGCATCGTGGGCAATGGCGCGGCTGGCGCCGGTCAGGACCGACTTGAACCGGTCTGTCGGAGTTTCGTCACTCAAGCTCGATTGGCCTTCAGATGTCCAAGATTCAGATGGATTGCCCGGTCTTGGCCCAGTCCGCGAGGAAGCCCTCGATGCCCTTGTCGGTCAGAACGTGCTTGAACAGCCCGCGAATGACAGCGGGCGGCATCGTTGCGACGTCGGCTCCGATTTTCGCGCTTTCGAGTACGTGGACGCCGTGGCGCACCGAGGCAACGAGGATTTCGGTCGCAAAGGCATAGTTGTCGTAGATCAGGCGGATATCGCGGATGAGGTCCATCCCGTCGAAGCCGTTGTCATCGTGGCGGCCGACGAAGGGCGAGATGAAGCTTGCCCCTGCCTTGGCCGCGAGCAGTGCCTGGTTCGCCGAAAAGCACAGCGTGACGTTGACCATGGTGCCTTCGCCGGTCAGCGCCTTGCAGGTCTTGAGGCCGTCCATCGTCAGCGGCACCTTGATGCAGACATTGTCGGCGATTTTGCGCAGCACTTCGGCCTCGCGCATCATGCCCGAATGGTCGAGCGCGATGACTTCCGCGCTAACCGGCCCATCGACCAGCGCGCAGATTTCTTTCGTCACTTCCATGATGTCGCGCCCCGCCTTCTGGATCAGCGTGGGATTGGTGGTGACGCCGTCGAGCAGGCCCGTCGCGGCGAGATCGGCGATTTCGGAAGTGTCGGCGGTATCGACGAAGAATTTCACAGCGGCTGGCTCCTGCATCCGGGTTCGCGCGGGTCTATAGGCCGCGCGCCCGCCAGATGCCAACCCCGCGATGGCAACAACCGTGTTGCCTTTCACACCACGGAAAATGCCGCGATCAGCAGCGGATCGCCGGTTGCCTGCGGATTGGCCCGGATCGAGGCTTCCTCGCGGCCAATCTCTCCCCAGATGGCGTTATCCGCCTTTTCCGCCAGGGAGCGCGCGGCGCCCGAGATATCGACGCCTGTGAGCGCGGCGAGCGCTTGTCCGACGACCGGATCGTTCGACAGGCGAAGCCCGTCGCCCAGCGCCGGCACCATGGTCTCGACCAGACGGCCGCCCATTGCGGTGCGAAGCAGGCCGGTGGCCTCTGTCGGTCCACCCTTGATGAGCGCGGCGGCGTTCTCGATGCCAATGGTCCGCACCGCTTCGGCCACAACAGGTGCGGCCCGTCTTGCGCCGTCCTCGGCGACGTGGTTGAGCGATTTGGTAAGCTTGTCCTTGAACACCACCGAAGTCAGGATGCCCTGAAGCACGCCGCCGCGGTTGCCGAACACGTCGGGCAGGTCGAGCCGGGCAAGCTGGTTGTCATAGAAGCCGCCTGGTGCGGCCAGCCTCGCCAGTGCCTGGCTGCTGGCCCGCCCAAGCAGACGGCGGATCACCTCGACCAGGCTGAGACTGCCCAATCCGCCAGTCGTGGAGCATCCCGTGAGCGCCAGCAAACCTGCCACTGCCGAGCCCGCCAGAAAATGGCGACGATGAATGATTGCCTGCTCAATTCGATCCATTGAACCTGTCCTTCCCCAAAACCGGCGCGCCCGCCTATAGACCCTGGCGATGCACCGCGTCCGACTCCTCGTCCTCAATGCCGCGCTTGGCGTGCTTGACTATCGCGTTCCGGACGGAATGGCGACAGAATTGGGCAGCGTCGTGCTCGCGCCGCTCGGGCCCAGGCAGGTCGTGGGGATCGTCTGGGAGGCGGGCCGGCTGCCGGGCAAGGACGTGCCGGACATCAAGCTGCGCCCGCTGCTAGCCATGCTCCCCGTCCCGCCGCTGGCCGGGCCCTTGCGTCGCCTGATCGAATGGACGGCAGACTACTATTGCGCGCCGCTTTCGGCCGTCGCGCGGATGACACTGTCGAGCGGCGCTGCCCTGCGCGGCGGCGGCACGACGACCGAATACCGCCTCTCCGGGGCCGAACCCGCCCGCCTTACCCCGCAGCGCGCCGCCGCGATGGACGCGCTGGCGGGCGAGCAGGGTAGCATGCGCGAACTGGCGGAACTCGCCAGCGTCTCGGAAGGCGTTCTGCGCGGCATGGTCGGGGCAGGCTTGCTCGAACCCGTCACTGTCGACCTCGACAAGCCCTATCCCGCCGCCCGGCCGGGCTATCACGAGCCGGTGCTATCCGCCGAACAGCAAGGCGCGGCGGACCTGTTCGTCAAGGCCGTGCGCGAGGCCCGCTTCGCGCCGTTCCTGCTCGACGGCGTGACCGGATCGGGCAAGACTGAGTGCTATTTCGAGGCCATGGCCGAAGCGATCCGCCTGGGGCGCCAGGTGCTTGTCCTGCTCCCCGAAATCGCGCTCACCGAAAACTTCCTGCGCCGCTTCGAGGCGCGCTTTGGCACACCGCCGGTGCTGTGGCACTCCTCGCTCAAATCGAGCCAGCGCCGCAGGGCATGGCGCGCGGTGGCCTTCGGCGGGGCGCAAGTCGTGGTCGGAGCACGTTCGGCGCTGTTCCTGCCGTTCGCCCGACTTGGGCTGATCGTGGTCGACGAGGCGCACGAGGTCTCGTTCAAACAGGACGAAGGCGTGCGTTACAATGCGCGCGACGTCGCCGTGATCCGGGCCCGGTTCGAGGGCGTGCCCGTCATCCTCGCCAGCGCGACGCCCGCGCTCGAATCGATGCAGCTGGCCGAAGCGGGGGTTTATACGCGCGTCCCCCTGCCCGACCGGTTCGGCGGCGCCACCCTTCCTGATATCGACATCGTCGACCTGCGACGCGAAGAGCCGGAGCGCGGCCGCTGGCTTGCCCCCCGGCTCGTCGAGGAAATGCGCGAGCGGCTGGCACGCGGGGAGCAATCGCTGCTGTTCCTCAACCGGCGCGGCTATGCTCCGCTCACCTTGTGCCGTCACTGCGGCTACCGCTTCCAGTGCCCCAATTGCACGGCCTGGCTGGTCGAGCACCGCTTCTCCCGGCGCCTCGCCTGCCACCATTGCGGCCACAGCGTCGCCGTGCCCGAGGCCTGCCCGGAATGCGGCACGCCCGATTGCCTTGTCGCCTGCGGTCCCGGGGTGGAGCGCATTGCCGATGAAGTGGCAGAATTGCTGCCGGAGGCGCGCGTCGCGCTGGTCACGTCAGACACGCTGAATACGCCCGAACGCATCGGGGAATTCGTTGCGGCGGCGGAGGAAGGGCTGATCGACGTCATCATCGGTACGCAGCTCGTCACCAAGGGCTATCACTTTCCCGAACTGACTCTGGTGGGCGTGGTCGATGCGGACCTTGGCCTTGAAGGCGGAGATTTGCGCGCGGGCGAGCGAAGCTATCAGCAGATCGCGCAAGTCGCCGGGCGCGCCGGGCGCGGCGAGAAACCCGGCACCGTCCTCATCCAGACCCGCCATCCCGAAGCGAGCGTGATCGCCGCGCTCGCCGCGGGGGACCGCGATGCCTTCTACGATGCCGAGACGCAGGCCCGGCGCGAGGCCGGCGCCCCGCCGTTCGGGCGCTGGGCCGCGATCATCGTCAGCTCCGAGGAGGAGGCCGAGGCGCGCGATGCCGCCCGCGCCATCGGTTCGGCCGCGCCCCGCCTGCCAGACGTGATGATTCTTGGCCCCGCGCCCGCGCCGATGGCGCTGCTGCGCGGGCGCTATCGCTACCGGCTCCTGATCAACGCCCGCCGATCTGCGCAAGTGCAGGACGTGATCCGCGAGTGGCTGGGCCGCTTCGACTTTCCCGCCAGTGTGCGTGTGGCGGTGGATATCGACCCGTATAGTTTTGTGTGAGGCGGCTCGGCCTAAGTTTCACTTGTGTCACTCTCGGCCGCCTGCACCCGGCCCCTTGCTCTGGGCGGCGTTGCGGGACAAGGTGAGGCTGCATGAACTCGGTACCCGACGCTGCCCCCGGCTCCTCCAAACCCGGCCCGCCAATCACGCCCGCCGGCATGGCGGCTCTGCGTGCGCGCTATGACCACCTGCTTGGCACAGAGCGGCCGGCGATTGTCGAGATCGTCAGCTGGGCGGCCGGCAATGGCGACCGGTCGGAGAACGGCGACTACCTCTATGGCCGCAAGCGGATGCGCGAGATTGACCGCGAACTGGCGCATCTGGCGCGGCGGATGAAAGCGCTGCGCGTGGTCGATCCCGCCGGGCAGACAGATCGCGCGCAGGTCCGGTTCGGCGCCACGGTCGTCATTGCCGATGAAGACGACGAACAGCGCACCCTCACGTTGGTGGGCGACGACGAGCAGGACGCAGGCGAAGGCCGCATCGGCTGGAGCGCGCCGCTAGCCCGAGCCTTGCGCGGCGCGGCGGTGGGAGATCTTCGCCGCGTGACCCTGCCGGGCGGTGAAAAGGAGTGGGAAGTGCTGGAAATCCGCTATCCCGGCGGATAGGCACGCGCCATGCGCCGCCTGAAGCTTCTAGCCCTCCTCATCGCGCTCGCCGCCGCTCCCGCCACGGCGCGCGACAGTCTGGGCGTTTTCGGCACATGGGGTGCCTTCCGCGATCCCGGCGTGCCGCGCTGCTATGCCATCGCCATGGCCGCACCCAGCACGATGCGCCGCGACTATCAGCCCTATGCCGGTGTTGCCGTCTGGCCGCGCCGCCAGATCAGGAACCAGGTCCATTTCCGCGTCTCGCGCCAGCTTCAGCCAGCGCAGAAGATCGTGCTGACGGTCGGCGGCAAGCGCTTCGAGCTGATCGGCGGCGGCGGAGATGCTTGGGCGGCGGACCGGCGGATGGACGCCGCGATTGTCGCAGCCATGCGCTCGGCATCGTCGATGACTCTCTTCGCGCGGGACACGGCGGGAGGGCGGTTCTCGAACACATGGCCCCTCGAAGGCGCAGCCTCGGCGATGGATGCGGCGGCCATCGGCTGCGCGCGTACCGGGCGCTGACGCGAAAAAGGGCGGAGCCACGCGGCCCCGCCCTTCTCCAACAACCCTGACAGGCGTCAGAATCTCAGGCCGACAGCCGCGACGACCTGGTGCCGATCCGTATCGATGTCGAAACGGCTGCTATCAGGCGTGTCGCCATCAAAATCGAGCTCGCCTTCCTTGTAGTTTGAGTAGCGGTATTCAAGCTTGGCGAAGGCGTTGCTGCTGACCGCCATTTCCACGCCGCCGCCAAGCCGCCAGCCATCGGTGTCGAGATGGTCACGCGCAGTGTCGGCGCCGTCGCTGCCCTGAACGTTGAAGCGGGCATTGGTGTAGCCGCCCTTGACGTAGACCATCGCCTGCGGCGAAACGACGTAACCGAGCTTGGCGCCGGCATAGAGATCGCGCCCGGCGCTTACGCGGCCGAGGTTGAACGTCGTGCCAGCGTCGCGCTTCCATTTGGCAGTGCTGTCGGTGATTTCCGCCTCGGCGCCGATGCGAAGGCGTTCGCCCACGGCCGCATCATAGCCGACGGCAGCGCCGTACATCACCCCGTCGATCGACTGCTTGGAATCGCGCGTGTTATCCATATCGACAGTGCTGCCGGTGCGGCTCTTGTCATAGCCCACCTCTGCCTGAACGTAGGGGCCGCTGAATGCCGAGGCCGGATCGGGAGTGTCCTGGGCCATGGCGGCGCCCGAAAACAGCACGCTGCCAGATGCGAGGACGAGAAAAGTCTTTTTCATGAGTTGCTCCATATTCGCGGCAGCGTCGCCGCCGCCGGTCAGCCACAAAGTCCGGCGGGAAGCGTTGGTTGCATGAACCTGAGGCAACGCACCGCCTCGTGGCATCTGAGAAACACCTCCCGACAGGACGGGCAGGGC
>JBEIPK010000014.1:0-50338 GCA_040377095.1 Novosphingobium sp.
GAAGCCGCCGCGATCGCCGCCGCCAAAGCCGCCGCCACCACGGGGCGCGCCGCCGCCGCCGCCGAACCTGTCACCGCCGCCGCCGAACCTGTCGCCGCCGCCGAAGCGACCCTGATCAGCCATGAAGGGATCGAAACCGTCTTCGCCGAAACCGTCCCGCTTGTCGCGTCCCCTACCGCGACGACCTCTGTCAAAACCCATTTGCGTTATTAAACCTTCGCTTCGCCCCATCAGCATATGCCCGGCAAGCGCGGACGATTCGCGCCAGGCTACAGAGCGAATGGTCGAGCAAGCCCGCGCGGCCCTCTCCTCTGCACCATCGGACATAGACCAAGTCATCACAAATAGCGAACGAAAATGCGGCGACTGCGGAAAAATCCCTGCATGCTGAATCACTTGGGGGTTCGCCCGCCCTTGCCGCGGCGGTCGGGACTTGCCAGAACGCGGCCCACGGGCCGCCGCCGGGCGTGTCCGTTGGCGGACCGGCCGGTCCGGTGAAACCAACAGGAGAAGGGCGCGTGACCGAGTTCCGCAAGCTGACCGAGACCATTTCCGCAAGCCCGCAGATCGACCTTGCCGATGTGGCGCAGGCCGCTGCCGATGGTGTGCGGCTCGTCATCAACAACCGGCCCGAGGGCGAGAGCGACGACCAGACGCCCGGCCCAGAGATCGAGGCAGCAGTGCGCGCCGCGGGCATGGACTATGTCGCCATCCCGGTGACCCACGCCGGGTTCAGCGAAGGCCAGGTCAAGGCGATGGCCGCCGCACTGGCTGGAGCGAAAGGCCCGGTGCTGGCCTATTGCCGGTCCGGCACGCGCTCTACCCTGCTGTGGGCGCTGGCCGAGGCAAGCCGGGGGGAGGACGCTGACAAGCTCGCCCGCTGCGCCGCCGGGGCGGGATACGATCTCTCTCCCGTGCGTCAGCTGATGGACATGCTGGGCAGCCGCAACGCCTGACGTTCACACTTCCCGCGATCCCAAAAAAGGCAGCACAAAAAAAGGGGGCCGGAGCGGCTGGCTCCGGCCCTTGAGGTGCTGTTCGCAGGAGGAACATCGGATGGCGGGGGCAAGGCCCGAGGAGAGGGTTGAGGCCCGCCCCCGCCAAACTCTTCAAAGTCAGTAGTTGTAGGCGCGCTCGCCATGTTCGGTGATGTCGAGACCGGAGGTTTCGACGTCGGCCGAAGGACGCAGGCCCACGGTGTACTTGAGGATCAGGAACAGCGCGGCCGAGACCACACCGGTCCACACGACCGTGGTGCCGACTGCCCAGATCTGCGTCATGACTTGGCCAGCCATGTCATAGACGCCGGCCTTGGCGACTGGCGCTGTGTAGTCGATCCAACCCTGTCCGCCGAGCGCGGGGTCCGCGACAACCCCGGTGCCGATCGCGCCGACGATGCCGCCCACCGCGTGGATGCCGAAAACGTCGAGCGAGTCGTCGTAGCCCAGCTTGTTCTTCACCGTAGTGACGAAGAAGAAGCAGACGACCGAAGCGAGCGCGCCCAGGATGATCGCGGTACCGGGGTGGGCAAAGCCCGCCGCAGGAGTGATCGCAACCAGGCCGGCGACAACGCCCGAAGCAGCGCCCAGCAGCGACGGCTTCTTGTGGACGATCTGTTCGATGATGGCCCAGACAACGCCTGCAGCAGCGGTGGCGACGAAGGTGTTGATGAAGGCCAGTGCGGCAAAGGCATTCGATTCCAGCGCCGAGCCCGCGTTGAAGCCGAACCAGCCGATCCACAGCAGCGAGGCGCCGATCATGGTCATCACCAGGCTGTGCGGCGGCATGGGTTCCGACCGGTAGCCGAGGCGCGGGCCGATCACGAGGCAGCCGATCAGGCCGGCAATACCCGCATTGATGTGGACGACGGTCCCGCCCGCGAAGTCGAGTGCACCCCATCCCCACAGCAGGCCCGTGTCATCAGGAGCCGCCGGCAGGAAGTCCGGGCCGGCCCAGTACCACACCATGTGCGCGACCGGGAAATAGGCGAGCGTCAGCCAGCCGACCACGAACAGGATCAGCGGCGTGAACTTCACGCGCTCGGCAAACGCACCGACGATCAGTGCCGGCGTGATGCAGGCAAAGGTCATCTGGAACATCACGAAGACCAGCTCCGGCAGGTAGACGCCGTTCGAGAACGTCGCCGCCAGGGTGGTCACGTCCACTCCGGCAAGGAAAGCCTTGTCGAAGCCGCCGAACAGCTTGGGGAAGGGTGAGCCGGTCGAGGTGAAGGCCATCGAATAGCCCCAGGCGAACCATACCAGCGCCGCGACGCAGACGATGGTGAGTACCTGCATCAGAACCGACAACATGTTCTTGGTGCGGACCAGGCCGCCATAGAACAGCGCCAGCGCCGGCACCGACATCATCAGGACGAACGCCGTGGCGACCATCATCCAGGCGACATCGCCCTTGTTGACCATCTCGGCGGTGGGCGTGAAAGCGGCAGGCGCGGCGGCGACAGCCGTTGCGGCCGCTTCGGTGGCGGCCTCTGTGGCCGCGGCCGTGGCCTCTTGGGCCCAGGCAGCCGTCGCGGCAAAGAGCGAAGCGCCAAACGCGCCCGCGCCGCAAAGCAGTTTGCGGATCATGAGTTGTCCCCCTTCGTTGGGAAGCGCGCGGGTCACAGCGCGGTATCGCCGGATTCGCCGGTGCGGATGCGCAGGGCGGAGGCGAGGTCGAGCACGAAGATCTTGCCATCTCCGATGGCTTCGGTGCTGGCGGTCTGCTGGATGGTTTCCACCACCTGCGCGGCCAGATCGTCGGACGTTGCGACCTCGATCTTCACCTTGGGCAGCATGTTGGTGGAATATTCGGCGCCGCGATAGATTTCGGTCTGCCCTTTTTGCCGGCCAAAGCCCTTGACTTCGGAAACGGTCATGCCGGCGACGCCGATGGCGCCAAGGGCTTCGCGCACCTCGTCGAGCTTGAACGGCTTGATGATGGCGATGATGAACTTCATGCCGATCCCCTGTTAGCCACCGGCCCCGCGCCGGCAGGGGAGGCTTCGCAAGGGGCGTGCCAGTTTAGGGATTCGTTAGCTTTTCGTGCTGCGCTGCACAAATGCGGGGCGGCAAGCGCGAGGTGAACGCTTGAATCGCGGGCAGTTGCCTAATTTTTGGGCATTGCGTGCGTGACGAAGCAGGATGATATGAGCCAAGATTCGGGCTGCGATGTCAGCACGGAAATGAGGTTTCGCCGGAGGAGATGGAAGCGAGGCTTTTATTGCGTGCGCGAGCACCCTTTGGGTGCACCTCTTTCAAACCTTGTCCGAGCGTAAGGTTGGCATGTAGGCCGAGTTATATTCCCATGGCTTCCGCGACATCGATAAGCGATTCCATGTAGGAATATCCGACTTTGGCCACGTTAATAGGGGATTCGTCGATTAGCGCATTGCCCATGTGCCAACCTGGCGGATCGAACGCGTCCCCAAATCTGTCGTCTCTGACAGTCAACAGAATCCATGATGGTTCTGGCCGCGATTCCACTTGGAATGCTAATATTCCTTCTTCGTCCGATTTGACGGGATGCAACCGATATGACCAATCCCTAACGGCCGTTATGTCATTGATTGAGTGTTCGTCGCTATTCCGGGCATGGTGTAGATAACGAAGCAGGTGATCATCTTTCCGTTCCTTCTTAACTCGACCGAACCATGCGGCTGATTTCCCGTCCGTTTTGGCCCCTTGCTCCAGCTTGGAATATATCGACGCAACTGCCAAAAGAAACTCGGACCAGCCTCGCTCAGCGGTTCCGAGGGTTTGCGCGGTCTCCATCATCGCAATGCCATCTCTTGCTCTGGCAAGGCGTTCTCTACACTTGCGAATGCAGGAACTCATCATCACACACACCGATCAAGAGAGAGAAGACGAGGTTCTGCGGCGAATGTTGAAAACGCCGCCGACGCAGCAATAAGCCGAATGAGCAAGGACCGGACAAGTCCGGCCATAGCTGTTTGCGCAAGACGTCGCTCAAGTCCCCGGCAGCCTCACCCTCCCCACCACCGGCAAGTGGTCCGAACCCGTGGCCGCCAACGCGCTGTGGTGGACGCGGCTTTCCGCCACCTCCCATTCGGGTGACAGCACCAGCCGGTCGAGCGCGGCGACCGGGCGGCGCGAGGGGAAGCTGGCGCCGCAGGAGAGGACTCTCCAGCCCGCGGCGAATTCGCGGAAGCAGCCGCCGTGGCGCGCCCATTCGTTGAAGTCGCCCATCAGCACTGTCGGCACGTCGCCGTCGCACTCCCGCACATGGTCGAGAACGGCGCGGATCTGGTGCCGGCGGCGGATGCCCGAGAGGTCGAGGTGCATGCCAACGACGCGGACCCTGTGCCCCTCGACCGAAATGTCCGCCCGCACTGCGCCGCGCGGCTCCAGCACGGGGAGCGGCACGATGGAGGTGGCCTCGATCCTGAGTCCTCGCCGCACCAGCAGCGCATTGCCGTGCCAACCCAGCGATTCGGGCCGGACCGCAAGCGGCACGGCCTGCCACGGACTGTCATCGAGCGCGCGGCGCGGCAGCACGCTTTCTCGCCGGCCAAAGCGGCGATCTGCTTCTTGAAGGGCAATGACGTCGGCGTCGATCTCACGCAGGATGGAGAGGATGCGGTCAGGATCCCGCCGCCGGTCGATCCCCACGGCCTTGTGGATGTTGTAGCTGGCGAAAGTCAGCTCCACAGGCCGCTCATCGCTCCTTGGTCGCGCCGAATTTCAGATCGGGATTGCGTTCCTGCTGGTAGCCCACGTCCCATGACGAGCGAGCGAGGAACACCGGATCGCCGTCGCGGTCCTTCGCGAGGTTCGACTTGTTGAAATCCGCAAAGCCCTTGAGCGCGGCGTCGCTGCCCGTAAGCCAGCGTGCGGTGTCGAAGGGGGCAGGCTCAAGCATCGCCTCGACCTTGTATTCCGCCTCAAGCCGGCTGACCAGCACGTCGAGTTGGAGCTGGCCGACCACG
Source organism: Novosphingobium sp. (assembly GCA_040377095.1). Lineage (GTDB taxonomy): Bacteria > Pseudomonadota > Alphaproteobacteria > Sphingomonadales > Sphingomonadaceae > Novosphingobium. The sequence continues at coordinate 4,949 of JBEIPK010000014.1, forward strand.
CCGACGATCCACTGGCTGCCGATCTCGGGGTAGAACACCTGGATCACGCCTTCCTCGGAAAGGTCGTCAAGCGCTTTCCTCAGCTGCTTGGTCTTGGTCGGGTCCTTCAGCGCGACGCGCCGCAGAATTTCGGGGGCGAAGTTGGGCAGGCCGGTGAAGCGGACCTTGTTGCTTTCGGACAGGGTATCGCCCACCCGCAGCGTGCCGTGGTTGAGAATGCCGATGATGTCACCCGCCTCGGCGCTGTCGGCAATCTCGCGGTCCTGCGCGAAGAACAGGATGGGAGAGTGCACCGCGATCGGCTTGCCGAGACCCGAGGGGGTCAGCTTCATGCCGCGTTTGAAGGTGCCTGAAACCAGCCGCATGAAAGCGATCCGGTCGCGGTGCTGCGGGTCCATGTTGGCCTGCACCTTGAAGACGAAGCCGGTCACTTCGTCGCGGTCGGGCGTGATTTCGCCTTCGCTGCTCGGCTGCGGGCGGGGCGGCGGGGCGAAGCGGGCGATGGCCTCGATCAGTTCCGCAACGCCGAAGTTCTTGAGCGCGGACCCGAAATAAACGGGCGTCAGGTCGCCGTGGCGATAGGCTTCAAGGTCGAACGCGGGATAGCCGCCCTGCGCCAGTTCCACTTCCTCGGCGATCGCCTCGGGCAGTTTGGGCGATGCATCGCGCTTTCCGAGGAATTCCCGGCTCGGCCCCTCGGGGCGGCTGACCGGTCCGCTCGCGAAATCGAGCACGCCCTGAAATTCACCGCCAAGCCCCACCGGCCAGCTCATCGGGCAGACATCGAGCGCCAGCGCATCGGCCACTTCGTCCATCAGGTCGAACGGCGAGCGGCCCTCGCGGTCCACCTTGTTGATGAACGTGATGATCGGCACCGAGCGCAGGCGGCAGACCTCGAACAGCTTGCGCGTTTGCGGTTCGATGCCCTTGGCAGCGTCGATCACCATGATCGCCGAATCGACCGCGGTGAGCGTGCGGTAGGTATCCTCGGAAAAGTCTTCGTGTCCCGGCGTGTCGAGCAGGTTGAAGGTGATGCCGTCCCTCTCGAACGTCATGACGCTTGAGGTCACTGAAATGCCGCGCTGCTGCTCGATCTTCATCCAGTCCGACCGGGCGCGCCGAGCCTGTCCCCGCGCCTTGACTTCGCCGGCGAGGTGGATGGCGCCGCCTTGCAGCAGCAGCTTTTCGGTCAGCGTGGTCTTGCCCGCGTCTGGGTGCGAGATGATCGCGAAAGTACGCCTGGAGGAAGACATGGGATTGGAAGTCATGGATCAGCCGCGCAGTTCCGCGCCGAGCTTTGCCGCTGCTGCCACGACCTTTTCCGCAATGACCTTGAGGTCCGCCTCGCCGTAGCTCTTCTCGCCCGGTTGAAGCGTGACTTCGATGGCGAGCGACTTGCGTCCTTCCGGCACACCAGCGCCCCGGAAATCGTCGAACAGCCGCGCCGCGACGATATTGGCCTTGTCGGCGCCCTTGACCGCGCGCAGCAGGTCGCCCGCAGGGGTATCCGCGGGCACAAGGAACGCGAAGTCGCGCGTCACGGCCTGAAGTGCGGGCGGCGCAAAGTGTGTGCGGGCAAACCCGGCCGCCTTCTTCGCAGGAATGGCGTCGAGCAGCAGCTCGATCGCCGCGACCGGAACATCGATGTCGAACTGGCGCAAGGTGGCGGGGTGCAGCATGCCCAGCCGGGCCAGCACTGTCTTGGGGCCAAGCCGCAGCGTGGCGGACCGGCCGGGATGGAATTGCGGCCCCGCGTCTCCCATGACTTGCAGGTTGTCGACCGGCGCACCGGCCTCGGCCAGCAATGCCAGTGCCTCTGCCTTGGCGTCGTAGGCATCGAACAGGGTTGCCTTGCCGGACTGCCAGCCGCGCGGTGTTTTCTCGCCCGCCAGCACCACCGCCAGCGAGAGCCGCTCGTCGCTGGCGCCGTCGGCACCGCGCAGATAACGACGGCCGATCTCGAACAGCCGGAGCCCCGCCGCGCCGCGCGTCAGGTTGCGTCGTGCCGCCATCAGCAGGCCGGGCAGCAGCGAGGGGCGCATGACCTTCATGTCCTCGCTGATCGGGTTGGCAAGGATCCACGGCGCCTCATCCTGGATGGCAAAGGCGGCAGCCTCGGCTTCTGGCAGGAACGACCAGGTCACCGCTTCGTTTGCGCCGCGGGTAGCGGCGGCGCGGCGCAGGCGGCGTTCGAGCGTTTGCGCGGGCGTTGCGGTGGGCCGGGCGACGCCGTCGCGGCGAGGCAGGGGCACGCTTTCGACCTTGTCCAATCCGTGGATGCGGATCACTTCCTCGACCAGATCGGGGGCGCCGTCCACGTCGGGCCGCCAGCCGGGAACGCTCACCGTCCAGCTATCGGCCACGGTGAAGCCAAGCGATGCCAGGATGCGCTTCTGCTCGGCGGCCGCGATGTCCACGCCGCCCAGCGACAGCGCAAGCCGCGGGTCATAGGCCACGGTCTTGTTGGCGGCAGGTGCCTGCCCCGCGCGAACCGCCTCACTCGCCTCGCCGCCGCACAGCCGCAGAATGAGGCCGGTCAGGATGTCGAGCCCGGCATCGATGAATGCGGGATCGACGCCGCGTTCGAAGCGGCTGCGTGCATCTGAAGTGAGGTTGAGCTTTCGCCCCGTCGCGGCGATCCGTTCGGGATCGAAGTACGCCACTTCCAGCAGGACGTCGCTGGTGCCTTGGTCACAGCCCGAATGCTCGCCGCCCATGATGCCGGCAATGTCGTGCACGCCGCGCTCGTCGGCGATTACGGTCATGGTCTCGTCGAGCGCGTAGTCCTTGCCGTTGAGCGCCGTGACGCTCTCGCCGGCACGCGCGCGGCGTGCGGTGACGGTGCCGTTCAGCTTGGCAAGATCATAGGCATGGGCCGGGCGGCCAAACGCGAGCATGACGTAGTTCGTGATGTCGACCAGCGCCGAGATCGGGCGCTGGCCCGCGCTCTTGAGGCGGGCCTGCATCCAGTCCGGCGATGCGCCGTTGGTCACGCCGCGAATGGCACGGCCGTAGAAGGCAGGGCAGCCCTCGGGATCTTCCGTTCGGATCGCGGTGGGACAGGGGAAGGTACCAGCGATGGCCGGGGCTTCGATCGGCTTCAGCGTGCCAAGCCCCGCCGCCGCCAGATCGCGCGCGATGCCGTAAACGCCCATGCAATCCGGGCGGTTGGGCGTGATCGCCACGTCGAACACGGGGTCGGCGCCGTGGTAATCTGCAAAGGGCGTGCCGAGCGGCGCGTCGGCGGGCAGCTCGATGATGCCATCGTGGTCGTCGCCCAGTTCCAGCTCGCGGCTTGAGCACATCATGCCGTTCGATTCGACACCGCGCACTGACGCGACCTTGAGCGTCATGCCATTCGCCGGAACCACCGCGCCGGCCAGCCCGAGCACCCCGACAAGGCCTGCACGTGCATTGGGCGCGCCGCAGACGACCTGCAGCGGCTTGCCGTCGCCGGCGTCCACCGTCAGGACCTGCAGCTTGTCGGCCTGCGGATGCCTCTCAGCCGTCAGCACTTTCGCGACGCGGAAGCCCGCAAGCCGCGTCGAGGGATCGTCCACGCCTTCGACTTCGAGGCCGATGGCGTTGAGCGTCGCGGCGATTTGCTCGACCGAAGCTTCGGTGTCGAGATGGTCCTTCAGCCAGGAAAGCGAGAATTTCATGCCCGGCCTCCGCTTGCCGGCGTTCCCACGCCAGCGGACAGGGTCGGCACGTCGAGCGCGCCGAAGCCATAGTGCGCGCACCAGCGTTGGTCGCCGTCGAAGAAGGCGCGCAGGTCGTCCATGCCATATTTCAGCATGGCCAGCCGGTCGACGCCCGTGCCGAAGGCAAAGCCCTGCCAGTCGTCCGGGTCGAGCCCGCCGGCAGCGATCACCTTGCGGTTGACCATGCCGCTGCCCAGCACTTCCATCCAGCCGCCGTCCGGCGCATCGCCGTGCCCGCCGACGACGCGCTTGCCGCCCACCAGCGTGTATCCGACGTCGACTTCGACCGAAGGCTCGGTGAAAGGAAAATAACTGGGACGCAGGCGCAGCACCACGTCGTCCCGCTCGAAGAACGCTCTCAGGAAGGTTTCCAGCGTCCATTTCAGGTGGCCAAGGTGAATGCCCTTGTCGATTACCAGCCCCTCGATTTGGTGGAACATCGGCGTGTGCGTGGCATCGCTGTCCGAGCGGTACACCCGGCCCGGCGCGATGACGCGCAGCGGCGCGCCTTCTTTGAGCATCGAGCGGATCTGCACTGGAGAGGTATGCGTGCGCAGCAGCATGTCGCGCCCCCCCTCATTGTTCTGGCCTGCATCCTTGTCCGGGAAATAGAAAGTATCGTGCATCGCGCGCGCGGGGTGGCTTTCGGGCATGTTGAGCGCGGTGAAATTGTGCCAGTCGTCCTCGATCTCGGGCCCGGTGGCGACCGCGAAGCCGAGGTCGGCGAAAATCTCGGCCAGTTCGTCCATGACCTGGCTGACCGGATGGACCGAGCCGCGCGGCGCTTCGGGCGCAGGGAGGGTGAGGTCGATGGTCTCGGCGGCGAGGCGCGCTTCGAGCGCGGCGCCTTCCAGCGCGGCCTTGCGAGCGGCAAGGGCCTGCGTCACCGCTTCGCGCAGCGCATGGACGCTTGGTCCCTCAGCCTGACGCTGCTCGGGCGACATCGCGCCCAGCGTCTTGAGGAGCGCTGAAACCGAACCCTGCTTGCCAAGCGCCGCCACACGGACAGCTTCGAGGGTCGCGAGGTCGAGGGCGCCGTCCACTTCTGCGAGCAGTTGGTTGCCGAGTTGATCAAGATCCATCGGTTGGTCCCGGTTTACGACGCGAAAAGGGCGCGGCACGGCACATGCCGCCCACGCCCCTTCGTTCGCGCCTAGAAACGAAAGTTCCGTGCCGGCCTTACGCCGGCAGCGCTGCCTTCGCCTGCGCGATGACGGCGCTAAACACGCCGCCTTCGTTCATGGCCAGATCGGCCATCGCCTTGCGATCAAGCTCGATCCCGGCGAGCTTGGTGCCGTGGATGAACTGCGAATAGGTCAGTCCTTCGGCGCGGACGGCAGCGTTGATGCGCTGGATCCACAGGGCGCGGAAGGACCGCTTCTTCACCTTGCGGTCGCGGTAGGCGTACTGGCCGGCCTTTTCGACCGCCTGGCGTGCGACGCGGATGGTGTTCTTGCGGCGGCCACGGTAGCCCTTGGCCTGATCCAGAAGACGTTTGTGTTTGGCGCGGGTGGTGACACCCCTCTTGATACGGCCCATCTGTCAGTACTCCTCAGTTGAGCCCGTAGGGCGCCCACTTCTTGATCGTCTTGGCATCGGCGTCGGAAATGACTTCGGTGCGGCGATTCTGGCGGATGTACTTGGCGTTGTGACTGATGAGGCGGTGGCGCTTGCCGGCGACTCCGTGCTTCACCTTGCCAGTGGCGGTGAGCTTGAAGCGCTTCTTCACGCCGCTCTTCGTCTTGAGCTTGGGCATTTTCGTCTCCTTGTGTCGAGACACGTCCAACCTGCCCTGGCAGCCCTTGTTAGCCAGGCCGGCTATCGATTCCGTGTCGTGAAGCCGGCGCCCTTAACGCTGGAGCGCCGACTTGGCAAGGGAAGAGGTCGCCGGCCGCTTTCCTGCCGCTCTCCGCCGCGCCCATGCCACGTCCGGCCGCTCTGGCTCGCCGGGGCTATCGCCAGTCGAATCGCGAACGTGCACTGAATGTTTACCGGTTGAGTCGCAGGCTGTCATGTCACGGGAATTGCCGGGAATTTTTGCGGGGATGGCCTGAGTGTCACTACTGATCATACGCAGCAGCCGGCGTTTTGCCGTACGTGGTCCCATTTCGCTGGTGCTGCCGGGCGGTACGGAGCGTGATGGGCTCCTGGTCGAGATTTCGCTGTCCGGCTGCCGCATCAGCAACATCGGCCCGGACCTGCCGGACATCGATGAATGCGTGACAATCCGGATCGAGGGATTCGACGAGATGCCCGCGCAGGTGCGCTGGGCGGGTGAAGGAGTCGTGGGCCTGCGCCTGATCCGGCCGCTCCACAGCGGGACGCTGGAGCGGATCATCAGCCACTGCCGCGAGAGCCGGTACAAAGGCACGAACCTGCTGTTCGGCACCTGAACCGGCTCTGCTTCCTGCCAAAATCAGCCCCTAGTCGGCGCCCAATCACTCAGCTTTGGGCGCGGCCTCCGAAGCGCTCTGCGGCAGACCGCCCATTTCCGAGACCAGCTTGGTATAGGCGTCGAGATAGGCAAGCACGATGACCTGCCCGATTTCGGTGTTCTGATAGCCGCCGCCTGCAACGGCCGCGAAGGTGCCGCCGAACCAGCCGCCGCCGCCGCCGCCGAAGGCAACATCGGACTTGCGGGCATAGCCTTCGGACAGCGCCACTTCTTCGGTGGTGCGGACGTTGACGACCGAAAGCGTCACGTTGGCTTCCGACTTCTTGACCTTCAGGCCGCCGAGTAACCCGCCGCCGAAGCCGCCGACCAGACCGCCGACCCCCGATCCGCCCGAATTGCGGTTGGTCGTGACAAGATTTGGCTCAAGGAAGTAGTCGGCCGCGCGCACCTGGCGGCGACCGAGATTGGAGCCGCGCTGCAATTCGCCCGAATCGGCGAGGCCCCGCTCCTCGTAGCGCTTTTCCATCGAGCGGCCCCGGTTGACCAGCGTGAAGCAGCCCGAGCGCTGTACGAAGATGCGCAGGATCGCCTCAGGGCTTTCAAGATTATAGTTGTGCCACCACTGATATTCCGGCTCGACCAGCGCGATTGCACCGAGGTTGCGGCCGCAGCGTGGAATCTCGGTGGTGCCGCGCGTTTGCGCCTGCCGCGCCGAGGAACCCTTCGTGTCCTTGGCGAGCGCGGGCAGTGCGCCCAGTGCCAAAGTTGCCGCCGCCACGCCCAATATCAGCTTGCGCATTCCCAAAACTCCCTAAACCCGAAGCGGCAGACGACCTGCCGGCCTCGCCAGATCATGAACCTCGGCAAATCCCGTGAGATGTCTTGCCCTGCGGTCACAATAGACCGCATTGCGCCTGAATAAAATGTCAATTCATGCCACTGCGTCGGAAGCGGGCTCGACTGCCGTGTTGTCAATAAGGCGCGCCTTGCCGATCCGGGCCGCGACGATCAGGCGGGCCGGGCCGTCTCCCAGCATCGCGAGAGGTTCGAGCGAGGCGGCGTCGCAAATCTCGGCATAATCGACCGACGCGAACCCGCCTGCGAGCAAGGAACCGCGCAGGGCCGCAAGGGCATCCACGACCGGCTCGCCTTCCAGCATCGCGCCGATGGCCTGCTGCATCAATCGGGGCAACACCGCCGCCGCCGCGCGCTCGGGCGCCGTAAGGTAGGCGTTGCGCGAACTCATCGCGAGGCCGTCCGCCTCGCGCACGGTCGGCACGCCGATGATGGCATCGACATGCGGAAGCACAAGGTCAAGATCGCGCGCCATGCGGCGGATGACGGCTAGCTGCTGCCAGTCCTTCTCGCCGAACAGCGCCAGATCGGGCCTCACCTGGTTGAACAGCTTGCACACAACGGTCGCCACGCCGTCGAAGTGGCCGGGCCGGCTGGCCCCGCACAGGCCCTCGCTGACGCCGGATACCGAAATGTTGGTGGCATAGCCAGGCGGGTACATCGCCTCGCCAGTTGGCGCCCAGACCAGCGACACGCCTTCGCCTTCCAGCAAGGCACAGTCGCGCGCCAGCTGGCGAGGATAGGCGGCCAGATCCTCGTTCGCGCCGAACTGGCGCGGATTGACGAAGATCGAGACGGCGACATGCGCGGCCCGCCGCGCCGCCTCGCGCACCAGCGTCAGATGGCCTTCGTGCAGCGCGCCCATCGTGGGCACGAGCGCCAGCGCGCCGTCCCGCTTCAAGGCCTCGACGGCACCGCGCAGTGGATCAAGCCGGTCGATGGTTTGCATGGGCGTTGACCCTCCGGTACAAAGGCGCAGGCGACAACAGTGTCTCCGCACCGGGACTAGCCCCGGGGAGGGGCTGCCAGCAACCCCGTCGAACCGCAACTCTGTCAGAAAGTGGCCTTTACCCCGTGTCCTTGCCTTCCAGCAGCGCTTCTCCCCACCGGCCCGGTTCTCCCCACCGTATCGTCTTCGCCAACGAAAAGGGCGGCACCGGAAAGTCGACGACTGCGGTGCATGTCGCCATCGCGCTGGCCTATCAGGGCGCGCGGGTCGCCGCGATCGACCTCGATCCGCGCCAGCGCACCATGCACCGCTACTTCGAAAACCGCAGCGACACCGAAAGGCGGCGCGGCATCGCGCTTCCCGGCGCGGCCTGCTCGGTGTTCACTGGCGAGAGCGTCGAGGCGCTTGACCTGCTTGCCGCCGAAGCGGCCGAGGGCATGGATTTCCTCGTGTTCGACACGCCCGGCCGCGACGATGACTTTGCGCGGCATGTCGCCACCACGGCCGATACGCTGGTTACGCCGATGAACGACAGTTTCGTCGATTTCGACCTGATCGGCCAGGTCGAGGGCGAGACATTCAAGGTCCGCAAGCTCTCCTTCTATGCCGAGATGATCTGGGAGGCTCGGCTCAAGCGGTCGCGCGCCACGCTGGAGGGGCGGCGCGAGCTTGACTGGGTGGTGGTGCGCAATCGCACCGGCCACACTGACGCGCGCAACATGCGCCGGCTCGAAGGCGCGCTCGGCGAACTGTCAAAGCGGGTCGGCTTCCGCGTCGCGCATGGCCTTTCCGAGCGTGTCATCTACCGCGAGCTGTTCCCCTCTGGCCTGACCTTGCTCGACAAGGGGCATCTGGGCGAGCTTGGCACCAGCCACCTTGTCGCGCGGCAGGAAATGCGCGCGCTGCTGGCGGGCCTGAACCTGCCAATGCCGCGCCCTGCGGCGGCCAGCGCGGACACGCGCCGCGCCGTCCCCGCCGAAGCGTGACGGCCCTGTCATGAGATACCTCTGGCTGATCGCGCTGGCCGTGCTGGCATGGCGACTGTTCATGGGCCGCTGGCCATGGTCGCGACTTCTGTCGGAACCGGGCCAGCGGCGCGTGCGTTCCCCGGATGCCGAGCAGGCGCGAGTGCTGCTCGGACTGGGCGAGGGGGCAAGCCGCGACGAGATCATTGCCTCGCACCGCCGGCTGGTTGCTGCCGTTCACCCCGACCGGGGCGGCACGGCCGACCTTGTGGTCGAGGCCAATGCAGCGCGCGACACCCTGCTCGCCGGGTTGCCATTGCCGGACAAGTCGTCCGGCCACGAATGACAGATCAGGAGAATCCATGAGCCACCAGTTCGATGCCACTGTCCTTCGCGAATACGACATCCGCGGAATCATCGGCAAAACCCTCGGCCCCGACGACGCGCGCGCCATCGGGCGCGGATTTGCCACGCTGCTGCGCGGCGCGGGCGGCCGCAAGGTCGCGGTTGGCTATGACGGGCGGGTCAGCTCGCCGATGCTGGAAGAGGCACTGGTCGAGGGACTGACGATGAGCGGCGCCGATGTGGTGCGGGTTGGCATGGGGCCCACGCCGATGCTCTATTACGCAGAGGCCTCAGCCGAAGATGTGCAGGGCGGCATTCAGATAACTGGCAGCCACAATCCCCCCGATTACAATGGCTTCAAGATGGTATTCATGGGTCGGCCGTTTTTTGGCGAGGACATCCAAACGCTCGGCCGGATGGCGGCCGCCGGGGACTGGCTCGACGGACAAGGCCATTCCGAGCGCCGCGAGGTCCTCCATGCCTATATCGATCGGCTGCTCGAGGGGCTCGCCGGGATCGGGGACGAGACGCTGTCCCGATTTCGGATCGGTTGGGACGCGGGCAACGGAGCCACCGGCCCCGCGCTCGAGCTGCTGACGGCCCACCTGCCTGGCGAGCACCATCTTCTCTTCACTGAAGTCGACGGAGAATTTCCCAATCATCATCCTGATCCTACCGAGGAGAAGAACCTCGCAGACCTGAAGGCGCTGGTCGCGGCCAAGAACCTCGATTTCGGAATAGCTTTCGACGGAGATGGCGACCGGATTGGAGCAATCGACGGCGAGGGCCGGGTGATCTGGGGCGACCAGCTACTCATGATCTATGCCGAGGATCTGCTCGCAAAGGTGCCGGGAGCCACGATTATCGCGGACGTCAAGGCATCGGGCGCGCTGTTCGGCCGGGTCGAGGAACTTGGCGGCAAGCCGCTGATGTGGAAAACCGGACACAGCCTGATTAAATCCAAAATGAAGGAGATTGGCGCGCCGCTCGCCGGAGAGATGAGCGGCCACGTCTTTTTCGCGCACGAGTATTACGGGTTCGATGATGCGCTCTACGCGGCAATACGGCTCATCGCCGCCTCGGTTCGGCTGGGGCGCAGCGTGACCGAGTTGCGCAGCGCGATGCCGGCAATGATCAACACGCCCGAGCTGCGCTTCCAGGTGGACGAGAGCCGCAAGTTTGCGGTGATCGACGAAGTGAAGGTGCGGCTTGCCGGCTCGGGCGCCGAGGTCAATTCGACCGACGGGGTGCGCGTTTCGACGGCGGACGGCTGGTGGCTGCTGCGCGCGTCCAACACGCAGGACGTTCTCGTCGCGCGCGCGGAAAGCGACAGCGAAGCGGGGCTTGAGCGGCTGATGGGCCAGATCGACGAGCAGCTCGCTGCCTCCGGCCTCGAACGCGGACCGCAGGCGGGCCACTGAGCTTCAGGCGGCGGTCAGGAGCGCCGCCGCCAGCGCAGCGCCCGAGGCGAGCGCGCTCAGCCCCAGCGGCACTACGGATGGGCGCGTCTTGCGCCAGCCTGCAACCGAGACCGCAAGCCCGGCCTTGAACAGTGTGTTGAGCAGGATCGGCACGATCAGGATCATGCCGGCAACGCGCGGGCTGACCGTGCCTTCGGGCAGGCTGCCCAGCGTGATCACAGCACTGTCGACGTCGATTGAGCCGGAAATGGCGAGCACGGTAGCGACCCCGGCGTCTCCGGCACGCGCCAGCACCCAGTGTGCCAGCACCGACATCGCCATGACCAGCGCCATCATCAGCAGCGCTGGGCCGATGGCGAAAGGGTTCTTCAGCGTCTCGCCGATAGCGGCAGGCGGCTCTCCCGATGCCGCGCCCTCCCGGCGCATCCGCAGCAGGAACCAGCCGAGCGCGGCCAGGCTGACGAGGAGGCCTGGCAGCGACAGCGCGGCGAGCCTAGGCGAAGCCATAGGCGCGATCAGCAGCGTCAGTGCATTGACGCGCAGAAACATCATCACCGATGCGAGGCAGATCGCGGCATGAGCGACCAGCGGAGACTCCTCCGCCTCACTGGCGCGCAAGTGCGCCGCGAGCGAGGCCGTGACCGCAGTCGACGAGACAAGCGCGCCCGCCGCCGCCGTCGCCAGCGTGCCGCGTGCCGGCCCCAGAGCGCGCGCGGCGAGATAGCCGGCGAGGGAGAAGCCCGAGACCAGCACCACCACCAGCCACAACTGCCGCGGATTCCAGGCATCATAGGGTCCGAACGTGCTGTCCGGCAGCAGCGGCAGGATGACCAGCGCGATCAGGGCAAAGCGCGCGATGGCGCGCACGTCGCCTTCGCTGAGCCAGGCGACGACGCGGTGCAGCGGCGTGCGCATCGCAAGCAGCAGGACCATTGCTACGGTGACGGCCGTTGCGGGAAGCGTCTGGCCTTGCCCTGCCATGAAACCGCAGGCCAGCGTGAGCAGGCCGACGAGGCTGCCTGTGCCGCTGAGGTTGGCGTCGCGCTGCGTCGCGCGGACATAACTGACCACCACGAGTAGGGCGGCAGTGCCAAGGAACACCAGCGACACGGCAGGCATGGCGGCGAACCACGCGCCGCACAGTCCCCCGGCCAGCCCGAGCAGGCCGAATGTCCGGATCCCCGCAAAGCGCGAGCCAGGCGGCGATCCGCGCTGCGCCCAGCCGCGTTGCAGCCCGACGAGCAAACCAAGCGCGAATGCAACCGCCACCGGCGCCCATTGCCAGCCTTCAAGATTGCCGATCAAGTCCATTCCCGCAGCCATCCCGCAGGACGGCCGGGGGGGCAAGCACGAACGGAGTGGCAAACACAAAAGGCCAAACGCAAAAGGGAGGCCGCATGGGCCTCCCTTAGCGTGTCCGGCAGCACATGCCGGTCGGGGATCGGATCAACGCGCGGTCGAGCCCGATCCGCTCTTTGTCGCCGAGGAACCGGTTGAGGTGCCTGCCGTGGCTGAAGGCTGGTTGGCCGTGGTGCCTGCGCCAGTAGAGTTTGCACCAGTCGAGCTTGTGCCAGTCGAACCCGCAGTCATTCCCGATTGCCCGGAAGAGGACTGGCCCATGCCCGACTGATTGCCAGCCATCCGGTCCTGCACCCGCAGGTTGTTCTGAACGTGCTTCACGCCAGAGACATGGTCGACGCAATCTTCCGCGCGGCGCTTGGCGAAGCGGCTGTTGACTGTCCCGCTCAGCGTGACTTCCCCGCTTTCGACACTGACCGTGATATTACTCGCATCGACCGAGGGATCGTGCGTCAGATGGTCATTGGCATCTTCCTTGATGCGCTCGTCGGAACGGGTGTAGCCCGAGGGACCGCGGCCGCGATGGTTCATTTGCCCGCCGCGCGAAGTGCCGTCATCATCGCTGAACCATCCGGCGATGGCGTCGCCGGCCCGCTCGATAAAGCCGCGATCGTCGCGCCCGTCATCGGACCCCATGTATTCGCGTCCGCCAACGCCGCCGCGATAACCGCTGCGGCGGCCGTAGTCACCGCCGCCGGCCTGACCGCCCCGGCTGCCAAAGCCCTGTCCGGAGGCGCCGGTGTAGGAACTGCCATAAGCCGAGTGGCCGCCGCTGAAATCGCGCCCGCCAAAATCGTTCCCGGTAAAGCTCGAAAAATCGGAATCGCGCGATCCGTAGCCCGACTGGCCATAACCGCCCATCGAGCGCTGGCTGGACTGCCGGTCATTGTCATACCGGCCCCCTTGCTTGCGCTCACCGCCACGCATGCCCTGCGAACCGTAGTCCTGCGAGCCATAACCACCCTGGGATTCGCTGCGGCGAGCGGAACCGCTCATGCCTCCGCCCTGCCAGCCGCCGCGCTGGCTTCCATAATCGCTGCGTCCGTGCGATTCGGTGGAAGACCAGCCGTCACCATCGTCGCGGTCCCAGAAATCCTGGCTGCCGCCGCCATAGCTTCCCTGCTGGCCGCCCATCTGGCCGCCACCACGATTGCGCTGAATGGATTCGCCGTAGGTCCGGTTCTCGTCGTGCCACTGTTGCTGCTGGCGCGGATGATCGTAGTCGCGCGTTTCGCGATCCTGCCAGTTGCTTTCGCGCGAACCCTGCCGGCCGCGCGGGTCAGAGCGGTCGTCTCGGCCATATCGATCGTTCATGGTCTATCTCCAATGCTGCCGGGCTCTTTGCGTGCAAGCGGCGGACAGCATGCACCGCGCGCTACGCCCCTGTTTTTTCCGATATGGATTGAACACGCGAAGCGGGGAGGAGTTGCTACGCCCCGGCGCGGCTGAAATGCGGTCCGGCGCAAGGACATACGTTGCACGCATCCGGCGCCGGCATTGCACGTGCCGCATCAAGCGCCACATTGGCGCGATGCCCTTTCCCCCCTTCCTCCCGCCCCGGATCGAGGCCTGGTTCGACGCGCGCGGCTGGCAAGTGCGCCGCCACCAGGCCGAGATGCTCGAGGCGGCAGCAGCGGGCAACCATGCGCTGCTGGTGGCCGATACCGGAGCAGGCAAGACTCTGGCCGGCTTCCTGCCGACACTCGCTGACTTCTGCCGGGCGGAGGAGGATGACACAGGCGTGCCCGATGGCCTCCACACGCTCTACGTCTCGCCGCTGAAAGCGCTGGCGCACGACGTGCAGCGCAACCTCCTCGCGCCGATCGGAGAGATGGCACTGCCGGTCCGAGTGGAGACGCGCAGCGGCGATACGCCGTCCGATCGCAAGGCGCGCCAGCGCGCCCGGCCGCCGCACATCCTGCTGACCACGCCCGAATCGCTCTCGCTGCTACTCAGTTTTCCGGACAGCTTCACGCTGTTCGCTGGCCTGAGGCGCATCGTGATCGACGAGGTCCACGCATTCGCCAGCGGCAAGCGCGGCGACCTGCTGGCCCTGTCGATGGCGCGCCTCCAGGTCATCGCGCCCGCGATGCAGCGCTTTGCCCTTTCGGCAACGGTCGACGATGCCGATCTCTACCGCGCCTGGCTGGCCCCGGATGGCGACATCGATGCCGTGCGCCTCGTGGAGGGCGAGCCCGGCGCGGCGCCGGACCTGCGCATTCTCCTGCCCGAAGAGGAGCGCGTGCCATGGAGCGGCCATGCCGCGACCTGGGCGGTGCCGCAGCTCTACCGGCTGATCGGCGAGCACCGCACGACGCTGATCTTCACCAATACGCGTTTTCTGGCCGAGCTGATCTTCCAGCTGCTCTGGGACATCAACGAAGACAAGCTGCCGATCGGCATCCACCACGGCTCGCTCTCACGCGAGGCGCGCCGCAAGGTGGAAGCCGCGATGGCCGAAGGGCGACTGCGCGCGCTGGTCTGCACCGCCAGCCTCGATCTCGGGGTCGACTGGGGAGACATCGACCTGGTCGTCCAGATGGGGGCGCCAAAGGGCTCGTCACGGCTTTTGCAGCGCATCGGGCGCGCCAACCACCGGCTCGACTGCCCGAGCAAGGCAGTGCTTGTCCCCGGCAACAGGTTCGAATTTCTCGAGGCCACGGCCGCGACCGAAGCGGTAGCCGAGGGCCAGCGCGACGGCGACGAGTTCCGCCCGGGTGGGCTCGACGTGCTGACGCAGCATGTCATGGCCTGTGTCTGCGCGGCGCCGTTCAACGAGGCGGACCTTTTGCGAGAGGTGCGATCCTGCCTGCCCTATGCCGGGATCGACGAGACGGCCTTCGCGCGCGTCCTCGATTTTGCGGCGACCGGCGGCTATGCGCTGCGCGCCTATGACCGCTTCCGCCGGATCACGCGCGACGCGAGCGGGCTGTGGCGCCTCACCCATCCCGAACACGCCGCGCGGCACCGCCTCAATGCCGGGATCATCGTCGATGCCGAGATGCTCGACGTCCGGTTCCGTAACGGACGCTCGCTGGGCCGCGTGGAGGAAGCCTTCGGCGCGGGGTTGAGGCCGGGCGATACCATCCGCTTTGCCGGCATGGACCTAGAGGTCGAGGCGCTCCGCGACCTGGAGCTGATCGTGCGTGCGGCCAAGCGAACGGGCACGATCCCCAGCTACATGGGTCAGCGCATGCCGATCAGCACGCACCTCGCGGACCGGGTTCGCGCACTTCTTGTCGACCGCGCCGGATGGGCCCGTTTCCCCGACGACGTG
The DNA here is from genome assembly GCA_040377095.1 of Novosphingobium sp. Lineage (GTDB taxonomy): Bacteria > Pseudomonadota > Alphaproteobacteria > Sphingomonadales > Sphingomonadaceae > Novosphingobium. The sequence continues at coordinate 20,219 of JBEIPK010000014.1, forward strand.
CGCGAGTGGCTGGAGGTGCAGGACTGGCGCTCGCACCTGCCCGGGCCGGGGCGGCTGCTGGTCGAGAGCTTTCCGCACAACCGGCTGGAGTATTCTGTGTTCTACACGTTCGAGGGATGGAACGCCAACCAGGCGCTTGGCATGCTGATCACGCGGCGCATGGAGGATCGCGGGCTTGGGCCGCTGGGCTTCATCGCCAATGACTATGCCCTTGCAGTGTGGAGTGTCTCACCCATCGCAGCACCGGCCGAGATGCTCTCGCCCGATATCCTTGACCACGAATTCATCGACTGGGTGCAGCAGTCCCATCTGCTGCGCCGCGCCTTTCGCGAAGTGGCGGTGATCGCCGGCCTCGTCGAGCGGCAACATCCGGGAAAGCGCAAGAGCGGGAAGCAGGTGACGTTCTCGACCGACCTCATCTTCGACGTCCTGACCCGCTACGAGCCCGACCACCTGCTGATCGAGGCCGCCTGGGCCGACGCGCGGGCCCGCATGACCGATGTTGGCCGGGTTGGCGACGTCCTCGACCGCGCGGCGAGCCAGGTCGATCACGTGCGGCTTGAGCGGGTCAGCCCGCTGGCGGTGCCGGTGCTGACGATGATCGGCCGCGAGAATATGCCGGTGGGAAGTGCGGATGACATGCTGCTTGCCGAAGCAGAGACGCTTGCCGCAGCGGCGATGCGGACGGGCTGCTAGCGAATCGCACAGTCTAATGGGCCGGACCGGGGTTAACCCAGAGCGCGACACGTTCCGCCGCGAGACTGTTTGGCCCGGTCAGAGCGACTTCGAGGCCGGTCGAATCGCATGCTGACCTGGAAAACGCGGTCAATAAAAGCCTTGTGCAGCGGCACGCCGAGGCAAACAAACTGGAGGAGGCCCTGCCACAAGCAGCCGGGTTCGATTGCGCCGGTAAAAAAAAGGGGCGGTTTGAGCCGCCCCTTCCTGTTGTTCCGTTCGATCGGATGGAACCTGCCGGTGCCTAATTGGCGCCGGGTGCCTTTTCGAACTCGGAATACTGTTCGTTCCCGACGAAGCCGAACTTGGTGACCTTGGAGCCTTTGATGATGTTGAGGACCTTGGCCGAAAGGTCATAGCTCGCTTCGGGTTCGGGCTGGAACTGCAGTTCCGGCTCGACCGGGTAGGTCAGGGTTTCCTTGAGAAGGCCGACCAGCTGGCCGCCCGAGATCGCGTTGCCATTCCACAGGATCTTGCCGTCTTGCGTCAGCACGACCTTGTTCTTGACCGTGTCCGGCGGCGGAACGAGTGGCGCGTCCTGCGCGACCGGAAGATCGATGTCCACGGAATGGGTCGCGACGGGGATCGTGATGATGAACATGATGAGGAGAACGAGCATGACGTCGATCAGCGGCGTCGTGTTCATTTCCATCATCGGCGAACCATCGTCCTTGCCGCCTGACATTGCCATTGAAAGGTACTCCTGAAACTGTTCGCGTACCGCCGGGGTAACGCGCCGTCATGAACCGCCAACCGGACGCTGATCCCACCTGGGATCAGAGATCCGGTGATACGGGATTGGAAATGAACCCGACCGTCGGATAGCCGGACACCTGCACGTTGTAGATCGCGCCGGCAATGCAACGCCAAGGGGCGTTCACGTCGCCGCGAATGTGCACCTGGGGAACCTTTTCCGGGTTGGCCCGGAGCGCTTCCGGGCCGCCTTCGCGCTTCACGATGGCGTCAAGCCGCTTGAACGCCTGGTCACGCAATTCAACCGAATCGACCGGCGTGATGTTGTTGAAGTAGATCCGGCATTGGCCGTAGCGCGAAGGTCCTTCGTAACCCTCGTCGCCAGCGCTGCGCCCGCCCGCGTCGGTCGTGGACACGGTCAGGAGAAGATTCTCGACCTTGTCCTTCGATTCCAGCGAGGAGATGATCGGGATCTTCAGCTTCTCGATCGTCTGGATCGCGATGGGAACCGCGATGAGGAAGATGATCAGCAGCACCAGCATCACGTCGACGAGCGGCGTGGTATTGATGTCGGACATCGGGGTTTCAGCCGCTGCCCCACCGCCTACCGAAATCGCCATATAAAATCCTATCCTTCAATTGCGCCCGAGAGGGCGACGGACCCGCATGCGGCGGTCCGTCGCTCAGACCCGGGATGGCGGGGACGGGCCCCGCCAGGTGCGATCGCTCCGGTCCTGGATATCAGGGCTTGGCCGGAGCGGCAGCCGGCTTGGCCGGGGCTGCTTTGGCAGGAGCTGCGGTCGCAATTGCGGGCTTCACGGCGCCCTTCGAGCTGATGTTCGCGAGAACGTCGGTCGAGAAGCCGGTCAGCATTTCGGCGATGCGCTTGTTGCGAGCCTGGAGGTAGTTGTAGGCGAGCACGGCCGGAACCGCAACGAGCAGACCGAGCGCGGTCATGATCAGTGCTTCACCAACCGGACCAGCGACCTTGTCGATCGAGGCCGAACCGGCGATGCCGATGTTGATCAGGGCGCGGTAGATGCCGACGACCGTACCGAACAGACCGATGAACGGCGCAGTGGCGCCGACGGTGGCGAGGAACGGCAGGCCCGAGGCGAGACGCGCATTGATCATATTCTCCGAGCGTGCGAGCGAGCCGTGAAGCCAGTCGTGCGCTTCGGTCGAATCGCTCATGCGTGCAGCCTGTTCTTCAGCGGCAAGGCCGTCGTCGGCTACCTGGCGCCAGGCGCTGTTCTTGTCGAGCTTGGCGGTGCCTTCGCGCAGCGTGCCGGCGCGCCAGAACGTCGACATGTCGCGCCCCTGCTTCATTACCTTGGCCTGTTCAAACCACTTGGTGAACAGGATGTAGAACGAGCCGAACGACATGATGCCGAGAATGACGACAGTCGCGTAGGCAATGAAGCCGCCCTGTTCGAGAGCTTCTGCGAAACCGAACTTGTTTTGCGGGGCCGCCTGCGTGGCAACGGCCATGAGATCAACGATATGCATGCGGTTAGGTCCTCTCAGATAAATAAAACGCTGTGTTGCGCGGGGCGGACGGGTCCACCCGTTGAGACACGGTTAGTTGAGCCTGTATACGATCGCGGTTGACGCTGCGCCGGACGTCGGGTTGCCGGCATCGTCAAGCGCGGGATTGTAGCGAGCATAGCGGGTCATGCCGTCGCAGGCCGCCTGATCGAGATCGGGGCTGCCGCTCGACGAAGTGACCGAACACGACGAAACCCTTCCGTCCGGACCAATCGACACACGGACGCCGACCCGGCCTTCACGTTCCTCGCGCAGCGCGCGGGGCGGATAGTTTTCCTGAATGCGAGCGGCCCAGCTGCCCTGCTTGTTAGGCGATGCAGCCTTGGCCCGCGAAGGCGGCGGCGGTGCGGCCGGGGGCGGCGCCAGGATGATCGGCGGCGGTGCCGGAGGCGGCGTAACCGTCGTCGTGATCTGCGGCGGCGCGGGCGCCACGTTGATCTTTACCGGCGGCGCCACTGGCGGCGGCGGCAGATCGACCTTCTTGGGCGGTGGCGGCGGCTCTTCCTTCTTGACTTCTTCCTTGATGTCGACGGTCGACACCACCTGCCGGGCCTTCTTGATCGCCTCGTAGGCCAGGCCGGTTATCAGGGCATAAACCAATACAATGTGGATGAGGGCAACGATGATCAACGCGGTAATGCGATTACCGCTCATCGACTGGTCAGCGTAGGCCATTCAGACGCATCACTCCATAACAGCGACCCAAGGTTTTACCCCCGGTCCAGACGGCACTGGCATTAGCCAGTTGCCGCGTTCAAATCTTGATCAATCCACCCCGATGGATCGCCTTAGTCCACTCCTGGGCAATTCAAGCCCATCGCACGGTTTCGAGGCCCGTTTGTGCTTTTGCCCTGTTTTCCGGCCCGCTTTAGCGTTGAAGCCTACCTCGCGCAACGCCTTATCGGCTCGCTCGGGCCAGTTAACCGATAATTCATCGGCATTAACGGCAAAATCCTTCCGCCGCACCATATATGACAACATTCGGCCGCAAGCGGCGGCCGCCAAAAGATGGAGACTTCGCGCAATGAGGACCGCTCCCCGGCGTGCCGCCAGAATCCTCGTGATTGCAACGACATTGCTTGCGTACGTCGCCATTCCCGCCCGGACATTGGCTGCAGCGCCGGCCGCTGCCACTCCGCCATCAGTAACGTATGCAGATCTGGCTGACCTTGCCGATTCGGCGCCATTGGTGATTCGGGCGAAAGTCCGCAGCGCCGCGCGGCTGAAGCCGTCGACGGCGTCGCCGGCTCTGCCGGGAAAAGCGCGCTTCCTCGTCAAGGCGCGTACTGCGGCGCTGCTTGCCGGTGATTCGGTCATCGGCGAGGACCTTTCCTACCTTGCCTATGTACCCACCGATTCGCGCGGCAAGCCGCAGCGACTGAAAAAGGCGACGGTATTGCTGTTTGCCCGGCCCGTGCCGCAACGTCCCGGCGAACTGCAATTGGTTGCCCCCGATGCGCAGCTCGCCTGGACACCCGAGGCCGAGGCCTCGCTGCGCGGGATCCTCGGCGAGCTTGTCGCCCCTGGCGCGCCCGCCCGGATCACTGGCGTGCGCGAGGCGCTGCACGTGCCCGGCACCTTGCGCGGCGAGGGAGAGACCCAGGTGTTCCTTGCTACGCAGGGCGGATCGGCGGCTTCGCTGTCGATCCTGCACGTGGCCGGCCAGGCGCCCACATGGGGCGTATCCTTTTCCGAAGTGACTGCCGAGACCGGCAGGCCGCCCGCGCGCGATACCCTCACCTGGTACCGCCTCGCCTGCTTCCTGCCCAACGCCCTGCCGGCCGGCACCAACCGTTCCGGATCGGCCGCCGCGCGCGCGCAGGCCGAGGCGGACTACCGCATGGTTCTGGGCGAACTGGGCGAATGCCAGAGGTCGCGGGGATAGTGCCCGGACGATCCGCCGCCGCGGAACAGCCAAGGCCTCTGGCCTTTCGATCCGCCGTGAACTAGGGCGCGCTGGCGAAAGGGGGCCACATGTCCGAAGCTGGGGCGCGAGATAAATCGCCCGAACCGTTGCGAATCGCGCTGGCTGGTCTGGGGACCGTTGGCGGCGGGGTCATTCGCCTGATCGAGACCAATGCGCCCCTTTTGGCCATGCGTGCCGGGCGGCCCTTGCAGATCGTCGCCATCAGCGCGCGTGACCGCACCAAGGACCGCGGCGTCGATATTTCCCGCTATGACTGGGAAGACGACATGACGCGCATGGCTGCGCGCGATGACATCGATGTCGTCGTCGAACTGGTTGGCGGTTCGGACGGGCCTGCGCTGTCCCTTGCCCGCAACACGATCGCCGCCGGCAAGGGGTTGGTCACCGCCAACAAGGCGATGATCGCGCACCACGGGCTTGAGCTGGCGCGTCTGGCGGAAAGCGCAGGAACCGCACTCAAGTTCGAGGCGGCGGTCGCGGGCGGCATCCCGGTCATCAAGGGTTTGCGCGAAGGCACCTCGGCAAATGTGATCGAGCGCGTCTATGGCATCCTCAACGGCACCTGCAATTACATTCTCTCGACCATGGAAGACACGGGGCGCGACTTTGCCGACGTGCTGGCCGAGGCACAGGCGCGCGGCTTTGCCGAGGCCGATCCCGCCTTCGACGTGGAAGGGACCGATGCCGCGCACAAGCTGTCGATCCTCGCGGCGATCTGTTTCGGTTCGAAAGTCGATTTCGCGTCGGTCGACGCCATGGGGATCACCAGGATCCTGGCCGCCGACATCGCGCAGGCCGATGCGCTGGGCTTCGTCATCCGCCTGATCGGCATGGCCGAGACCGAGATCGACCAGGCCGGCACCTGCCGCCTGTTCCAGCAGGTCCAGCCCTGCCTCGTGCCATTCGACCATCCGCTGGCGCATGTCGACGGCGCGACCAATGCGGTCGTTGCTGAAGGCAATTTCGTGGGCCGGCTGCTATTCCAGGGCGCGGGCGCGGGCGACGGACCGACCGCGAGCGCGGTTGTGGCCGACCTCATCGACATCGCGCGCGGAGAATATGGCGCAGCGTTCTCTGTCCCGACCGCTCAGCTCGAGGCCCTGCCCCCGGCCGCGTCGGGCCACCGCCGCAGCCGCAGCTATGTGCGCTTCACGGTGGCCGACCGGCCCGGCGTCCTTGCCGAAATTACCGCCGCGATGCGCGATGCGGACGTCTCGATCGAAAGCCTGATCCAGAAGGGCCGGGCAGCGGGCGGCGGTGACGTCATGCTCGCGCTGGTCACGCACGAAGGCCCGCGTTCGGCCGTGGCAGAGGCGCTGGCGATGCTGGAAGGCTCGCCCAGCCTGACCGCTGCGCCACTCGTCATGCATATCCTCGGCGACTGAGCCCGCATTCTCGACATCGCAAGTTTCGCTGACTAACCGTTCACGACATACCGCCGCCACAGGAGCTTGACGCCATCATGAGTTCGACCCCCGCCAATCAGGTCTTGGCCAGCAAGGTTCTTGACCGTGTCCTCGTGCTCGAAATGGTGCGCGTCACCGAAGCGGCAGCGATCGCGGCTTCCAGCCTGATCGGGCGCGGCGACGAAAAGGCCGCCGATCACGCGGCGGTTGAGGCGATGCGTGCAGCGTTCGACGATCTTGCCATCGACGGCACCGTCGTCATCGGCGAGGGCGAGCGCGACGAGGCGCCGATGCTGTTTATCGGCGAGAAGGTTGGCGGCGCGCAAGGGACTGGCCCGAAGATCGACATCGCGCTCGATCCGCTGGAAGGCACCACGATCACTGCCAAGGCCGGCCCCAACGCGCTGGCCGTGCTGGCCTGCGCCGAGGAAGGCAACCTGCTCAACGCGCCCGACGTCTACATGGACAAGCTGGCCGTCGGCCCCGGCTATCCCGCCGGCATCATCGATCTGGCCAAGTCGCCGACCGAGAACGTCAAGGCGGTTGCCGCCGCCAAGGGCGTCGAGCCACACGAGATCATCGTCTGCGTGCTCGACCGGCCGCGCCATGCCGAGCTTATCGCCGAACTGCGCGGGCTTGGCTGCGGCGTGGTCCTGATCGGCGACGGCGACGTGGCGGGCGTGATCGCCGTCACCAATCCCGACACCACCATCGACATGTACATGGGTTCGGGCGGCGCCCCCGAAGGCGTGCTGGCGGCAGCGGCGCTGCGCTGTGTCGGCGGTCAGTTCAACGGCCGCCTGCTGTTCCGCAACGACGACGAGAAATCCCGCGCCCGCAAGTGGGGCATTACGGACCTCAACAAGATCTACCAGCTGGAAGAACTCGCCAAGGGCGACTGCATCTTCGCCGCGACGGGCGTGACCGACGGCTCGCTGCTGGATGGGGTGAAGCGCCTCAAGGGCGGCGTGATGACGACGGAGAGCGTGGTGATGCGGGCGAGTTCAGGCACCGTGCGCTGGGTGAAGGGCGAGCACCGGGTGAAGTAGGTGGGGGCTGGGGGCAAGGGTTGCGCGCACTTGCAGTCCGTTTCTACCCATCATTCCTACCCTTCCGCGCCAATCCCGCCCCTCACCGTCATTCCCGCGAAGGCGGGAATCCACACACCCCAGCAGCCCGGACGGGACTCCGGATAGGCCCCTGCCTGCGCAGGGGCGACGCAGATGGTGAAGATGGCGATTCGAGAGTTCCGGGGACATGCTATTGCGCCCCCGTCCGGGTGAATGGTTCGCGGAGAGACGCAGAGGAAGCAGCGAGCGCCGGGATGTCCAGCCGAGCCGATGGCCGGGTTGCCTCATTCGACTTTGAAAAATCACCGCATCCAGGTCAATCGCAAAGCAGCCTCGCCGCAAGGTGCGAGGACCTGTGCATCTCTGCGCGAACCCGGCCTGCCCTGACGCAAGTTGCGATTACCCTGCCTTTAAATGGCAGCGAGCTGCGAACGAGTTTCCGAAGTTCGATGAGCGTGGGGGTTTGAGGGTGGACAACGAGAGAAAAATCATCGCTTTTTACTCAGTCTCGAAGACTATGTAGGCGTTTATATTTTTTATGGCCACAGCCGTTGTTCCACTTCTGCCAGAAATTAGACAAAGAACGAAAATATACGCATTCCTTTATGAATTTCCTGGAAATATAGTTCTTTTTGCAATCTCCGCATTCGGACTTTTGTTTTCGACAATTGTTATATCACCGAAATTATTTCGTGCGATCTTAAGGATGCCTGCAGTCTATCTGCAAGGGGACATACTCGTAAGCCACACTGGCATAATATCGAAAAAAATCCCAGTTGCACAAATCGTGAGTTGTGATTCATCGGTAAGACACCACCTTACTTTGCTCCTTAAAAACGATAAGCAGGAAGATATTGCAATTGGACTTTTTAAAAATCAGGAGAGGACCGAGGAAGAAATTCGTTCGGCAATTAATTTCAACTAATAATTAATCGGATTTCGTTTCGATTTTCACGGGATTTTCGGTGCATGTGCCCATGGTTTACTAGCTCACCTTCCCGCCACCCCTCCAGCCCTCTCAATCCGCCAGCCCCAGCAGCACGCCAAGCTGCATCGTCAGCCGCGCCATGGCTTCGGTGTCGAGCTTGCCGATGATTTCGCCGCACTTCTCGCGCCGCACGGGGTTGATCTTGTCGGACTGGAATTGCGTCGGCAGGCGCAGGCCGTTGGTCGCATCGGGCATGACCAGCATGCGCCTTGGTTCGGCGTCTACGACGAGGTGGCTCGTTCCCGGACACACCAGTACATGCTCCGTGGCGGCCACCATGTCAGATTCCACGACCACCGCCGGTCGCGGCTTGCCTGGATCCCCTTGCAGAGCGACGGTGATGATGTCGCCGCGTTTCAATCCCACATTCCGGGATCTTCGGCTTGCACCGCCTCGATCCACTGCATGGTCTCTTCCTCGCTCGGGTGGCCGCGAAGCGCCGCAGCGCAGCGCTCCGCCTGTTCCTGGAACGCCTTGGAGCGGACATCGGGAAGCCACAGCCTCACCTCGCGCAGGCCCGCCGCCTTCTTGCGCGCGCGGTAGGCGCGGAACTTATCCTGTCGCTTGGGAGTGAGGTCGTTCATGGTTGCGAGAGTAGCGCGCTACCGATCCGGCGTCAAATCGGGCGCCAGCTGTCGCCGTTTTCCTACGCCGCCAATTCCCGCTATTTTCAGCCGTTTCTCCCCTATCCAGCGAAGCGAGCATTTTCTCCTATGCCCCGCCTGTCACTCCCATCCCGCAATCCCGCGGTGCGCCGCGGGTTTCAGCCTGCGGACAGGGGGCGCGTGCCGTGTCACTTGTGTCACTCTCGTCCCGGGCGCGGCTCATTGCGGCGATTTTCCCGCTCGTGCCCGGAGCCCTTGTTGCAATCCTGTGACTCCCGGCTAGAGCCTGCGAAAGGGAATCGCGGCTCGGGGACAGCGCAATGAAGATCATGGCCGGCAACAGCAATCTGCCGCTCGCACGGGCGATCGCCGGGTATCTGGAAATCCCGCTGACCGATGCCAGCGTGCGCCGCTTCGCCGACGAGGAAGTCTTCGTCGAGATCCACGAGAACGTGCGCGGCGAGGATGTGTTCATCGTCCAGTCGACCAGCTTTCCCTGCAACGACAACCTGATGGAACTGCTGATCTGCGTCGATGCGCTGCGCCGCGCCTCGGCCAAGCGGATCACGGCGGTGGTGCCCTATTTCGGCTATGCCCGGCAGGACCGCAAACCGGGGCCGCGCACGCCGATCCCGGCCAAGCTGGTTGCCAACCTGATCACCACAGCCGGGGCCGACCGAGTGCTCTCGGTCGATCTCCACGCCGGGCAGATCCAGGGCTTCTTCGATATCCCCACCGACAACCTCTATGGCGCGCCGGTCATGGCGGCCGATATCCAGGCACGATACGGCGATCAGGACCTGATGGTCGTCTCGCCAGACGTCGGCGGCGTGGTTCGCGCCCGCGCGCTGGCAAAACGTCTCGACAACGCGCCGCTGGCCATTGTCGACAAGCGCCGCGAGCGGGCTGGCGAATCTGAAGTGATGAACATCATCGGCGACGTGAAGGGCCGCGCCTGCATCCTGATCGACGACATCATCGATTCGGGCGGCACGCTGTGCAACGCGGCGCAGGCCCTGCTCGATGCCGGCGCCGCCAGCGTCACGGCCTATATCACGCACGGCGTGCTTTCGGGCGGCGCGGTGGCGCGGGTCAACGGATCGGCGCTCAAGGAACTGGTCATCACCGATTCGATCCTGGCTACTGACGCGGCGCGCGATTCGGACCGTATCCGGCAGCTCACCATCGCGCCGCTGATCGGTGAGGCGATCCGCCGCATCGCGGACGAGAGCTCGGTCTCGAGCCTGTTCGACTGAGGATGGCGCGGCCATGAACCTCGACGCTGACATCGCGCTGGCCCACCGGCTCGCCGACGCGGCGGGCGAGGCGATCCGCCCGTTCTTCCGGGCAGGGGTCGCGACCGAGCGCAAGGACGATGCAACGCCGGTCACGCTGGCCGACCGCGCTGCCGAAGAGGCGATGCGCCGCATCCTCAAGGCCGAGGCACCGCGCGACACGGTGATCGGCGAGGAAATGGGTTCCACCGCCGGAAGCTCGGGGCGCAGCTGGGTGCTCGATCCGATCGACGGGACGACGGGCTTTCTGGCCGGACGCCCGATCTTCGGCACCCTGATCGCGCTTGTCGTCGAGGGCTGGCCGGTGCTCGGGCTGATCGACCAGCCCATCCTGCGCGAACGCTGGGTCGGCGCGGCGGGCATGGCGACCACGTTCAACGGCAAGCCGGCACGGACGCGGCCTTGCCGGACGCTTGCGGAGGCCTCTCTTGCCACAACAGGCCCGCATTATTTCGACGACCACGACGGCGCGCACTTCATGGGCCTTGCAGCGCGGACGGATCACCGCCGCATGGTCATGGGCGGCGACTGCTACAACTACGCCATGCTTGCCTCGGGCCACCTCGACGTGGTCTGCGAGGCGAACCTCAAGCTGCACGACTGGGCGGCGCTGGTCCCGGTGGTGGAAGGCGCGGGCGGCACGATGGCCGACTGGAACGGCGATCCGCTCCATGCGGGGTCAACCGGGCACGTCCTCGCGCTGGGCGATCCGGCCCGGCTCGACGACGTGGTCGAGGCGCTGGCCTGCAATCACTGAGCTGGTCCCGAGGGCGGGCGCGCTCAATCCGTGCGGCGGTCCCATAGCGTCATCTCGATCGGCCCGCCCTGGCTGGCCATGACGCGGCCCATCACGTCCTTGGGAAGCTGCGATCCGGCGGCATTCCGGGACGCTTCGCTGTCCCAGTATTCGAGAAACAGGAATTTTGCCGCGTCCTTGCGGTCCTGTAGCACGATGGCGCCTTGCGAGCCGGTGATCGACCGGACGGCCCCGGCCAGAGCCTCGAGCGCCGCGCCAAGATCGTCTTCGGCGCCAGGCCGGGCCTGCATGCGATAACTGTGAACCAGTGACATTAGCGATTTCCTTGCCGGCACTTTTGAAGCAACGTTCGATCAGCCAAGCATAGGCCTGTCGGGAACGGCGGCGCAAGACAGACAACCGGGAGGATGGACGTGAAGGCAAGCCTGACACTGAACGACGGAACCGAGTTCCCACTGATCGGGCTGGGCGTGATGTACATTCCTGACGCCGATGTCTCCGCCGCCATGCGCAGCGCAGCCGACATGGGCTATTGCCTGTTCGATACGGCGCCGGTCTATGGCAACGAAGTCGGCACTGGCCGCGGCGTTCGCGAATGCGGGTTGCCGCGCGAACATGTGCTGGTGACGACGAAGCTGTGGAACTCCCATCAGGACAGGGCGCTGCAAGCCTGCGACGAGAGCCTGGAGAGGCTGGGGCTGGACTATATCGACCTCTACCTGATCCATTGGCCGGTCCCGTCGCAGGACAAGTATGTCGATGCCTGGCGCGCGCTCGTCAGGTTGCGCGATGAAGGCAAGGTCCGCTCGATCGGAGTGTCCAATTTCCTTGAGCCGCACCTTGAACGGATCATCGATGCGACCGGCGTGGTTCCCGCGGTCAACCAGATCGAATGCCACCCGTCCTATCAGCGGACCGACCTGCGCCGCTGCCATCGCCGCCTTGGCATCGCGACGCAGGCATGGAGCCCGCTGGGGCGCGGCGGGATGCTGTCCGACCCGCGCGTCATGGCCGTCGCCGCCCGGCTGGGCGTATCACCTGCGCGGCTGGTGCTGGCCTGGCACATGGAGCAGGACATCATCGTCATTCCCAAGGCCTCGTCCGCCGCGCACATGGAGGACAATCTCGACGCGCTCGACCTTGTGCTCGACGACGAGGCGATGGCCGCGCTCGATGCGCTCGACGACCCTGCCGGGAGCATGGGACCCGATCCGGAAACTTTCGATATGCTGGGCGATCCGTTCGGTCCGATGAGCTGAAACGCTCGTCTGCCTGACCCGAAAGGTTGAAGCTGGATGCCCCCCGAGGATTCGAACCTCGATTGACGGAGTCAGAGTCCGTAGTCTTACCATTAGACGAAGGGGCAGGAGCGGCGGCCCATAATTGGCGCGCCGTGATGGGTCAAGAGCGATATTGCACCGGTTCCCTGTCCGGGAAGGCGGCACTTGCCTGTTTGGCGCCGCGCCGCTAGCATTGCCGTCAAGTACCCGCCTGGCGGGATAAACATAAAGAGTGCAATGACCATGGCGGATCGAATTCCGCCGGCAATGCGCCCGGATACTTCGGGCCGGGACGCGGGGCTGGACTGGCAGGAAGCGCCCGTTACCAAAACCGCAAACCCCGCCAGAATTCCGGGTTCGGCCGGCACGGGCAGCACGGCCCCCAGTTCGAGACCGGCCGCCGCCGGCGGCCCTGATCCCGATGCCGCGCGCCTTGATCCTTCCGGCTGGCGGCGCCCCGTCGGACAGCGCAGTGCCTATGCCGCACTCGATCTCGGCACCAACAACTGCCGCCTGCTGATTGCCAAGCCGTCGGGCGAGAACCTTGTCGTGGTCGATGCCTTCAGTCGGGTCGTCCGCCTGGGCGAGGGACTGGCGAAGAGCAACCGGCTGAGCGATGCGGCGATGGACCGGGCGCTGTCCGCGCTGCATGTCTGCTCGGACAAGCTGCGCCGCCGCAATGTGCACCTCGCGCGCTCTGTGGCGACCGAGGCCTGCCGCCGGGCTGACAACGGGGCCGAGTTCATCGAGCGCGTCCGCCATGAGACTGGCATCGCGCTCGACATCATCAGCGCGCGCGAGGAAGCGCGGCTCGCGGTGCTGGGCTGCCATATCCTGCTAGAGCCCGGTCTTGGGCCGGCAATGATCTTCGACATCGGCGGCGGCTCGACCGAGCTTGTGCTGATCGAGAGCACCGACACGGTGCCCGAGATCCTTGACTGGCAGAGCGTTCCCTGGGGCGTCGTCTCGCTGACCGAGACCTGCCCGGAGCAACCGGGCGATCTTCAATCGCGGCTCGAACGCTACGCCCGCATGCGCGAGCTGGTCGGCTCCAGCCTCGCCGGCTTCTCAGCGCGCTCGTCGGTGACCCGCACCCTGGCGCGCGAGCACGGGCCGCTGCGGCTGCTTGGCACCAGCGGCACGGTGACCACGCTGGCGAGCCTGCACCTCGACCTGCCGCAGTACGACCGGCGGGCGGTCGACGGCCTGATCGTTCCGGCCAGCTCGATGCGCGATATCAGTGAGCGTTTGTCGTCCATGTCGCTGAGCCAGCGGCAAGCCCTGCCCTGTATCGGGCGCGAACGGGCGGATCAGGTGATCGCGGGCTGCGCCATCCTCGATTCGATCCTCGATGTCTGGCCTGCCGACCGGCTCGGCGTCGCCGATCGCGGCATTCGCGAAGGCATCCTGCGCAGCCTGATCGCCACGCACGGCGAGGGCGAGCGCCAACGATCGCGCCTCCAACGCGGCCGCCGCCCTGATTCGCGAGCGGGCTGAGGGCGATGAGCAGATCGGGACGGGATCCGGGCGAAAGGCTGAAGCGCGCCAAGGGGCGAACCGCCAGCTCGTCGCGCTGGCTGTCGCGCCAGATCAACGACCCCTACGTTCGGCAAGCCAAGGCTGACGGGTATCGCAGCCGGGCCGCCTATAAGCTGTCGGAGCTGGATGAGCGGTTCGGCCTGCTCAAAGGCGTCTTGCGCGCAGTCGATCTCGGCATTGCGCCCGGCGGCTGGAGCCAGGTCATGCGCCAGCGCATTCCTTCCGCGCGGATCGTCGGCATCGATCTTCTGCCGGTCGACCCAATCGAGGGGGTGACCATCCTGCAGATGGATTTCATGGCCGACGAGGCGCCCGGGGCGATAGTCGCCGCACTTGATGGTCCGCCCGATCTCGTGCTGTCGGACATGGCCGCGAATACCGTTGGCCACAAGCAGACCGACCACTTGCGCACGATGGGGCTGGTCGAGACGGCAGTGGACTTTGCGATCACCACGCTGGCGCCGGGCGGCGCATTCGTGGCGAAAGTCTTCGCGGGCGGGACCGACGGCGCGTTGCTGACGATCCTCAAGAAGAACTTTACAAGCGTGAAACATGCCAAGCCGCCGGCGAGCCGCAAGGATTCGTCCGAATGGTATGTGATCGCTCAGGGCTTCAAGGGACGCAGGGACAGCGAATAGCGCGCGTTCAGCCTACCGTGCCGCTCATGTCCATGTCCATGTGCTGGGGCACGGTCTTGCTGAATGAGGCGCGGCGGTTGAGGCGTTCGGACAATTGGGTGAGCGCGGGATAAATATCGCGCCAGCGCATTTCGGGAAGATCGAGCGCGATGCCGTCGGCCACCACGAACTCCAGCAGGTCGAGAGTCGTGACCACCGCGATATCGCCTAGGTCAAGCTCCAGTTTGCCCGCGACCGGGCTGGCATAGAGCCGGTCAAGTTCGGTGAGCGCACGGATGACCTTGCTGGCGTGACGGTCATACCAAGGCTGGCTGGGGTGTTCGCGCTTGGATTCGAACATCAGGATCCCGCAGAAGTCGAGCAGCCGCTCGCCCAGCATCTGGCGCTTGCGCGCCTCAAGCCGACCATCGACGTCCGAGGGCAGGAGCGCCGGCTCCGGAGAACGCGTTTCCAGCCACTCGACGATGTAGGGCGAATCGTAAACCGCCTCGCCGGTTTCAGTGAGGAGGATGGGTAGCTGTTCGAGCGGATTGTAATCGCCGACACAGGTGCCCGGCACCCACGGCGTGTCGTATTGGACCTCGTAAGGCAGTCCCTTTTCCTCGAGCACGACAGCGACCTTGCGACCATAGGGGCTGGGGCGGGCATTGATTAGCTTGAAGGTCATCCTCGTTCTCCCGTAGTCGTGGCCGTCGTGTCCGACGGGTTCAGTTGCGCAAGAGCATATGGGAAAGAGGATTTTGTGCAACGGGGGCGTGGGTCAGCCCGGCGCGGCCTGTGCTTCAAACAAAAAGGACGGGACCTGCGTCCCGCCCTTGTCGTTTCTCCCGTCGGAGAAAACTGGAAAACCGGATCAGGGCTGGGCCGCTGCGCTCGCTGCTCCCGAGGGCGCTGCCGCAGCTTCGCTGGCACCGGCAGCGGGAGCGCCGCTTGCTTCGCCCGAAGGCGCGGCGCTTGCGTCAGCCGCCGGAGCATCGGCCGCAACCGGCGCGGGCAGCGGCAGGTTCGAGCCGAGCGAGTTGAGATAGAGGATGACGGCCGCACGGTCTTCCGCGCTGGGCAGGCCGGCGAATGTCATCTTGGTGCCGGGCGCGAACTTTTTCGGGTTGTGCAGCCAGGCGTCCATCTTGTCGAAGTCCCAGTTGCCGCCCACGCTCTTCAAAGCGTCCGAATAGGCGAATCCAGGTACGTGGCCCAGGTTCTTGCCCATCGTGGCATAAAGATTGGGTCCGATGCCACTGGCGCCGCCCTGGGCAGCCGTGTGGCACGAGGCGCACTTCTTGAAGACCTGCTCGCCCTTGGCGACGTCGGCCTTGGCGAGGAGGTTGGCAAGCGGTTCGGCCGATTCGCCGCCCTCGCTGGAAACCACGCCTTCGATTGCGTAGCCCATGGTCTCGGGCCGGTGGTGCTTGTCAGCGCCGAAATAGGTGCCGCTGACCGATGACAGGCCAAGCGCGACGATGCCGGCGAACAGCGCCCAGCCGGAAATGGTATTGAAACGGTCGTCCATCGAAGATTGCCCCGTGGAAATGGCCTCTATGGCATTTGCGCGCCGCTCTAGTGAGCCATCCACGCAAGCGCAATAGGCTGATCGGGAAATTCGCGCGTCCAGGTCCATTGGACGTCGCCCATTGCCTGATTTCCCCATGCTGCTAATCGCAGGCGCCATCATGCACAGTTTTCCCAAGCCAGCCCTCGAACTTGTCGAGGCGATGACTGCCGAGGCCGCAGGCGACCCCGCGCGCGCGATGGCGCTGCAAGGCGCGCCCGGTTCCAACTCGCACCGCGCCGCGCTGGAATATGCGCCGGGCTGCCTGCCGCTGCCCTGCTTCAGCTTCGAGGATGCGCTTGATGCGGTGAAGGAAGGCCGGGCGGCGCGCGCGATCATCCCAATCGAGAATTCGCAGCACGGCCGCGTCGCCGATATCCACTTCCTGCTGCCCGAAAGCGGGCTGGCCATCGTCGGCGAGCATTTCCTGTCGATCCATCATGCCTTGATGGCGCTGCCTGGCGTCACCGGCGGCTTCAGCGGCGCCTACAGCCACCCACAGGCGCTGGGACAGTCGCGAGTGTACCTTCGCACGCGCGGCATCGTGCCAATGTCCTATGCCGATACGGCCGGCGCGGCGGCCTTCATCCGCGAGCAGGGCGATCCGCGTGCCTGCGCCATCGCCCCGGCGCTCGCAGCGGAGCTTTACGGGCTGGAAATCGTCGAGAACAACGTCGAGGATGCGCACGACAACACCACGCGGTTCGTGGTCCTTGCGCGCGAGCCGCTTGATCCCGTGACACTCGCCGGGCAGCCGACGATGACGACGCTGGTCTTCGAAGTGAAAAACGTGCCGGCCGCGCTTTACAAGGCGTTGGGCGGTTTCGCGACCAACGGCGTCAACATGACCAAGCTCGAAAGCTACCAGAAGGGCGCCAGTTTTTCCGCGACGATGTTCTATGCCGATATCGTCGGGGCGCCCGGGACGCCGGAAGTGGACCGCGCGATCGAAGAGCTGGCCTTTCACTGCAAGGACCTGCGGGTGCTCGGCACCTATCCCCAGGCGCGGGGCCGGGGATAGGCTCCAAGGGAGCTGGCTCCGGCTGCGCGCTTGCCCTAGGCCGGGCGCCATGCCACCACGCACGATGTGAGCGGCGAGGGCACAGTCATTTCAGGGTCCACGGCGGCGCGCGATGCCGTGCGTGACTGGCAGGCCGTGCGCGATACGGCCGACATCCAATACGCGCCGCTTCCACCGCCAAAGCCGCCGGTTACACCCGACTGGCTGAAATCGCTGGGCGAATGGCTCCAGAGCGTGCTCGAGCCGCTGGGCCGGGCAATCGGTCTGTCATGGCCGGTGCTCAGGTGGCTGCTGATCGGTCTGGCCGTGCTGGCGGCCGCTCTTATCGTGTGGCGGCTCGCCTCATGGTTCCTCTCGCTCCGCCGCAGTAAGGTGTCGGCGGCGGAAGAAGGCTGGAGGCCGGACCGGCACGCCGCAGAAGCGCTTCTCGAAGACGCGGATCGGCTCGCTTCGCAAGGCCGCTTTGCCGAGGCGGTCCATCTGCTGCTCCAGCGCAGCGTGGGTCATATTGCGCAGGCCCGGCCGCAGTGGCTGCAACCGGCGAGCACCGCGCGCGAAATCGCGCACCTGCCTCAGCTGCCGCAGGTCGCACGCAGTGCTTTCGGGGAAATCGCCGTTCTGGTCGAGCGCAGCCGCTTCGCGTTGCGCGATCTGGGGGCGGGGGACTGGAACAGCGCGCGCGATGCCTATGCCCGCTTCGCGCTTTCGGATCTGGCCGCATGAACGATCCTTATGAAGGCTCGATCCGAGCGGGCGAGAATCCGTTCAGCCGGCGCGGCGTGCTGGTGCTGGTTGTGTTCGGCGCGGCGGTCTTCGTGGCGTTGCTGTGGATGCTGGGCGCGGGGATGAGCCTCGGCGTGGGCGGGGCCGGCGGATCGACCAACGATGGCGGCGGGCACGCCGGTGGGCGCGGGCTCAACGGCTATGCCGCGATGGCTGATTATCTGGAGCGGCGCGGCATGACCGTGCGCCGCTCGACCAGCGAGGGCGTGCTTGAGAAACCCGGCTTGCTGATCCTGACGCCGCCAGCCGAAGTCGATCCCGAACAGCTCGACCGGATCGTGGCGAACCGCCATGTCATCGGGCCAACGATCGTGATCATGCCCAAGTGGATGGCCATGTCGGCACCGGCGCAGAGCGGCGGCCGCAAGGGCTGGGTTCGCCTTGCCGGGCCGGCGCAGGTGAACTGGCCGGGCTTTCGCGACGATCTGTCGCTCGACCGGAGGCCTGCCGGCGGGCGCTGGAACATGATCGGGCTCAACGGTGTGCTGCCCGCTCCTGGCGCCGTGCAGACTGGCAGCGGGGCGCGTCTGGTCCCCCTTGTCGTCACCGACGAGGACCGCGTCCTTGCAGGCTTCATCGACGATGGCGGGTTCTATCCCGGCCTTGAGCGTTACGGCATGCGCGCAACCCAGATCGGCGAGGGCAATGAGCGGACCTACCCTCTGGTCATGGTTTTCGAGCCGGACCTCGTCAACAACTACGGATTTGCGCGGCGTGAGGGCGCGCTGCTCGCCGAACGGCTTGTCCGCGCTGCTGCCGGGTCGGGCGAGGGGGCGGTCAACTTCGACCTCACGCTTAACGGTCACGCCCGCTCGGCCAACCTGCTGACGCTGGCATTCACGCCCCCGTTCCTCGCCGCGACGCTGTGCCTCATGATCGCGGGGCTGGTCGCGGGCTGGCGTGCGTTCCTGCGGTTTGGTCCCGCGATGGAGGGCGAGCGCGCGATTGCCTTCGGCAAGCAGGCTCTGGTGGCGAACACCGCCGGGCTGATCCGGCGGACGCGGCGGCTGCATCTTGTGACGGCGCCTTATGCTGCGGCGGTGCGCGAGCGATTGTGCCATGCGCTTGCCGTGCCTCGCGGGCTCGACGTTGCTGCCGGTGAAGCGGCGATCGACCGGGCGATGACGGCGCGCGGGCTGGACGCCGCGCCGTTCTCGGTGGTCGCCGGGCGCCTTCGCCGCGCAACACGGCTGCAGGATATCCTCAGGAACGCCATGGAATTGCACGGACTTGAAAGGACGCTGTTGAAATGAGCGAGGCGATGACAATCGGCGAGGTCGGCGCGCTGGCCGATGCGATCCGCGCCGAGGTGGGCAAGGCCGTCGTTGGGCAAGCGGGAACGGTCGATCATTTGCTGGTGGCGCTCCTCGCGCGCGGGCATGTGCTGCTGGAAGGGCCGCCGGGGACGGCGAAGACGTTCCTTGCGCAGTGCTTCGCGGCCTCGCTCGGGCTCGATTTCGGGCGCATCCAGTTCACGCCGGACCTGATGCCCGGCGACATCCTCGGTTCCAACCTGTTCAATTTTCAGACCAGCCAGTTCACCCTGACGCGCGGGGCGATCTTCTGTGACCTGCTGCTGGCCGACGAGATCAACCGCACCCCGCCCAAGACACAGGCTGCATTGCTGGAGGCCATGCAGGAACGCCGCGTCACCCTTGACGGGACGGCGCATCCGCTGCCGGACCATTTCATGGTCGTGGCGACGCAGAACCCGATCGAGAGCCAGGGCGTCTATCCCCTTCCCGAGGCGCAGCTTGACCGGTTCCTGTTCAAGCTGCTGGTGCCCTATCCCAGCCATGAGGAGGAAACGCGCATCGTTGCCCGGTTTGGCGAGAGCAGCGGCTTGCCCCGGCCGGTAGAGCTTGGGATTGCCGTCGTCGCCGGTCCGGGCGTGCTCGACGCGGCAGTGCAGGCGGTGCGCGGCGTGACCATGGCCGACAGCGTGCTCGATTACGTGGTCCGACTGGTCCGATCGACGCGCGACAGTCCGGACCTGTCCTGCGGCGCGTCCCCCCGTGCCGCCGTGCTGCTGGCGGGTGCGGCGCGGGCGCGGGCCGCGCTCGACGGGCGCGACTATGCGGTGCCCGACGACGTCAAGTCGCTGGCCGTCGCGGTCTTGCGCCACCGGCTGCTGCTGTCTCCTGCGGCCGAGATCGAGGGCAAGCAGGTCGAGGCACTGGTTGCACAGCTTATCGAGCAGACCGAGGCGCCGCGCTGAGGTGAAACTTGCGCTGCCTTTCGTCGTCCCAACGATGCGCGCGGCCGTGATTGCCGCGCTGGCGGCGCCGGCCGCGCTGCTGGTGGCGGCGCTAGCGCCTGGGGCCTGGATCGCAGCACCCGCTCTGGGCGGCGCGCTGCTGCTGCTGGTCGTGGCCGACGCACTGGCGGCGGGGCGCCTGGTCAGCTTCGAATTCACCGCCCGGCCCGACGAGGAAGTGGGCGCGGAGTGCTGGCTCCGGGTCAGCGCGGGCTTTGCCGGCGGGCTTCGCAGCGACGTTTACTGCGCCATCGCGCTCGATCCGCGGCTGGTGCCCGGCGGGCGCATGGCCTTCGCGCTGTTCGAAAGTGTCGAGGACACATGGCAAGCCGCCGCAAGCTACCGGCCGGTGCGGCGCGGCATGGGCCGTATCGGGAAGGTCTGGCTGCGCTGGAGCGGGCCGCTGGGCCTAGGCGCGCGTCACATCGCCAAGGAGCCCGGCTTCGAGGTGCGGGTCTGGCCCAATATCGGGGCGGTGCGTTCGCCCACCCTGCAGACCTTCCTGCGCGACGCGCAGTACGGCTTGCTCGCGCGGCGCATCCGCGGCGAGGGCACGCAGTTCGAGGCGTTGACCGAATACCGCCCCGGCATGGACAAGCGGCGGATCGACTGGAAGAGCTCGGCCCGCCACGTCCAGCTTTATGCCCGCGAATTCGAGACCGAGCGCAACAACCAGATCGTCTTCGCCTTCGATTGCGGGCAGGCTATGTGCGAGCCTGTGGGCGGGTCAGGGGGCAACATGAGTGCCGGTGTGCCGCGCATTGACAGGGCGGTGTCGGCAGCACTGGCCGCGTCGTATGTCGCGCTCAAGGGCGGTGACCGGGTGGCGCTGTTCGGCTTTGCCGCGCGGCCTGAATTGATAACGCCCTTCATCCAGGGTAGCGGCGAGTTTCACCGCATCCAGCGCGCCGCTGCCGGGCTGGACTACCATGCGCAGGAACCCAACTTCACGCTCGCGATGGCGACTTTGGCCGGGCGACTGGCGCGCCGCTCGCTGATCGTGATCTTCTCCGATTTCACGGACCCGACCAGCGCCGAGCTGATGATGGAAAGTGTTGGCCGGCTTGTCTCGCGCCATGTCGTGCTGTTCGTGACGATGACTGACGAGGAACTTGTCGATCTCGCGCAGGCCGCGCCCGCAGGCATGGACCAGCTTGCCATGGCAGTCACGGCAGACCAGCTGCTGCGCCAGCGCGCGCTGGTGACGCGCCGGCTGCGCCAGTGCGGCGTCGATGTGATTGAGGCGCCGCACGAGCAGGTCGGGCTGCGGCTGATCGACGCCTATCTTGCGATCAAGCGCGCGGGACTGATCGGATGAGCGACCATGGCTTGCCGCTTGATGCCGCTGTCGCTGCCGCCGCGCTCAGGTCCGACCGCTTCCGGATGGAGCGCGAGGGCGACTGGAAGCGCCTTGAAGGTATTGTCGCGCGCATGGAGAGCGGCCGCCTGCGCAAGATTTCGGACGAAGACCTGCTCGCCCTGCCGGGGCTTTACCGCACGGTAGCGTCCAGTCTCTCGGTCGCTCGGGAAACTTCGCTTGATGCTGCCACCCTCGCGTACCTGGAAACGCTGGTCCAGCGCGCGTGGTTCGTGGTCTACGGGCCGCGCGCCTCGTTGTGGTCTTGGCTGCGCCGCTTCCTGGGAGGAGGCTGGAGCGCGGCGGTGCGCGGCATCGGCCTCGATATCGCGATTGCGCTCGCGGTCATGGCCGCCGGGACGATCGCGGGCTGGCTGCTCGTCGCCAGCGATGTCGAATGGTACCACGCGCTCGTCCCGCCGCAGTTCGCGGACGAACGGGTGCCCGGCGCGAGCGCGGAGGTGCTGCGCTCGACCCTCTTCGGCCATGCCGACAAGGGCGGGCTTGGTGCCTTTGCCTCCTATCTGTTCAGCAACAACGCGCAGGTCTCGATCCTCGCTTTCGCGCTGGGCTTTGCGTTCGGCGTGCCCTCGCTGCTGCTGCTGGTTCAGAACACCGCGACGCTGGGGGCTATGCTGTGGCTCTATCATCAGGCGGGGCTGACGCTTGATTTCGTTGCCTGGCTTTCGGTCCACGGCACGACCGAGCTGTTCGCCATCCTGCTGGCGGGCGGAGCAGGCCTTCACATCGGGCGATCGATGGCCTTTCCGGGGATGCGTTCCATCATGCAGGCGGCATCGCAGGCGGGCACGCGCGCGGCGCAGGTGATGACCGGCGTCATCCTCATGCTCGTCGTGGCGGCAATCCTCGAAGGCTTCGCGCGCCAGCTGATCGACAATACGCCGGGCCGCGCCAGTGTCGGGATTGCCATGTTGGCGCTGTGGCTGGCCTATTTCTATGTGCCGCGCGCCGCCGCCGGGGGGGCGGGGCGATGACGGCGCAAGTCATGCCCCGCAGCGTCCAGCGCCATTCGCGCGACCGGATCATGGTCACGCCCGAAGGCATTGCCCTGCCGCTGACGATCGCCAGCCGGGGCAGCCGGGCGGGGGCGCTGATCATCGATCTGTGCCTGATCGGCTTTCTCATCATGGCGACCACATTTGCCCTGATCGCGCTTGCCGGCGGCACGGTGGCGGCCATGGGCCAGCTGGAGGATACCTCGCCGATCGGCCACGCGCTCCAGTTCCTCTACATCGTGTGGATTGCCGCGATGTTCCTTTTCAAGAACGCGTATTTCCTGTTCTTCGAGCTGGGGCCGCGCGGGGCGACGCCGGGCAAGCGTATGGCCGGCATTCGCATCGCGGCACGAAATGGTGGGCGGCTGACGGCGGAAATGGTCATCGCCCGCAATCTGCTGCGCGATATCGAGCTGTTCCTGCCGGTCACTTTCCTGCTTTCCGCCAATGACGGCGGCGATACCGGCGCGGCGGGCCTGGCGGCGACGGCGTGGTTCCTGGTCTTCGCGCTGTTTCCCTTTTTCAACCGTGACAGGTTGCGTGCGGGCGACATCATCGCAGGCACCTGGGTGGTCGAGCGGCCGCGCCGCAAGCTGGAAACGACAATGTCGGCGAGGCGGGACGCCCCCGCTGCACCGGAGCCTGACATCCGCTTCACGCCGGCGGAGCTTGCCGTTTACGGCGAGTATGAGCTCCAGACGCTGGAGCGCGTGCTTCGCGAAAACCGAGCTGAGTCGCTCGCCGCCGTGCATCAGGCAATTGCCGCCAAGATCGGCCGCGCGGCCGGCACTGATCCTTCGCGCGCGTTCCTCGAGGCTTATTACACCCAGCTCCGCGCCCGGCTCGAGGCCGGCATGCGGCTTGGCCGGCGAAAGGCCGACAAGCACGCGGGGGAGGGTTGATCTCCTCCCCCGCGCTTGCGGGTCAGATCACTTTTTCCAGTCAACCCGGCGCAGCATCATCGCGCCCATCTGGCGCCGGTACTTGGCGCGCTCACCGGATTCGGCCTGTAGCTGGCTTTCGGTGCGCTGCATGAAGGCACGGTAAGCATCGTTTCTGCGCAGTTCCTCGGCCTTGTCGGCAAGTCGCGGCGCATAGCTCATGAGATAGATATCAGGCTCGCCGTCGCGCTTGTAGACATTGTAGAGAACTTCGTAGCTCGAGATCCAGCCTTGCTGCTTGGCATAGTCCTGCCCGCGCTTCCACTGGCCGGCGAGGAATTTGGCATAATCAAGATCGTGCCCGTCATCGACGGTGATCATGCCGACTTCGACATAGTCGCCGAGGTCATAGGGGTATTCGCTTTCTGCGGCGGCGGGACTGGCCAAGGCCAGCGTGACGGAGGCAGCGACGATGACTGCTAGACGCATTGATTTCATGTGTCGTCTCCTTGCTGTCGCGGCAGCATGATTGCTCCGGACACGCGCGGCGCACTTGTTTTCCCCTCGCAGCGAACCCCTGTTGCCGCGTGGACGAAACTAGCAGCGGGCACTTGCAAGTCAATTGCAACGACCTGCGCCCCGGCCTTTGCGAAAGCCGGTGATTGCGCTAGGCGGGCCCATGATTGTCCTGCGCCAGCCCGAACCTGAAGACGTGCCCATGCTTGCCGCGCTGGGCCACGACAGCTTCGTCGCCAAGTTCGGCCACCTCTATCGCGAAGAAGACCTTGCGCCGTTCCTCGAGCAGATATTCTCGGAAGGTGCCATCGCATCCGAACTGGACAGCCCCGAGCGGCGCTACCGCGTCGCGGAGGCGCAGAGCAGCCTTGCGGGCTACTGCAAGCTTGGATTGCGCAGTGGCTGGCCTGAGCATGCGCGCGGGGAGCGGCTCATCGAACTCAAGCAGCTCTATACCGCCCCCGGCATGACCGGTCAGGGCATCGGTGCCGCGCTGATGGACTGGGCGCTCGACGAGGCCCACGCGCTCGGCGCCGACGAGATGCAGCTGTCGGTGTGGAGCGGCAACGGCGATGCACAGCGCTTTTACGCGCGCTACGGCTTTGCCCGCGTTGCCGACATCCACTTCATGGTCGGCAAACAGCGCGACGAGGAATACCTTTTCGCAAAGCTGCTTTAAGGCCGGTCGCGGCAGGCGGGGTTTCCCCGTTCGCCGATCGCGCCTATATGGCAGCCATGTCGGACGCCGGAATTCACGCAATCAGACCTTGGCGCACCATAGAGCGCCGCGCCAGCCGCCAGATCATGGTCGGCTCCGTCCCCGTTGGCGGCGATGCACCGATCACGGTGCAGACCATGACCAACACGCCGACGTCCGATGCGGCGGCGACGATCGACCAGATCCGCCGCTGCGAGGATGCGGGCGCCGATCTGATCCGCGTGTCCTGCCCCGACGAGGACAGCACCGCCGCGTTCCGCGAGATCGCCCGCGCCGCGACCGTGCCGCTGATCGCTGACATCCATTTCCACTACAAGCGCGCGCTGGAAGCTGCCGATGCGGGCGCGGCCTGCCTGCGGATCAATCCCGGCAACATCGGCTCGGACGAGCGCGTCGCCGAAGTGGTGCGCGCCGCCAAGGCCAATGGCTGCGCGATCCGCATCGGGGTCAATGCGGGGAGCCTCGAGAAGGACCTGCTCGAAAAGTACGGCGAGCCATGCCCGGCAGCGCTGGTCGAATCCGCGCTCGATCATATCAAGCTCTTGCAGGATCACGACTTTCACGAATTCAAGGTCGCGGTGAAGGCCAGCGACGTGTTCCTTGCGGTCGCGGCCTATCAGGGTCTTGCCGAGGCGGTGGATTGTCCGCTGCACCTTGGCATTACCGAGGCCGGCGGGCTGATCGGCGGCACCGTGAAGTCAGCCATCGGCATCGGCAACCTGCTTTGGGCCGGGATCGGCGACACCATCCGCGTTTCGCTCTCGGCCGAGCCGGAAGAGGAAGTGCGCGTCGGTTTCGAGATCCTGAAAAGCCTCGGCCTGCGCACGCGCGGCGTGCGCGTCGTCTCGTGCCCCAGCTGCGCGCGGCAGGGGTTTGACGTGATCCGCACGGTCGAGGCGCTGGAGAGCCGCCTCAGCCACATCAAGACGCCGCTTTCGCTCTCGGTACTCGGCTGCGTCGTCAACGGCCCGGGCGAGGCGCGGGAGACCGACATCGGCATTACCGGCGGCGGCAACGGCAAGCACATGGTCTATCTTTCGGGCGTGACCGATCACCACGTGCAGTCGGAGCATATGCTCGATCACATTGTCGCGCTGGTCGAGGCCAAGGCGGCAGAGCTGGAAGCGGACGGGCTCGCAGCAGTGGTTCCAGCCGCCTGATACGTGGTTCTACGGCCACCAACGCCGCCGTTTGCAAAGCAGTAACACCCGGCTGCTAGGATGCCCGCATGATCCGCCTCTATGCGCTCGCCTTCCTGTCGATCCTCGCCATGTTTCTTGGCGCGCAGATCCTGTCCGGCAACCCCGCGCCTGCCGAAGCTGAAACCGCCCGGTCCACACAAGTGGGCGGCAAGGACTCCCGCCAGAACTATTACGCCAGCGCCGAACAGACCGTGATAAGGCGCGACAGTTCCGGCCAGTTCTTCCTCAATGCTGAAGTCAACGGGCAGACCGGCCGCTTCCTGATCGACACTGGCGCCGATGTGCTGGCACTCACGGTGGACGATGCGATGGAATTCGGCATTGAAGTAGAGCCTTCAACCTTCCAGCCAATCACCCAGACCGCTTCGGGCCCGGGGCACGGCGCCGTCGTCACGGTTGAGCGATTGGTCGTCGCCGGCAAGGAACTTGAGAACGTCCGTGCCATCGTTGTCGACGGGCTGGAGACGAACCTGCTCGGCCAGTCGGTGCTGCGCCAGCTTGGCCGCATCGAGCTTCACGGCAACGAGATGGTGATCAACAAGAGCTGATCCCGCGCCCTTGCCCGGTCTATTGCAGATAATAGTCTATTGCGGATAATAGATGTCCACATAGTCGGTCAGTCCATCGCACCACTCGAATTCGCGTAGCCGCCAATAGGGCCGGTTCTGTGTGACAGCAAAATGCCAGGTCTTGCGCTTTTCGCAGAATCGTCCGGCATCTGGCGTGTCCTTGATGCGGATCGTGCCTTCGAATGTGAAATAGTCAGCGCCGATTTCGGTCACGTCGCCGTCAAGATAAAGCCGCCCCGGTCCGCCCGCCTGCGCCTGTGCCGCGCGCAAGTGCCACACGCCGTTCGCCTCACGCGTGACGGTCGCGGTGCCGCGTGTGTTCCAGTCAATCCATTGCAGCGTCACGCCCTTGTTGCCCAGCAGCCGGTCGGCAGCGGCGGCATCAAGGATTCGCGTCGGCTGGACAAAGAGCGGTTCGGCCGGGGGAATGATGGCCGGCGGCGGCATGGGTGCGGGCTGGGGGCCTCCTGCAGGCGAACAGGCGGCGAGAGCAAGAAGGGCGAGAGTGACACAAGTGACAATCGAACTTGCCGCTGTCCGGGCGGAGAAAGCCTTTTTTGCCATGGTCTTGCACCCCTGGAGTGACACGATCGCGCATGGGAGAACCTGCTCCCTATTCCCGATCGCTGCCCGCGCCGCCCCGGGCCGGGAAGGGTGAGGAGTGATGTTTCGGGTGCGCGTCATGGAAACGAAAGCTACCAGCTAAAGGCTGAATAGGAAAACCCCGCCGGATCGCTCCGGCGGGGTCTTTCGATCACGTCTCGTTACGAACGAACCAGCCTCAGCCTTCCGATGCGTCGTCGGCGGCTTCGGGGTTGAGGTAGTCGCCCGCATCGGCGTCGGTGCCGTGGGTTTCGCCCTCGACCATGGCCAGCGGGTCGTCGCCAATCGCTGCTTCCGGTCCCTGCGCCAGTTCTGCCGCATGCTCTTCGGCGGCCGTTTCGGGCGCGATCAGGCTCTCCTGAAGCTTGCGGTACTGCGCCCGCAGCGCCGCATCGCGACTGGAGGCCGCCACGCGCAGGCGGTTCATGCCCGCGCCGGTGCCGGCCGGGATGAGACGGCCGACGATGACGTTCTCCTTGAGCCCGATCAGCGAGTCCTTCTTGCCCTCGACCGCGGCTTGCGTGAGCACGCGCGTGGTTTCCTGGAACGAGGCGGCCGAGATGAACGAACGCGTCTGCAAGCTGGCCTTGGTGATGCCGAGCAGCACCGGCTTGCCTTCGGCCGGCTTCTGACCGGGCGCGAGCTTGGCGTTGAACTCGTTCATTTCCTCGTAGTCGACCTGCTCGCCGGCCAGCAGCGTGGTATCGCCGCCGTCAGTGATCTCCACCTTCTGGAGCATCTGGCGGACGATGACCTCGATGTGCTTGTCGTTGATCTTCACGCCCTGCAAGCGGTAGACTTCCTGGATTTCCGCGACGAGATATTCGGCCAGGGCTTCGACGCCCATGACTTCCAGGATGTCGTGCGGATCGGGCGAGCCCGAGATCAGGTTATCGCCCTTCTTGACCCAGTCGCCTTCCTGCACGTCGATGACGCGGCTCTTGGGGATGAGGTATTCGACCGGATCGCCCTCTTCCGGAACAATCGCGATCTTGCGCTTGGCTTTGTAGTCGCGGACGAACTCGATCCGGCCGGCGATCTTGGCGATGATCGAGTTGTCCTTGGGCTTGCGCGCCTCGAACAGCTCGGCAACGCGCGGCAGACCACCGGTGATGTCGCGGGTCTTGGCAGCTTCGCGGCTGGCGCGGGCGAGGATTTCGCCGGCCTCGACCGTCTGGCCATCTTCCACCGAGAGAGTCGTGCCGGGCGCCAGCATGTAGCGCGCGGCCTCGCCCGAATCCTCGTCGAGCAAGGTCAGGCGCGGACGCAGGTCTTCCTTCTTGAGGCGGCTGGGCGAGCGGTTCTCGGTGATGACGCGGCTGGTCATGCCGGTCGCTTCGTCGGTCTGCTCGGTCAGCGTCTTGCCATCGATCAGGTCCTGATAGCGAACGACGCCCTGCTTTTCGGTGATCACCGGGGTGGTGAACGGATCCCATTCAGCCAGACGGTCGCCCTCGTTCACGATGGCGCCGTCTTCGTGCAGCAGGTGCGTACCATAGGGCACCTTGTGCATGGCGCGCTCGCGTCCGTCGGTGTCCATCACCACGATTTCGCCGCCGCGGGCGAGGCTGAGCCGGCGGCCGCGCTTGTCGGTGATCGTCGGGATGTCGCGGTAAACCACGGTGCCGTCGCAGATCGATTCGAGGTGCGACTGTTCGTTGACCTGTGCCGCGCCGCCGATGTGGAACGTGCGCATGGTCAGCTGCGTGCCCGGCTCGCCGATCGACTGGGCGGCAATGACGCCCACCGCTTCGCCGATGTTGACCGGGGTGCCGCGCGCCAGATCGCGGCCATAGCACTTGGCGCAGACGCCCTGCTCCGCCTCGCAGACGAGCGGCGAGCGGATGCGGGCGGCCTGAATGCCGGTTTCCTCGATGGCCTTGATCGCGGCTTCGTCCAGCAACGTGCCGTTGCCGACGACGACCTTGCCATCCTTGTCCGAAATATCTTCCGCGAGGGTACGGCCGAGGATGCGTTCGCCAAGCGAGGCAATGGTCGAGCCGCCCTGCACGATCGAGCGCATTTCCAGCGCGCGTTCGGTGCCGCAATCCTCGATCACCACGACGCAGTCCTGCGACACGTCAACGAGGCGGCGGGTCAGGTAGCCCGAGTTTGCCGTCTTGAGCGCGGTGTCTGCAAGGCCCTTTCGGGCGCCGTGCGTGGAGTTGAAGTATTCAAGGACGGTGAGGCCTTCCTTGAAGTTCGAGATGATGGGGGTCTCGATGATCTCGCCCGAAGGCTTGGCCATCAGCCCGCGCATGCCAGCGAGCTGCTTCATCTGCGCCGGCGAACCACGCGCGCCCGAGTGGCTCATCATGTAGATCGAGTTGATCGGCTTCTGGCGGCCGGTTTCAGGATCGATCGGCGATGCCTCGATCTCTTCCATCATGGCCTTGGCCACCTGGTCGCCGCAGCGGCTCCAGGCGTCGATCACCTTGTTGTACTTTTCCTGCTGGGTGATCAGGCCGTCCTGGTACTGCTGCTCGTAATCGGCGACCAGTTCCTTGGTCTCGGCAACAAGGGCATCCTTGGAATCGGGGATGATCATGTCGTCCTTGCCGAACGAGATGCCCGCCTTGAAGGCGTTGCGGAAGCCCAGCGCCATGATGGCGTCGGCGAACAGCACCGTGTCCTTCTGGCCGGTGTGACGATAGACCTGATCGATGACGTCGCCGATTTCCTTCTTGGTCAGTACCTTGTTGACCACATCGAAGGGCACGGTGTGCGATTTGGGCAGGCATTCGCCGATCAGCATGCGGCCCGGGGTGGTTTCGAACCGGCCCATGAATTCGTTGCCCGCCTCGTCGGTCTGCGGCACGCGGGCCACGATCTTGGAGTGGAGAGTCACCGCGCCAACTTCGAGTGCCTGATGCACTTCGGCCATGTCGGCAAGCATCATGCCCTGGCCCGGCTCGTTCTCGCGATCGATCGAGAGGTAGTAAAGTCCCAGCACCATGTCCTGCGAAGGCACGATGATCGGCTTGCCGTTCGCGGGGCTTAGGATGTTGTTGGTGCTCATCATCAGCACGCGTGCCTCGAGCTGGGCTTCCAGCGAAAGCGGCACGTGGACCGCCATCTGGTCACCATCAAAGTCGGCGTTGAAGGCCGAGCAGACCAGCGGGTGCAGCTGGATCGCCTTGCCTTCGATCAGCACGGGTTCGAACGCC
>JBEIPK010000063.1:0-5975 GCA_040377095.1 Novosphingobium sp.
GGCTCAGGTTTTCCGGACCCCCTTCGATAAACCGATAGGAGACCATCATTTTCTCCTCAGTTCCAGGCGGCGCCGGCTCTTCTGATAAAGGCGCGGATTGGAGCACCGGACTCGCGGCGAGTCCGCCCAGCATTCCGGCGAAAGTGGCTCCAAGAACCGCGACGAGCACGAGATGATGGCGCTGCACGACATTTCTCCGGTTTTCCGAAGAACAACGTTGTCAGGCAGGGTGCGGTTCCGGATCGTCTTGCTCCAGCCCAAGGACAATTACCCGGCGGACGTTATCGGACCGTTTACCGGACATGTTGTAGAAGGCGTCATGCCCGAGACCGGCCAGCCCCGACGTTCCGAGCGACTCCTCGTCGAGATCGACGCGCAGTGCCGCACGCAAAGCGGGCTGCGCGACCGGGGGCGCATCTCGAACATCTCGGCCGAAGGATGCTGCGTCACCACCAATGCGCTGTTCGTGAAGGTTGGCCTGCGCGTGCTGGTCAAGCCTGAAGGCATGGAAGGCCTGTCCGGCATGGTCCGCTGGATCGAGGGCAACCGCGCCGGCATCCTTTTCGATGTGCCGCTCTACCAGCCCATCGTCGAGCACCTCGCCGCGAGATACGGCATCGATCCGGTGCCGGTGTCGATTTCGCGCTACTGAGCCCGGCGTGCTGTCAGGCGCTTGCGGTATAAACCGTCGATAGCGGCCGTCGGCGCAGCGGATAACCAAGGCCGTCGGGGATCGTCATCCATTTGTCCACTTCGTCCTCTTCGATCCAGGGCGTGATCTTGTCTACCGGCGTCTGGCGGGCATGGTCGCGGACTTCGGAAAAGCTGGCGAACTGCGCGACTCGCTCGAGGTTGAGGTACGTCGGGAAAATCACGCTGATCTCCCCTGCTTCCGCAAGGTCGAGCGCGCGCCGGGCGCTTGCCCAGAACAGGCGCGTGTTTTCCGTCTGGTCGATGGCGACGTCGACCTCGCCCGTTCCGAGGTCGGCGAGGAAAAAGCGGGTGTCGAAGGCACGCGCATGATTGGGGCACCAGTGCGCGAACGGGACAAGCGCCTCAAGATCGAGCGTCCAGCCATGCCGCTCGAGCACCGGCGCGAGGGCACCCTGTTCAAGCAGGAACTGGCGCGCTGCCCCCGCGTCGGCTGCCGAGACAGAGCCTTGCACCGCCACTGCAAGCCCGGTCTCCTCCAGCGTTTCGCGCATTGCCGCGATCTTGGCAGCCAACACGACCGGATCGCCTTCGGGTGCGAGCCGCGCTGCCAGATCCCGGTCCGCCTGATCGACCCGCCCGCCCGGAAATACGGCGGCGCCGCCCGCGAAGCGCATTTCCCGCGCGCGCTGGACCATCAAGATTTCAGGCGGGCCGCCATCGCGGCCGTGTCGGAACACTAGCGCGGTTGCGGCGGGGATCACTTCCAGGGGTGTTTCGAGCGGTGGCAGGTTCATGGGCCCGTCCTTGCGCCGACAACGCGGCAAGGCAAGCGGAAACATGAGGCGGCAGCCTCTTGCCGGGCGGCCGGCAGGGCTTGTCGGTTTTCCTTACATCACGGGACTGAACCTTGCCGCCACGTTTGACAAAAAAGGCGAAAAATCAAGGATTTTGAGAATTGGCACGGGCCGTGCATAGACTGTATTACCCCCAATGTAGTCTCGAATAGAGGCGGGGCTGCAAAGTCTCCGCGGCCCCGCCTCCCCGAGCCTCCTCCATCGCCGGACAGCAAAAGGGCCGCCAGCCCGAAGGCCGCGACCCTTTGCGTGTTTTGGTCGGTTGGGGATTCAGGTCGCTGCGGCGACGCCCGATTCGGACATGAGCTGCTCAAGCTCGCCCGCCTCGAACATTTCCATCATGATGTCGCTGCCGCCGACGAATTCGCCCTTCACATAGAGCTGGGGAATCGTCGGCCAGTCCGAAAACGATTTGATGCCCTGCCGGATTTCCATGTCCTGCAGCACATCGACGCTTTGGTACCCGACGCCCAGGTGATCGAGGATGGCAATCGCCTTGCTGGAAAAACCGCACTGCGGGAATAGCGGCGTGCCTTTCATGAAAAGCACGACATCGCTGGCGTTGACGATTTCGCTGATTCGCTGGTTGACGTCCGACATGGCTCGCAAAATCCCGTAAAAAGGCTGTTCAGGACAATTAGTTGGGAACCGAAGTGGTCAGTTGCAAGGCGTGGAGCTCGCCGCCCATGCGGCCGCCTAGTGCCTGATACACCAACTTGTGCTGGGCGATCCGGCTCAGCCCCCTGAATTCCGGCGCCGTGACGTGGGCCGCGAAATGATCACCGTCCCCAGCGAGGTCGGTTATCACAACCTCGGCGCCGGGCAGGGCGGC
Source organism: Novosphingobium sp. (assembly GCA_040377095.1). Classification (GTDB taxonomy): domain Bacteria; phylum Pseudomonadota; class Alphaproteobacteria; order Sphingomonadales; family Sphingomonadaceae; genus Novosphingobium. The sequence continues at coordinate 2,341 of JBEIPK010000063.1, forward strand.
ACGGATCATCAGTTCGATCTGGTCTGCGGCCATTGCCATCGCAAAATGCTCAGGCCTCGCCCATCAGCGCGCGCCGCGCTTCGACCATCCGGGCCTGGAGCGCTCCGCGCACTTCATCTTCCGAGGTTTCGACACCGGCGGAGATCAGGTCGCCCATCAGCTTGCGGATCACGTCCTCGTCGCCTGCTTCCTCGAAATCGGCCTGGACCACGCCCTTGGCGTAGGATTCGGCTTCCTCGGGCGAAAGTTTCATGCGCTCTGCCGCCCACAGGCCGACCAGCCGGTTGCGGCGGGCCTGGATCCGGAACAGCATTTCCTCGTCATGCGCGAACTTTGCCTCTTCGGCCCGCTCGCGGTCTTCGAAACTGGTCATCGCAATCATCCCCATGGATATCCTGCCGGGCGATACGAGCGCAGCAGGGGCGGTTCAACCGGTAATGTGCAATCAGGTGCGCTTGGTGTCGTCACGCTGCCTCGGCGCGGGCCAGGAACGGCAGATTGGCCCCGGCCTGCGCCTCGTAGCGGCCAATTGCCTCACTGCGCTGCAAGGTCAGTCCCACTTCGTCGAGCCCCTTCAGCAGGCAGTCCTTGCGGAACGGGTCGATTTCGAAAGTGTAACGGTCCTGGAACGGCGTTGTCACGGTCTGGCTTTCAAGTTCGATGTCGATGGGATGCGTCTGCGCAACCTCAAGCAGGCGGTCGACCTGATCCTGCGGCAGCGCAACGGTGAGGATACCGTTCTTGAAGGCGTTGCTGGCGAAGATGTCGGAAAAGCTTGGCGCGACGATACAGGTGATGCCCAGGTCAAGCAACGCCCAGGCGGCATGCTCGCGGCTTGATCCGCAGCCGAAGTTGTCGCCCGCGATGAGGATCGGCGCGCCGGCGAATTCGGGGCTGTCGAACACATTGCCGGTTTCGTTGCGGACGTTCTCGAAGGCACCGCGCCCCAGCCCATCTCGCGTGATAGTCTTGAGCCAGCGGGCAGGGATGATGACGTCGGTATCGATGTTCTTGCGTCCGAACGGAATGGCCCGCCCGGCGACGTGGTTGATCGGGTTCATGATGCTGGCTGCCTCAATCCGTTTCAGGTGCGTCGGCGGCGTGCGGGGGCGCGTTGCGCTCAGCCTTTTCCTTGCGGCGCGAAGCATAGAGCATTGCCGCTGCGATGGCTGCCGATCCGATAGCGGCGCCGGCAATCGCGGCCTTGCCGCTCCAGCCCGACTTTTCCGGTTTTGCGGCGCCTTCGGTCTTGTCTGGTTTGTCGCTCATTGGCCTATCCTAGCAGGTCGCGCACGTCTGTCAGCCGGCCGGTGACGGCGGCGGCGGCGGCCATCGCCGGCGACACGAGATGCGTGCGCGCGCCGGGACCTTGCCGGCCGACGAAATTGCGGTTGCTGGTCGAAGCGCAGCGCTCGCCGGCAGGGACCTTGTCCGGGTTCATGCCGAGGCAGGCCGAGCAGCCCGGTTCGCGCCATTCGAGGCCGGCTTCGATGAAGACGGCGTCGAGCCCTTCGGCTTCCGCCTGCTCCTTGACGAGGCCGGAGCCTGGGACGACCACGGCCCAGTGCACGCCTGCCGCCTTCTTGCGGCCCTTGATCACGGCGGCAGCGGCGCGCAGGTCTTCGATCCGGCTGTTGGTGCAGCTGCCGATGAAGACGTTCTGCACTTCCACATCGGTCATCCGCGTGCCGGGTTCCAGGCCCATGTAGTCAAGGCTGGCGCGGGCCGCCTGCTGCTTCGAAGGATCGGCAAAGCTGGCGGGATCGGGAACCGTGCCGCCAATGGGAACGACGTCCTCGGGACTGGTGCCCCAGCTGACGGTCGGCTCGACATCGGCGGCACTGATGACCACCGACTTGTCGAACGTCGCGCCCGGATCGGTCGGCAGGGATTTCCACCAAGCCAGCGCCTTGTCCCATGCCTCGCCTTTGGGCGCATATGGGCGGCCCTTGACATAGGCGAACGTCGTCTCGTCCGGCGCGATCAGCCCGGCGCGGGCGCCCGCCTCGATCGACATGTTGCAGACGGTGAGGCGGCCCTCGATGCTCATGTTCTCGAAGGCCTTGCCCCGGTATTCGATGACATGGCCGGTGCCGCCGGCAGTGCCGACCACGCCGATGATGTGCAGGATCAGGTCCTTGGGGCTAACCCCGGGGCGAAGATCGCCTTCGACGCGCACTTCCATGGTCTTCGAACGCTTGAGCTGAAGCGTCTGCGTTGCCAGCACGTGCTCCACCTCGGACGTACCGATGCCGAAGGCGAGCGCGCCGAGCCCTCCGTGGCAGGCAGTGTGGCTGTCGCCGCAGACGATGGTGGCGCCCGGCAGCGAAAAGCCCTGTTCCGGCCCAACGACGTGGACGATGCCCTGCTCGCGGTCGGCATCGCCGATGTATCGGATGCCGAACGCGGGCGCGTTGCGCGTCAGTGCGTCGAGCTGCTGCGCGCTTTCCTTATCGGCAATCGGGATCGGCTTTCCAGCGGCGTCGCGGCGCGCGGTGGTCGGCAGGTTGTGATCCGGCACGGCGAGGGTCAGGTCGGGCCGGCGCACTGTTCGGCCGGCGACGCGAAGCGCCTCGAACGCCTGCGGGCTGGTCACTTCGTGGACGAGGTGACGGTCGATATACAGGATCGCGGTGCCATCGTCGCGGTTCTCGACGACGTGGGCATCCCAGATCTTTTCATAGAGGGTGCGGGGCGTGGCTGACATCATCTGCCGCGACTAGAAAGACTTGGCCGCGATGACAAGCGCGAATGGCGGGCGAGCGGCAGACGAAGGGAGGAGCGGGCGCCCGGCGGCGTCGGGCGCTTTGCTCAACCCCTTGCGTCAGCCGCGGCGACCATCGCGGTCGCGCCGCTCCATGTGCAGCCGGGCACGGACCGAGCGGATCCGCGATTCGAGCACGGACATCTCGCGGTTGTTGAGGCCGTTGCGATTGTAGTTGCGAAACTGCCACCGGAGGTCCCGGACGTCGCGCCTGATGCCTGCGGCCTCGCGCTCGGAGATACGGTCGCGTCCGTCGCTGCGGTCCACGGCGCGGTCAAGCTGGGCGATCTGGGTTCGGATCGCCTCGGCCCGCGCCGGGGTGCGCGCTTCAGCGGACACAGTGCCAATTGCCATCGAGGCGAGCAGGGCCGGGACAATGAGGGTTGCGGTCTTGCGCATGAGAAAGTCTCCATCTTCGCCCAGGCATCAACGCGCCGGGCTTGCCGTTTTTGGCGGTGCCAGCCTGAACACGGCAAAAATCGCTGTGTCATCACGGTCGCAGGGTTGTAAGAAAGTGTCGCACGCCCAATTCGCAATCTCGCTGGAAAACGTCCGATGTCCCTCCTTGCCGCCGCTTTGATCGTGCTTGCCGCCGCACTGGCGATGGAACTGATCGCGCTCGCCAGCCACAAGTACATCATGCACGGCTTCGGCTGGGTCTGGCACCGCGACCATCACGAACCGCACGACGGCTTCCTGGAACGAAACGACCTTTACGCGCTGGTCGGGGCAGCGATGAGCATCTCGATGTTCGCGGCCGGCAGCCCGATGATCCTGGGCGAGGCGGCGTGGGCGCCAGCGACGTGGATCGGGCTGGGCATACTCGTCTACGGCGTGATCTACACGCTGGTCCACGACGGGCTCGTGCACC
>JBEIPK010000019.1:0-39798 GCA_040377095.1 Novosphingobium sp.
CGGCGGACGGCGCAGCAGCAGCGACATCTGGCGATAGGCAACGGCCTGCTTGGACAAGTCGTCATAGACGATGACGGCGTGCATGCCGTTGTCGCGGAAATATTCGCCCATGGTCACGCCGGTGTAGGGCGCGAGATACTGGAGCGGCGCCGGCTCGGATGCGGTTGCGGCGACGACGATGGAATATTCCATCGCGCCGTTTTCCTCCAGCTGGCGCACGATCTGCGCGACGGTCGAACGCTTCTGGCCGACCGCGACGTAGATGCAGTAAAGCTTCTTGTTCTCGTCGTCGCCGGCGTTGGCGGCCTTCTGGTTGATGAAGGTGTCGATCGCGACGGCAGTCTTGCCGGTCTGACGGTCACCGATGATCAGCTCGCGCTGGCCTCGGCCGACGGGGACGAGTGCGTCAAGCGCCTTGAGGCCGGTCTGCACCGGCTCGCTCACCGACTGGCGCGGAATGATGCCGGGTGCCTTCTTTTCCACGCGCATGCGGGCTTCGGCGACGATCGGACCCTTGCCGTCGATCGGGTTGCCGAGGGCATCGACCACGCGGCCGAGCAGGCCCTTGCCGACGGGAACGTCGACGATGGTGCCGGTGCGCTTGACCTGGTCGCCTTCCTTGATCTCGGCGTCCGAGCCGAAGATCACGACGCCGACGTTGTCGGCCTCGAGGTTGAGCGCCATGCCCTTCACGCCGTTGGTGAATTCCACCATCTCGCCGGCCTGAACCTTGTCGAGCCCGTGGATGCGCGCGATGCCGTCACCCACCGACAGCACCGAGCCGACTTCAGAGACCTGGGCCTCGGTTCCGAAGTTGGCGATCTGGTCCTTGATGACCTTGGAGATTTCTGCGGCGCGGATTTCCATGTTCAGCCTTTCATCGATACTTTGGCTTCAGCCGTGTGACCTGAGGGGCGATCAGCCCTTCATGGCCTTGGCAAGAGAATTGAGACGGGTGCGGATCGAACTGTCGATCTGCTTGCTGCCGATACGAACGACAAGGCCGCCGAGAATCTCGGGGTCGACACTTGCCTTTACCTTTACTTCCTTGCCCTCGCGGGCCTTCAGCTTGCTGGCGAGCTGGGCGAGCTGGTCATCGCTGAGCGCGTGTGCGCTGGTCACTTCGGCGGTCACTTCGCCGCGCTGGGCAGCGGCGATGGCGGCAAAAGCGCGGATCACGTCGGGCAGGGCGAAGAGGCGGCGATTGGCCGCAAGCACACCGATGAAATTGCGGGTCAGCTCGCTGAGGCCGAGGAGACCGGCCACGCCATCAAGCGCGCGGGCCGCATCTGTTCGGCTGATCTGGGGATTGCGGATCAGGGTCACCAGATCGTCCGACGTGCGAAGCGCTGCGCCCAGCCGTTCCAGATCGGATTCGACAGCGGTGACGAATCCCCGTTCGCTCGCCAGATCGAAAAGCGCCGAAGCATAGCGCCCCTGCAAGCTAGCCGTAATGCCGCCGGAATTCTCCACGCGCGTCAATTCCCTCATCTACCGGATGGCCGGACCAGACCGCAGGGAAAGTGCCGCGCAAGATCAAGCGCAGCCCTGCCGTCCGGGGGCGCGCATAGCGGCAACTTTGCTGCGATGCAAGGCGGCTTGCCTGCGCGGCCGTCCTCCGTCCCCGGCGGGCCGCGCTTTGATCGCAAGGCGCGGGAAGTCTGCGGGCCTCGAACCTGTCAGAAGGTCTTGCCTTCAACCGGGAACATGCCATGCCTGCCACTGCCATGCACGACACTCTGCAATCCGGCGCTCTTGACGAGGACGCCTGCTGGCGCGCCGTTCTGGCCCGCGACCGCTCATGTGACGGACAGTTCGTGACTGGCGTGCTGACCACCGGGATATATTGCCGCCCTTCGTGCCCGGCGCGGCATCCCCGCCGCGACAACGTGCGCTTCTTCGCGACCGGGGACGCGGCGCGGGACGCGGGGCTGCGCGCCTGCCTGCGCTGCTCGCCCGACACGGTTTCGCGCGAAGAAGAAGCCGTGCTGGCGGCAATCGAGGCGATCAAGGCGGTGCAAGATGTGCCATCGCTGGCCGAGTTGGCGGAGCGGGGCGGCTATTCGCCCGCGCATTTCCAGCGAGTCTTCACACGCGCTACGGGGCTGTCACCCGCCGCCTATGGCCGGGCGCTCCGCCTTGAACGCGCGCGCGAGGCACTGAGCGGCGGAGCGCGCGTGACGGATGCGGTCTATGATGCAGGCTACTCCGCGCCTTCGCGCTTTTACGAAGCAGCGGACGAACGGCTCGGGATGGCGCCCTCGGCCTGGCGCGACGGCGGCCGGGGGGTAACGATTCGCTGGGCCACCGCGCAGACGACGCTCGGGCTGATGCTCGTCGCCGCAACGGATATGGGCGTGTGTCGTCTCTCGTTCGGTGAGGGACGGGAAGAGCTTGCACGGCGTTTTCCCAGGGCCGAGCTTGTCGAAGGTGGCGCGCAGTTTGGCAAGGTTCTGGACGACGTGATCGCAGCAGTTGAGCGGCCGGGCGATTCGCACTGCATCCCGCTCGACGTGCGCGGCACGGCTTTCCAGGAGGCGGTGTGGCGCGAGCTTGCGCGGATACCGCCCGGCGAGACGCGCACTTATGCCCAGGTTGCCGCCGCCATCGGCAAACCGGGTGCCGTGCGCGCGGCCGGTTCGGCCAACGGGGCCAACAACGTGGCGGTGCTCATCCCCTGCCACCGCGTCGTGCGCAGCGACGGCAGTCTTGGCGGCTATGCGTGGGGCGAGGACATCAAGGCGCAGCTTCTAGAACGGGAGCGCGGTTGAGAGGTCGCCTTGCATTTCGATGTTTCCACGGTAGTGTTGCAGAAATTGCGATGGGAGAATGGATGATGCCTGCGATGCTCTTGCCCGAAGGTGCCCCGGCCACAATTCGCGAGGCTTTCGCCCATATCGGCACCGTGACCGTGCCAAGCGTGCTCGATGTCAAAGTGCTGGTACTCGTCGAAGCGGCGAGCCAGGAGCTTTACCGCCGTTCCGCCGAAGACACCGACAATGCGGCCGTGATCGAGCTGCTCCATGCCAATGCGCGCGAAGAGTTCCGTCATGCGGAGCGTGCTTCCGAGGCGCTGCGGGCACTCGGCGAGGATTTCCCGGCACCAGCGGCGGCGGACAATCCCTATCTGGCCGACGGCACTTTCCCGCTGGTTGAGGTCACGCCGGAAGCCATGCGCAAGTTTGCCGAGCTCGAGTTCGGCGGCGATGCGTTCTACGGCGTCTGGGCGGACAACGTCGGCAATGAAGAAGCCGCGCGGCTGTTCCGGCTCAACGGCGCCGAGGAAATCGAACATGGCAACAGGCTGGTCAAGGCGGCCGCGATTCTCGATGGTTAAACTCAAAACCTCAAACGAAACCGTAGAGGTGGATGTCCAAAGCCACCCGCAAGCGTAACCTCAATAACCGTATTGTCCGCAGTTCGACTTATTTTATCTCAAGCCTCACTTTGCCTTTTTTGCATTAGTTGGTGTGCGGTTGTCCTAATTTCATGTTGGTCACTCCTTTTCAGAGGGATCAGAGACTTTTGGGTAAAATTTTCATCATTATCAACCCAAGTCTCAGTTTTCGACATTCGCTTACCCCGGCGTCCGCTTCCCCAGGAACCGGCTGAGCGGGTTCGGCCCCTTGTAGCGCGCCTTGTCGGGGTTCATCGCCTCATACACGACTGCGTTTTCCAGCACGCGCTGGATGTAGTTGCGGGTTTCGTAGATGGGGATGCGCTCCAGCCAGTCGATCCAGTCGACCGCTCCGGTGCGCGGATCGCCGTTGGCGCGCAGCCACTTGTTCACGTTGCCCGGCCCGGCGTTGTAGGCGCCCACGGCAAGCGGGTAGCTGCCGCCATAATAGTCCATCATCCGGCCGAAATAGCCATCGCCCAGCCGGATGTTGTAGGACGCATCGGTCATCAGCGCGCCCATGTCATAGCCAAGGCCCATCTTGCCGGCCTGTTCCCGCGCGGTGCCCGGCATGAGCTGCATGAGGCCGCGCGCGCCGGCGTGGCTGATCGCGTTCATCGCGAACTGGCTCTCCTGCCGGGTGAGGGCGTGGACCATGGTCCAGTCGGTGCCCGGCGGCGTCGGGATGAGCGGGAAGGCGATTTTCTGGAAATCGCCGAAGCCGTCGGCATGGGCCTGCTGGCCAAGGATTACGCCAAGGTCGCGCCGTCCGATCTCGCGCGCCAGATCGGCGACCATGACGTGATCGGCGCGGGTTTGCGCCTGTTCGGCGATCTCGCGGAAGAAGCGCACGGCAGTCCGCCACTCGGCGCCGCGCGCCACGTCGCGTACCGCCCCGACGATGGGCTGCGCGTTGAACTGGGCCCGCTCGGAGGGGCTTGGAACCGCATCGGGCACGTTGTTGAACGCCGGGAGGGGGCGCCCCAGCCGTTCGAGCGCAAGGATTCCATAGAAATGATCGGCATAGGCGGCGGCCATCTCGAAATAACGCGCCGCGCCGCTCGAATCTCCGGCGCGGGCAAGGGCGCGGCCCGCCCAGTAAAACCCCTTGGAGCGGGTCTGCGGCGTCTGCGCAGCGGCGCCGTAGCGGTAGAACAGCGGCGCCGCCCGCCGTGCGTCGCCCAGCGACCACAGCGCCTTCGTGCCGCCGAGCCACATCAGCGAGGTGTAATCGTCGCGCAGCTTGAAGCCCAGCCGGCTGATGTCGGTGCCCGGCGCAAAGGCGTCGTCGATCGCGGCGGCGATCCGCACTGCGCTGCCCGCCTCAGCACTGCGCGCGGCGGCAAGGTGCTCGCCCACCCAGCGTGTGGGATCGAACGGTAGGCGATTCGCTGTCGGCCGATTCGAAAGCAGAGCGACCACGCCCGGGATATTGCCGACGCGCCGCGCCTGCCGCACCCGGTTGTAGAGATAGCCCGGGTCGAGCTGAAGCTCGGGCGTCACCGGGATCGCGAGCGTTCCCGGCGGCGAGCCCTGCGCCAGCGACAGCCGCTGCATGAAGCCATCACGTGCGGCGGGCGAAACGCGGGCAATCTGCCGCTCGGCCTGAGCCAGCGACCCTTGCCACAGCAGCGCATCCATCCGCGCGTCATGGTCGGCGGGCGTGAAAGTGCCCCCGAACAGCGAGAACAGCGCGGCCTCCGCCGCATCGCTCATCTCGCCGCCCCGCCATGCCAGCACTGCTGCCTGCTGCGCTTCCTTCTGGCTCAGCGCGGCGAGGGCCGTCGCATAGCGCGCCTTCGCGGGATTGGTGACGGGCGGGAACCTGCGGAAAAAAGCGATTAGTTGCGACGAATCGGGAGCCTCGCGCCCCAGTGCCCGCTCCGCGCTGGCGCGCAGCTTCTCTTCCTCGGGGAAGCCCGGATACGTCAGCAGGAAGCCTGCGTACTCCGAAAAGCTGAGGGCATCGGTCGACGTCAGCAGCTTCCAGCGCTCGATCGCCTGGCCCATCGTGCCGCGCTGGCTCGACATGAGTTGCATGCGTGCCTGATCCCATTCGCGCCCGTCCTGGCAGCGGGCCGGGACGGACAGACAGGCGCCATAGGCAAGCAGGATGATCGTCGAGGCGCGCAGCATGCTGGACATTTTGGAAAAAGGCTCCTTATCAGGCGCTGAATGAAATGTGGCCCGGACCGGCGAGCAGCCGTTCATGGGGCAAGTCCAGGGGCAAAGTCCATGTTTACCGGCTCCATTCCGGCTCTCGTCACACCATTTCGCGACGGCTCGTTTGACGAGGCCGCGTTTCGCAAGCTGGTTGACTGGCAGATCGAGAGCGGCTCATCCGCGCTCGTCCCCTGCGGCACCACGGGTGAGAACTCCACCCTTTCCAATGCGGAGCACCACCGCGTCATCGAAGTGTGCCTTGAGCAGGCAGCGGGCAGGGTTCCGGTCATCGCGGGCTGCGGCAGCAACGACACGATGAATGCGCTTCTCCACATGAACTTCTCGAAGAAGAGCGGGGCGGCCGCCGCGCTGCTCGTCGCGCCGTACTACAACCGACCGAGCCAGGCCGGCCTGCTCGCGCATTTCTCCTATCTGGCCGAGCACTGCGACCTGCCGATCGTGCTCTACAACGTGCCGGCACGCACGGTGACTGACATCAAGCCAGAAACCGTATGCGAACTTGCCCGCCGCTTTCCGCAGAAGATCATCGGCATCAAGGACGCCAGCGGCGATCTGAGCCGCGTGACCGATCACCGCATGGGCATCGGCCCCGATTTCTGCCAGCTTTCGGGCGACGACGAACTGGCGCTGCCGCATTATGCCGCAGGCGGCGTCGGCTGCATTTCGGTTACCGCCAATGTCGCACCGAAACTCTGCGCCGAATTCCAGGCGGCCTGCGCGGCGGGAGACCTCGCCAGAGCGCGTGCGCTGAACGATCAGCTCTATCCGCTGCATTACGCCATGTTCGAGGATGCCTCGCCCGGCCCGGTCAAGTACGCACTGAGCCGCGTGCACGACTGGATCGCCGAGGAACTGCGCCTGCCGCTGGTCCCATGCGACGAAAACGCGCGCAAAGCCGTGGATGCGGCGCTGGTCCACGCGGGAGTCCTGTGACAGATTGAGCTGGCTTGCTGCTATTCATTTCATTTTCACGCTGCACGCCCTACATCGCCACCATGGCACGGCCCCGGCACGCAGAATTCGACAAGAAGAAGACCGTCGCCGAGAACCGGCGCGCGCGGTACGACTATTACATCGAGGACAAGCTGGAGGCGGGCATCGCGCTGACCGGCACCGAAGTGAAGTCCTTGCGCTTCGGCGAAGGGTCGATCGCCGAATCCTATGCGGAGGTCCGCGATGGCGAGGCCTGGCTGGTCAATTCGAACGTTCCCGAGTTCAGCCACGGCAATCGTTTCAACCACGAACCCAAGCGCCCGCGCAAGCTGCTGCTCCACCGGCGTGAGGTCGACAAGCTGCAGGGCGCGGTCGAGCGCAAGGGCATGACGCTTGTGCCGCTTTCGATCTTCTTCAACAGCCAGGGCCGCGCGAAAGTGGAACTTGCGCTGGCCCGGGGCAAGAATGCGGCGGACAAGCGGCAAAGCACTAAGGAACGGGACTGGAAGCGCGATCAGGCGCGTATTATGCGGGACCACGGATAGGACCGCACCCGATGTCGACAATCGTTTCCCGCGTGACACTGTGGTTCAGCCGGACCATCCCGACCCGCGAACAGCTTGAGGACGTAAGGCTGGTGCGCCCGCTGGCGCGCCGGGCAGAGCTGTGGCGCTTTACCCGCCGCTCGGTCCCCCGCGGCGTCGCCATTGGTCTCCTGATCGGCATCTTTGCTCTGATTCCCGGCGTGCAGATCGTGGGAGCGGCGCTGATGTGCGTGCCGTTTCGCGGCAACATCCCGATTGCCGCCGCAATGACCTTCCTGTCCAACCCGGCGACGACACCGCTTATTCTCGCCGCCTCGCTCTACACCGGCAACAAGCTGGGCTTCCATGCCGACCTCGCAACATTCGAAACCCTCTTTGCACGCGGTGCGAGCTGGAGCGAGTGGACCTATTGGATGGTGTCCGATGCCGCCCCTGCGCTGCTGATCGGTCTGCTGCTGATTTCGACTGTGGCAGCGGCAATCGGCTATGTTGTGTCAGGCATCGTCTGGCGTTGGTGGGTCGGTCGCAAGCGCCGCACCCGCCGGGAGCATCGCGCCGATACCGCCTTCGATGGGTGCATCGATTCGGAAAGCGAAGCCGAGCCGGGCGGTCCGGCATGAGAGCTGGCATGGCCGAGGCGTCGGCGCCGCGCGGCAGGTTGGACTGGGTGCTGGTCGGGCTGGCCGTGGTGGCGAGCATCGCGGCGCTTTGGCTGGTCACGCGCGAACTGCTGGTCGTCGCGGCCTTTGCTGGCGGGATCGCGGCGCTTGGTGGGCTGGCCGGGGTATTGGCGCTGCGGCGTGCGCCAGAAAAGGTGCAGGACTTTGCGCTGCCGGACTGGTCGGTCACCGTCGCCGCGATCGAACAGGCCGACACAGCCGTTGCCGTGATCGACCGCGCCGGGCGGCTGGTGTGCGCCAATCGCCGGTACGAACAATGGTTCGGCACCGGCTCCGCCCCGCCGCGCCTGCCGGTCGATGAAGCCTCGCTCGAACGTCTTGCGAAGGCTGCACGCAATGCCTGGCGCGACGGATCGGGCCGGGCTGATCTTGTCGAGCGAGAAGACCGCCGATGGCGTGCCGAAGCGATACGCGCCGGACGCGGCGACGATTTCCTCGTCTGGCGGATCGCCCCCATCGTCACGGCCGACCCGGTCGCGGAACTTGTGCAGAGCCTTGATGGAAAGCTTGGCCGGGCGCTCGACCGGGCCGGCATAGCGGCTGCCATCGTTGACCCGGACGGCCTGGTTCGCGCTGCAAGCGCTGGCTTTGCCCTGCGCGCCGGCGGCGATGCCTCGGGCAGCTTGATCGGCCGCGAGTTCGTCGGCTTCTTGCGGCAGGACGAGGACGACCGCATCGGCTGGGCGCGTGATGGAACGCGCGCCGCGCCGCTGGTGCTGCATTACCTGCCCGTCGCCGATCCCGACATTCCGGGCGAGCCGGACCCGGAGACGACGCCTTCGCTGATGCTCCTGATTGAGGCCGGGGCAGGGCTGGGCGGCGCCCGCCAGTCCTCCGCTGCCGTGCCCCATCTGGAAGCGCTCCTCTCGCAGCTTCCTCTCGGTCTGGCCATGGCCGACCGCGACGGACGCCTGCTCTTTGCCAATACCGCTTTCATGCGGGCTGCGGGGTTGGAAGGCGAAGCGCCGCCGACGTATCCCACCGACCTCGTGATCCGCGAGGACAAGGGCGTTCTTTCCGACGCGATCCGCCGCTTCGGGCTTGGCCCGGCCGCCTCGGGCGACATTGCCATTCGCCTGCCCAGCCAGCCGGAAGACCCTGTGTCGCTCAGCCTTGCCGGCGTGCGCGGGCTTGGCGAGGCGGTTGTCTTGCTGGGGCTGACCGATTCAACCGAAGAAGCGCGGCTCAAGCGTCAGGTGGCGCAGGCGACCAAGATGCAGGCCGTGGGCCAGCTGGCGGGCGGCGTGGCGCACGATTTCAACAATGTGCTGACCGCGATCCTGGGCACTTGCGACCTTATGTTGATGCGTCATTCGCCCGGCGATTCGGACTATGACGACATCCAGCAGATCCGCGCGAACTCGAACCGCGCGGCCTCGCTCACGCGCCAGCTTCTCGCTTTCTCCCGCCAGCAGACGCTGCGGCCCGTCGTGCTCCAGTTGCCCGACGTCGTCAGCGAAGTCTCGCAGATGCTGAGGCGGCTGATCGGCGAGCGGATCAGGCTGGTAGTGACGCATGACCGCGATCTTGGCCCGGTGCGCGCCGATCCCACCCAGCTTGAACAGGTCATCGTCAATCTCGCGGTCAATGCGCGCGATGCCATGCAGGCGACGAGGCATGGTGAGGGCGGCGGCACACTCACCTTGCGCACCCGCCGCGTAACTCCGGCCGACGTGCGTGAGATGCGCAACGAAGTGATTCCCAGCGGAGAATATACCGCGCTCATCGTCGAGGATACCGGCGGCGGCATCGCGCCCGAGCATTTGGGCAAGATATGGGAGCCGTTCTTCACCACCAAGGAACAGGGCCGGGGCGGCGCGATGGGCGGCACCGGGCTTGGGCTGTCGACGGTCTACGGCATTGTCAAGCAATCGGGCGGCTACATCTTTGCCGAAAGCGAACTTGGCAGGGGCACGAGGTTTTCTGTCTACCTGCCCGTCGATCATGCCGTCGAGTCCGCGCCTGCCGCGCGCATCGAGCCACGCGAGCCCGGCAAGCAATGGGCCGGAGGCGGACGCATCCTGCTGGTCGAGGATGAGGACTCGGTGCGCATGGTTGCTGCGCGCGCCCTGACGCGTGCAGGCTATACGGTCACGGCCGCCAGCGACGGCGAGGAGGGGCTGGATCTGGTGCGGGGCGGCGGCGAATTCGATCTCGTCGTCTCCGACGTCGTCATGCCAAGCATGGACGGCCCCACGATGGCGCGCGAAATCCGCAAGCTTTCCCCCGGCCTGCCAGTCCTGTTCATGTCTGGTTACGCGGAAGAACAACTGCGCAAGCAGATCGATATCGAGAACGTCGCCTTCCTGCCCAAACCGTTCTCGGTCCAGCAGATTTCGGACAAGGTGGCCGAAGTTCTGGTGCGGGCGGAGAGGGCGATCGAAGCCGCTGCGCGATAAAATCGCGTTCCCTACTTGTTCCTATAGAACAAACACGGTACATGGCGAGTCGCGGTTGACCTCTGGGGTCAGGCGGCTAGGCAAGGGGACATTGACATGGCTGCACAGCTCAAGCTGATTCAGGAAGGCAGGGAAAAGGACTCCATGGACCGTCAAAAGGCGCTCGAAGCAGCGCTGGCCCAGATCGACCGCGCCTTCGGCAAGGGGTCGGCCATGAAGCTCGGCTCGAAGGAGACGATGGAAGTCGAGGCGATTTCTACGGGCTCGTTGGGGCTCGATATCGCGCTGGGTGTGGGCGGATTACCGCGCGGCCGGGTGATCGAGATTTACGGGCCAGAAAGCTCCGGCAAGACCACGCTGGCGCTGCATGTCATTGCCGAAGCGCAGAAGAACGGCGGCACCGCGGCGTTCGTCGATGCCGAACACGCGCTCGATCCAGCCTATGCGAAGAAGCTGGGCGTCGATATCGATGAACTGATCGTCTCGCAGCCCGATACGGGCGAACAGGCGCTCGAAATCGTCGATACGCTGGTCCGCTCCAATGCCATCGACGTTCTGGTGATCGATTCGGTCGCCGCTCTCGTCCCCCGTGCCGAGATCGAGGGCGAGATGGGTGACAGCCACGTCGGCCTTCAGGCCCGTCTGATGAGCCAGTCGCTCCGCAAGCTGACCGGTTCGATCAGCCGTTCGCGCTGTATGGTCATCTTCATCAACCAGCTGCGCATGAAGATCGGCGTGATGTACGGCAACCCGGAGACGACCACCGGCGGCAACGCGCTAAAGTTCTACGCCTCGGTCCGGCTCGACATCCGCCGGACCGGCCAGATCAAGGACCGCGACGATATCGTCGGCAACGCAACCCGCGTGAAAGTCGTCAAGAACAAGGTCGCGCCGCCCTTCAAGCAGGTCGAATTCGATATCATGTACGGCGAAGGGATTTCCAAGATCGGCGAGATCCTCGACCTTGGCGTCAAGGCCGGCATCGTCGAGAAGTCGGGCGCCTGGTTCAGCTATGACAGCATCCGCATCGGCCAGGGCCGGGAAAATTCCAAGACCTACCTCAAGGAGAATCCGGAGGTCTGCAACCGGATCGAGGCCGCGATCCGCAGCCGGACCGACGGGCTGTCAGAGGAAATGATGGCCGGACCCGAGGCCGAGGCCGACGCCGAAGTCGAATAAGAGACACGGGGGCTCACCGCGCGCAGGAGCCGCAGCGCCCCCCTTGAAGGCGCGGCGGTCCCGGCAAGGTGATCCGCTCAGGCCAGTAACGCTCAGGCCGGAACCGGCGTTCCGGCCTGAGCCTTGACCACATCCTCGGCATGGCGGCCGGACAGCTCGGCAAGATGATCGAACTGTGCGGTGAAGCTGGCGAGACCCTGGCTGAGCGAGCGCAGTTCGGCATCGAGGCCTTGCAGCCCGGATTCGGGGATCAGCGCCTCGACCCGCTCCCAGCGGTCCCACTCGGGATGGGGTGACAGTCCGAGGATCTGGCCGCGCCGGCTCGACAGCGCCGAGCCCGCCTTTGAACCCGTGCCATGCGGCGTATCGACCACCACCTTGCTGATCGGCTCAAGCAGATACGGCGCCGCCGCTGCCAGCGCATCGCCCATTGCCATGCGGCCGGCGATCCGGAACGCAAGTTCCGAGCTGTCCACCGAGTGGTACGAACCATCGGTCAGCGTGACCGCGACATCGACCACAGGGAAGCCGAGCGGCCCTTTCTGGCAGGCATCGCGCACGCCGGTCTCGACGGCCGGAATCCACTGTTTCGGAACGACGCCGCCGGTGATCCTGTCTTCAAAGACGAAGCCTTCGCCGCGCTCCAGTGGCCGCACTTCGATCACGACGTCGCCATACTGGCCGTGTCCGCCGGATTGCTTTTTGTGGCGGCCGCGTTGCGAGGCGTTTCTGCGGATCGATTCCCGGTAGGCAATCCGCGGCGCTGCCGTATCCACCGCAACGCCGTATCGGCGTTGCAGGCGGCTGAGGACGACTTGCAGGTGATCCTCGTTGACGCCGCGCAGGATCGTTTCGTGCGATGCCTCATCTTGCGTCCATTCGAGCGCTGGGTCTTCCTCGCACAGACGATGGAGCGCGGTGGATAGCCGCACGTCGTCCTTGCGTTCGCGCGTCGTGATGGCCAGCGCGGCGTTGCGGGCCGGATAGGACAGGTTTTCCGCTGCTGTCACCTTGCCGCCGCGCGCCGCCAGCACCATCCCGCTTCGGGCCTCGTCGAGCTTGGCAATGCCGACGAGTTCGCCCGGCGCGGCTGAAGACCGCTTGACGCTCTTCTCGCCCTGCATCGCAAAGAGAGACCCCGCGCGTGCCGCTTCGCCGCCGATGGCAAGCTCATCACCTTCGCCCAGCGGCTTTCCCAGCACGCGGCCCATCGCCAGCCTGCCGACCGCGCCGCCGTGCGAGATCTTGAAGACATGCACCCCGCCGCCCTCGACACCCAGCCGCGCCGCGGCGGCGTCGGGCGCGGGCGTTTCGTGGCGCAGCAGCTTGAGCAGGCGGTGCACGCCGCCGCCGCTCAGTGCCGATCCCAGCAGCACCGGCACAACCTTGTTGGCTGCAGTATCGGCCGCAAGATCGGCCATGATCAGTGCGGTATCGGGGCTTTCGTCCATCAGCAGCGCTTCGAGCAGTGCGTCGTCGAAGTCAGCCAGCGTTTCGAGCAGGTGGGTACGGTCCTCCCGCTCGCGTTCGAGGATTTCGCCGGGTATATCCACGCGCTCGCTCTCGATTCCGGGCCGGTAGCGATAGGCCCGCTCCATCGCGAGATCGACATAGCCGGTGACAGGTTCGCTCCCGCTTGCATCGCGCGCGCGGATGGGGATCTGCCGGAGCGCGAGCGGCTCGCGGCTCATCGGCTGAAGTTCGCCGATCAACTGGCGCACCGCGCCGGCGCGTGCGTTTTCAATCTTGTTGACGAAAATGGCGTGCGGCACACCCAGCTCATCCAGCCGCCGC
Source organism: Novosphingobium sp. (assembly GCA_040377095.1). Taxonomy (GTDB): domain Bacteria; phylum Pseudomonadota; class Alphaproteobacteria; order Sphingomonadales; family Sphingomonadaceae; genus Novosphingobium. The sequence goes on from JBEIPK010000019.1 coordinate 13,112, forward strand.
AAGGTCGGATCAGCGAGCGCTGCGCGCTCTGGCGCCGGATCGATCACGACAATGGCAAGATCAGCCGACTGCAGCGCGGCAAGCCCGTCGCTGGCGAAACCGTGCCCGCCCGGCGTATCGATCAGGCCGAAGCGGTCGCCCAGATAGTCGAAATGCATGAGGTTGAGCTCGGTCGATCCACCGCGCGTGCGCGCCTCGGCGCTGGCATCGCCCACGGTGCTGCCGTTCTCGACCTGTCCCTGCCGGCTGATCGTTCCGCTAGCAAAGAGCAGCGCTTCGGCGAGGCTGGTCTTTCCGGTCCCCGCGGGTCCGACAATCGCCACCGCGCGAACCATTCCACCTACGCTGCCTGTCGATGTGTTGCTGCCCATCGCCGCCTCCTTTGCGTGAAGGCGCGCCGGGCGCATGTCTTTTCGCCGACGCGCAAAGACCAGAAGCGCAATGGTCGGACTCTCCGCGTCAAGTCGCAAGCAGAATCTGCGCGAGCGGCTCAGTGGCCGCGCCCGAAGCGCGCTTGTGACTTGTCGTGGGCGCAGTGGTGCCTTATCGGCGCCATCATGCAGTCGACCAACGAGATCCGCCGCTCCTTTCTCGATTATTTCGGGTCGCAGGGCCATGAAGTCGTGCCTTCGGCGCCGCTCGTGCCGTACAACGATCCGACGCTGATGTTCGTCAATGCGGGGATGGTGCCGTTCAAGAACGTGTTCACTGGCCTCGAATCCCGTCCTCAGCCGCGCGCCACGAGCTCGCAGAAATGCGTGCGCGCCGGAGGGAAGCACAACGATCTGGACAACGTGGGTTACACCGCGCGGCACCACACGTTCTTCGAAATGCTCGGGAATTTCTCGTTCGGCGACTATTTCAAGGAACAGGCGATCACTCATGCCTGGACCTTGCTGACCCGCGAGTGGGGCCTGCCGAAAGACAAGCTGCTCGCCACCGTCTATCACACTGACGACGAGGCTTTCGCGCTGTGGCAGAAGATCGCCGGCCTGCCCGAGAGCCGCATCATCCGCATTGCCACCAAGGACAACTTCTGGGCGATGGGCGACGATGGCCCGTGCGGCCCGTGCTCCGAGATATTCTTCGATCACGGCGCGCACATCCCCGGTGGCCCTCCGGGATCGCCGGACGAGGACGGCGACCGTTTCATCGAAATCTGGAACCTCGTGTTCATGCAGCACGAGCAGTCTGGCGGCAAGATCGTCGGCGACTTGCCCAAGCCGTCGATCGACACCGGCATGGGGCTGGAGCGGATCGTCGCCGTGATGCAGGGCGAACACGACAACTATGATACGGACACGTTCAAGGCGCTGATCGCCGCGTCGGAGAGCCTGACCAGCGTCAGGGCCGAAGGGGAAGAGCGCGCCAGCCACCGCGTCATTGCAGATCACTTGCGCTCGACCAGTTTCCTCCTGGCGGACGGCGTGCTGCCCTCGAACGAGGGGCGCGGCTATGTGCTTCGGCGGATCATGCGCCGCGCCATGCGCCATGCCCACCTGCTCGGCGCAAAGGATCCGCTGATGTACTGGCTCGTGCCCGCGCTGGTGGCGGAGATGGGCCAGGCTTACCCCGAACTTGGCCGGGCCCAGCCGCTGATCGAAGAAACGCTGGAGCGCGAGGAAGTGCAGTTCCGCCGGACGCTCGCGAACGGCATCAAGCTGCTTGACGAGGCTACGGCAGCACTTGGCAACGGCGACAGCCTTCCCGGCGAAACCGCGTTCAGGCTCTACGACACGTACGGCTTCCCCTATGACCTGACCGAAGATGCCCTGCGTGCGCGCGGCATTTCCGTGGACCGCGAAGGCTTCGATGAAGCGATGGCGCGGCAGAAGGCAGCGGCGCGCGCGGCGTGGAAGGGAAGTGGACAGGCAGCGGACAGCGAAGTCTGGTTCGACATTGCCGAACGCGAAGGCGCGACGGAGTTTACCGGTTATACGTCCGACAGCGGCGAGGGCCGGGTGGTCGCGCTGGTAAAGGGCGGAGCGGAAGTTCCCTCGGCCGATACGGGCGAGGATGTCATCGTGCTTGTCAACCAGACGCCGTTCTACGGCGAGAGCGGCGGACAGGTCGGCGATGCCGGCACGATGACTGGGCCGGGCGGGCTGCGCCTGACGGTTACGGACACGTCCAAGCCGCTCGGCCGGCTGCACGCACATCATGCCCGCGTCGAGAGCGGCCGGATCGGCGTGGGCGAGACCGTGCACTGCGAAGTCGACACCGCAAGGCGCGATGCGATCCGCGCCAACCATTCAGCCACGCACCTGCTCCACGCAGCGCTGCGCGGAAGGCTGGGCGAGCATGTCACGCAGAAGGGTTCGATGGTCGCGGCCGACCGCCTGCGCTTCGATTTCGCGCATCCCAAGGCGCTGAGCTCGGAAGATATCGCGGCGATCGAGGCCGAAGTGAACGCTGAAATCCGCGCCAACGAGCCGGTGACAACGCGGCTCATGTCGCCCGACGAGGCCATTGAGGCGGGCGCGATGGCGCTGTTCGGCGAAAAATACGGCGACGAGGTGCGCGTTCTCGGCATGGGCCGGCAAAGCGGGGGGCGCAATTATTCGGTCGAGCTGTGCGGCGGCACCCACGTGCGTGCCACCGGCGATATCGGGCTGCTGCGGATCGTCTCGGAAAGCGCGGTGTCCTCAGGCGTGCGCCGCATCGAGGCGCTGACCGGCGAGGGCGCGCGGCAATGGCTGGTTGCGCGCGAGGATACACTCAAGGCCGCTGCCAGCCTGCTGCGCACCGGGCCCGAAGATGTCGAGGCGCGGATCGCGGCACTGATGGATGATCGCCGCAAGCTTGAGCGCGAACTGGCTGAGGCGAAAAAGGCATTGGCGTTGGGCGGCACGGGCGGGGGTTCGGCCCCCTCGGCCGACGAGACCATCAATGGCGTGACCTTCTCGGGCCAGGTGCTCGAGGGGCTTGACCCCAAGGATCTGCGGGGTCTGCTCGACAGCGCGAAGCAGCGGATCGGTTCTGGTGTGGCGGCCATTGTCGCGGTCAATGAAGGCAAGGCCAGCATCGCGGCCGCAGTGACCGAGGACCTGACCGGAAAAGTCAGCGCGGTCGATCTGGTGCGTGCGGGCGTCGAAGCCCTTGGCGGCAAGGGCGGCGGCGGCCGTCCGGACATGGCCCAGGGTGGAGGTCCGGACGGAGCGAATGCCGCCAGCGCTATTGAGGCCGTGAGAGCATTACTCGCGAACTGAAGCGCCTTACTTGCGGGCGTGCGTTTCCTTTTCGCTGCCGCGCGGGAGATCCTTTTCCGCCATCGTCGCATCGGTCTGCTGCGGGCGCTTGATCTTGCCCTTGCTCTCGTCCTGCTCGTGCGCGAGCGGGTGCGTTTCGTTTGAGCCTTGCGGGTCTCGGTCTGCCATTGCGTGTTTCCTTTCAGGACCAAACGAACGGCAGACGCGAAGGTTCACCGCCCCGTAAACATCGCATTAAGTCTGCAAGCGCACAGTCTCGACAACGCAGAGGGAGGCTTGGCCATGAAAAGACGGATACTTGCACTCATGATCGCTTGCGGCCTGACCGGCCCGGCGTACGCCGAGCAGGTGAGTGCAAAGGATGGCATGCGAACCGTGGCGGCTGCGCCGGCGATGCCCGGTCAGGCAGGCTCGGAGCCGGTGTCCATTGTCATCGTTCAGGGCGGCGAGACGCTGTGGTCCGGCGCTCTCAAAGTGGGCGGATCCTATGGCAGTGCGAGTTATTCGCAGTCGCGCAACGAGGCTGATGAGCCCTGTGCGGGCGCGGCGAGGCAAAGCAATCCCAACCCGATGACAAGCAGCAGCCTCAATTTCAGCATCAGCCGCTATAACTGGCAGCAGGAACCCGATGCTTTCAGCATCAGCCTCAACTGGAGCCGTCCGATCCCGGTCTGCCAAGGGCAGGGCAATGACAGCTACGGGATCAATCGGAACGTGACGCTGGCGCAGGGCCGGTCCGTGACCATCGAGGGCACCGGCGGCGTTTCGATCCGGTTGACGCGGGGGAAGTAGGTCATCCAGTCGGACGGTCGCGCAGGGTGGCCGATTTGAGCTTGGGCTTCTCGTCCAGTTCCCCCTCGCGCATGATCCGCTCGCGCAATTCGTCGCGCTTTTCGTGGATCGAGGCGATGACCGGTCCCATCGGCACGCCCAGATCGACGAGCACGGCCTCTGAAAGTTGGAGTGAACTTTCCAGCGTCTCCGGCACAGCGTGGCTGGCGCCGGCACGGTACAGCAAGGCCGCATCGCTGGTATCGCGCGCGCGGGCAATGATCGGGAGGTCGGGGTACGAGGCTCTCAACCGCTTGACGAGTCGCTGTACGGCGATTGGCTCGTCCATCGTGAGAACAACCGAGGAGGCCAGGTCCGGACGCAGGCGCGCCATGCCCCGCGGGCTGTAGGCATCGCCGAACGTGACGCTGTATCCGCGCTGCTGGCCCTTGGTGATAAGATCGACATCGGAATCGACCGCGAGGTAGGGCTTGCCGTGCCTGGTCAGCATATCCGCGACGAGCCTGCCGACGCGGCCGAAGCCGATGATGAGCGACCGGCTTTCGCCCTCTTGCGGCTCTGTCGGCTCCACCACCACGTCGACCCGCCTCGCCAGCCTGCGGCCGAGGAGCGCGAGGATCGGGGTGAGGGTCATGCCGATGGCCGTCACGATCTGCCAGAACTGGGCCGTGCCCGGCTGAATCAGGTTAGCTGCGGAAGCGGCAGCGAGCACGATAAGCGTCGTCTCGGAGGGGCTCGCCATCAGGATGCCGGTTTCGGTCGCAGTGCCGGGCCGAGCACCCATCATGCGCAGGAGCACGCCGGTGACCACGGCCTTGAGCAGGCAGACACAAAGCGTCGCGATGGCAAAGCTGCCAAGGTTCTCCCACACAACGCGCAGGTCGATGCTCATGCCGATGGTGATGAGGAACACGCCCAGTGCCAGCCCCTGGAACGGTGCGGTGATCGATTCCACTTCGCTCGAATACTCGGTCTCGGCAATCAGCAGGCCTGCCAGCAGCGCGCCGACGATGGGCGATAGGCCGACGGCAGCGGTCACCAGCGCCGAGATGATGACCACCAGCAGGCTGGCCGCAAGGAACAGCTCCGGGCTCTTGGTGCGGGCCGCCTGCGCGAACAGACGGGGCAGCGTCAGCCGCCCGACCACCAGAAGCCCAGCGCAAACAGCCACGCCCAGACCGAGCGTGCGCAGCATGATCGACCATTGATCGCCTGTTGCGGCAGGGTCCATCGCGCCAAGCAGGAAGATGATCGGCACGAGCGCGATGTCCTCGAACAGCAGCATAGACAGCGCGGCACGCCCCACCGGGCGGCGTGTATCGGTGATCCTGAGCACCAGCCCGGTCGACGACATGGCGAGCGCCAGCCCCAGTGCGATGGCGCCGGTCCAGTGCTGTCCCATCATGGCGAGCGCCAGTGCCAGCAGCGATCCGATAATGAGAAGCTCGAGCGCGCCAAGCCCGAACACCAGCTTTCGCAGCTCCCACAGCCGGTTGAACGAGAGTTCGAGCCCGATCGTGAACAGCAGCATGATGATGCCGAATTCCGCGAAAGGCTCCAGCCCATCAGGATCGGTGATCGTCACGTGGCTGAGCCAGGGGTGATCGAATACCAGCCGCCCCAGCCCATATGGGCCGACCAGCAGGCCGACGAGAATGAAGCCGATGATCGGTGTGATCCGGAACCGCGCGAAGACCGGGATGACGAGACCTGCGGCACCGAGTATCACAAGCGCGTCGGACAGGACGGGAGAGTGGAATTCGGCAGCCATTGCGGGCAGTCTGGAGCCTTGAGGAAGGTTTGTCACCTATGAGCTTGGGCGAAAACGCGAATGTCGTGCCCGATGTCGTCCCGGATGTCGTCATTGTCGGCGGCGGGCCGGCCGGAATGACGGCCGGGTTGCTGCTTGCGAGGGCCGGCGTGCATGCGCTCGTGCTGGAAAAGCATAGCGACTTCTTCCGCGATTTCCGGGGCGATACGGTTCATCCCTCCACAATGGAAATCCTCTCGCAGCTCGGCATGCTCGAGCGGTTCCTACAGCGGCCGCATGATCGGGTGACGCAGGCACAGATCAGGATTGCCGGGCGGGACTACGTGATCGGCGACCTCTCGCACCTGAATACGCCCGCCCCGTTCATCGCGATGATGCCGCAGTGGGAGTTTCTCGATTTCCTGCGCGAGGAGGCCCGCGCGTTCCCGGGTTTCGCGCTGCGAATGAATGCGGATGTGGCAAGCCTGAGCGAAAGTGGCGGCCGCATCACCGGCGTCAGGCTGACAAATGGCGAGACCATCGCAGCGCGTGGGCTGGTGCTGATGGCGGACGGACGCGGTTCGCTGGTGCGCCGTGAGGGTTTGCTGCCGGTCCGCCAGTTGGGCGCGCCGATGGACGTGTTCTGGTTTCGCCTGCCAAAGGCGGATAATCCGGACGACAAGTTACGCGCCGCGGTCGCCACCGGGCGCATGGCCGTGCTGATCGACCGGCGGACCTACTGGCAGGCTGCCTTTCTCATTCCCAAGGGCAGCGCCGAGGCTGTCAAGGCGCGGGGCATCGGCTGGCTCCGCGACGAGTTCGCGGCGCTTTTTCCAGAGCTGGATCTCGCTGGCGGGCTCGAAAGCACGCAGGACCTTTTCCTGCTCTCGGTCGCGCTCGACCGGCTCGACACTTGGCACCGGCCCGGCCTGCTGGCAATTGGCGACGCGGCGCACGCGATGAGTCCCATCGGCGGCATCGGCATCAACCTTGCGATTCAGGACGCAGTGGCGGCGGCGAATTTGCTTGCCGGGCCGCTGGCGCGCGGCGAAGCGATCGACACGCTCCTCGGCAAAGTTCAGGCGCGGCGCGAATCGCCAACAAGAATCATCCAGCGCGGCCAGAAGCTGGCGCAGGACAATATCGTCGCCAGCGTTCTTTCAGGCGCAGAGATCACGCGCGCGCCGTTGGCAGTCCGGTTGCTCCACATGTGGCCGCCGCTGAGGCGCATTCCGGGCCGCATTATCGGCCTTGGCGTTCGGCGAGAGCGAGTGTCCTCACCGGCCGCCTGAAGCCCTGTTCCGTGGAAGGAGAGGGGCGATCGTATCAGGCCTTTGCCATTTCGGTTTCGAGGTTCTCGACAATGGCCTCGAAGAACTTCTCGGTGGTGAGCCAGTTCTGGTTCGGGCCGATCAGGAGTGCGAGATCCTTGGTCATCTTGCCGCTCTCGACGGTTTCGATGCAGACCCGTTCGAGCGCTTCGGCGAACTTGACCACATCGGGCGTTTCGTCGAACTTGCCGCGGTACATGAGGCCGCGTGTCCATGCGAAGATCGAGGCGATGGGGTTGGTCGAGGTTGCTTTGCCCTGCTGGTGCTGGCGATAGTGGCGCGTGACGGTGCCATGTGCGGCTTCCGCCTCGACCGTGCGGCCATCGGGCGAGAGCAGCACCGAGGTCATCAGGCCCAATGAGCCGAATCCCTGCGCGACGGTGTCGGACTGCACGTCGCCGTCGTAGTTCTTGCAGGCCCAGACGAACTTGCCGCTCCACTTGAGCGCGGAGGCAACCATGTCGTCGATAAGGCGATGCTCGTAGGAGATGCCGGCGGCTTCGAACTGCGCCTTGAACTCATGCTCGTAGACTTCCTCGAACAGGTCCTTGAAACGCCCGTCGTAGGCCTTCAAGATCGTGTTCTTGGTCGACAGGTAGAGCGGCCAGCCGAGGTTGAGCGAATAGTTCATCGAGGCGCGCGCGAAATCGCGGATTGAATCGTCAAGGTTGTACATCGCCATCGCGACGCCTGCCGAGGGGAAGTCGAACACGTCGAGATCGAGCTGCTGGCCGTCCGCACCGTCGAACACCAGGCGCAGCTTGCCGGGGCCGGGAATCAGCGTGTCGGTGGCGCGGTATTGGTCGCCGAAGGCATGACGGCCGATGACGATCGGATCGGTCCAGCCCGGCACGAGACGCGGCACGTTCGAAATGACGATGGGTTCACGGAAGACCACGCCGCCAAGGATGTTGCGGATCGTGCCGTTGGGCGACTTCCACATCTTCTTGAGGCTGAATTCCTCGACGCGGGCTTCGTCAGGCGTGATCGTGGCGCACTTGACCGCGACGCCGTACTTCTTCGTCGCCTCGGCGCTGTCGATCGTGACCTGGTCATTGGTCTCGTCGCGATGTTCGATCGACAGGTCGTAATACTTGAGGTCGATATCGAGATACGGCAGGATCAGGCGTTCCCTGATCCACTGCCAGATGATGCGGGTCATTTCATCGCCGTCCATTTCGACGACGGGATTCTTGACCTTGATCTTTGCCATGAGCTTGCTGACTCCCCGGGGATGAGAATGCGCTGCTCTTAGCAGAGCAACTTGCCGAGACAAGCCGCCGCCAGGGGAATTATCGGGTGGGCATCAGGCGGGGGCCGCCAGCGCGAATGGTGGGCGTAGGAAGGATTGAACTTCCGACCCCTGCGATGTCAACACAGTGCTCTACCACTGAGCTATACGCCCACGTCATTCGGCTTTGCCCGGCCTTGGAGGGCGGCGGGCAGGGGCGAGCCTTTAGCGGCGCCTTGCGCCGGATGCAAGCCGCTTTGCCCGGAATATTCGGACCACCGAAAAAGTTCAGACCGAGACTTGCGCCGGCATGCCGAACACGCGCTGCACCTCGAGCACGAGGTCGCGCAGGTGGAAGGGCTTGGACAGCACTTTGGCCTGCGGTGCCTCGCGGCTTGCGCGCAGGGTCACCGCGGCAAAGCCGGTGATGAACATCACTTTGGTGTCGGGCGAGATGTCCGCGCAATGCTGGGCCAGCTCGATGCCGTCCATCTCCGGCATGACGATGTCGGAAAGGAGCAGGTCGAAATGCTGATTCGAAAGAAGCGGCAGGGCCTCCGTCCCGCGGTCGACCGCGGTCACGTCGTATCCGGCGTTCCCCAGCGCGCGCGCCAGATAGGTCCGCATCGCGAGGTCGTCTTCGGCAAGAAGGATACGGACCATGCTTTCCTCGGGTGCTGCTGAACGGGGGTGGCCCCGGGGGACCTTGCAGCTTCCCCTACGCCCCTAGCCGTTAAAATTCTCCCGCCCTTTTCGAAGTGTATGAGATTGGAACACGCGGCCAGCGAGGTGTGTATTTTTGACATGCGCGGCGCACCGGTCCAGCAGTCCGGCATGACGCCGCCGAAGACGACAGGCAATGCCGATTCGCGCCAGATGGACGCCTTCGGACCCGACATTCCGGGTCACGCGGGTTTTCCGGCCTTCACGCTGAGCGCGGTCGCGCCGTCGCGCCTGCCTGTGCTGATCGCGGTGCCGCATGCGGGCCGGCACTATCCCGAGGCAATGCGAAACCGTCTGCGCGAGCCAGACCATGCCGCGATGCGTCTGGAGGACCGCTATGTCGACCAGGTCGCCACCCGGGTCGCCGAAGCGACCGGCGCGCGCCTGCTCGTCGCCCATGCCCCGCGCGCGCTGATCGACCTTAACCGCGCGCCCGACGATATCGACTGGGAAATGATCGCGGACCCTGACCGCGAGAGCGCGAAACCGGGCATGGCCAAACCGGGAATTGGCCGCCGCGCGCGCAGCGGGCTGGGCCTCATTCCCAGGCGGCTTCCGGGGATCGGCGAGTTGTGGAAGAGCCGGCACCAGCGCGCCGAGCTTTCCGTCCTGCTGGGAAGCGTCCACGAGCCCTATCATGCGGCGCTGGCACGGACGATGGCGGGGCTCCATGCCCGCTGGGGCGCGGCGCTGCTGGTCGACCTGCACTCGATGCCGCCGCTGACGGGGCGGCCGGGGCAGCCGGTTGCGGAATTCGTGGTGGGGGACCGCTTCGGCACGACCTGCCACGGGCGAATCGTTGCTGCGACCTTTTCTCATTTCGCGCGGGCAGGGCGGCTCGCGGCCCATAACCGCCCCTATGCGGGCGACTATGTCCTCCAGCGGCATGGTTTGCCCAAGGCGGGGCTTCACGCCTTCCAGCTTGAAATCGACCGCAGGGCCTACTTGGACGAGGCGCTGATCGAACCCGGCGACGGGCTCGTCGGGCTTGTCGAACTGCTCAGTGTCCTGGTGCGGCGACTCGGCGGAGAGGTGGCGGCACTGGGACGCGCGGCGCGCGGGCCGGGCTGGGCGGAAGCCGCGGAATAGACTGAAATATAAAGAAACCACCTCGCGCAAAAAGCGCGAGGTGGCCAAGGTTCAGGGAGGAGGTGCACGAAGTGCACCCGTTCACCAAGCCATGAGGGTAGCTTGGGAACTCTTGGAAGATAAGCTCTTGCGCTCTGCCATGCAACCCCCAAACCGGTCCGGACCGGCGCCAAGGGCGCTTCGGGTCCCGGGCTGAGCCGGGACCGTGCGTTTTTCACATCAAGGGCTTACCTGAAGCTGAAAGCTTACTGGACGGCGCCCTGGGGAACCCCGGCAGGAACCTTGCCCTGCGCGACCTGGCGGGCGAAGACCTCGCGTACCAGTTCCAGCGAGAACAAATGCGCATAAATCAACGGAAGCATGCCGTTCTGGGCCCAGCCGCGCAACACGTCGCCGCGGATTTCCTTGAGTTTGTTTTCATCGACCATGCGGAAGCCCTGATAAACGAAGGGCTTTTCCATGTCGGGACTGCCGAGCGTCAGCTCGCCGTCGATCAGCAGGCCGTGCTTTTCGAGCTCCTCGACGAAGGCGGCCGACTTTTGGCCGGCAATCTCGAACTGCTCGCAGAAGTTGAGCGAATCCTTGCAAGCGTCGCTCGGCTCCTCACCCTCGAACAGCGCGACGCCGTCATCGAAAGCGCCGATGAGGTCGGTCGTCGGGTCGAAGCACAGCGAAAGTTCCTCCGCATCGGGACGCAGCCTGGCGAGCATGAAGGGGTAACGGCGCGCATAGGCCGGCACATAGACGCCCGGATCAACCTTGCCCTCGTCTGTCACGAAGACGTTGACGCCCTCGTTCATGCCCATGAGTGCGATCGGCACCGAGTTCTCCCCAGCGGTGAACACGATGGGGAAATGGCGATGTGCAAGCGGGAATTCTTCGACCGTCAGCGGTACGGCATGCTGATTGACCAGCCAGGCGGCCTTGTCAGTCGTGCGCGAACGCCAGCTGGCGTGCTCGTTCTTGTTAAGCGGGGTCAAATCCTTGTAAAACAAGGGCAACTGGGCTGACTGAGGCGCGCTGGCCATGACACTCTCCAAAAGCTCGGACTTGCGAAAGGCGAGCCTTTAGGGCTTGCGACTTCACGGCGCAAGAGTGACGAGTTTTCCCGGATTGAGCAGCCCGCGCGGATCGAGCGCCGACTTGACCTGCCGCATCATTGCCAGCGCCACCGGATCGCCCAGCCGCGCCAGTGCCTCGCGCTTGAGCTGGCCGATGCCATGCTCCGCCGAGATCGATCCGCCCCATTCGACGACAAGAGCATAGATCCGTTCGCTGACAGACTTGCCAATCCCCGCCTCGACCTGATCGGGCTGCGTTCCGGGCGGGGCGATGACATGGAAATGGACGTTGCCATCCCCCAAGTGGCCGAACGCGAGCGCTTCGGCGCCGGGCCATGCCGATTCGGCCAGCGGGATGGCAACTTCGATGAAGTCGGGCATGCGTTCCACCGGCACCGAGATGTCATGCTGAAGTGCCGGCCCGCGCGCGCGTTCGGCCGGGGCAATGGTCTCGCGCAGCAGCCAGAACGCCTCGGCCTGCGCCTCGCTCGATGCCAGCACCGCGTCCTCGACCAGACCGGCATCGAAGGCCTCGGCCAGCATCGTTTCCGCGAGGACGGACGGCGGGGATGCCGCTTCCCGGTCGGCGACGATCTCGATCAGCGCGTGCCATTCCGGGCTTCCCGCCAAAGGCGACCGCGCGCCGGGAAGATAGTCGAGCACCGTTTCGAGGCAGGTCCGGGGCAGGACCTCGAAGCCTTCGAGCGCAGCGCCGGCGCGGTCCTCGCAGTGCCGCAGCAGCGCGCGCGCGGCGTGGATCGAGGGGACACCGGCCCAGACAACGGCGCGGTCGGCAATTGCCGGCACCAGCCGCAAGGTCGCCGCCGTGACGATGCCAAGCGTGCCTTCGGAACCGATCAGCATCTGCTTGAGATCGAAGCCCCGATTGTCCTTCTTGAGCGGGGTCAAGGCGTTAAACACGCTGCCGTCGGCCATAACTGCCTCGATCCCCAGCACCAGCGCCCGCATCGTGCCATGCTGCAAGACCTGCGTGCCGCCCGCGTTGGTGGAAATCAGCCCGCCGACCGTGGCCGAACCCTTGCCGCCCAGCGTAAGCGGGAACCGCAGGCCATGGTCCGCAGCGCGCTCATGCAGGGTCTGCAGCACGACGCCCGCCTCGCACACCGCCTGCCGCGCGTCACTGCTCAGATCGCGGACCGCGTTCATCCGGCGCATCGAGAGCAACAGCGCGGTACCGGTTTCGTCCGGGGTCGCGCCGCCGCACATGCCGCTGTTGCCGCCCTGCGGCACGATGGGCACCCCGAATTCGCCGCAGAGCCGAACCAGCGCGGCAACTTCCTGCGTACTTGCGGGCGACGCCATGGCGAGCGCCCGTCCGGTGAAGCGTCCCCGCCAGTCGGTCAGCCACGGCTCAATCAGTTCGGCGTCGCGGCTCAGCCCACGAGGGCCAAGCAAGGCCGCGGCCCGCGCCAGAAAAGTCTCGATCTCGGTCATGCTTACCATATGGCATGGCGGCGAGGCGCTTGCATCCTCGTTCAGGGGGGTTAAGCGAACATTCAACCGCTGTGTATCATCAAGCACCGACCGAACGCGCTCATCAGGGACAGGTACTCGATACCGATCGTGCCGACAGTTGCCGCCATACTTCTTGCGCCGCTCATCGCGATGCTGCCCGTAGCGGGCGCCGTCGGCAGTGCGGAGCCGCCGCGGCATGATGTTGCCGACGGCCCGGCGGGGGAGGATTACGTCACGCTTGAGGCAATTTCGGAGAGCTTTCGGATCGAAACTGCCAACCAGGTCCGGATCGAGCAGCGCACGGTGATCCGCGTCGCGCCGCAGGCCCGCCCAGCGGTGCGCAACATGTTCATGGACCTGCCGCAGCGCGAGATCGGCACTCGTTTCATCGAGCGCAAGATCGGCAAGTGCCTGCCCATCGGGGGTATCGCGGGGGTTCAGGCGGACGGCCGCAACCGGCTGCTGCTGTTCATGCGAGACCGCCGGATCGTCAGCGCCGGGCTGGAGCGGGCCTGCTCATCGCGCGATTTCTATTCGGGTTTCTATGTCGCGCCAAACGCCGACAATCAGCTCTGCGTTGACCGCGACACTCTGCAATCGCGAAGCGGCGCCAACTGCAAGCTTTCGCGCATTCGGCAGCTCGTGGAAATTGACTACTGACCTGCCGAGTCGCTTGGCGCATTTCCTTGACTTTTACTGACGCTTGCGACTAGGGGCCAGCAGCTGCCGCGCGCGGATTTTCGCGAACGGACGGAGTGGCTGGTAACGGCCGGGCTCCAATCCACTTTATTCCGGACAACCGCACCTCATGAAATTTGCCGATCTCGGCCTGTCAGACGAATTGCTGCAATCGGTCGCTGCCGCCGGGTATGATACTCCGACGCCGATCCAGGAGCAGGCCATCCCTCCCGTGCTGATGATGCGCGACATCATCGGCATCGCGCAGACGGGCACCGGAAAGACCGCCAGCTTCGTCCTGCCGATGATCGACATTCTGTCGCACGGCCGCGCCCGGGCGCGAATGCCGCGCTCGCTTATCCTTGAGCCAACGCGCGAACTGGCTGCACAGGTCGCCGAGAATTTCGAAAAGTACGGCGCCAATTCCAAGCTTTCGATGGCGCTGCTGATCGGCGGCGTCCAGATGGGCGATCAAATCAAGGCGCTGGAAAAGGGCGTCGATGTGCTGATCGCCACGCCCGGCCGGCTGATGGACTTGTTCGAGCGGGGCAAGATCCTGCTCACGGGCTGCAACCTGCTTGTCATCGACGAGGCGGACCGCATGCTCGACATGGGTTTCATCCCTGACATCGAGAACATCTGCACCAAACTTCCGGCCAACCGCCAGACGCTGCTGTTTTCGGCCACAATGCCGCCGCCGATCAAGAAGCTGTCGGATCGATTCCTGTCCAACCCCAAGCATATCGAAGTCGCCCGGCCAGCCACCGCAAACATCAATATTGTTCAGCACAAGGTTCGCGTCGACGCGCGCAAGAAGCGCGAAGTGCTGCGCGGCCTGCTGCGGAGCGACAACGTCTCCACCGCCATCGTGTTCTGCAACCGCAAGACGACCGTCCGCGAATTGGCGAAGAGCCTCAAGACGCATCATTTCTCTGCCGGCGAGATTCATGGCGACATGGACCAGTCGTCGCGCATCGCTGAATTGCAGAAATTCAAGGACGGCGGGATCAACATCCTCGTCGCCAGCGACGTCGCGGCGCGCGGGCTCGACGTCAAGGGCGTGAGCCACGTCTTCAATTTCGACACGCCGTGGCATCCCGACGATTACGTCCACCGCATCGGCCGCACCGGCCGGGCAGGAGCGACGGGCCGTGCCTTCACGTTCGTCACCAAGGATGATGTCGAGGCGATCGAGAGCATCGAGAAGCTGACCGGGCTGGTCATTCCCGAGATGCAGATTGGCGAGAATGAGGCGCCCGAAGCCACCTCTGCACCGGCAGCGCGCGAGGAACGGTCAGCCGCTCCCGCCCGTGGTCGCCGCCAGTCGTCGGGCCGCAAGCCGCGTGAGGTTGTTCCGGTCCCTGCGCCCAAGCAGGAACCCGTTGAAGCCGCGCCCGCCCCGCGCCAGTCGCGCCGCAAGCCGCGAGACGATGCGCCCGAGCCGCGTCAAGAGCGTGCACTCCGCCCCGCCGCCGACGCCCGGCCGCCGCGGCGGGAAGCCAGGCACGAGCGAAAGGCTGCGTCCAGCGATGAGGCGTCTGGCGGGGAGGCGTGGAATGGCCCGGTTCCGGATTTCCTGAAGTTTTCGGCTCTCGCCTGACCCACTTCACGTTGAAGGTCTAAGCCGGCAGGCTTGAACCTCGCCGCCGCAGTGACGATGTCCGGCAAGCGATGAACACGCTGGTCTCGATCCTGTCCCAGCTGTTCTGGGGTGTCACGGTGGGCGCGCTGACCGCTGCGGCAACGGCGCTCGTCCAGCTTGCGCTTGTCATCTTCGGTGGCCTCGTAGCAGGCGCGGCGGCGTGGCGATGGCGGGCGCGGCGCCGGAAACGCGACTGAGCGAGCTGCGTCAGTCCGCCAACTTTACGAAACTGTCGATCACCCGCTTTCGGCCCGAGGTTTCGAACTCGATCTCGAGCTTGTTGCCTTCCTGCGCCGCTACGGTGCCGTAGCCGAATTTGTCGTGAAACACGCGCGCGCCAAGTCCGATGTCGCCGCGCGGTTTGGCGGCAAAGCTGGCCGCGCTGCGCGTCGCTTCGGCAATTCGTCGCGGCGTGGGATCATACCCCTGCGTCGAGGCGCGCTGCCAGCCGGGGCCGCGCGTGATGGTGCGCGAGGGCTGGGCGCGGGCCACATCGGCGAAGGGATCGGAATGCTCGGACCACTGCGCCCGCCATAACGACGCGCCCCCGCTCATCGTCGATTCCTGCCGGACATGCGCCTCGGGCAGTTCGGCAATGAAGCGCGAGGGGATCGAGCTTGTCCACTGGCCATAGATCCGGCGGTTTGCCGCGTGGAGGATCGTGCACTGGCGCCGCGCCCGGGTGATGGCGACATAGGCAAGCCTGCGCTCTTCCTCGAGGCTGGCGAGCCCGCCTTCGTCGAGTGCGCGCTGCGAGGGGAACACGCCTTCCTCCCAGCCGACGAGAAACACGTTGTCGAACTCCAGCCCCTTGGCGGCGTGGATCGTCATGATCGTGACCTTTTCGGTGTCCGCGTTGGCGTCGTTGTCCATGACAAGGCTGACATGCTCCAGGAAATCGCCAAGCGTCTCGTATTCCTCCATTGCGCGGACGAGTTCCGAGAGGTTCTCCAGGCGGCCGCTTGCCTCAGCCGTCTTTTCCGCCTGAAGCGCGGCGGTATAACCGCTTTCGTCGAGCACCGTGCGCGCCAGTTCTGCCGGGCCGAGCGACTTGGCCGCATCGCGCCAGCGCGCGAAATCGCGCATCAGCGCCAGCAGCGTACCGCGCGCGCGGGCGGGAAGTTCATCGGTATCGACGATTTCGAGCGCGGCTGCCGCCAGCGGCATCTGGCGGCTTCGGGCATGGCGGTGCAGCTTTTCCAGCGTTTTGTCGCCAAGCCCGCGCTTGGGGGTGTTGTAGATCCTCTCGAACGCAAGGTCGTCCGATGGCTGGGATACGATGCGCAGATAGGCCAGCGCGTCGCGTATTTCCGCGCGCTCGTAGAAGCGGAAACCGCCGACGATGCGGTAGGCGAGGCCGATGGCGATGAAGCGGTCCTCGAATTCGCGCGTCTGGAACTGGGCGCGCACGAGAATTGCGATCCGGTCGAGCGAAGCCCCCTCGCGCTCGAGCCGCTCGATCTCCTCGCCGACCCGGCGGGCCTCCTCGGGGCCGTCCCAGACGCCGATGACGCGCACTTTCTCGCCGCCGTTCTGCGTGGTCCACAACGTTTTGCCGAGTCGCTCGCTATTGCTGCCGATCAGGCCCGAGGCGGCGGCGAGGATGTCGGGCGTTGAGCGGTAGTTCTGTTCCAGCCGAATGACCTTCGCGCCGGGAAAATCCTTTTCAAACCGGAGGATATTAGCGACTTCCGCGCCGCGCCATGAATAGATCGACTGATCGTCGTCACCCACCACGCAGACGTTCTGGCGGCCTTGGGCAAGCAGTCTCAGCCACAGGTACTGGACCTGATTTGTATCCTGATACTCGTCGACGAGGACGTACTTGAAGCGCTGCTGATAGGCTTCCAGCACGTCGCGGTGCCCACGCAAAACGTTGACCATGTGCAGCAGCAGGTCGCCGAAATCGCAGGCGTTGAGCGCTTTCAGCCGGTCCTGGTAAAGCCGGTAGAACTCCTGCCCCCGCCCGTTTGCATAAGCTTCGCTCTCGCCCGCATCGATGTCGGCGGGATTGACCCCGCGGTTCTTCCAGCGATCAATCAGCCCCGCCAACTGGCGCGCCGGCCAGCGCTTTTCATCCAGCCCCTCGGCCTGGATCAGCTGCTTCAGCAGGCGCAGCTGATCGTCGGTATCGATGATGGTGTAGTTCGATTGCAGGCCGACCAGTTCGGCATGGCGGCGCAGCATCTTCGCCGCAATCGAATGGAACGTGCCGAGCCAGGGCATCCCCTCCACAGCCGGGCCGATCAGATGGCCAACGCGCTCGCGCATTTCGCGCGCCGCCTTGTTGGTGAAGGTGACGCAAAGAATTTCAGACGGCCAGGCGAGCCGCGAGCGGACCAGATATGCAAGCCGCGCGGTGAGCGCCGCCGTCTTGCCGGTGCCAGCGCCGGCGAGCATCAGCACCGGGCCTTCCGTGGTCAGCACGGCCTCGCGCTGCGGATCGTTGAGCGCCGAGAGCAGGGGGTCGCCCGCCGGTTGCCCGGACAGTTCGACTGGTCGAGAAGAGGCAGGGTCAGACACGCGCGAACAGCTAGGGAACAAAGGCGCGGCAGGCAAGGGTAGGCTTCACCCCTTCGCCGATTCCCGACCCGCGTTTCATCGCCGCGACGGACCGTTCGGGCGCAGCGCCGGAACAAATCGGGCGCTCGGTCATCTCTTCCGAGTAATTATTCGCAAAATCCGGAGAGTACCCATGCGTAAATTCTTTCTTGCGGGCAGCGCCTTGCTTGGCGCCGCAGCCGCGTCGGTGCTTCAGGCTCAGGACATGTCGACGACCTCATCGTCCGAAACGACAACCTCGTCGTCTCCTGACACCTCAACGACGACAACCAGCACCACGACGACATCGCCTGTTCTGTCGCCAACCCAGCAGACCGCCTACGACGCATGGACGGCCGAGCGTCAGTCCGAGTACAAGTCCCTGCCTGCAGATCAGCAAGGCTGGTTATGGGGGCTGACTCCGCAGCAACAGAACGGTTATTGGGCAATGACGCCTGACCAGCGCGGCATGATCTATCGCATGTCGCCCGATCAGCAGGCCAAGGCGTGGGCTTCGGTGGTGGCGCAGATGGCAGGCCAGGTCCCGGCTACGCCGCCTGATCAGGCCAACCCTCCGGGCATGGGCATGCCGACCTCGGGCGTGCCGAACCCGTCGAGCGCGAGCCAGGCTGTCCCGCCCGCCATGCCGGCGGACCCGTCCTATCAGGGCGGCCCCTACAAGGGCGCGATGACCCCGCCGCCCGCCGACGCCATGAACAAGACCTATCCGGTCTGCACCCGCCAGATCACCGACAGTTGCCAGAATCCAGGCGAGGGCGGTGCCAAGGGTCGCAGCCGCGCAGTGAATCGTCGACGCTAAGCGTTGATTCGGCCGGGACCAGGCCGATCCTGAAGGGCGTCGGGCCAACCGGCGCCCTTTTGGTGCGTGGGCACGGCGCATCAGGATTTCATTGACATGGACCTGCCCGTCCGCAAGCCCTGCGGACCATGCATCCAGTCCGAGCCCATGCCCGCGTCCTTACCGCCTCGCTCGTCGGTACGGCAGTCGAATTCTACGACTTCTACATCTATGCGACGGCGGCGGCGCTGGTTTTCGGGCCGCTGTTCTTTCCCGCCGAATCGGCGGCGGCACAAACGCTGTTCGCGCTGATGAGCTTTGGCATCGCCTTTGTCGCGAGACCCGTGGGCGCAATTGCTTTCGGCCATTACGGGGATCGCATCGGCCGCAAGTCGACGCTGGTCGCCTCGCTGATGCTGATGGGAGGATCGACCCTCCTGATCGCCTTCCTGCCCACTTATGCCATGATCGGATGGGTTGCACCGCTCCTGCTGTGCATCCTGCGTTTCGGGCAGGGCTTCGGCCTTGGCGGAGAGTGGGGCGGGGCGGCGCTGCTTGCCACGGAAAATGCGCCGCCGGGGTGGGAGGCGCGGTTCGGTTCCGCGCCGCAGTTCGGCGCGCCGCTGGGCTTTCTGGCCGCGAACGGGTTGTTCCTCCTGCTTGGCCTCGGGCTGTCGGAGGCGGATTTCGCGGCATGGGGATGGCGCGTGCCGTTCCTTGCCAGCGCGCTGCTGGTGGTGATCGGACTCTGGGTGCGGCTACGCATCGGCGAGACGCCCGCCTTCCGCGCCGCGCTCGAACGCGGACCGCCACCAGCCGTCCCGCTGGCGCGGCTGATGAGCGCGCACTTCGGGGCTGTCCTGGCGGGAAGCGCGGGGGTGATCGCGTGCTTTGCGGTGTTCTATCTCTCCACGGCCTACGCGCTGGCGCAAGGCACGACAGAACTGGGGTACAGCCGCGAGGTTTTCCTCGGCGTGCAACTGGCTGCCAATCTTTTCCTCGCGGCCGGCATCTTCGTCGCCGCCATTTTCGCCGACCGGACGAGCGCGGCTGCCGTGCTCAAGGGCGGAGCCGCGGCGACAATTGTTCTGGGTCTGGTGTTTGGCCACGGGCTGGCATCGGGCTCGCTGGCGCTTGTTTTCCTGACGCTCGCTGCAGGGCTGTTCATCATGGGCCTCATCTACGGCCCGCTGGGCGCCTGGCTGCCGAGCCTGTTTCCAGTGCAGGTGCGTTACAGCGGGATTTCGCTGGCGTTCAACGCCGGCGGGATCATCGGCGGCGCGGTGACGCCGGTTCTGGCGCAAATGATGGCCTCACGGGGGATGGGCACGCAGGCCGGGCTGCTGCTCTCGCTGGCAGGACTCGTGACGCTTGCCGGGATCAGTCTTGCGCCGCGCCTGCGCCGTCCGGAAGCCGCAGCAGCGTAAGCCTCGCCTTGCCGACCTGGCGGTCCGCCACGGCGGCCAGCGCGCGGACCTCGGGTTCTTCGCGGAATCCGGTTTCAAGGCTGATCCAGGTGTGCGGCCCGATCCAGCCCAGCCGCACCATCCGGTCAAGCGCAACCGCGCCCGCGCCGCTGGCGTAAGGCGGATCGAGCAGGATCAGGTCGAGCGGCGCCTTGACCGGCCCCAGCGCAAGCGCCGATCCCGCCGTGATGGTGCAACGGTCCTTCGCGCCCAGCGCCTCGATGTTGGCGCGCAGGGCCTTGAGCGCCGCGGCATCCTGCTCGACGAAAAGGCAGGAGGCCGCGCCTCGCGACAGCGCCTCGAGCCCCAGCGCGCCCGAACCGGCAAAGAGTTCGGCGACGCTCAGATCCTCGAACGAGCCGAGGCGGCTGAGCAGCATCGAGAACAGTGTTTCACGCGTGCGGTCGGCCGTGGGGCGCGTGGTGTCGCCCGGCGGCGCGGCAAGCCTGCGGCCCCGCCACTGGCCTGCGATGATCCTCATTTGCGGGGAGACGGTCGCTTCGGCCGCGCGCCGGATCGGTTTGACGGCGCAGAGCCGCGCGAAGGCCGGTCGACCAGTTTTTCTGACGGGCGCGGCTTCCTCGGCAGGGGGCGCTTGGGTTTCGCCTGTGGATCGGCACCGGCCGATGCCGGATCAAAACCTTTCCTGCGCGGCGGCACTGCTTCTTTCCGCGTCGGCGGCGCTTCCTTGCGCGGCGGCTTCGATCCGGCAGGGGCTGGATTGGGAGAGCGGCTCACCGGCGCGAGTTTCAGGCTCTCGCGGAACCGGTCGACTTCCTTGGCGCGGATCTCGACTGCTTGCCCGCGCGGCAGGTCAAGCAACTGGAAAGGACCATATGTGGTGCGCAGCAGGCGCGAGACTTCGAGGCCAAGATGTTCGAGCACGCGGCGGACTTCGCGGTTCTTGCCTTCGGTCAGCGTCAGTTCGATCCACTGGTTGCGGCCCGTGCTGCGTTCCAGATTGGCATCGATCTTGCCGTAGTGCATGCCCTCGATGGTGATGCCCTCGATCAGCTCCTCAAGCTGGGCCTGCGTGACGGATCCGAAGGTGCGGGCGCGGTAGGTGCGCGGGATTCCCGACGACGGCAACTCCATGGCACGCTTGAGCTCGCCGTCGTTGGTCAGCAGCAGCAGCCCCTCGGTGTTGAGGTCAAGCCGGCCGACCGGCATCAGCCGCGGCGTCCCCGGCGGCAGGGCATTGCGCAGCGCAGTGTAGATCGTGGGGCGTCCCGCCAAATCGCGCTCGGCCGTCAGCAGGCCGGCGGGCTTGTGGAACGCAAACAGGCGCGGCGGCTCTGGCGCGGAGACCGGCTTGCCATCGACGCTCACCCCCTTGAGATCGGCAAGGATCGTCGCGGGCGTGGTGACGAGAGTCTCGCCGATGCGAATGCGGCCCTCGGCAATCATCCGCTCGACCTCGCGGCGGCTGGCGACGCCGGCGCGAGCGAGCAACTTGGCGATCCGCTCGCCTTCGCGCGCAGGTTGGGTGCCGGGTGTCTTGGTGGGTTGGCTGGGATGGGACATCGCCCGCTCCTAACCGCAATCCCCGGCCGCGTCATCCATCGGGGCTGTGCATCACCGATTTTCCCGCTAGCGTGACTTCACAGACCATGGCGGGAGGCAAGGGCGAGTGACACGGCGGAAGGGCCTGAGCCTGCTGGTTTCGGCATTTTCGAGCCGCAAGACGCTCATCATGCTGGTTTACGGCATGGCTGCCGGGCTGCCCTATGCCCTGCTGCTTGGCACGCTCTACGCCTGGCTGGGCGAGACGGGCGTCGACCTTGAAACGATGGGCGTCTTTTCGCTGATCGGCCTCGCCTACGCCTTCAAGTTCCTGTGGTCGCCGCTGGTCGACAAGGGACGCGTGCCGCTGCTGTGGCGGCTGGGGCGCCGGCGCAGCTGGCTGATGCCAATCCAGGCCGTGGTGGGCCTCGTGCTGATCGCACTCTCGGCGATGGACCCGGCTCGCTCGCTCGGGCTGTTTTCGCTGCTCGCCGGGATCGCCGCCTTCGCCAGTGCGACGCAGGACATCGTGATCGATGCCTGGCGCGTGGAAGTGGCGGACGATGACGCGCCGCTCGAGGTACTCTCATCGGTTTACCAGCTGGGCTACCGGCTCGCCGCGCTGGCTGGGGGGGCGCTGGCGCTGGTAATCGCCGCGCGCACCGGCTGGCCGGCCGTGTTTTTTGGCTTTGGCGTGTTCATGCTGTTCGTCATGCTGGCAAGCTGGCTCGCGCCAGACACTCGCTGGGACGAGCCGCTTGAAGGCGAGGCAGAGCTTGCCGCTCATCCGCTAAGCCGCAAAGTGCGCGCCGCCGCTCTCGTCGTCGTCGGGCTGCTGTGGGGCTGGGCGCTGGTGACGGTGATTGCTTTCATGATGCGCTCGCTTGGTGCCGCGCCCGCCGACCGGCCCGATGCGACCGCGTTCATCCGCCTCTATGGCCCGCTGATCGTGCTGGCGACCGTGATCGTGCCGGCGATACTTGCCGCCGTGCTCGATGGCTGGCGCCGCTCGGGCCGACATCTCGCCTCACCCGGCGAAGTGGCCGCGCCGCAGGGTTTTACGGGCCATGCCTACCGGGCACTGGTCGAGCCGCTGGCCGAACTGACCGGGCGGCTGGGCTGGGCGGCGATACTCGTCCTTGCCATCGTGCTCAGCTATCGGCTGACCGATTCGGTCTGGGGACCGTTCGCGCTGCCGTTCTACTTGCAGGAGCTTCACTACACGAACGACGAGGTCGCCGTTGCGTCCAAGTTCTTCGGCGTCGGCATGACCATGGCCGGCATTGCGCTGGGCGCGGCGCTGTTTGCGTGGCTCGGGCGCATGCCGACCGTGGTGCTGGGCGCCATGCTCGCCTCCGCATCGAACCTGCTTTACGCCGATCTGGCGCAGGGCGGGGCCGGGCTCGATGCATTCGGCGGCGCGTCCGGGTTCTATTGGCTGACCGGCGAGTTCGGCGCCGACGCGCGGTTCTCGCGCCTGTTGCTGGCGATTGCGGGCGAGAACCTGTCGGGCGGCCTCGCAGGCGCGGCCTTCGTGGCCTATCTGTCCTCGATCACCGCCAAAAGCCATGCGGCGGTGCAATATGCGCTGCTCTCTTCGCTGACGGTACTGGTCGGCTCTCTCGGCCGCGCGGCGCTTGGCGAGATGATTGATACCGGGGGCTATGCGCCTGTGTTCTACCTGACGGCCGCCATGGGTCTGATCGCGGTGGCGCTGACGGCAGTCGAATGGGCGCGGCAGTCACGTCAGGAGGCGCGGGAAGCCCGCCGCGTCAGTCAGGCAGTTCCCGGTTGAGCCTGAGCACGTCGCCCGCGAGATAAAGCGAGCCTGCGATCAGCACCGGCAGCCCGTCGGCCGGCAGTGCGCACAAGGCGTCCTCCACACCGATGAACGCCCGCGGTGACAGGCTGGCATGGGCCGCGAAGGCCGCTGGATCGTGGCTCTCGTGTCCCGGCACCGGGATAACCGATAACGAGGCCAGACGACCCGCCAGTGGTTGCAGGATGGCCGCAGCGTCCTTGCCCGCCAGCATGCCGAGGATGAGGTGGAGGCGCTTCCCCCCCTGGAAAAACCGCCCGATCGCGAGGCCGGCATCGGCATTGTGCCCGCCGTCGAGCCAGACGCGGTGGCCCGCTGCGAGCCCGGTCAAAGGCCCGCTGCCAAGTTCCTGCAAACGGGCCGGCCAGCGGGCGCCTGCAATTCCCCGCGCCATTGCATCCGCAGAGACCTGGATGACATCCTGATGACGCAACATGGCGATCGCCAGCGCTGCGTTGTCGGCCTGGTGCGCGCCGGGGAGCAATGGCAGAGGGAGTTCAAGTTCGCCCGCAGCATCGCGGTAGCGCAGGTTCTCGCCTGCCTCGGCCCGCCAGTCCCGCCCGCGCATCACGGCGTGCGCGCCCCGCGCAGCGGCGGTCCGTTCGACCTCGCGCGCGACAGCTTCCGGATAAGCCTGCGTCACCAGCGGTGCGCCGGGCCTCGCGATGCTCGCCTTTTCGAAGGCGATGCGTTCCAGCGGATTGGCGGGGGTTCCGCCTTCGGGCCGCAGCAGGAAGCCCTCATGGTCGATGCCGAGCGAAGCGATGCCGCAGGCGGCGGGGCGTTCGATCACGTTGGTCGCATCGAAGCGCCCGCCGAGCCCGACTTCGATAACGCAGGCATCCGCTGGTTCGCGCGCGAAGGCGAGGAAGATCGCGGCCGTGGTCACTTCGAAGAAGCTGGGGCCGAGGTCCTCGCCCGCATCGAGGACTTCGGCCAGCAGCGCCGCCAGCATGTCGTCCGGGACAAGACTGCCGGCAATGCGGATACGCTCATTATAGCGCACCAGATGGGGCTTGGTCGCAGTATGGACGCGCAGCCCCTGCGCCTCCAGCATCGCCCTGAGGAACGCGCAGGTCGATCCCTTGCCGTTGGTTCCCGCGACATGGAAAACAGGGGGGATCCGGTGCTGCGGATCGCCCAGCCGCGCCAGAAGCGTGGTGATCGTCTCCAGCCCGAAGCGCCCTTGCGGCAGGCTTAGCGCGGCAAGGCGGTCAAGCTGCGCCTGGACCTGGGGCGAATCGGACCGGGCGAAATCGCGCACCGGTCAGCGCGCGGAGTGCACCGCGTCCGCCAGCGCGCGGGTTGCTTCACGCACCGGTCCGGCAGCATTGGCGCCGTGCTCCGCGACCAGATCGATGAGCGCGGAGCCGACCACGACGCCGTCCGCTCCCGCGCCGGCGATTGCCCGCGCCTGCTCGGGCGTCCGCACGCCAAAGCCGACCGCGACGGGGATGTCAGTCGCGGCCTTGAGCCGGGCCACGGCCTCTTCGATCGAGCCGAGCGCCGCCTGCTGCTTGCCGGTGATCCCGGCGACCGAGACGTAATAGAGAAAGCCCGACGAGCCTTCGAGAATGGCGGGAAGCCGCGCGGCGTCGCTGGTCGGCGTCGCCAGCCGGATCGGCGAAACTCCCACGCCGCGCAGGGCCGGGCCAAGCTCCTGGTCTTCCTCGGGCGGAATGTCGACGCAGATCACGCCGTCCACTCCGGCCCGCGCACACTGATCCGCGAACCAGGTGTCACCCCGGATCGTCATCGGGTTGGCATAACCCATCAGCACGAGCGGCACGTCCGGGTGGCGTGCGCGGAAATCAGCCGCCATGCGGAATATGTCGGCCGTCTTCGTGCCCGCGCCAAGGCTGCGCAAGTTGGCAAGCTGGATCGCCGGGCCATCGGCCATGGGATCGGTGAACGGCATACCCAGCTCGATCACGTCGGCGCCGCCTTCGACCAGTGCGTCGAGAATCGCGTCCGTTGGTCCGTCACCCGCCGTGACGAAGCAAATGAGGGCTGGGCGTCCCTTGCCGAAGGCGGCCGAAAGGCGGGTCATGGTCTCGACACCCGGAATGCGTTGAAGAACAGGATGAGGGCGACGATGACCAAAGCATCGCCGGCGAACCAGTAGATGTTCTGCGCGGCCGAATAGTCCGGCACCGTCTCCATCAGCGACCAGAACGCCCAAGTCAGCAGGGCGCAGACCACGCCGGCGATGGCCGGCCCGCGCCGGAAGTTCACAGCTTCACCCCAAGGTGCTCGGCGACCGAGAAGATATCCTTGTCGCCACGACCGCACAGGTTGGCGAGGATGACCGACTCTTGTGACATCGTCGGCGCGACCTTGGCGACGGCGGCTATGGCATGGCTCGGCTCAAGCGCGGGAATGATGCCCTCGGTGCGGCACAGCAGCTGGAATGCGTCGAGCGCTTCAGTGTCCGTCGCCGATGTATAGTCGACGCGGCCCGATTCCTTGAGCCACGAGTGCTCTGGCCCGATGCCGGGATAGTCGATGCCGGCCGAGATCGAGTGGCCTTCGAGAATCTGGCCATCCTCATCCTGCAGGAGGTACGTCTTGTTCCCGTGAAGGATACCGGGGCGTCCTCCGGCGAGCGAAGCGGCGTGGAGCTTGTCGAGCCCGTGTCCGGCAGCTTCAACCCCCAGCATTTTCACCGAAGGATCGTCGAGGAAGGGGTGGAACAGGCCGATGGCGTTCGATCCGCCGCCGATCGC
Organism: Novosphingobium sp.; assembly: GCA_040377095.1. Taxonomy (GTDB): domain Bacteria; phylum Pseudomonadota; class Alphaproteobacteria; order Sphingomonadales; family Sphingomonadaceae; genus Novosphingobium. The sequence continues at coordinate 38,948 of JBEIPK010000019.1, forward strand.
GGCGACGAGAAGGTCTGGCAGGCGGCCGGTGCGGGCCAGCATCTGCGCGCGCGCTTCCTTGCCGATCACGCTCTGGAAATCGCGGACAAGCTCGGGGTAGGGGTGCGGGCCGGCGGCGGTGCCGATGATGTAATAGGTGTCGTGGACATTGGCGACCCAGTCGCGCAGTGCCTCGTTCATCGCATCTTTCAGCGTGGCCGCGCCGGCCGTCACCGGGACGACTTCCGCGCCGAGCAGCTTCATGCGGAACACATTGGGGGCCTGCCGGGCAACGTCGGTCGCCCCCATGTAAACGACGCAAGGCAGGCCGAAGCGCGCGCAGACCGTCGCGGTTGCCACCCCGTGCTGACCCGCGCCGGTCTCAGCGATGATGCGCGTCTTGCCCATTCGGATCGCCAGCAGGATCTGGCCGATGCAGTTATTGATCTTGTGTGCGCCGGTGTGATTCAGCTCGTCGCGCTTGAACCAGATTTGCGCTCCCATGCCCTCGGGCGCATCCTTGCGCAGTTCCTCGGTCAGCCGCGGCGCGTAATAGAGCGGGCTTGGCCGCCCTACATAGTGTTCGAGCAGGTCCTCGAACTCCGCTGCGAAGGCGGGGTCGGCCTTGGCAGCGTTGTATTCACGCTCAAGCTCGAGCACGAGCGGCATCAGGGTTTCGGCGACATAGCGGCCGCCGAACTGGCCGAAATGGCCATGCTCGTCAGGCTGGTTCCGATAGGAGTTTGGTGAGGTCATGATTGGCCTTGCGAGTTTCGGGCCGCTTTGCAGAAAGCCGCTATCCTGTCCACATCCTTGACGCCCGGCGCGCTTTCCACGCCCGAGGACGTATCGACCAGCGGCGCGCCCGAGAC
>JBEIPK010000038.1:0-26069 GCA_040377095.1 Novosphingobium sp.
GGCCCACAATCTCGTGCCCGGGCGCGCACGGCAGCTTCACCCCGCGTTCGGTGATGTTCAGCGTCTTGCCTCCGCCGAGGTCGAACACGCCGTGGATGAAGTGAAGGTCGGAATGGCATACCCCGCAATGCGTGACGCGCACCAGCACCTGCCGCCCAGTGGGGACCGGGTCCGGCCCTTCGAGACAGACGAGCGGCTTGTCGTTCTCCACTACGGACCACTGCTTCATTCATTCTCTCCTGGTGCGCCTGCCTTCACTCGCCGCCTTCGATGCCAGTACCACCCCGGCGCTGACAAGACGTGACGAAAAAAGAATGTACCGTCTGGACCATCGCCCCGTTCTGCCCCACAACTCCGCGAAAGATCTGCAAGCCCAGAGGTTGCCTTGAGCAAAGACCCCAGCCCGAACTTCGATCAAATCCGCACGAAGTACGAGGCCGAGCGGCGAAAGCGGCTGCGCGCCGCCGGCACGGACCAGTATGTCTTCGCCGAGGGCAAGTATGCTCACTTTGCCGACGATCCGCATGCCGGCCCCGAGCCGGATCGCGCGAGCCTGAGCGAAGACCTCGACGTTCTGGTCATCGGGGCGGGGTTCGGCGGCATTATTGCCGGGGCGTCGCTGCAGCAGCAGGGAATTAACAACTTCCGCATCGTCGATGCAGCAGGAGATTTCGGCGGAACGTGGTACTGGAACCGCTATCCGGGGCTGCGCTGCGACGTCGAATCATACATCTATCTGCCCTACCTTGAGAAAACCGGATACGTTCCCACCGAGCGCTACGTGAGGGGGCGCGAGATCCTTGCCTATTGCCAGCTGCTCGGGCGCGATTTCGAACTTTACGAACGGGCGCTGTTCCAGACGAAAGTCACCGGGATGCGCTGGGACGACGGGGCCGCCCGCTGGCACGTCACGACATCGCGCGGCGACACTTTCCGTGCCCGCTTCGTCACTACGCAGAGCGGCATCTTCAGCCGGCCTCAGTTGCCCGGTATTCCGGGGATAGAGGACTTCTCCGGCCACGCCTTTCATTCCGCCCGCTGGGACTATGCCTATACCGGGGGCAGCACCGACGGCGGCCTCGTCAATCTGGCCGACAAGCGCGTCGGCGTGATCGGCACGGGGACGACCGCGCTGCAGGTCGTGCCCGAACTGGCGAAGGACGCGCGCTCGCTCACCATTTTCCAGCGCACGCCAACCGCCGTGGGCGTGCGCGACAACGGGCCGACCGACCTCAATTGGTTCAGGTCGCAGCCGCCCGGCTGGCAGAAGCAGCGCGAGCGCAGCTTCAACGAGATCGCCAACGGGGAGGACGTCGATTGCCCGGTTGATGACGGCTGGGCGCGGTTCTTCCGCCGGATGATCGCCGCCGTGGAAGGCCTGCCCGAGGCCGAACGTTCCCTGGCCGCGATCGGCGAGGCACAGGAAGCGGCTGATTTTGAATACAACGAGATCGTGCGCGCCCGCGTCGATGAGTATATCCGCGATCCGGCCAAGGCTGCACTGCTCAAGGCCTACTATCGCACGATGTGCAAGCGCCCAGGGTTCAGCGACGACTACCTGCCCGCCTGCGACCGTGACAACGTGGCGATTGTCGATGTCAGCAGCGGGATCGAGCGGATCACACCCGGCGGCATGATAGTCGATGGGGTGGAATACCCGCTAGACTGCCTGATATTCTGCACCGGGTTTGAACTTGGCACCACCTGGACGCATCAGGCGGGGTACGATGTTATCGGCCGCAACGAACAGCTGCTCTCCGAGAAGTGGGGCAAGGGCATCAGTACGTATCACGGGCTGTTCAGCCACGGTTTCCCCAACATGTTCTTCATGGGCCTGACACAGACCGGCGCGACCATATGCGTGCCGCACATGCTGCAGGAGCAGGCCGACCACCTGACGTGGATCATTCGCAGAGCCCTGGACAGCGGCAAGTCGGCGGTCGAGGCCACGCCCGAGGCCGAAGGCGCCTGGCAGGCCACGATCGCCGCCATGAACGAGGCGCGCCGCCCGTTTCAGGAAAGCTGCACGCCCGGCTATTTCAACGCCGAGGGAAAGCCCGACGATCGGCGCAGCGCGATCGGATCGGGCATGTTCTTCCCCTCCACCAACTTCTTCCGGATGCTGGCTGCCTGGCGCGAGGCGGGAGACTTTGCCGGACTGGACCTGCGATGACCATCGAAGCGACTAGCGACCTCCTGTTCCGCCCGCTCACGCTGGGCAGGACGACCATACCCAACCGCATCGCGATGGCGCCGATGACGCGCGGCCTGTCACCTGGCGGGGTGCCGGGCGCGGACGTGGCCGCCTATTATCGGCGGCGGGCCGCGGGCGGCACGGGCCTCATCATAACCGAGGGCACGTGGATCCCGCAGGCCAATGCCTCCAACGATCCCGGCGTGCCCGACTTCCACGGGCAGGCAGCGCTGGCGGGCTGGGCCGAAGTGCTGCGGCAGGTCCACGAAGCGGGCAGTAAAATCGTGCCCCAGCTGTGGCACATCGGCGCCGCGCCCAAGAGCGACGTCGCCGAAATCTATGGCGACCGGCCGGACGAAATCGGTCGGCCGATCTGCCCCTCTGGCCTTGGCGCGCCGGGCCTGCCCCACGGGCGGGCAATGACCCAGCGCGACATCGACGAGGTGAGCGAGGCCTATGTCCGCGCCGCCATTTCCGCTTTCGAACTGGGGTTCGACGGGGTGGAACTGCACGGCGCACACGGCTATTTGATGGACCAGTTCTTCTGGCCCGGCACCAACCTGCGCGACGACGCCTATGGCGGATCGCCTGCGCGCCGCAGCCGCTTTGCCGCCGATATCGTGCGCGCGGTCCGCGCTGCAACTGCACCCGATTTCCCGATCCTTCTGCGCTTCTCGCAGTGGAAGATCCAGGACTATGATGCGAAGGTCTGGCACACACCACAAGAGCTGGAAGCCTTCCTCGCCCCGCTGGTCGATGCCGGGATCGACATGTTCCACTGCTCGCAGAGGCGCTTCTGGACGCCAGAGTTCGAGAGGAGCGACCTCAACCTTGCGGGCTGGACAAAGCACCTTACCGGCAAGCCCACGATTACTGTCGGCTCGGTCAGTCTCGACCTCGACATGACGGTCAGTCTCTACCAGAATCGGGCGACCGCGATCACCGGGATCAATGAGCTTTACGAGCGGATGGCGCGCGGCGAGTTCGACATGGTGGCCGTGGGCCGCGCGCTGCTGGCCGATGCCGAATGGCCCGACAAGGTGCGGCGGGGCGCGTTCGACGACCTCAGGCCCTTCAACAATGCGATGCTGAGCACGCTCGACTGAGCAAGCTCCGTTGCCCTCAGTCGAGCAGCGCCGCTTCTGTCGCCCGCGTGCCTTCGAACGGATTGCGACCGTGCCCGGTCAGCAGGTTGTCTAGCAACATGACGTCGCCGTCCTGCCATGGCCACTGATAAGTGTAGCGATCGACCACTTCGCACAGTGCGGCGTCTTCCTCGCGGCTCAGCTCGGTGCCATCGCCCAGGAACGCACCCGAGGGGAATTTCTGGGAGGCACGCAGTTCGGCGGCGGCGCCGGTGTTGTCGTAAGAGCCGCGATAGAAATGATCGAGATGCAGCCCGCTGCGGTATATCCGTTCGCACGTTGACGGGTGCGTTACGAAGGCATCTTCCTGGTTGAACACAGGCAGGCTGCCATCCTCGTGCCAGTGCGGGCGCATGTGCCGGCGCGCACAGATCGCTTCCACTTCCACTTCCGAATCGGTGTAGAACGCAAAGTCCCACCCGCGCTTGTCCATCAGCCGATCCCGCTGCTTGCTGCCGGTCTTCGCCGCGAAATTGCGGACATTGCGCATGCCATGCGTTTCCAGTCTCCCGCGGATGCCCGGCGGAATCGCAGCGGTGATGGCGCGCATGTTAGCGATTGTTGTCTCTCCGCCATACTCGGCCACCTTGCGCGCGAAGAACGCGATGCGCGGCGGATAATCGCGGACGTAGAACATCTCCTGATGGATCGGGATCGTCTGGTCGCCGGTGCGCTGGGTTGCTTCATAGACGCCCTTGGCAACCGAGTGCCGCGCTGCCGCCCCGCCCCGGTAATTACCGGAAAATTCCGGAAAGCAGGCCATTGCAGCGCCGAAATCCTCCGAAGTCGTCAGCGGGAAGGCCCGCAGCAGCACGCCGCCATGCCGCTCGATCAAGGCGTCGAGTGCGGAGCGGTGGCGGGCCTTCGGCAAGCGTGCGACAGTCGACCTTGTTATCCAGCACATCGCGCGCCGCTGTTCCCGCCAATTCCATGCCTAGTCCTTCCATGACGGATCGATCCGCTCCATGCGCCGCAACAGTGCCTGCCACTGCAACCTGCCGGCGCCGATTTCGGGATGATCGACGAGGATGCGGCGCGTGTTCTCCAGCGCAGCGGCCGGCATCATCAGTGCGTTGTCCAGCCCGCCGGCCAATTCTGCGCTATGCATTGGTGCCCTTGAGCACCCAGCCCCTCGTCATCACCACGATCCGCGATTCCCAGTCGAACAGGCTCGCCTGCGCGACTTCCAGCCGGGCATAGTCCGCGCACGTCATCGCAGCGCGCGCAGTCGCCTCGTCACCGAAATGATGGACGAACAGCACATCGTGACTGGACGAGGTATTGGCGGATGCGCCCATGCCCGACCCGGCAGACGCTTCGCGCGCGCGCGTGGCCGTGAAGCCGGACAGGCGCGGCCCGAACCCTTCCAGCGCAAGGGTGAACGCCGCGTGATCGGCCAGCAGGGCCGGCGCATCGCCCTTTGCCCGCTCATCGCTGAACCTGACCAGAGTGAACAGCTTGTGCAGCCCCGAGACCGGCATGAATGTCATCCGCTCGCCCCGGACCGAAGCAGCGGGCGGGCCGGCAAAGACGCGCTTCTCATCGGGCGCAATCCCGTTCAGCATCACATCGCGCATCGAAACCCAGATTTCGAAACTGGTGTAATAAAGCTCACCGACACCGTCAAAGTCCGCTGTCAAACCGGGAAGCCCGGTCAGCTCCTCGACCGGATCGTTGTGCACGTAGCGCACCACATTGTCCCAGAACGCCGGGACCGAAGCTGCGAAATCACCGTGCGAACGCCATAGCCGCTGGAAATCCCGGTACGAGGTCCCGGGCTGGCGTTTCTGCAGGTACGTGGAATGGAAGGCTTGCAAGCAGTTACTCCTGGGTTCGAACGCTGATTCGGAACGCGTAGATTTCGCTGGCGGACCGGGCGGATAAGACAAGCTGTCCGATCAGATGCTAGGACATGAAGGCTGGCGGCGCCATCCAGATGATCATTCGCCGCAAAAGCAGCAGCTCCTCCCTTTACAACACCGATGTTGTGAAATATCGAGCGTGCAGATATCCGATGATGTACGAATCGGTTCTCGCTTCGGATAGTCTGTATCCGGGGCGGTGTGATCACTTTGTCACAAATCCACCGTTTTCACAGTATCAATCCCGTTCCATGATGAAAACGGGACGAAAAGGCGAGGAGTCGAAGATGCGCACTACGAAGAACATGCTGGTTTCAGCCATTTCCGTGCTAGCGGCCCTGAATTCGGCTGCCGCGTTTGCGCAGTCCGAAAATGCAGATGCTGCGGCAGGAACGGGCAGCGACATCATCGTCACCGCGCAGCGCAGGGCCGAGACGCTGGAGCGCACGCCGGTCGCGGTCACAGTGCTCAATGCCGAGGCGCTTGCCAAGCAGGCGATCGTGACCGAGTCCGATCTGCAGACCGCAACGCCAGGCCTGACCATTCGCGCGGGCATGAACTCCAACCAGCTCAATTATGCGATGCGCGGCCAGTCGCTCGACGCCTTCAGCGACACGCGCCCCGGCGTGCTGCCCTATTTCAACGAGATCCAGCTCAACGGCGTAGGCGGAGGCTCTTCCGCGTTCTACGATCTCCAGTCGATCCAGGTCCTTAAGGGTCCCCAGGGCACTCTGTTCGGCCGGAACTCGACCGGCGGCGCCGTGCTGTTCACTTCAGCCAAGCCGACCGACGAGTTCGAGGGCTATGTTACCGCGCGCGCCGGAAACTATGACTTGCGGAGTTTCGAAGGCGCGATCAACGTGCCGCTGGCGGGAGACCGCGTGATGGCGCGGGTCGCCGGGTTCTACGAAAAGCGCGACGGCTATCAGCGCAACCTGTTCACCGGAAAGCGCGCCGGCAATGTCGACCGCTATGGCCTGCGTGGCAGTCTGACCGTCAACCTGACCGACACGATTCGCAACGAGACCGTCGTCGATTATCTCCACTCGGACGGCAACAGCCTGTCGAACCTGATCGATTCACTCGAGCCGACGGGGCTGGTGCCGCTGATCGCGCTGACCAATTTCGGCAACCAGCCGCAGTACAACTTCATCATCAATGCCTTCACCGGCGGACTGGCGGGCTGCAACGCGACGACCAACAATTGCGCCGCCGCCTTCGCAGCCGCCAATCCCAAGCTCGATCCGGGCGGTCTTGCGTCCTACCTTGAAACGCAGAAAGCGCGCGGCCCCTACAAGATCGAATCGGACGGCCCCGCCACCTACCGCGGGCGCAACGTGATCGTCTCCAACATCACCTCGATCGACATCGGCGCCGATACCAAGATCCGCAACATCTTCGGCTACACTTTCCTGCGCAACGCGATTTCGGGCGACATCGACGGCACGCCTTATGGCATCGACGATAACGGGGATGGCGGCAAGGACGACGATACCAAGCAGTTCTCGAACGAATTGCAGGTCGTTGGCAAGGCATTGAACGGCAATCTCGATTATGTCGTCGGCGGGTTCTGGTCGCACGAAACCAACCTTAACGAGACGACCAGCCGGCTTTTCCTGTTCCCACCGCTCGCGCAGACCATCGTCTATCGCAAGCTCACCACGCGCGATACGCTGGCCGGATACGGGCAAGGCACGCTGAGCCTTGCCGACGCGACGGGTGTCGAAGGCCTCGGCATCACGCTGGGCGCGCGTTACACGCACGAGAAGATCAGGTTTGAAACAAAGCCCGGCGACACGGCGTTCCTCGCCCCGCCCGCCCAGCAGGCGACGTTCGATTTCAACCAGCGCAAATCGTACAGCAACGTCAGCTGGACTCTTGGAATTCAGCAGCAGGTCAACGCCAACCTGCTGATTTATCTCGCCTCGCGCCGCAGCTACAAGAACGGCGGCTACAACGGCATCCAGAACCCGGTTCCGGGACTCGGGCCGGACGGCGGCAACGGATACAAGCGCGAGACGCTAACCGACCTCGAGCTCGGCGTGAAATATCGCGGCCGCCTCGGCGAAGTGCCGGTGCAGTTCAATCTTGCCGCCTATCAGAGCTGGATCAAGGATGGCCAGCGTGTTGCCTATACGCTGCTGGGCGCCAACCCGTCGGCCGTGACGGTCAACGTCCCGCGCTCGAAGATCACCGGTTTCGAGCTCGATGGCTCGATCCGGCCGGCATCATGGCTGGCCCTGGGCGGGTCGATCAACTACACCGATGCCCGCTTCACCAGCAACCTTGTCTCGATCGGCGGTGCCCCGCCGGTGAACTTCGAGACTTATCCCGATACGCCGAAATGGTCTGGCGGGCTTTACGGGGAAATCACGGTGCCGGTCGGCGAGACATGGTCGGCCAGCTTGCGTTCGGACGTCTACGCCCAGTCGAAGTTCTGGTTCGCGTCGACGGGCAACCGCAGCCCGGGCGCGCACATCGACGGCTACACGCTTGTCAACTTCCGCGCCGGGGTGGAGGATACGAAGTCGGGACTGTCGTTCGCCGCCCACCTCAAGAATGCCTTCAAGAAGATCTACTATGTCGGCGGTATCGCAACGGGTGAGCTGTTCCAGTTCAACACGGTCGTGCCCGGCGCCCCGCGCACGTTCATGGTCGAGGCCAAGCTGAAGTTCTGACGCGCGCAAGATCCGCGCGGGCAGCCCCATGCTGCCCGCAGGATAAGACCCGGCCCTGAAGGAGTAACGAAGTCGTGGCGTTCAAACTAATCAATGCCCGCCCCAGCCCGTTCGGCCGCAAGGTCGGCGTCGTGCTGCGCGAAAAGGGTCTGGCATACGAAACGCAGTACGATGTGCCGTGGGGCAATCAGACCTGTACGCCGCAGTACAGTCCGCTGCAGCAGTTGCCGATCCTGATCACCGAGCAGGGTGAGAACATCTACGACTCCGACTATATCGTCGACTGGCTCGAGGCGACCTATCCCGAGCCCGCGCTCCTGCCCGCAGATATCGCGCCGCGCCTCGCCGCGCTCAAGCGGCGAATGCTGGGAGAGCGACTCATGGAAGTGGCGCAGGCGCTTGTCTTCGAACAGCTTCGGCCCGAGCCGAGCGCGCCTTGGATCGAGCGGCAAACCCGCAAGGTGGTCGGCGCGCTGGCCGAACTGGAACGGCTTTATGGCGAACGCACCCCGCAGACCGCGCTTGGCATCGACCAGGGCGACATTGCGGTGGCGACGACGCTGCTCGGACTCGAGTTCGCAGTCTCATCGGGGCTGAGCCCTGACATCGCCGTCCTTCACTGGCGAACCGGCCATCCGTCGCTCGGTCGCAGACTTACGGAGCTGGACGCGCGTCCTTCGTTTGTGGAAACGAGGCCGCAGCTCATGGATGTCAATCTGCAGGCGACTGTTGCCTGAATCAACGTTCTCGGGGTCAGGCGCGTGTGCCCCTAGTCGTCCTCCTTCGCGTCGGCGGCGTTCACGATCACTGCGAAGTCCGCGCCGTCCCAGCCCGGCTCCGCGTCCATCTTCGCTAACAGGCGCTGCGCCGCAGCCGCGAGTTCGCCGCCGTGGGGGTTGTAGGCTATCGGCCCGAGGTTTCGCCGCGCCTGGAGGAACTCGCGGCGGCGGACCTGTTCTGTGACGAGCGCCATCTTGAGATCGAGGTCGAATGGCGCCAGCCCAACAGCCTGCTCAAGGCCGGCCAGCGCAAGGTCGGGCGGCGGCAACCCTTGGCTGACAAAGCTCCGGTAGTAGTAGATGAGGGGCAGCGGGTGATCGGGTTCGCGCCGGTTAAGGGCCGCGAACGCAAGCCGCGCCTGCCGGTACGCAGCGGGTTTGTCGGGCGCGGTCGCCGCCATGCGGAACAGCGAGAGGCCCTTCTGGACATAGGCGTTGACCTGACCCGGATCGGCGCCAAGCGCCGCGTCAGAAGCAGCGATGGCCTCGGCATCGTTCCCTGCATCGTGCTCTGCCTCTGCCAGCGCAGCCAGAACCGCAGGTTCGCCCGGAAAGCGCGCGGAGATGGCACGCGCTTCGGCTAACAGGGCCTTTGCCGAGGCCGCGTCCACCCCGCGCTTCGAGCGGACGCGGACCGGCATGATCGCCGCCTCGCCGGGCGAAAGCGGGCGCACCGCGATCGGTCCGGTCGGGACCATCTCGGGCTTGAGCGTGAAGCTCAGGATCCGGGACTTGCCCAGATAAGCGTCGAGATTTCGCTCAAGCTGTTCAAAATCGCCAAATGCCTGGAGCGCAGCGTCGCGTGAGCGCGTGCCGCGGGTCAGGAGCGCGATGTAACGCTCCAACTGGCCTTTGCGCGTTTCATCGAACGTCAGATAGTGAAACAACAGCCAGCTCTTGCCATAGAACGCGTCATAGGCCCTTGACCGGCTCTCCTTCGGCGGATCGAGCAGTTCGGTCACCTCGACGTCGCGGGCGTGCGCCGGCATGAGCAGTTCTGCGGCCCGGTGCGTTGCCGGCCGGCCGATGCTGATCCCGCCATTTGCCGGAAATGTCGCGGCCGAAAAGAATTCCGCACCCCCTTCCGAATACCATCGCGGCATCGGAAACCGGCTGGCCGAGATCATGAAATGGTGCGCATATTCGTGAAGCAGCGTCGTCATCGAAAAGTCGAGGACTGTCGTGCCCGTCCTTACCGATGGCACGATCGCGAACGAGCCGCTGGCGCGCGCGACATAGAACCCCGCCAGGAACCGGCTGCCGTTGCCGTAGAGCTTGCGGACATCCTCCTGATCGCCGACGACGTAGACAGTCACCCGGTTTGAGGGGCTTGGAGTCCCGAGCGTCTTGCCGGTCAGCAGGGCAAGCGCCGCATCGTATCGTTCGAGCTGCTCGGAGAACCTGACGATATCGCGGCGGCTGTCGTCAGCATAGACAACGAAGTTGGCGCTTGACGCCTCAAGCCATTCTGCCTGCGCAGCTGTGGGGGGGAGCCCGGCAGCCAGCAATGTCAACACAGCCCCCAAACGCATGCCCCTCACCTTCCAGCCATTTTCGCCGCGCAATCGTAACCCGGCGGGCATGTAACGCAAGATGAGCCCGCCGACCGAGCCGGCCAGCATGCGAGGTGCCCCGCCCGATCAGGCCAGAAGCCCCATCGGCTGTTCGATCAGGCGGCGCAGCGCGTTCATCAGGGCGGCAGCGTCCGCACCATCGACGGCGCGGTGGTCGAAGCTGCCGGTCACGGTCATCATCGTGGCAATCGCAAGTGCGTCCTCGATCACGACCGCGCGTTTTTCCGCCGCGCCAACGGCGAGGATCATCGCCTGAGGCGGATTGATGACCGCATCGAACTGGCGGATGTCCATCATCCCCATGTTCGAGATGCTGGCCGTGCCGCCCTGATATTCCGCTGGTTGCAGCTTGCCGTCACGGGCGCGCGCGGTAAGCTCGCGCGTCTCTTCGGCAATGGCGGAAAGCGCCTTCCGATCCGCGCCCTTCACCACGGGCGTGATCAGGCCGCCGGGAACGGAGACGGCGACGGATATGTCGGAGCGGCTGTATTGCAGGAGCGTTTCGCCCGCGAACGAGACATTGCACGAAGGCACCTCGCGCAGCGCCAGCGCCAGTGCCTTGACCAGCATGTCGTTGACCGAGACCTTTACCCCGCGCGCCGAAAGCATGGCGTTGACATCGCCCCTGAGCGCGAGAAGCGCGTCGAGCCGGACATCGACCGAAAGATAGATGTGCGGGATCTGCTGCTTCGACTCAGTCAGTCGCCGCGCAATGGTCCTGCGCATGGAGGAGAGTTTGACTTCCTCGTGCGGAATGTCGCGCTGGGCTGTCAGGTCGAACTGCGCGGGCGCCACCGGCGCGGCAGGCGACGGTGCCGCAGTGGCGGGCGCAGGAATGCCAAGGTCTGCCTTCACGATCCTTCCGTTCGGGCCCGATCCCCTGATCGCGCCCAGATCGATGCCGCGCGCGCCGGCAATGCGGCGCGCCAGCGGGCTGGCCTTTGCGGGACTGGCCTGCGCGGGACTGGCCTGCGCGGGACTGGCCTGCGCGGGACTGGCCTGCGCGGGATTGGCCGAAAGACCGACGGGCTCGGGCGAAGGCGCCGCCGGGGCGGGCGCCATGACGGCAGCAGGCTCGGGAGCGGCAGAAGCAGCGACAACCGGCACAGGCGCAATGTCCGGCGCCCCTGCCGCAGCGGGCGCGGCTCGCGCCTCACCCTCATCGCCGATGACCGCAATCGTGGTGCCGACTGGAACGTCCTGCGTCCCCTCGGCAATCACGATTTCGAGCAGCGTGCCCTCGTCGGCCGACTCGATCTCCATCGTCGCCTTGTCGGTCTCAATCTCCGCGATCAGGTCCCCTGCCTTGACGGCGTCGCCAACGCGCACCAGCCATCTGGCGATCGCGCCCTTTTCCATGGTCGGCGAGAGTGCCGGCATCTTCACGTCGGTGGGCATCGTCAGGCTCCCATGAACAGTTCGGCGGCGGCATCGATGATCGCCTCGGCATCAAGCCGGTAGGTGCGGTAGAGGTCGGGCAGGTCGCCGGTCTGGCCGAAGCGGTCGACGCCCAGCGGACTGACGCGCATGCCGCGCACACTGCCCAGCCACGACAATGCGCCGGGCGATCCGTCGATGATGGTCACGAGGCCAGCAGTTTGCGACAACGCCTTGAGCAACGTTTCGGCATGGCTCGGGGCGGCGCCCGTTCCGGCCCAGCGACCCGCGCGGGCAGCGGACCAGCCCCGGTGCAGCAGATCGGGCGAGGTCACGTTGAGAAGGCCGATGCCGGGCACGTCCTCGGACAGCTGCTCCCATGCCGCTAGGGCCTCGGGTGCAATGGCGCCAGTAAAGACGATTGCCGCCTCGGCGTTCGGCGCGGGGCGGCGCAGCCAGTACCCGCCGCGGATCGCATCAGCCTCCCACCCATCGTCCGCCCGTTCGACTTGCGGAATCGAGCGGGTGGTGAGCCGCAGATAGACGGAGCCCCCATTCTCCGCCTGCATGTGTTCGAAGGCAAACCGCATGAACAGCGCCAGTTCGTCCACATACGCCGGCTCGAAGTAGGTGAGGCCCGGCTGCCCCATGCCGATCAGCGGCGTGTTGATCGACTGGTGCGCACCGCCTTCCGGCCCGAGTGTCACGCCAGACGGAGTCGCGACGAGCAGAAAGCGGCTGTCCTGATAGCAGCCGTAATTGAGCGCATCGAGCCCGCGCGAAATGAACGGATCATAGACCGTGCCGATCGGCAGCAGGCGCGTGCCGAACAGCGGCGCGGCAAGGCCGAGCGCCGCCAGCATCAAGAACAGGTTGTTCTCCGCGATGCCCAGCTCGATGTGCTGCCCCGCAGCGCTCCCAGCCCATTTCTGCGCCGAGGGGATCTTGGCGGCATGGAAAACGTCGCGCAGCTCTTGCCGGCGAAACAGCCCGCGCTGGTTGACGAAAGCGCCGAGATTGGTCGAGACGGTGACGTCAGGCGAAGTCGTGACAAGACGGTCCGCGATGGCGCTTTCAAGGGGATCGCCGGACTTCGCAAGATCGAGCAGTATCCGCCCAAACGCGGCCTGCGTCGATTGCTCCTTGCCCTCGGGCACCGGCAGCCGCGCCGGCACCGGCAGGCTCGCCCCTGGTTCGCGCCGCCTGATCCGTCCCATCGGAGACGCGGCGACGAATTCGCGCAGCGACGCCGCGGCATTGTCGCCAAGCCCGCCATAAGGCTCCCACTCTTCGCCCGCTGCAATTCCGAGACTGGCGCGCAGTCCTTCGATCTGCGTTGTGTTCATCAGCCCGGCGTGGTTGTCCTTGTGGCCAGCAAACGGCAGTCCATAGCCCTTGACCGTGTAGGCAATGAACAGGGTCGGGACGTCGTCCTGCGCCTGATCGAAGGCCTCCATCAGCGTTTCGATGCAGTGACCGCCCAGATTGGTCATCAGGTCCGCCAGGTCCTCGTCGCTGAACGAGGCAATCAGCCTGGCCGTCTTCGAGGTGGTCCCCAGGGCCTGTACCAGCCGCTCGCGCCATGCCGCGCCGCCCTGATAAGTGAGCGCGGCGAACTCGGCATTGGGGCACTGGTCGATCCAGTCGGCAATCGCCTGCCCGCCGGGCCGCGCGAAGACCTCCTTCTGGCGCTTGCCGTGCTTGAGCGTCAGGACGCGCCAGCCGCATGTGCGGAAGATATCGTCGAAGCGGCCGAACATGCGGTCAGCCGTGGCATAGTCGAGCGACTGGCGGTTGTAGTCGACAATCCACCAGCAGTTGCGGATGTCGTGCTTGTAGGCCTCGATCAGGCACTCGTAGATGTTGCCTTCGTCGAGCTCGGCATCGCCCATCAGCGCGATCATGCGGCCCGCCTCGTCGGGCGAGAGCTGGCCGTGGGCGATCAGGTAGTCCTGCACAAGACTGGCAAAGGCAGTGACCGCGACGCCAAGCCCCACCGAGCCGGTCGAGAAATCGACGGGTATCCTGTCCTTGGTCCGGCTTGGATAGCTTTGCATGCCGCCCAGGCCGCGAAACCGTTGGAGCTGGTCAAGGGATTGTTCGCCAAGGAGATAATGCGCCGCATGAAGGAGCGGCCCGGCATGCGGCTTGACTGCGACCTTGTCGTTTGGACCAAGCGCATGAAAATAGAGCGCGGCCATGATCGCGGTCATCGACGCACAGGAGGCCTGATGCCCGCCGACCTTTACTCCGTCGCGGCTTTCCCGAACGTTATTCGCGTTGTGAATCGTCCACGAGGACAGCCAGCGCAGGCGCCGGTCCAGCAATTCCAGATTGCGGACGGTCTCTGCGTGATCGAGCACAGTCGCTTGCGTCATGTCCATCCTTCAGCCTCCGATTGCCTAAGCTCCGTAGACCAAAGGACGAGACAGGTCCTTGCGTTATTAAAGCCCAAGGTGCATGAAATCGGCAGGTTATGCCAAAGAAGGACTTATAAATGACGATTTCTGCCAATTTGCATGCTTGATGCGATCGATCATCGCATTCTCGATGCGATTCAAGCCGATGGACGGATCACCAACCAGGCGCTGGCCGAGCAGGTTGGCCTTTCGCCTAGTCCATGCCTGCGGCGAGTGCGCGCCCTGGAGGACGCGGGCGTGATCAAGGGCTATGTCGGGCTGGTCGATCCCGACGCCGTCGGCCTGCCCGTCACGGCCTTTGTCCGGGTGCGGCTGGTGACGCAGGACGACAAGCACCTTGCGGTGTTCGAGGAGACGGTCGCAGGCCTTCCCGAGATCATGGAATGTTACCTGATGACCGGCGAATGCGATTACCAGCTGCGCGTGGTGTTCCCCTCGCTCGCCGCCTTCGAGGATTTCCTGCGCCACAAGCTCACCCGGATTTCCGGCGTCTCGCAGGTTACCTCAAGCTTTGCGCTGCGCCCGATAGCTTACCGCACCGCACTGCCGCAGGCGCACCTCGCTTAACAGGCCAGCGATCGGAGCTCGCTTGCCCGCCAAGGATCCTGTCGAGCAGCACGTCGTGGTTGGTGATCGCATCCGGAGCGCGCCATGCCCCCCAGCCGGGCGATATTCGGCAGCTCGTCGCCGCGCCAGGCAGCGTGGTTGTCGGGGCGAACAAGAATAAGCGCCTTTCATACACCTGGCGGACCTTGTCATCGTCGATTCTGACGACCTGTAGCGGCACGCCGCGCCGTGCTGCCGCAGCCTCAATCGGCGAGGTATCGACATCCTCAAGCACCAGCAGCGTGAACCATTTGCCAAGCCGGTCATAGACCGCCGATCCGTCGGCGAGGAACATGCTGGGCATCCGGCTGCTCAGGCGGTTCGCACCAAACAAACCAAATGGTTCATTTGAAGTTCCGCACATCACGGCTCCGGACCATTCGTCGCCGGCAGCCACTCGCTGCGACCTTCGGCGACGATCTCGTACATCTGCGCGCGCAGCCAGGCATGCATCGGATCGTTTCTGTGATACGACGACCAGAAGGCGCAAACCTCAACCCGCGGGAAGGCAACCGGCAGTTCGTGGATCGTGATCGGCAGGAAGGGCGCGAACCGGTCCGCGACGTGGCGCTGGACCATGGCGACTGCATCCGAGTCCGCGACCATCAGGGGCAGTAGGGTAAACTGGGGGACCTGCAACTGATCGGAGCGCGTCCGCCCCGGAATGGCGCCGTGCAGATAGCTGCGGTCGTCCATGCGGTAGGCGACCGAAGGCAGGGCATCGAGCAAGTCGAGTGTCAGGGGGCCGCTGATTTGCGGGTGGTCCTTGCGCGAAATGCAGACCCATTCCTCCCAGTAGATCGTCAGGTGATCGAGCCCCTCCTCGTCGAACACCGATCTGGGAATGACACCGCGGGGAATGATCACGAAATCGACTTTGCCCTCATCCAGATCGGACCGCGCGGCCGACTGACCGTTCACGAACTGGACTGTCGTTTTCGGCGCGTGGCGGGAGAGTCGCTCGATGAGGCCCTGTCCCAGAGCGAGCGAAATCGTATCCCCTGTCGCGATCACGATGTGCCGTTCGTTTTCCGCCGGATCGAATTTCGGCGGCCTGAGCAATTCCTCCGTTTCGCCGAGGATCTCCTCCAGCCTTGCGGCAAGCCCCCGCCCCATCGCGGTCGGGACCATGCGGCGGCCGACCTTGACCAGCAATTCGTCCCCGAACTGCTGGCGAAGCCGCCGGAGGGCCTCGCTCACCCCCGATTGTGTGAGGTTCAAGTGCTGCGCCGCGACCGTGACGCTGCGGTGGCGCAGCAGTTCGCGCAGGATCGGAAGCAGGTTCAGGTTGACCGAACGCAGCGTCCGCAGGCCTTCCCGGCCACCCATCGGATCTCCAATCATCAATGAGCAAGATGAATGGCATGAGAACTATAGTGTTTATTGATGGAAGTCGAGGCTCTAGCTTGCTCCCGCAGCTGTAAAGCCAGGCAGCGCCAAGGATCACCGGGAGAAGCCGAATGACGCTTTCAGAAACACTGATCGCCCGCGCACGCGATATTGCGCCGATGGTGGAAAAACAGGCCTGGGACACTGATCGCAACCGCTTCATTAGCGATGAGATCATCGATGCCTGTGCAGAGGCGCAGCTTTTCGAGATCCTCGTGCCCAAGGTCTATGGCGGCCACGAACTGGACTATGCGACAATGGCCTCAGTCGTGTTCGAGTTTGCGCGGCACTGCACGTCGACCGCCTGGGTCATCTCGTTCTACATCGGCCACAATTATCTGCACTCGCTCTGGCCGAAAGAGTTCCAGGACGAGTGCTTCCGCGATGCGCCATATGCCTTCACGCCGGGAACCGTCGCGCCCAATTTCAGGCTGACGCCGGTTGACGGCGGCTATATCGCCAATGGCCTCAGCCAGTGGAACTCGGGAAGTTCGCGCGCCGACTGGTTCCTCAACAGCGGACTCGTCATGGTCGATGACCAGCCGCAGGGCGCAAGGGTGTTCATGGCGCCCGCTTCGGATGTCGAGGCGATCGACAACTGGGACATGGCGGGCATGCGCGGCACCTCAAGCGGCGATGCACGGATGACGGACGTCTTC
Organism: Novosphingobium sp.; assembly: GCA_040377095.1. Classification (GTDB taxonomy): domain Bacteria; phylum Pseudomonadota; class Alphaproteobacteria; order Sphingomonadales; family Sphingomonadaceae; genus Novosphingobium. The sequence goes on from JBEIPK010000038.1 coordinate 16,684, forward strand.
ATTCCGATGCACCGGACGGTCGACATCGCCGACCTGCTGGAGGGGACTACGCCGGGCGCAAAGCTTCACGCCAACCGCATCTATTCGCTGCCCGTGCTTCCGTTTGTACTGGGCGAGACCATGCCGGTGATGACCGGCGCCTACCGGGGTGCGGCCGATGCCTACCAGCGGCTGGCCGAGGAACGCTATTCCACGTTTACCGGCGCGAAGATCCAGAACAAGCAGACCGCGCAGATCCGGGTAGGCAAGGGTCTTGCCGGCGCAGCAATCGGCGAGGTGTTGCTGCGCGATTACATGCAGATGATCGATCATGCCGATCCGGCCGACCTCAGGCCCATAGCCAAACGTGCCGAAATTCGCGCCCGCGTCGGGATGGTAAGCGATTACGTCAAGACCGGCATTGACGAGTTGATGCTCGGCGCGGGCGGCGGGGCCTATCGCAACACCTGCCCTCTCCAGCGATTCTCGCGCGATATGAACGTGCTGCGCGTGCACGGCTTTCTTGATACCGAAACAGCGACCGAGAACCTCGGGCGCGTGGCGCTTGGCCTGGAACCAAATTGCCCGCTTTGAGCGCAGCTGGCAGAATGAAGCGCAGAGAGGTACAACAAAAAATGCCGAATCAGACGGATGCAAGAGCCGCGCCCGAGGAGCGCTTCATCGCCGACGTTCGCGAAGCGTTCGCGGTCGAACCCGAAATTGACCGGGTGCTCACCCGCAAACTGCGCAACCGGGCGGGGCCCGGCTATTCGGCGATCTCGCTTGAAGACCTGTCTGGCAGTACGGCAAACCTGATCCGCGCCCATCTGGGCGACGATTTCACCCTGAGCAATGCGCGCTGGCTGGGGGGCGGAGCGTCGAAGCTGCAGATGGCCTTCGATCTTGAGTGGCGTGAGGCGGGAGAGACGCGCTCGCAGGCGATGGTGCTGCGCATGGAGCCGCCCGAGGCCATCGTCGAGACGAGCCGGCGGCGCGAGTTCGAGGCGCTCTGTGCGGCCTCTGGTACCCTGCCCGTGCCGCGCTGCCGCTGGTTCGATACCGAGGCGCAGTACCTGCCCTACCCCGGACTGATCTATGATTTCGCGCGCGGTGTGACCAAGCCCTCATCCCGCCCATCGCAGCAGGTCACGGGCATCGGCACGAACTTCGGCCCCGAGCTTCGCCCCGTCCTTGCCGACCAGTTCATCGCACACATGGCCGCGCTGCACACAATGCCTTTGGACGTACTGGGCGAAGGCTCAGCCTTCGCTCCCGCCGTCGCCGGCTCGAACGAAAGCGTGATCCGGCAGGTCAACTGGTGGCGCCGCGTCTGGGAAGAGGACCGGCTCGAGGACTGCCCGCTCGTTGATGTCGCGGCGCGCTGGCTGATCGAGAACGCGCCGCCGCTGGATCATGTCTCGCTGGTGCACGGTGATTTCCGCGCGGGCAATTTCCTCTACGACGAGGACACGCGCCGCATCACGGCATGGCTCGACTGGGAGCTTTCGGTGCTGGGCGATCGCCATCAGGACCTGACCTGGACGAGCGGCGCGCACTTTGGCCATTATGCCGAGGACGGGGTCACGTTCCTCGCGTCCGGACTTGTGCCTGCCGAGGACCTTTACCGCCGTTACGAAGCCGCGTCTGGGCTAAGCGTCGATCCGGTTCGCTTGCGATACTACCGTATTTTCAACGATTTTGCCTCGTGCGCTCACATGTTGGCGACAGCGCCGCGCGTGGCGGGCGGCGGCAAGACCCATCAGGACGTCGTCGTCGGATGGCTGTCGATGATCGGCAATGTCATTGCGGGCAAACTGCGCGCGTCGCTGGCGGAGGTGCTCTGATGGTTCCGGAACTCGATCTTCAGCTGTGCGTCGCCATCAAAGCGCTGACTGATACTGTCGCGCCCGCGCTCGATCCCGCTCAACGTGTCGCGCAGGAGCAGCTGGGGCTCGCTATCGCCACGCTGCGCATGGTTCGCGAGCGCCTGCCGCTCGAGCCGGCGCGCGAATGGAAGGCACTGGTCGATGCACGCGATCTGGCCGAGGCGGTCCATGCCCAGGCACCCGGCACAGACCTCTCTGCTTCCATCGCCCAGGCGCAAGGCTTGCTCGCCGCAAGCAATCCAGCCCCCGGCGCGCGCAAGGCGGCGACTGCGCGCCTGCTCGCCGCCGTGAGCGCCGTCGCCCGCGCGCCGGAAACGCCGCGCCCGGTGCTGGCGCTCATCGTGGACAAGTCGGGGCCATCCACTGACCTCGCCCGCGCCTGGTGCCTGGCCGCCGGGTTCGAGCCCGACCCGGCAGAGGTTCCCGCACTGGCCCGGCTGCTGTCACTTTAGGCCTGACGGATAGCGCCAGACGTTTTATTGCGGCCCCTCCATTCCTCATGCGGATGCACCACCATGACGCTTACCCGTGACCAGCTCTTTTCCTATGTCCTGCCCGGCCAGATTGCCGATCCCACCGCCATGTACCCGCAGGCCGCAGCCGCCGAAGCGCTTGGCATCGCGGGCATCTTCATGTCGGAGCGCTGGGAGACGAAGGAACTGGGCGCCACGATGGGCGCGCTTGCGCACGCGACCTCGTCGCTCAAACTGGTCGCGGGCCTGACCCACTTCGGCACGCGGCATCCGGTGGTTCAGGCCGGGCTTGCCCAAACGATGCAGCTTTTGAGCGGCGGGCGCTATGTCCTGGGGTACGGACGGGGCGTGGCGCCGCACCTGAAAAAGCTGGGCGTACCGGTGCCAAACATGCAGGGCATGATCGATATGGTCACCATTCTGCGCAAGCTGTGGGCGGGAGAGACTGTCCACTATAGCGGCCCCGCCGGTGACTATCCCGAACTCCAGCTGCCCAAGGGCTGCGACAACCCGCCGCCGGTAATCATCGGCACCATCGGGCCAAAGACGCTGGCGGTGGCGGGAACGCATTTCGACGGCGTAGTGCTGCACCCGTTCCTTTCGGCAGACGGCGTCGCCAGTTCGGTTAGCATCGTGCGCAAGGCGGCCGAGGCCGCTGGCCGCGATCCGATGAGCGTGAAAGTCTACACAACGATTGTCACGGCGCCCGATACCCTCAGCGAGGACCAGCGGAGCGACATTGTCGAGGCACGCGCCGTTTCGTACTTCATGCATCCGGAAATCGGCCGCCAGCTTGCCCAGATCAACGGCTGGGACGAAGGCCCGGTCGATGCCATCACCCAGACTGGCCTTGCCGCGCTTGAGTACGGGACCGGCGATCCGCAGGAAAAACGCCGCCGCATGGCCGAAGTCGCCAGCCTCCTGCCGCGATCGTGGATCGAGGATGGCACGGCTTCCGGCAGCATCCCGCGCGTCGTGGAACGTCTGCAACACTACGCCGACGCCGGAGCCGACTATATCCTGCTCCACGGCACCACCCCGGAGCAGCAGGGACCCATCGTCGCTGGACTTGGGGCCAATTCGGCAAGCTGAACCGGGGGTCCGTCAGATGCGCAGGGCGCGCCGCAGGGCTGCCCTCGAATCGCGTTCGAACTGCTGACAGGAATGGGACCCTTCCATCAGGGTGAAACCATGCGGCGCGCCGGGGTAAAGGTGGAGTTCGGTCGGGACGCCGGCGTGGATCAGGCGCCGCGCATAGTCGAGATTTTCGTCGATGAAGAAATCAAGCGCACCGCATGCAATGAACGCAGGGGGCAAACCCGACAGGTCCATCGCGCGCGCAGCTGCGGCATAAGGGGAAACAGCTTCGCTGCCATGCATGCCGCCAAGCAGGCACGACCAGCCAAAGGCGCTTGCCTCCCTCGTCCAGACATGGCGCCCGATGGCGGGATCGGTCACGCCGCCCGGCCCGGGACGATCCTCGATCATCGGATAGATCAGGTGCTGGAAGGCGATGAAATACTCGCCGCGATCGCGGGCCATAAGACAAAGCCCCGCCGCCAACCCACCGCCCGCGCTCTCGCCGCCGACGGCAATGCGGTCGGAATCGAGCCCGAAATCAGCCGCATTGGTCAACATCCACGCCAGCGCGGCATAGCAGTCCTCGACCGGTCCGGGAAAGCGGGTCTCGGGGGCCAATCGGTAGTCCGGCGAAATCACGACCATGCCCAAGTCTGCCGCGAGCCGGGCATTCTGCGCGTCCTGCATCTCGGGCGCGCCAGCCACATATCCGCCACCATGGATGTTCAGCAGCGCGGGGCGCTTCCCCGTGACCGTGTCCGGCGCATGGACGAGCATGCGAACTGCGGGACCATTGGCAGAGGCCTGCGTGAAGCATTCGCGCCTGACCACGCCGGCGGGCAGCGGCGGCGTGGCCGCGGCCAGCATCTCCAGTAGCCGGGAGCGAGTCGAGGCGAGCGAATCGCTGTCGTATCGGAACGCATCGAAGATCGGCAGAAACGGCTTCAGGTCGGCATCGACCGGATCGCTGACGGACATGGCATTTACCCTTTCCTGCCAACCAAGGCCGCATTCGCTCCTGCGTCGGCGATTCCGCTTGACCTCAACCGGCATGCGATATAACGTTATATCACGATACAATGCAAATCAACTGCCAGCTCGGGCCGAGATTCTCCGGCAAGGACGGGGCAGATCGGCGGAGGGTCTGCTCAAGATGGCGGCGCAAGTCTCGCACCACGATGAATTCGATATCGTGGGCGCGCAAGCGATCCGCGATCCGCATGCCTATTTCGGCAGGATGCGCGAGATCGCCCCGGTGCTGTGGGATACACGCTCGCGCTCATGGATCGTCACCGGCTACGCCGAGGTCACGAGTGTTCTGCGCGACGACCGCAACTTCTCGTCCGATCGCATCCGCCCTTTCATTGCCCGCAAGCTGGACGGGCCGGACGTCGATCCACGGGTGCGGGCGGCCTTCGACGTGCTTGCCGACTGGCTTGTGTTCAATGACAAGCCCCGCCACCTGCGCCTGCGCAAGCTGATCAACCAGGCTTTCATGAGCCAGGCCATGGCCAAGTTGACAGACCGGTTTGCTGCCCTGTTCGACGAAGTCATCCAGCGGGCGCCCCAATCGGGCCGCATCGACATCCTCGCGGATATTGCCGTGCCCTTCTCGGCTTCTGTCATTTCCGCCATGCTTGGCGTCCCTGGCCATGACTGCGGCCGATTTGCCGAGTGGCACCAGCTGTTCGGACCCGTCATCGGCGCCAGCCTCGACGATCCCAACAAGTACGCCAGCCTGGCCGAGGGAGTCAGTCAGCTTTCGGATTACGTGCGCGGCCTGATCGCGCTCTACCGCGAGACGCCGCAGGACAACCTGCTCAGCGCCCTCATCAAGGCGCACGAAGATGACGAAGCACTCAGCGAAGACGAGATCATCGCCACGTGCACGCTCGTCCTCTTCGCGGGATCGGAAACGACCGCCAACCTCATTGCCAATTCGATCCTCGCGCTGATGCGCCACCCTGACCAAATGGATCTGCTGCGGTCCGGCAAAGTCAGCATTGCGGAAGCCGTGGAGGAGTTCCTTCGCTTCGACGGGTCCGGAAAAGCAGTGACGCGCGTGGTGCGCGAAGACAACGAAGCGCTGGGCGTGCCGATGAAGGCCGGGCAGCGCGTCTTTCTGATCCTTGCGGCCGCCAATCATGACCCATCTGTTTTCGAACAACCCGGCCAGCTGCGCCTTGATCGAATTTCGGATCGCAAGCACATCGCGTTTGGCTATGGCCTGCACTCCTGCATGGGCCTGCAACTGGCGCGGCTGGAGGCAGCCATCGCCATCCCCGGCATCCTCGGCAAATACGGGCGCATCGAGCTCGATGGGGAGCTCGACTGGCATCCTCAGCTGCTGTCGCGCGGCTTGATGGCGCTCCCCGTGCGTGTCGGTTGTTGAACGGACGTCTCGGGGAGCAGTTGCGGCACAGGACAGTGAGGGAAGGCAATGAGAATGGGCAGGCTCGAGGGAAAGGTCGCCGTCATTACCGGCGCTGCGTCGGGGATCGGCCGCGAGATGGCGAGCGTGTTTGTCGAGCAAGGCGCGAACGTGGTCATTGCCGACATCAGCGACGCGGCGAACGCCTCTGCCGCGGAACTGGGCGATGCCGCGCTGGGATTTCGGGCAGACGTCTCGAATTCAAGGGACGTCGCCGCCATGCTCGATTTCGCGGTGTCGCGCTTCGGCCGGCTCGACATCCTGTGCAACAATGCCGGCGTCGACGGCGCGCTGGCCCCCATCGCCGACTATGACGAGGACGAGTTCGACCGCGTCGTCGCGGTCAATCTGCGCGGCGTCTTTCTCGGCATCCGGCATGCCATACCGCGCATGTCCGCCGAGGGCGGCGCGATCGTAAATACCGCCTCGATCGCGGGGTCGGTCGTCATGCCGGGCATGCCCGCCTATTGCGCCGCAAAGGCCGGCGTCATGCAGTTGACCAAGGTCGCTGCGGTGGAATGCGCCCCTCTCAGGATACAGGTCAACACGATCTGCCCCGGCGTCATCCAGACGAAAATGGTGGCCAACCTGCCCGGAGAGTTCATCCACAACCTGGAACAGGCGACGCCGGCCGGCCGTATCGCAAAGCCGCGCGAAGTCGCGAACCTGGCATTGTTCCTGGCGAGCGGCGAGGCCCCTTACCTCACTGGATGTTCAATCAACATCGACGGCGGATTCACGCTTCTCTGATTTCGCGCCAGCGAAGGGCGGAGCAGGTCAGGCTGCCGCGTCGACGCCGCCTCCCGCGTTGTGGACCTGGCGGATCAGATCCATGAAGCTGGCCCGGTTTTCGGGATCAAGGAGGCCCAGCACATGCGTGCAAACTCCGTAAATCGTGTGCCGACGGAACGCGGCGTCGTCGAACTCCTCGTGGACCCAGAATTCCATCAGGCCAAGGAGCTGTGCCTGGAGCGCCGTGGCGAGGAGGCTTCGATCGATCTCACCTGACAGCAGAGCCTGATCCGGAATCGTGTCAACGGCCGTGCGCCAGTAACCCATCGATCGCGCCATGAATTGCGGGCGGTGAACAGCATCGTTGACGCCCAGCAGCACCCGGTAAAGTGGGCGCATGAATCCCGGATCGCGCGCGAACATGTCCACCGCATTGGTCGCTGCCTCGACGATGTGCAGCCGCGGGTCGCTTCCCTTGAAGCGCAATCCTTCGGATATGACGCTGTCAAGATTGCGGGAAAGGAGGGCGTAGAGCAGACCTTCCTTCGATCCGAACAGGTTGAAGGGCGTGGCTGGCGCAACTTCGGCAACCGATGCCAGCTTGCGGACGGAGAATTCGGTACCGCCAGTCTCCCGGATCAGCTTTTCAGCCACGTCCAGTATCCGGTTGCGGCGCTCGGCCGACTGCTTGTCACGAAGCTTCATGGCACGCCGACTAACAGCAGAGCACCGGTCGGGCAATTCCTTCCAGCTGGAGCATGCACCTGCCGGCGCCGTTTAGCAGCAGGCTGGCGGCGACAGCCCGCACGGGCGCTGTTTCACACTTGAATGTGCCGCTCACTAACGTTATACCATGGTATACATACCGTCCCCTTGCGCGATCTGGCGCCGCGCTGTCGAATCCGGGAGAACCAGCATGCTTGATACGCCAAGGCAGTCGGCAGAGCTTGTCCAGCTCGCCGCAGAGCTTGTCCCGGCCTTGCGCAAACGCGCAGGCCGCGTCGATGTCGAGCGCCGACTTCCGGACGAAACGATCCGCGACATGGTAGATGCAGGCCTATTCCGGGTCTGGATTCCGAAGCGCTACGGGGGCTATCAGGCATCGGTCTCGACGCATCTCGAGATGATCCGGACACTGGGCCTCGGCTGCACGTCCACCGCGTGGACCATGGCCATGATGACCACCACGTCGTGGATGGTCTGCCAGCTGCCGCAGAAAGCGCAGGACGAGATATTCGGAGACGATCCCGACGCGCGGCTGGTCGGCCTGTTCACGCCCACCGCTGAACCGGCGATCCGCACCGAGGGCGGCTATATCATCAACGGTGCGCGGCCATGGGGCACAGGATGCCTTCATGCAACCTGGGCCGAGATCATGGTGCCTCTGGCGGACGAGCGGGGCCAGATCGTCAACCAACTGTGGACCTTCGTGCCGATCAGCGATGTCGAAATCGTCGACACCTGGGACACGATGGGCCTGCGCGGGACGGGCAGCAACACACTTGTGGCGAAAGACCTGTTCGTGCCCGAACATCGCACCGTCCCGATGCTCGGCCCGCAAGGGGTGATGGAAGGCTTCACGCGAAACGAGAACCGCGCCAACGAGCCGCTCTACCGGCTGCCGCTGGCGATGATCTCGCGCGATTGCTTCGCGGGTTCGATCCTTGGCGCGGCGCAGGCGGCGCTCGCCTATGCGCTGTCGATCCTGCCCAAGCGGTCGATCCCCTACGGCCCCTACGTCAATCAGGCGGCGGCTGTTTCGACTCAGCTGCAGATTGCCGAGATCGCGACGATGATCGACACGGCGGAAATGCACATCCGGCGCGCCGCCGCGGCCTGCGATGCGGCCGGCGAGGCCGGCGTGTTCCCGTCCGACGAGGCGCGCGCGCGGTGCGGCCACGATTCGGCGTTCGGCATACGCATGGCCAAGGAAGCGGTTGACCGGCTGATGTACGTCTGCGGCGCTTCCAGTGTCGCGAAGGGCAATCCGCTCGAACTGATCAGCCGCGATGTCACGACCGGCACGCTGCACGGCGTCGCCCGGGTCGATGCGACTCTCGAATTGCTCGGCAGCGTGCTGTGCGGGCAAGGTCCGCAAGGGACGTTCGTTTTCTGAGGTGATGGCATGACGACCACCGAACCTGTGAGCGCGTCCCCTACCGGGCACTTCGAGGCGATTGTCGTCGGCGCCGGGTTTGGCGGGCTTCGCTCGCTCTGGGAGCTTCGTCAGCGGGGCATTTCGGCCCGGGTGCTGGAGGCCGGCTCCAGCGTCGGCGGAACCTGGTACTGGAACCGCTATCCGGGCGCGCGCACCGACAGCGATGCGTCTGTCTACTGCTTCTGGTTCGACCAGGACCTTCAGAAGGACTGGGACTGGCCTGAGCGCTTTCCCGCCCAGAGCGAAATGGAGCGTTACTTCAACTACGTCGCCGACCGCTATGACATGCGAAAGGACATCCAGTTCGATACACTCGTCACATCGGCCGCCTATGACGAGGACCGCAATCGCTGGACGGTGGGGACTGGGGACGGCGAGCAATTCACCTGCACCTACCTGATCTGCGCCACCGGCTTCCTGCATATCGCCAAGGACCTGCCGTTTCCGGGGCTCACGTCGTTCAAGGGTGAGTGGTACCGGACTTCGGACTGGCCGAAAAGACACGTGGACTTCGCGGGCAAGCGCGTGGCCGTCGTCGGCACTGGCGCCACCGGAGTGCAGGTGATCCCGGTTGTCGCCTGCGTCGCGGACCGGCTCACCGTCTTCCAGCGCACGCCCAACTACGTCGTTCCGGGCCGCAACCTCAC
>JBEIPK010000035.1:0-26595 GCA_040377095.1 Novosphingobium sp.
GCTTGAGCGCGTCGGCGCCGGAATATATCGAAACCGGCTTCCAGTTCTTTTCCCCGGCAAGCTTCATCGACGGCGAATTGAAGCTGAACCCGGTCACCGCGATTTCAGGGAGCGCGCCGTTCCAGGGCGAGAAGTCGGCGAGCTTGTGTTGCTCATCTTCCTCGGTCTCGGCATGCGCTTCCTCGGGGAAACCGGCGTTCCAGAACCGGCCTTCATAGAAGAAGGGCTCGCGCTTCCAGATCTTCTCCATGATGAACATGCTTTCGCGCACCATCTCGTTGAGGAACGCGGTGTCCTCGCCGTTCTTGATGCCGTGCATATAGGAGGCCTGCGGATAGGCGCCCGCACCGATACCGAGGAAATAGCGGCCTTCGAGGATCTGCGAGAGCCAGCCGATCATGATCGCCAGCTTCGTCGGGTGTTGGTGCGGCAGAAGGTGCGCCATGGGCGCGAAACTGATGTTCTTGGTCTGCAGCGCGGCAGCGGCAGAGATCAGTTCGGGATTTGGGATGTTCTCCCAGACCTGCGAGGCATGCTCGGAGATCATCATCGTCGTGAAGCCCGCCTGATCGCAAGCGATCGAGCTTTGCACGCCCCACTCGAACGTCTGCTTCGCGGTGCGGCCGGGCCGCATGTAGGGGTGGAAAATCAGTCCGGTGTCTATCGCCATCAGTTCTCTCCTGGGCTCGGGCAAGGCTGATGCGTTCGCGCGCGCCTTCCGATGCATTATCCGTGTGCCGCTCGGCCGGGAGCCACGACTCTGACCACCGTCTCGACCGGCCTAGTGTGGGCGACCGCAATGGCTAAGTCAATCGTCTCAGTTATTGCAAGGCAACTGCCACATTCTGTGTGATTCGGCAGGCCTCAATGCGCCAGCATCCCCGCATCGACGATATGCTCCGCGCCGGTGACATAGGACGACTCGTCCGAGGCGAGGAACAGCACGACCGCTGAGACTTCCTCGGGTTCGGCAATCCGGCCCAACGGAATGTCGCGCAGGGCGTCACCGCCCTCCTCGTTAGTCGCCTCGACCATCATCGGCGTCTGGATGAAACCCGGATGGACCGAATTGACCCGAATGTTGTGCTTTCCGTATTCCATTGCGGCCGCCTTGGTCATGCCGCGAACAGCGAACTTGGACGCAACGTAGGCAAGGTTCGGAAAGCCATAGTTCGCGGCGATCCCGGCAATCGAGGAAATATTGACGATCGAGCCCTTGCCGGCTCGCAGCATGGCCGGAAGGACGGCCCGCATACCATAGAACACCGCATGCTGATTGACTTCGCAGACCGCGTGATAACCGGCATCGTCAAGCCCGACGGTATCGACAACCGGGCCGAGAATGCCAGCATTGTTGACGAGAATATCGATCCTGCCGAGGAATTCTTCGGCCCGCGCGGCCACCCGTGCCCAGTCTTCAGGCTTGGAAACATCCTGTTCGAGGAACAGGCACTGATCGCCAACTTCGGTGGCAATCGCCTGCCCCATGTCCGACCGAACATCGGTTAGGACCAACTTTGCCCCTTCTCTGGCGAAGACGCGGGCGTGCGACGCGCCCATTCCGCGCGATGCCCCGGTTATGATTGCGGTCTTGCCACTCAAGCGTCCCATACATCCTCCAGATTCCCAGACCCTGACGGACGAGCGTGGCAGGCCGGTCGCCTGTCCGATCGCCAAGCCGGGCGTAAATGATTGTTAGCGCATTGAAGATCGGAGCGGCAAGAGCCATCGCCACCAGTTCCGAATTGCGATTAGTCTGTCGCCTGCAAATCCGAAGGACAGATCATGGATCGCTTGAACGGCAGCTTTTATCACTGGCGCCGCGCAAGGCATGAGCGCCGCGCATGCCTTGGCGTTCGCACGTGAAGGGGCGCAGGTTGTCCTGACCGACGTGACCGATAGCGGCGCAGATGTAGCTGCTGCTGATGCGATCCTCATCGGCCGAATCGCCTAGCCCGCGAAGTCAGCCAAGTGATGCCACACCGGCTCCGCATTCCGCGGAACCGGGCCAGTATTCATGCAGCCTGCTTCGCGAACTCGAAGCCTTCGTAGTCTAGATAGGCGACTTCCTCGCAGCGCTTGCGATATTCGGGGCCACCGCCGACATAGACGAGGCAGCGCCGGACAACGGTGCCATCAGGCTTGACGCTCTCCTTGACCCACCACGAATTGACGGTGGCCATGAGCGTGCGCTCGAAATCCTTGTAGATGGCCTCGGTCCATTCGTCCTCGGCTTCGCGAGAAGGCTCGGCAGCGGTGTACCCCTTGGCCTTCATGTACTGCAGCAGCTGCGTGACCCATTCGGCTTGAAGCGCGCCGCACACGCCGACATTGCAGAAGGCGGACCCATTGTGCGGTCCGACCAGCGCATAGAAATTGGGGAACCCGCGTGTCTGGAGCCCGAGGTATGTCGTCGGACCATCGGCCCATGTGTCGATCAGGCGCTCACCGCCCCTGCCCCGGATGTCGATCCGGTCCAGCGATCCTGTCACGCCGTCAAAACCGGTGGCGAAGATCACCACGTCCACTTTCAGCACTTCGCCGCCGATCCGGACGCCGTTCTCGACGAATTCGTCGATGGGTGTTTCGCGAATGTCGACAAGGTGGACGTTGTCGCGGTTGTAGGCCTCGTAGTAATTGGATTCCATCGGCACGCGCTTGGCGCCAAAGGGATGATCCTTCGGGATGAGCTTTTCAGCGACGGCCTGATCCTTGACGCGCTGGCGGATTTTCTTGGCCACAAAATCGGCAAGGAACTTGTTCGATTCGCGGCTCAGCAGCAAATCTCGATAACCGCTAAGCCAGATGCCATAGCCCGGCTGGTCGTACAGTTCCTCGAAGAAAGCGTCGCGCTCCTCAGGCGTCGCATCGGATGCCTTGGTCCGGACGCGGTGATAGGGAAAGCCCGATTCCGTGACCTTCACGTATTCAAGGATCGTGGGATAGCGCGCGCGGATGAGGTCCATGTCCTCCTTCGTCAGCGGTGTGTTGCCGAGCGGCGTACACCAGTTGGGCGAGCGTTGCAGGACGAACAGCTCCTTCGCCGTTTCAGCGGCAATCGGGATGATCTGCACGCCGGTTGCCCCGGTGCCCAGCACGGCAACCCGCTTGCCGGTGAAATCGATGTCGATCAGGTTGCCCTCATCGTCGGTCGGCCAGCGCGACGAGTGGAACGCCTCGCCCTTGAAAAGGTCGATGCCCTTGTAATCGGGCATTTTGCTGGCAGAGAGCGGACCGGTCGCCGAAATGAAGTGCCGGCACAGGACGGTTTCGCCGCTGTCGAGATCGATCTGCCAGAGCTGGCGATCGTCAAGGTAGCTGGCGCGGGTAACCTTGGTCCTGAATTTGTAGAGCCGGCGCACGTCCATCGCATCGGCCGCCGCGTTCATGTAGCGCAGCATTTCGGGCTGCCCGGCGAAACGCTCGCTCCACTCCCAATCGGGAAGGATGCCCGTCAGCGCGAAATAGCCATAAGCATAGCTCTCGGTATCGAGACGGCAGCCCGGATAGCGGTTCCAGTACCAGGTTCCGCCCACATCGTCCGCCGCGTCGACACCCAGCACAGACATGCCGTTTTTGTCGAGCAGATAGGCCTGGTAAATCCCCGTGACACCGGCGCCGACTACGACCGCGTCGAGGATTTGAGTGCTGCTGGACGTTATCACTGGCTTTTCCCTCGCTTTCAGGATCACGGCAGAGCGCAAATCGCTTTGGCCGCGACGTTCGATATAAACTTTGCCTAACCAAGATTAGGCTAGAACACAACCCCGAACAGCCACACCTGCCCTACTTCAGCATCAGCGGATTGACGGGCGGCCCAAAGCCTCCGGTGATTGCCAGCGGTGGCGCGGAGAAAATGAAGGTGGCGCCCGCCGCGCGCGCAGGCCTCGGCAAGGGCCTCAAGGTCAACATCTCGCCCAGCCGCAACCAATGTCCCGCAGGGTCAGGAGGCGGAACGCGAAGGGAATTGTCTCTCCAAAGCCCGCCAGCGGGACCACTTCGACGCCGACCGTGTCGGCCCCGACCGCCGCGACCCCGCGTGCCTTCAACCCGACAGCAGCGCCTCCGCCCGTTCGCGCAAGTGCATTTTCTGGATTTTTCCGGTGCCGGTTCGGGGCAAGTCCTCCTCGGCAATGAACCACACATCGCGCACCATCTTGTAGCGGGCGACGCGGGTTTCGAGGAAACCCCGGACATCATCCTCGCACAGCGCCGGATCGGCCTTGACGATCCACGCGCAGCCGCACTCTCCCGACCGCTCGTCGGGCATCGCGATCACGAAGGCTTGTGCAATGCCGGGATGCGTGGTGAGGATTTCCTCGATTTCCTTGGGCGCGACAAGCTCGCCTCGGCTCTTGAACACTTCCTTCGATCGGCCGACGAGCAGCAGGTTGCCGTCGTCGCGGAACCGGCCAAGATCGCCCATCTTGAGCCAGCCGTCCTCCGTGAACAGCGCGGCGGTCTCCTCGGGCTTGCGGAAATAACCGATGGTGGCGGTGGGGCCTTTCGCGCAAAGCTCGCCCGTCGAACCGGGCGGGAGCACCTTCCCTGTTTCCGGATCCATGATCCTGAGGGCAGCGATCTGCCCCTCCAGCTCGGATATTCCGGCAACGCCCGCCAGCGCAATGATGCCTTGCGTCACGGAAACAACCTCAAGCGGGTCGCCGCTCTGCGTGCAGGTGACCATCGACGTCTCGGTCTGCCCGTAGCTGGTGAAGACTTCCTCGACCCCGAAAGTCGTCTGGATTTTCTGCCACACCCAGGTCGGCGTCGGTGCAGCGGCGCTGTGGATCGCGCGGAGTGACGAGAGGTCGTAGTCGTTCTTGGCGGTCTCCTCGAGCAGCGCGGCCGTCATCGTCGGCACGGCAAGAATCCATGTCGCCTTGTGGCGGCCGATGGCGGCCAGCAGGCGGGCGGGATCGAACCGGGGCAGGACAATGATCGAGCCGCCGGTCAGAAGGCCCGAGAGGAGTCCGGTAACAAGGCCGTAGGTGTGGTAAAGCGGCAGCGAGAACACCGCCCGCCGGCCATCCTCGAAGCCGTGGTGGAAGGCGTTGCAGTACCCTGCACGCAGCAGGCTGTCGTGCGTGTGGACCGCCCCCTTCGGCGATCCGGTCGTCCCGGACGTGTACATGATGATGGCGGGGTCGGAGGGGCTCGCTTCGCTGCCCTGCGGCAATTCGGCCGCAGCAGGCTGTGCGGCGAGCTGGTGCGGCCAGCTCGTTACCGGATCGCTCGTGCCTTCGAAGATCAGCAGCGCGTTCATTTCGGGAAGCTGGGAAAAATCGCGGCGGCGCCAGCCCGGTTCGATCTCGTCGAACTCGGCAAGCATGTCGCGCCCGAAGATGGCCGCCATGGCGACGACGACCGCGCAGCCCGACTGCTTGAGAACATAGGCCAGCTCGTCGCGGCGGTAGAGCGTGTTGAACGGAACCGCGATGCAACCCAATGACCAGATCGCGAAGATCAGGGGCACCACGTCTGCATGGTTGGTCATCAGGATGCCAACCCTGTCACCGCGTCGGACACCGAGCGAGCGCAGCGCGGCGGCATTGCGCACCTTGTCCGCGATGACCTCGTCATAGGTCAGGGTTTTGTCATCGGTGATGACCAGCTGCCGGTCGCCATAGTCGCGGGCCGCAAAAGCGAGATAGGAATCGAGGCTCCACTGCGTCCATTCGGGATGACGCGCTTCGAGCGCGGCGCGCGCACCTGTTGCCAGAGCCGAAAGATTCACCGTAGCCTCCCAGGTCGACCCAATCTAATCGCTGTTAGTCTGATGAAGGGCACGGCGCAAGGCGCGGGACATCTCGCGCCGAAGCCTTTGTCTGAAACGATCGTGCCGGGGAGCCTGTAAGCCGGGTTCTGTCTTGCGGACGGTTTCGCAGGCGCGACCGTATCCCCAAGGGCAGCCATTCCTCTCGGCGACGCATTGCTGCGGCGCTCCAGCGACCAACCCGGGCGACTGGCGTGAAACCCGCCTGCTTCTTGCGAAGCGCGCCGCCCCTATTCGGTCTTGCTCCGGGTGGGGTTTGCCATGCCGGGACCGTTGCCGGCCCCGCGGTGCGCTCTTGCCGCACCCTTTCACCCTTGCTGCGGGCCAAAGCCCGTTAGCGGTCTGCTCTCTGTGGCACTGTCCCTGATCCTGAAACGAGTCTCAGGACCGGCGGGCGTTACCCGCCACCCTCGTTTCGTGGAGCCCGGACTTTCCTCGGCGCCCTCACCATCGAAGGCAAGGACGACGCGGCTGCCCGGCTCCCCGGCACCGGGCAACTCTAGCAGCTTTCATCGCTCCCGTCCAAGATCGCGTTCGAGCAGCAGTTCGAACAGGAGCGCCCCGATTTCGCCATCGACTTCGCCGTCGATGCAGCGGGGACGGAAGCGCCGCTGGAAGGCACGGACGGCGGCAGCCTCGTCGGTGATGTCATAGCCAAAGCGTTCGAGGCCAAGGAAGAACGCGCCCGGATTGTCGTAGATCAGGCTGATGCGCGGTTTTGGAACCGGCAGCGCCAGCTTGAGCCGGCCAAGCAGCTCCCAGTCGAACAGCTCCCCCGGATCCTGCTTGCGCGCCGGGGCGATGTCGGAATGGCCGACCACGTTGGCGCGCGGAATGTCGTGCCGCTTCACGATGTCGGCAAGGAGCGGACACAGCGCATCCATCTGCGCGTCAGTGAACGGGCGGTAGCCGAACTCATGCCCCGGATTGACGATCTCTATGCCGACACTGGCGGAATTCACGTCAGTCACGCCGCGCCAGTACGACTTCCCCGCGTGCCAGGCGCGCTTCTCCTCAGGCACCAGCCGGATCACGGTGCCGTCTTCCTCGATGACATAGTGGGCGGAAACCTTGGCTTGCGCGTCGCACAGACGCTCGATCGCCTCTGCCCCGGTTCGCATGCCGGTGTAATGCAGCACCGCCATGGTCACAGGCAGCGCGCGTTCATCCCAGTTCGGCGATGGCGTTTCGCGGTGGACCAGCCAGCGCTGCATGCCCCCCGGCCGACCCCTCAGGCGACCGGCAGGACTGCGCCGAGCACCAGGCTTTCGGCGCTGAGCGCGAATTGCAGGCCGCCGCCGAGGCTCTCCGCCAATTGGCGAATCATCGCGGCCGGCGCCGTGCGGCTCGACAGTTCATGCGCCCCGATCGTGCCGTCAAGCGCACGGCCGACATCGGCATCGAAGGCAATCTTCGGTCCGCTGGCGCGCACCACGATCTCGCTGGCGCGCTGTGGCCCTTCGCCGCGCAGCTCCGCCCCGATGTCTAGCGTGCCGCCGCGTACCAGCGATTCCATCCCGATCAGAGCGAGGTTGAGCATGGTCTTCACGCCGGGCTTCGGCAGCGAATCGCTGGCCAGCGCCCAGTTGACGGTGATCCGCGCATTGTTGCCGACCAGCGCATCGACCACGGCGCGGGCCTCACCGATGGGGACCATGTCGCCGAAACCGCCTGCAGCGCCAAACGCAAGGCGAAAGAACTTGAGCTTGTCGGCCGAGACTTTCGCGCTCTGCTCCAGCAGTTCGAAGCAGTGTCGGCGCATCTCCGGATCTTTCTCGTCCGCCAGCAGCTCAAGCCCGTTGGACAGCGCGCCCACCGGGCTCAGCATGTCGTGGCAAAGGCGCGAGCAGAGCAGGCTGGCAAGTTCGACGGAATCGGAAACCGAGGGACGGGTCATGGCGGCAGTCATAGCGGAAAACGGGGCTTTCTCTGGCTGCGAGATCGGTACGGGAGACACCGAGGGCAAGGCTTTCGCGCGGCGGTTTTCGCACGTTAAACGGATGTCCGGTGTGGCTGCCCCATCCTTAACCGTCAATGGCCTGCATGGAAAGCGCCTCGAACCCGCCTTCGTCATCGCGCCAGAAGGTAACCTCGCCGCCTGCGACGATGGCCCAGGCCCGCCCGTCGCCGCTGGCATGCTCGCAATCGGTGGCCGATGGCCGGGGGTGGCCGGCGGGATGCGAATGATAGTAGCCGACAAGCTCCGGCCCGCCTGCCCTCGCCTCGCGGTGAGCGGCGATGAGCACTGCCGGATCGATCTCGAAATGCCGAGCGGGATCAGGGTGGACATTGGCGGCGGGGCGGATTCGCGTGATGCGCCCGTCCCTGCCTAGCAGGATGCCGCAGCACTCCAGCGGCGCGGCCTTTGCCGCTTCCGCTCGCAAGGCCTCAAGCACGGGTCTTGTCACTACCAGCATGGTTCCCATCTAACCTGTGATGGGCTCGGGGGAAATCATCATCGAGGGCACGACCGCCGAGGTCGCCCAGCGGCTCGACAAGGCGCTGGCGGACGCGACCGGCCTTTCGCGCGAGCGGATCAAGGCGCTCATCGGCGAAGGCCGGGTAACGCTGGCCGGAAAACGCGTGGGCCAGCCCTCCGCGAAGTGCCCGCCCGGAACGCCGTTCGCTCTCCGCATTCCTGAAGCCGCACCGCTCGAGGCGCAGGCACAGGACATTCCGCTGACCATCGCCTACGAAGACGAACATCTCATCGTCGTCGATAAGCCCGCCGGCCTGGTCGTGCATCCGGCTGCGGGGAACCTTGACGGGACGCTGGTCAACGCGCTGCTGCATCACTGCCGGGGCCAGCTTTCAGGCATTGGCGGCGTGGCACGGCCGGGCATCGTCCACCGCATAGACAAGGACACCTCGGGCCTGCTCGTCGTCGCCAAGACCGACGCGGCGCACGAGGGCCTCTCGCGACAGTTCGCAGACCATTCGATCGACCGCGTCTATCTCGCCATCGTGGCCGGACGCCCGATGCCGCCCGCCGGTACCGTGCGCGGCGCGATTGCGCGTTCGTGGAGCGACCGCAAGAAAATGGCGCTGGTCGAGGACGGGAGAGGAAAGCACGCCGTCACTCATTATCGCACGCTTGAACCCCTGTCTGCCGCCTCGCTAATCGAATGCCGGTTGGAGACCGGGCGGACCCACCAGGTACGCGTTCACATGTCGTCAATCGGGCATCCGCTATTGGGAGATCCCGTTTATGGACGCACCCCTTCAGCCCTCCGCCCCGTCCTCGCCGCCCGGGAGTTTCGCCGTCAGGCGCTCCATGCGGCGGAACTTGGCTTCGTTCACCCCGTTAGGAACGAAACGGTTCATTTCTCCAGTCCCCTACCCACCGACATGGCCTTGCTGAGGGAGGATTTGCGCCGCTGAAAGGAAAATTCGGAAACCGAAATCGGTTTTTTGTGCTATAACGTACGCGTGGCTGCCGGGTAAGATGCCTAGCAAGGGTCTTCGCAAGGCAGGCCGACATGGAAAGGACGAAAGTCTAGTGACTGACAAGCGCACACGCCCCGCCAGCAAGGCTCTGGCGCCGACGCTGGGCGGTGAGCAGAGCCTCAACCGCTATCTGTCGGAGATCAAAAAGTTCCCGGTGCTCTCGGCCGAGCAGGAATACATGCTCGCCAAGCGCTATGCCGAACACGGCGATACCGATGCCGCCGCCCAGATGGTGACCAGCCACCTGCGACTCGTCGCGAAGATCGCGATGGGCTATCGCGGCTATGGTCTGCCGGTGTCCGAGCTCATCTCCGAAGGTAACATCGGCCTGATGCAGGGCGTCAAGAAGTTCGAGCCGGAACGGGGGTTCCGCCTCGCCACTTATGCGATGTGGTGGATCAAGGCCTCGATCCAGGAATTCATCCTGCGCAGCTGGAGCCTCGTCAAGATGGGCACCACGGCGGCGCAGAAGAAGCTGTTCTTCAACTTGCGCCGCATGAAGAAGAACCTCGATGCCTACGAGGACAGCGATCTTCATCCCGACGATGTGCGCACGATCGCCACGAAGCTCGGCGTCTCGGAAACCGAAGTTGTCAACATGAACCGGCGCATGATGATGGGCGGCGACAGCTCGCTCAACGTCGCGATGCGCGAGGACGGCGAAGGCCAGTGGCAGGACATGCTTGCCGATGACCGGCCCCTGCAGGACGAAACCGTCGCCGACGCAGAGGAAGCCAGCGTGCGCCACCAGCTTCTGCTGGAGGCGATGGACAGCCTCAACGACCGCGAGCGCCAGATCCTGACCGAGCGGCGCCTGATCGACGATCCCAAGACGCTTGAGGAACTGAGCCAGGTCTATCAGGTCAGCCGCGAACGTGTCCGCCAGATCGAGGTTCGCGCCTTCGAGAAGCTGCAGAAGGCGATGCAGCGGATCGCTTCGGAACGCCGGCTGCTTCCGGCCTGATTTATCGAAACCTGCCGGCCTCAGCCTCGCGTGAACACCACGCAGAGGTTGTTGGCCGGCATTTCGAGTGTCCCGTCCAGCGTCAGGCCGCTTCCGGCCGCTAACGCCGCGACCTCATCCAGCGCACGCAGCCCCCAAAGCGGATTGCGCCGCCGCAAATCCTCGTCGAATGCCGCGTTGCTTGGCTCGATCGCTCGCCCCGGCCGCCTGAACGGTCCGTAGAGTACCAGAGGCGCGCCTTGCGGCAGGATGAGGCCCGCTCCGCGCATCAGGCCGGCGGCGGCCTCCCAAGGGGCGATGTGGATCATGTTGATCGAGACGAGCGCATCGGCCGCGATGATGGGCCAGTCCTTGCCTGCCGCATCGAGGTCGAGCGGAGGAAGCACGTTGGCCAGCCCCTCGCTTTGCGTCCATGCGGCAATCGAGGCCCGCGCGGCGGCCGAAGGATCGGACGGCTGCCAGGTCCAGCCCGGCACGGCTCGGGCAAAATGCACGGCATGCTCTCCCGTCCCGCTCGCGACTTCGAGCACGAGGCCGCGATCCGGCAAGTGCGCGCGCAGCACGGCAAGGATCGGCTCGCGGTTGCGCGCGGCGGCGGGGGCACGCTGGCGGAGATCGGATTTGTCCATCCGCCGGTCAATTCACCGAGAAGGCTGATTGCGCAAGCCGTGTCTTGCCCGCTAACCATGCGGCATGAAATTCCTGACCCCTTCCCGCTCCACTTCGGAAAGCGGCCGCGCCTATCGCTTCGGCTGGTGGATTGGCCGCCTGTTCATCTGGTTCGTCGTCGGCAGCGTCGTCCTGACGGCGATCTACCGCGTCGTGCCGCCGCCCCTGACCGTCACCATGCTGCTCGATCCCAACGGCTTCACCAAGGACTGGACGCCGCTTTCCCGGATCGACCGCAACATGGTCTCCGCCGTGATTGCGGGCGAGGATTCGCGCTTCTGCGAGCACGACGGGTTTGACCGCGATGCGATCGAGGAAGCTATCGAGCGCAATGCCAAAGGCGGCAAGATGCGCGGCGGATCGACCATCAGCCAGCAGACCGCGAAAAACGTGTTCCTGTGGCAGGGAGCGGGCTGGACGCGTTATCTGCGCAAGGGCTTCGAGGTGTGGTTCACATTCCTCATCGAAAACATCTGGGGCAAGCGGCGGATCATGGAGATCTACCTCAATGTCGCGGAAACCGGCATCGGCACTTACGGCGTCGAGGCCGGGGCACAGCGTTACTACAAGCACTCGGCAGCCAAGCTGACGCCGGTCGAGGCGGCGCGGATCGCCGCCGCGCTCCCTAGCCCCAAGAAGCGCGCTGTCACCAATGCAAAGGGTTTCACCCGTCGGCACGGCAATACTATCGCCAAACGCAGCAGCGTGGTGCGGCGCAGCGGCTATGACTCCTGCGTTTACGAGTAAACCCTAGCCGCCGTTGTCGATAGCTTTGAGCGTGTAGGCGCCGTCGGTCTCGCCGATGCCGAAGCTTTTGACGCGGACCAGCAGCCGCCCAGTGCTGCGGGCCGTGAAGTTGAGCTTTTCAGTGCCGCTCGTCCCGCTGTCCTGCGATTTCACTTCGCTGAAGCCCGCGTCGGCGCCTTCCTTGCCATCTTCCGGCTCGACAGGGTTTGGCACGCCGATGGCGACGACTCCGTCATAGGAGGCCGTCAGTTCGAGCGTATAGCTGTGCCCGGCCTCGACAGCGAGGGCATAGAGCCGCACATCGTCCCCGTCAGCCAGCCTGTCGCCAACCGACGCCCCCGGTCGCAGTGCGGCGGGCGGCGGCGGCGGCTTGGGCGCGGCGATGCGGGCGAGTCCCAGCGCGAAGGTTCCCGCTTCGGCTGACAGCGAATCGACCTGGACATAGTAGGTCCCCGCCACCGGCAATCGGCGCCGGATCATCGGATTGAGGCCGTCGCTGTCGTCGTTCTCGGCAAGCACCGAATAGGCGCCCTGACGGTCCGGTCCCGCGAGGCGCAGGAGCGTGTCCTTTTCCGACGTCGATTTGATCTGGACCCACTGGCCCGCCGGCACGGTGAACGAATAGATCACCGGCTGGCTGGAAGAAGCCGTGCCGCTGCGCTCCGTATCGAGCGCAACCGACACGATGGGTGCCTGCGCCACGCCCGCCTCGCGTCGGCGCACGAGGATCTCGCGCGTCGTGTCGGCCGCATCAACGCGAATCAGGTAAGTGCCGGCCTGGGCCGCCAGAAAGCGCAGACGCTCGCCGTCGCTGGTGGCCGAGACGCTGCCGCCTTTCTCGAACACTTCGCTGGGCTGCGGGGCAAGCAGACGTCCGGCGGCATCGCACAGGCGCAGCGAACGGGTGGCAGGCGGCGGCGTAGAACCACCTTCGTGGTCATGCTCGTCATCGGCACTTTCGGTGACGGGTGCAGCCGTCGGCACGAGGCTCGACACATCGACAATCACGCCTTCGCCAGCGCCAAGCGCAACCGAATAACCGCGCGGTGCCCCGGCCGGAACGCTGGCCACTGTGCCCACGACCAGCGGGGTCGCGTCCCCCGCCGTGCAATCCGCCGCATGCGCAGCAGCGGGAAAGGCCAGGAGCAAAGGCAGTGCCGAAAACTGCGGTACAAAAGTCAGGCGGCGTCCGCGCAGTGCTGTCATCGCAAGTCCCCCATTCATCCCATGTCCCCCCAGGGACAGCGCAACCCGGCATCCAAGATAGCGCAACATCCGCGCTTTGCATCCGAAATCGGACGGGGAGACTTGGCCCTGCGCTGCGGAATTGTGAGTGCCGGAGCCGCGCTTGCCGCTTCGGCCCCGTTGTGCGAGAGCCTGGCGATGAGCGGCAATCACCATCATCCGGCCCATGCGCACCGGCACGATCATTCCCATGGTTTTGGTCATGGTCATGGCCACGGCACCCCCAACGGCCGCGCCTTCGCCATCGCCATCTTCCTCAACGCGGGCTTTGTCGTGGCCGAGGTCGCGGCCGGACTCATCAGCGGCTCGATGGCACTCATCGCGGACGCCGGGCATAATCTTTCGGACGTGCTGGGCCTTCTCATTGCCTGGGGTGCAAGCGCGCTCGCCGCGCGGCCGCCATCAGCGCGTTTCACATATGGCTACAAGAGCTCGTCGATCCTGGCCGCGCTCGCCAATGCCTCGCTGCTTTGGGTCGCATTGGGTGCGATCCTGATCGAAACACTGCGCCGCATAGGCGATCCGGTGCCAGTCGAAGGCCGAACCATGATCGCGGTTGCGGTGCTTGGCATTGCAATCAACGCCCTTTCGGCACTGCTTTTCGCGCGGGGCCGCAAGTCGGACCTCAATCTGCGCGCCGCATTCGTCCACCTGCTCGGCGATGCAGCGGTTTCCGCGGGCGTGGTGATTGCCGGCGTTCTGGTTCTCCTGACCGGCATCGAGCTGATCGATCCGGTCACCTCGCTCCTGATTACCGGCTTCATCGCCTGGGGCAGCTGGGGCCTCCTGCGCGATTCGCTCAAGATGGGGCTCCTTGGCGTGCCGGACGGCATCGATCATGGCGACGTGTCCGCCTTCCTTGGCGAGCAGCCGGGGGTGACTGCCGTCCATGACCTGCACATCTGGCCGATGAGCACCACCGAGACGGCGCTTACCGCACACCTCGTCATGCCCGCAGGCTGTCCGGGCGACGATTTCCTCCACGGCCTTGCGCACCAACTGTCCCACCGTTTCGGCATCGATCACCCGACGATCCAGATCGAGCGGTCGCACGCCTCCGAGTGCGCGTTGGAAAGCGAATCGGTCGTCTAGCGAGTCTTGCGGAACAGGACCGCGTCTTCACCTCGTCCTTCGCAGAGCCGGTCGTCGGGGCCATAGATTGGGGATTGGCCCGCCGTGCCGCTCAGGCGCAGCCCGCTGTCGGCGTAACGCGGCCAGACCGGCATATCCCTGAAGGAAAAGTGCGCGTTCCAGATCGCCAGCCAGCCGTTATCCACCAGCACGGCATCAAGCGCTTCGATCGTCCGGGCCACCCGCTCGAAGGGAAGAACCGCGCTGCAACTCGCAGGCATGGTGCCAAGGCTGCCGTGCCGCAGGACGGCGAGCGCCAGGACAGCGTCAAACCGGTCCTCCGGCAGCGGCGCGCCGGCGACCCGGTAAACCGAAAGCGGGTGCGGATCGCCTTGCCGCGCAATGCGGACCGAGCGGGCATTGATGTCGATACCGGTAATCTGCGCGCCGGGCATCCGCGCGCGCAGCGCACGCACTTCCGCCCCGGTCGAACAGCCGAACGAAAGGATGCGGGGGCTTGCGAGACCTGAAAGGCGGGCCGCCACGTCATCGAACAATTCGGGATAGCGATCCTCGGCTGTATCGGGCCAAGGCTGCAACAGCTCCGCACCGCTCGTATGCCGGGTTCGCTCAATGCTGCGCAGCCGGGGATCTAGGAGAAGCCGCAGCCTTCGGCCGATCGCCATTCCGCCCGGCACTTTGCGGGCAATCGGCCGGACGGCGCTCGCAATCCGCGACAGGAACGTCCCGCGCGCTGGCGGAAGGCTCAGGCCGCCTCTTCCTTGCCCTTGAGCACGCGGACAGGGTCCTTGCGGCCTTCGACCACGTCCTTGTCGATCACGACTTCGGCAATGCCCTGCTCGGTCGGGATATCGAACATGGTGTCGAGCAGCAGGCCCTCGACGATCGAGCGTAGCCCGCGCGCGCCAGTCTTGCGGTCGATCGCCTTGCGGGCAATCGCTTCCAGCGCGTCGTCCGTGAAGGTCAACGACACGTCCTCCAGTTCGAACAGCTTGGCGTACTGCTTGATCAGGGCGTTGCGCGGCTCGCGCAGGATCTTGACCAGCGCCTCGACGTCGAGGTCTTCCAGTGTCGCGATGACCGGCAGACGGCCGACGAATTCGGGAATCAGCCCGAATTTCAGCAGGTCTTCCGGCTCTGCCTTCTGGAGCAGTTCGCCCACCTTGCGCTTGTCAGGATCGGCGACATGCGCGCCAAAGCCGATCGAGCGCTTCTGCAGGCGATCAGCAATGATCTTTTCGAGCCCTGCGAAGGCCCCGCCGCAGATGAACAGGATGTTCGTGGTATCGACCTGCAAAAATTCCTGCTGTGGATGCTTGCGCCCGCCTTGCGGCGGCACGCTGGCCGTAGTGCCTTCCATCAGCTTGAGCAGCGCCTGCTGCACGCCTTCGCCCGAAACGTCGCGGGTGATCGAAGGGTTTTCCGCCTTGCGGCTGATCTTGTCGATCTCGTCGATATAGACGATGCCGTGCTGCGCCTTCTCGACATTGTAGTCGCTCGACTGGAGCAGCTTGAGGATGATGTTCTCGACATCCTCGCCGACATAGCCCGCCTCGGTCAGCGTGGTGGCGTCGGCCATGGTGAACGGAACGTCGAAGGTCTTGGCCAGAGTCTGCGCAAGCAGGGTCTTGCCCGAACCGGTCGGCCCGACAAGCAGGATGTTCGACTTCTGAAGCTCGACCTCGCCGCCCTTGCCGCTGTGTTTGAGCCGCTTGTAGTGGTTGTGGACGGCGACCGAGAGCACGCGCTTGGCGCGGTCCTGCCCGATCACGTAATCGTTGAGCGTCTCGAAGATGTCGCGCGGGGACGGTACGCCGCCATCCTTTTTGCCGGCGATCCCGGCCTTGGTTTCCTCGCGGATGATATCGTTGCAAAGCTCGACGCATTCATCGCAGATGAACACGGTCGGACCCGCGATGAGCTTGCGCACTTCGTGCTGCGATTTGCCGCAGAAGCTGCAGTAGAGAGTGCTCTTTGCGTCTGATCCGCTCAATTTCGTCATGCTCTGTTCCGATGGTCCCGCAAGGGACAGACTGGCTTTGCCGCCGAGGCCGAAGATGGCCCGGAAGCCGCAAGGTTCAATCCTGCCTCATAGCAGGGAATGCTTGCAAGCCCCTGAACCACGAAGGTTGATTATTCCTTGGCGGGCGCATCCGCGCCCTCGCCCGATTCGGGACGGCTCTCGAACACCTTGTCGACGATCCCGAAGCTCTTGGCCTCATCCGCCTCGAGGAAGGTGTCGCGGTCGAGCGCCTTCTCGATGTCGGTCAGGCTCTGCCCGGTATACTTGACGTAAAGCTCGTTCATCCGCCTGCGAATACGCAGGATTTCGCGGGCCTGGATCTCGATGTCCGAAGCCATGCCTCGTGCGCCGCCCGAAGGCTGGTGCACCATTATCCGCGCGTTGGGGAGTGCGATACGCATGCCTGGCTCGCCCGCGGCGAGCAGGAAACTGCCCATCGAGGCAGCCTGCCCAATGCACACCGTGGAGACGCGAGGCTTGATGTACTGCATGGTATCATGGATCGCCATGCCCGCCGTGACGACCCCGCCCGGCGAGTTGATGTACATCGAAATGTCCTTGCTGGGATTTTCCGACTCGAGGAACAGCAGCTGCGCAACGATGAGCGAGGCCATGCCGTCCTCGACCTCGCCGGTCACGAAGACGATGCGTTCGCGCAGCAAGCGGCTGAAGATGTCGAAGCTGCGCTCGCCCCGGCTGGTCTGTTCGACCACCATCGGCACCAGCGCCCCGGTGACGGGGTCGTGGCTGAATTTACCCTGGGAACTGGAAGCGCCGAACAGATCGATCATGGAAGTCCTCATTGCTCTCGTCTCGCCTATCTCGCGACTCAGCGCCGCGAGTTCAAGGCCGTTTACCGTTTTACGCCGCGCGAGGCGGCGGCAACGAGGATCGCGGAGACCTCAGGCCTCAGCTTTCTTAGAAGCTTTCTTGGCTGGAGCCTTTTTCACGGGCTTTTCGTCGCGAGCGGTTTCAGCGGGAGCCGCAGCGGCCTTTTTCGCTGGAACTTTCTTGGCGGACTTCGTCTCGACCTCGGCAGCCGCGTCAGTTGCTGGCTCCTCGGCGGGAGCGCCCGCAGCCTTCTTGGTCGAGGCCTTCTTCGCGGCCGGCTTTTTCGCGGGCGCGGCGGGTTCCTCCGCCTCGATCGCCGCCTGAAGCTCCTCGCGGGTCACTTCCCGCTCGGTCACTTCCGCCTTGTCAAACAGGAAATCGACCACCTTGTCCTCATAGAGCGGCGCGCGCAGCTGGGCGGCGGCCATCGGATCGGACTGGAGGTATTCGCGGAAACGGTCGCGGTCTTCCGGGCGGTACTGCTGCGAGGCCTGCGCCACCAGCATCTGCATTTCCTGCGCCGTCACTTCGACCGAATTCGCCTGGCCGATCTCGGAGAGCAGCAGGCCAAGGCGCACGCGGCGCTCGGCAATGGCACGATAGTCGTCGCGCTCGGCCTCGATCTCGGCGCGTGCGGCCTCGGGATCGTCCTCGCGCGAGGCTTCCTGCTCCAGCTGCGCCCAGATCTGGACGAACTCGGCCTCGACCATCGAGGGCGGCACCGCGAAATCGTGGCCAGCGGCCAGCTGGTCAAGCAGCGAACGCTTCATCTGGGTGCGGGTGAGGCCGGCGGTTTCCTGCTCAAGCTGCCCACGCAGGATGCCTTGCAGCTGTTCGAGGCTTTCAAGGCCCAGTTCCTTGGCAAAGTCCTCGTCCACTACCGTCTCGCCGGCAACCTTCACCGCATGGACGACGATGTCGAACGTCGCGGTCTTGCCCTTGAGATCGGCGGCCGGATAATCCTCGGGGAACGTTACGGTGATGGTGCGCTCCTCGCCCGCCTTGGCACCGACGAGCTGTTCCTCGAAGCCGGGGATGAAACGGTTCGCGCCCAGTTCGATTGCCTGGTTCTCGGCCTTGCCACCTTCGAACTCGACCCCATCAAGCTTGCCGGTGAAATCGATCAGCAACTGGTCGCCGTTTTCGGCCTTCTTGCCCTTCTTGGCATCGGTGAAGCGCTTCTGCTGGCCGGCGATGCGTTGCAGCGCCTCGCTCACTTCGGCGTCGGTGACGGGCACGACCAGCTTTTCAAGCTTGAGCCCGTCGAGCGACGGCGCCTCAATCTGCGGCAGCACTTCAAGCGCTACCGAAATCTCGGCGTCCTTGCCTTCTTCATAACCTTCACCCAGCGACACTTCGGGCTGCATGGCGGGGCGCAGGCGGTGATCGGTGACGAGCTTGTCCATCGCCTCGCGGATCGTGGTGCTCAGCGCGTCCTGGTGCAGTGCCGGACCGTGCATCTTGCGTATGAGGTTGGTGGGGACCTTGCCGGGACGGAAGCCCGGCATGCGGACCTGCGGCGCCAACTTGCGAACTTCACCCTCGATGCGGGCCGCGATGTCCTTCGCCGGGATCGTCACCGCATAGGCGCGCTTGAGCCCCTCGTTGCTCGTTTCGACTATCTGCATGTTGATCGAAGCCTTCCTAATCTGCCTGTCTGCGCTTCATGCGGGCGGAAGCGCTGGAACTGGTGCGGGCGAAGGGACTCGAACCCCCACATCTTGCGATACTGGTACCTAAAACCAGCGCGTCTACCAATTCCGCCACGCCCGCGGCCCGACGAAGCCAAAAATCCAAGGCCCGGCCCTTATAAGCACATCGTCAAAAGGGCAAGCGCCGCACTTGCACAGGCGGTCCGGGATGCCCAACTCTCGCAGACATAACAGGAAAGCTTGCCATGGCCACGCGTCCCGACAGTCCGCCCGACACCATCGAACCGCAATCGCCACCGGAATCTCCGCCGCTACCTGCAGATCCCCCGCCCGACAGTCCGCCAGCCGAAGTGCCGGACGTCGCGCCGGACATCGACCAGCCGGGCCGCGGCCCGGACGAGGCGCCAGTTCAGCCCTGAATCGCGGCGTCAGAGGCCAAGCGCGCCGCGCACCAGCTGGACAAGGCCCGCTCGTGCATGCGTGTCGGCTTGGCGGGGCTTGACCGGGCATTCCATGCAATAGGCCTGGACGCCCTGCGACGAGACCAGCAGGCCAAGCCGCGCTGCTGCCTGATCGAGCATCGCCACACGCCGCGCCGAGATCAAAGCCGCGAAGTCGCTGCCGCCGGCAGGGGCGGACTGGTCCTCTCCGCCGCTGTCCTGCATTTGGCTAAGCAGCCCGGCCCAGGGTTCGGGATCGCTGGAGAGATAGCGGGCATGCCACTCGCCCGGACCCAGCCTGGCCTTGCCCGCAGCATGGGCAAGCGCCGCGTCGATCCCGCCGAACTGGTCGACAAGGCCAAGCTGGCGCGCCGTTCCGCCGTCCCAGACGCGGCCCTGTGCGAGGCGGTCAATCTCCGCCGGGCTTTTGCCGCGCGAGGCGCCGACGAGGCCAAGGAACCGCTGGTAGCTGCCTTCGACGCTGGCTTGCAGCAGGCCCTCCACCTCAGGACTGAGGCCGCCGACGACGTCAGGTTGGCCGCTGAGCGGCGTGGTTTTCACGCCGTCAGCATTGACGCCCCATGAAGCCAGCGCCTTCTCGAAAGTCGGCAAGACGGCAAAGACGCCGATTGAGCCGGTAATGGTGCCAGGCTCGGCAAAGATGCGCTCGGCGGGAGTAGAAACCCAGTATCCGCCGCTTGCCGCGACATTGGCCATCGATACCACGATCGGCACCCCTTTCCCCTTGTAGCGCTGGATCGCGGCGCGGATGCGTTCCGAGGCGAGGATCGAACCGCCCGGCGAATCGACCCGCACGACAAGCGCGGCAAGGTCATCGCCCGCCGCCTCGTCAAGTAGCGCCACGATGCGGTTGCCGCCGGCGGTGCCCGGTCCGGCATCGCCGTCAACGATGTCGCCAGCGATCGTCACCACGCCGATGGCCTTGCCCGCCTTGGCAGGCGTATTCCCGGCAAGATAGGTACGCAGCCCTGTATGCGCGAAACTGCCGGGGCGATCGTCCAGCGCGTCCTTGCCCACGAGCGCCGCGACGCGCGTGCCGAACTGTACCTCGTCGCCGATCCTATCGACCAGCCCTGCCGCAAGCGCCGCCTTGGCCATGTCGCCGCCGGAGGCGCGCAAAAGGCCAACGGGGTCGCCCGTTGCCCTCGCGACGTCGGCCTTGGGCCGCGCACGCTTAACGTCAGACTGCCACGTCTCCCAGAGCGCACCGTAAAGCGCCTCGCCCTGTTCGCGCGCGGCGGGCGACATGCCCTCCAGCAGGATCGGTTCCACGGCGCTCTTGTAGGTGCCAACCCGAAAGACGTGCGCGTTTACCTTCAACCGGTCTAGCAAACCGGCGAAATAGAGGTTGTTGCCGCCGGGTCCGAGCAGGAACGTGCCGCCCATCGGATGCACCCAGACCTCGCTGGCATGCGCGGCAAGCATCGTCGCATCGTCGCTATAGGCCACGGCATAGGTCAGCACCGGCTTCTTCGCGGCGCGAACTTGGTTCATGGCCGCGCCGATGTCGCGCAGGTTGACGAGCCCGCCGCCGGTAAAGAGCGATAGGTCCAGCACTACGGCCTTGACCCGGTCATCCTTTGCCGCGGCCCTCAGCGCCCTCACGAGATCGCGAGCGGGGTACTCCGCCGTCGGCGCCTCCTGCGAAAGGAGCGTGCTGAACGGGTCCGGGACATGCGCCTCCTCGACAACGCTGCCGTCAAGCCGCAGCAGCAGTGCGCCCTCGCGGATGCTCGCCGCGCCCTGACGGGCGGACAGCGCGGCATAGAGCAGCATGAAGAACAGCAGGAGCAACAGCAGCGCCAACCCGTCCTTCACGGCGACGAGGAGCTTCCAGAACTTGCGGGCGAATACCATTGTCAATCCTTGCCGCAGGCCGCCCGGATCGCCGGCCGCCTGATCTGGTCCGCTAGATAAGGACTGGGGACAGTTTGGCAAAGCCCTTGAGCCGCGCGGCAGATCTGCCTATGGCGCTGTCTTCAATGACATCGGCAGACGCATCCGTCCCGGGCCGCTACCCAGCGGGCTCGGCGGCCTTCCCGCACCGCGGCCTGCTCGGCATTGCCGGGCTTGCCCCGCACGAGATCCTGTTCCTGCTGGACGAGGCGCAGCAGTGGGTCACGCTCAACCGCCAACCGCAGAAGCGCGACGACAGGCTGGCGGGCCTGACCATCATCAACGCCTTCTTCGAGAACTCGACCCGCACGCTGCTTTCGTTCGAGCTGGCCGGCAAGCGGCTCGGCGCCGACGTCGTCAACATGGCAGTCGCGCAGTCGAGCGTGAAAAAGGGCGAGACGCTTATCGACACGGCGCTGACGCTCAATGCCATGCACGCCGACGCCATCGTCATCCGCCACGGCAGCTCGGGCGCGGTGCACCTGATCGCGGGCAAGGTCGATTGCCCTGTGCTCAATGCCGGAGACGGGCAGCACGAACACCCGACGCAGGCGTTGCTCGACGCACTGACGATCCGCTGCGCGCTGAAGATTCCCTCTGGAACCGGGTTTTCCGGCCTGAATGTCACGATCTGCGGCGATATCCTGCATAGCCGGGTCGCACGCTCGAACATCCTGTGCCTGACTTCGCTGGGCGCACAGGTTCGCGTCTGCGCGCCGCCCGCGCTGATGCCGGCCGAAGTGGAGGCAATGGGCGTCACCGCGTTCCACGACTTCGATGCGGCACTTGAAGGAGCCGACGTCGTCATGATGCTGCGTCTCCAGCAGGAGCGGATGCAGGGCCAGTCTATCGCGTCCCCGCGCGAATACCGCCACCTCTACGGCCTTACGACCGACCGGCTGGCAAGAGCCCGGCCCGATGCGCTGGTCATGCATCCCGGCCCGATGAACCGGGGGATCGAGATTGACAGCAATGTGGCTGATCTGGCCGACCGCTCGCTGATCACGCGGCAGGTCGAGATGGGAGTCGCCATCCGCATGGCCTGTCTCGACGTGCTGACCCGCCGGGCACGCAAGCTGGAGGGCTGGGCATGAGCACGGCTTCCCCCGTTTCGATCATCGGCGGCCTCGTCGTCGGCGCAGAGGGACAGCCGAAGCCGGGCGGGCTGCGACTTGCCGATGGCCGCATCGCTGCCGCTGGACCGATCGAGGTGCAGGACGGTGACCAGGTCATCGATGCGAAAGGCCTGCTGATCGCGCCGGGCCTCGTCGATTTCGGGGTCTTTGCGGTCGACAAGCCGGCGTTCCACTTTGGCGGCATCACTCGCGCCGCGCTGATGCCCGATCAGGCTCCGCTGCTCGACCGGGCGTCCGCTGTGCGCTTTGCCGCTCAATCAGGAAAACCTGACCTCTGGGTCCATCCGCTCGCCGCCGCGACGCGCGGCCTGGAAGGCGCTGGGCTGACCGAAGTCGCCCTGATGCGCGAAGCGGGTGCGCGCGCAATTTCCACCGGCAGGCGCTGGATCGCCGATTCGGGCGTCATGCTGCGTCTGCTGCGGTATGCCGCGATGCTCGACATGGTGGTGGTGAGCCATCCCGAAGATGGCGGGCTTGCGGGCAATGCGGTTGCCACCGCGGGCGAGATTGCCACCCGGCTCGGCCTCCCCTCCGCTCCGGCCGAGGCCGAGGCGCTTGCAGTTTCCCGCGACATTGCCCTTGCGGACCTGTCCGGCGCGCGGCTCCATTTGCGTCAGGTAACGACCGCCGCTGCGCTCGATCTGGTGCGCGCCGCCAAGGCGCGCGGCGTTGCGGTCACGGCCGGCGTCACTCCGGCCCACTTCATGCTGTCGGACCTCGCCGTCGCGGATTTCCGCACCTTTGCCCGGATGTCGCCGCCGCTGCGCTGCGAGGCTGACCGGCAGGCGGTGCGCGCGGCGATTGCCGATGGTACCATCGACGTCATCGGCTCGGGGCACGATCCGCGCGGGCCGGAAGACAAACGCCTCCCCTTTGCCGATGCAGAGCCTGGCATGGCGGGAGCGGAAACGCTTCTGCCGTTGACGCTGGCGCTGGTGCGTGATGGCGTGATCGATACTGCGCGCGCCTTTGCCCTGCTTGCCGGCAATCCAGCGAAACTGCTGGGCATTGATGTCGGCGCGCTGATGCCGGGATACGAAGCGGACGTGGCGCTGATCGATCCGGACCGCCCATGGATCGTCAATTCCGAGCGGATGACGGCAAGCGCAGGCAATACGCCGTTCGACCGGCAGCCGGTTCAGGGCCGCGCGGTCATGCTGTTCAAGGGCGGCGCGCGCCTGCGGGCAGACGCGTCGCCGGCCTGATTGTCATCGGCGCAGCGCGAAAACCGGCGTTGCGGTGCCGCCGCGTGCCGGGAGCGCGCCCGGAAGCGTGCGGCTCGCCGCATAAGCAAAGCACGAACCCCCGCGCCCCTTGATGCCCGAGCAGAGCCCGGCCGCGCCGCGAACATCAAGTCCGCCAGCGGCAACGCGCCAGTAATTCCGGCCCTTCACGACGGCGGGCGTGATCGTCATGGTCCGCCCGCGCAGCGCCGGGTTGCGGCGGGTCAGGATCGTCCAGGCCTGCCGGGCGCGGGCCTCGCTGGTGAACGAGCCGAGTTGGACGAGATGCGTGCAATCGGCGGCGGCCACCGGCTGAAGCAGCGCCGCCTTGCGCAGGCGGGGCGTTGCCGCCTCGACATAGCCCGGCGCAATGGCCTGCACCACCGGCCGGGAGACAAAGCGCGGCTGCGTCGACTCAACGACTTGCGCAAACGCGGTCTGGAAGCTGGCAGAGGCCGCCTGCGCCGGCTGGGTGGCGTCGGACGGAAGCGCGGCCGGAGAAACCTCGGCAAACGAATCGGGCTCCGCCGAAACGGCGACGGTGCCGGCAGCGGGAAGCTCGCCCGATGCCGGAGCCGCCACGACTGAAGCGGCTGCGAACTGCTGTTCGGTCTCGACCGGCGACAGCGCAAGATGCTCAGGCATGCCCTTGTCCGCGCGCAGCGGCACCGAGAGGAGCGCCGCGACGCGCTTGCGGTAGTCGCCCGGCTGGCTCTGCACGGCCCATTCGCCGATGCGCTGGTCAATCATGTTGGCGGGAACGTCCTGTTCCGCCATCAGCCGCGCCTCGCGCCAGCGCCCTTCGAGCGCGTAGGCATAGGCAAGGTTCTGGCGCGCCTTGGCAGTGTTCTCGCCGCCACGGATCGAATCTTCGAGGGTTGCGACACCGCGGGATCCATCGCCTGCCAGCGAGAGCGCCAGACCAAGATCCGTCGCGGGGATCTGCTCGCGCCACTGGTCCAGCGTGGCAACCGCATCGTTGCCCCTGCCCGCGCCGATCTGTGCCAGCGCCAGCGAAATCACCGCGCGCCCGCTCGTCTCCCCCAGCGTCAGGGCATCGCTGAAGGCAGTGGCAGCCGATTCAAACCGGCCGTCGTCAAGGTAGGCATGGCCCAGCGCCACGCGCAGGGCCGTATCGCGCGGCGATTTGGCGACGGCGCGCTCGGCGCTGCCCACGGCCTTGCTTTTGGCGACGCGGATTTTCTCCGAACCGGTGGCGCGGGCCATGTGGCCGGCTCCTGCACAGCCGGCGAGCAATGCGGCGGCGAGCGCGGTGCCGATCGCCAGGCGCGCGGCCCGGTAGGGCCGGCGGGGCGTAAGCTGTGCGGTGCGGTTCATGGTGTGTCCCCCTGTTTGGACGAAATCAGCTGCGCTCGACGACGCGGGAAGCCAGGTCGGAAACGGCTGGCGTTTCTTCGAGCAGGCGGTCGAGCGCGTCGGTCACCAGTTGCTGGGCGCTTTTGTTCGAGATTGTACACGCGAGCCGCAGCTTCAGATGGCGTTCGGCATCGAGGCGAAGCGTGAACGCGGCACGCCGGCCCTCGGCAAGCGCAGAGCGGCGCCGGACGGATGGCCGTTCGCTGGCAAGACGTTCTGGAAGGGCGGCGCGCTGGCGCACCACTTCGGGAAGCTCGATGGAGGCCCGCTGTGCGTCATTTGCCGGTTCGGCGAGGCCGATAGGAACAATTTCGGCTTCAGGGCGCGGCTTTTCGCCATGATCGTTCCAGCCCAGATCATCGAGCGCATCGACGTGCGGGCTCATCTGGCGGGCGGCGTTCTCGTGGAACTGCTGCAAGGGCTGGAGTTGGGGCCGCATCGCAGGGCGCGCCGCGCCCTTGCGGGCAAGAAGCGTAGGCGAAAGCGAGGCGAAAGGGCGTGGCTCGTTCATGTCCGCCGGCCTCAGGAACCAGCGACACGGCGACCGAAGCCGCCCATCGGACGCGCCGCGCCTTGTGGAACGGCCGCCGCAGCCTGGACCGGCGGCGCGAACACCGTGCGGCGAAAATTCTTTTCGAGGCGATCCGCGATGTAGTTCCACAGCGTGACGACTTCCATCGAGGAGCGACCGTTTGGATCAACTTCCATGACCGTGCGGCCATCGATCATCGAAGCGGCGAAATCGGTGCGGTGATGCAGCGTGACCGGCGCGACAGTGCCGTGCTGCGACAGGGCGACGGCGGCCTCCGAGGTGATCTTGGCCTTGGGGGTGGCGGCATTGACCACGAAGATCAGCGGCTTGCCGGCGCGCTCGCACAAATCGACCGTCGCACCCACGGCGCGCAGGTCATGCGGGCTGGGACGCGTCGGCACCACGATCAGTTCGGCCACCGAAATGACGCTCTGGATCGCCATGGTGATCGCAGGCGGCGTGTCGATGACGGCAAGCTTGAAGCCCTGCTGCCTGAGCACTTGGAGATCGTTGGCAAGCCGCGCCACGGTTGTCTGGGCAAAGGCGGGCAGCTCTGCCTCGCGCTCGTTCCACCAGTCGGCGAGAGAACCTTGCGGATCGATGTCGATCAGCACCACCGGTCCTGCACCGGCGCGTTGTGCCTGGACGGCCAGATGCCCCGAAAGGGTCGTCTTGCCGGATCCTCCTTTTTGCGATGCGAGTGCCAGAACGCGCAAAACTGTTCCCCCGTGAACAAATCAACCAAATGCATTCGATTGGGGGATCGCAGATCGTTCCTAAGATCGGGTTAATGGATTGGACCGGGGAGCACCGGAAAGCGGGTGCAGACCATAAACACTTTGCTAAGCGTGCGTTCACTATGTCAGTTAGGCTTGATTGACGCGCGGCGCTGCGCAATGCGGGCGTGCGGCGGGCTGGAAGATTGACGCGGATGGGCTGGGACATGAATTTCAGGGGCGGAACGGGCTTGGTCAGCGCGCTGTCGGCGGCCTGCCTCTGGGCAGCGCCGGCATGGGCCGACGTGAAGACCGGGGTCGAGGCCTGGGGCACGGGCAATTATGCGGCCGCAGTGCGCGAATGGCGCGCACCTGCCGAAGCCGGCGATCCCGATGCACTGTTCAACCTTGCGCAGGCCTACAAGCTGGGCCGGGGGGTTGAGCCCGACATCAGGAAGGCCGAGGAACTCTATGCCAAGGCCGCCGCGCGCGGGCACTTGCAGGCTGCCGACAACTACGGGCTGCTGCTCTTCGATCGCGGCGAGCGCGCGCGCGCCATGCCCTATGTCAGCGCCGCCGCACAGCGAGGCGACCCGCGCGCGCAGTATCTGCTTGGCCTGTCCTATTTCAATGCTGACAACGTCCCCAAGGATTGGACCCGCGCCTATGCTCTCGTTTCGCTGGCGCAGCAGGCGGGCCTGCCTCAGGCCGCCGGCGCCCTGGCGCAGATGGACAAGTACATTCCGCTCGAACAGCGCCAGCAGAGCGTCGCCCTTGCCTCTGAACTCGCCGCCAGGGCCGAGGCGAC
>JBEIPK010000004.1:0-111043 GCA_040377095.1 Novosphingobium sp.
AGTTCGGCCAGTGGATCGACGTTGTGACCATGCAGCGCGAACTCGGCAGCGGCTCGGCTGCGCCACCGGCGGAGGAACCATGACCAGCAGCCAGATGCCGCCCAGCCTCCTGCCGCATCGCCGCGCCCTGCTCGCCTCGGTGCTGATCTGGCTTTACGGCCTCGCCATCCTGTTCGCGATGCGCCGCCCGCTGATCTGCGAATGCGGCACGGTCAAGCTGTGGTGGGGCCAGGTCCAGTCGGCCGAGAACAGCCAGCACCTTGCCGACTGGTACAGCTTCAGCCACGTCATCCACGGACTGCTGTTCTATGCGGCGGCGCATATCCTGTGGCGCAAGCTGAGCCTGTTCGATGGCAGTCCAGCGCGCTGGGCACTTCCGATTGCCGTCGCAATCGAGGCGAGCTGGGAGCTGCTCGAAAACTCGCCGATGATCATCGAGCGCTACCGCGCCGTCACGGTAAGCTTCGGCTATTCGGGCGACAGCATGGTCAATTCGATGGCCGACATCGGCTGGATGGTCGTGGGCTTCTGGGCCGCGAGCCGGCTGCCGGTGAAGGCCAGCATCGCGATGGGCATCGTGTTCGAACTGTTCACGCTCGCCATGATCCGCGACAATCTCACGCTCAACGTGCTGATGTTGATCTGGCCGCTTGATGCAGTGCGGCTCTGGCAGGCAGGTTGACAACAAGGTGGAGGGATCATGACCAAACCAGAATTTTCGGTGAGCCAGATTCTGGCAATTATGACCAAGCCCGAGAAAATGTGGTTCTGGAGGGACGATAGCATACCTATAAGGTATACTTACTGGCAACAATTAGCTGAAGAAGAAAAACCTTGGGAGTCCGATTGGTTCTTTAACGCTTTTACCGAAATTCAGATTGAAGCAACAGAGAAAATATTGGATATATTTCGCGACGTATCTGGGCTCGATTTTACTGAAATTGCCGACAACGGGCATCGGGCGACACCATGGGACATGGACGACCGCCAGAAAGACTGGAAAATACAGTTTGCGAACTCATCCAAGGACATTTCGTATGCCGCGGCTTCAACCAGCACCTCCGTAATTGGAGGAGACACAGGCAGCTTATACGAAGCCGTTGTAGTAGTATATGGGGATTTATTACCTACTGATTATAGGTACGGAAGTTATAATTTTTTCGCCCTACTTCATGAAGTTGGTCACGCGCTTGGACTTCAACATCTCGCTGATTATCTTGCTGACTCCACATATGATAATACAGCAGAATTTTTTTCAGATTCTCGACAATACTCCGTGATGTCTTTCTTTTCTGAGTTAAATACTGGTGCCGACTTTCAAGGCGAATCGGCCGAAACCCTAATGCTCTATGACATTGCCGCTATCCAGAGCCTTTACGGTCGGAACATGTCAACGCGCTCGTCAGACACGGTCTATGGCTTCAACAGCAACACAAACACCTACACGTATGATTTTGTCCAGAATTCGAGGCCGGTTTTCTGCATCTGGGATGGATCCGGCATAGACATGATTGATGCATCAGGATTTCGGCAGGACCAGATCGTCGACCTCAACGGTGGGTCTTTCAGCAACATCGGCGGTCTTACCGGGAACGTCTCGATTGCTTTCGACTGCGATATCGAAAATGCGGCGGGCGGTTCCGGCAACGACCTCATCATGGGCAACGATCTCGACAATCGAGTCGTGGGAAACGAGGGAAACGATACGTTGGTCGCATTGTTGGGGGACGATCATATCGAAGGCGGTCAAGGATGGGACGTCGCGATCTTTGGCTCCGATCGAGTGAACTTCATAGCCCAACGAAACGCGCAAGGCGGGATCGACGTATTGGGTCCGGATGGGAACGACACACTGAACGATGTGGAAATCTTGCGCTTCGCCGACGGAGATTATGTTTGGGACAATTCCGCAGGCGACCTGATCCCCGCCGGCACGTTCTGGCTCTACGCACCAACAGGTTTCGCCGGCGCAATTGGCGGCACCGGACGAGTCCTTGGAAGCGCGGGACTCCAGGACATCGGGATTACATTCGGTCAGGGAGCAATCACCTTCGACGCGACCTTCAACAGAGGCGGCGATATCATCCGGATCGAGGGAAATGCGGCGGATTACTCTGTTGCACGGTCTGGGTCCGGCGTCATCCTGACGGGACCGAACGCAAGCTGTCAAATCCCCTTTGGCAACTCGGGTTTGAGCCTGATTTTTGATGATGGCGTTCGCACCCTCGTTTACGATGGGGTCAACGTAAAAATAGGCAATCAGACAGTCAGCGAAGCGGCCCCAATCACTGCGCCAGTTGAAGGGCCAGATCTGCCGGTCGGGGTTGATCCGAATGCCACCGGTCGCATCTACATCGCCCAAGGAGCCGAAGTGACTGTCGGAGGCAAGTACTCCATTTTCGGCACTAACAGTGCGGAAAAAGTGATTTACCAAAGCGGTGATGTCGCCCTCGATGCCACATTCAACCGTGGCGGCGACGTCTTGAGCCTTCCAAATACGGCAGAAAATTACCAAGCGAGCTTCTCGGGGTCCACGGTATTCCTCAAATCAAATGATGGAACTGTCAGTATCCCCATTGGCGCTAATGGGCTCGTTATTGATTTTCCTCGCCATGATGACCGGATTCTTTATTTGGATGTATCCAGCGGACAATATTTGATTGGTGGCGAAATAATAAATTCAATTCCTCAAACTCTTGGCTCTTTCGCATAACAAGATGCTGAACGAGAGGTGCATGAAAAAGTCGACAAGGAAATTCCTTGGCGCAACCTCGCCCGCGACCGGGCGTTTGAGGCTGGAACAGCAAGGGATCACGATGCGCCGATTGTTCGTCACTGCCGGGCCTGTCCTGCTTCTGGCCGCCGCCCCTCATGCCCGTGCCCAGTCCGAATCCGCGCCCGAGGACAGCGTGTTTGACGGCGACTACGTGACGCTCGGCGTGGGCGGGGTCTACAGCCCGTCCTACGAAGGCTCCGACGACATGGTGCTTTCGCCTTTCCCGTTGATCCAGGGCAAGCTGGCGGGAATCGAGATTACGCCGCGCCCCGGCGGGCTGGCGCTTGATCTCATCCACGACCGGGAGAACCCGAAAATCGGCTTCTCGCTCGGCCCGGTCGTTACCTATTCAGGCAATCGCCGCCGCCAGATCGAAGACCCGGTGGTCCGCTCCGCAGGCAAGCTCAAGGCCGCGATCGACGCAGGCGTCAACGGCGGCGTCACGGTCTACAAGCTGCTCAACCCCTATGACAGCCTGACATTTTCGTCCGACATGCGCTGGAACGTCAACAGCGCCCACAAGGGCATGATCCTTACCCCCGGCGTGAGCTATGTCACTCCCCTCAGCCGTGCCGCAATCGTCTCGCTCGGGATCAGCGCAAGGCATGTCGATGACGATTATGCCAGCTATTACTACAGCGTTTCCCCAGCGCAGGCGGCGGCGAGCGGCTTGCCCGTCTATGCGGCCAGGGGCGGCTGGGCGAGCGTAGGCGTCAACGCGCTGGTCGGCTACGATCTCGATGGCAACGCGCTCAACGGCGGCTTCGCCGTGTTCGTGCTGGGCAGCTATAGCCGGCTGATGAACGACGCCAAGCGCAACCCCTATACCTCGGTGCGCGGCCGCGCCGGCCAGTGGGTTGCAGGGGCGGGTGTCGGCTATACGTTTTAAGGTGCTGCCAGCACAGCCGCAATCCGCCGATTAAGCACAGGCAGCACGTCCGCCTCGAACCAGGGATTGCGCGCCATCCACAGCCGGCTGCGCCAGGCGGGGTGCGGCAGCGGAAACAGGCCGTCCGGTGCCTCGGCAAAGCGGCGCACCGCTTCGGTCAGGTTCGGCGCGAACCCGCGCGGCAGGTAGCGCTTCTGGGCATGAAGTCCGACGAGCAGAGTCAGCCGCACGCCGGGGAGCTGCGCCAGCAGCGGCGCGTGCCACCGCGGCGCGCATTCCCGGCGAGGCGGCAGGTCGCCGCCGCTCCCCTTGCCGGGGTAGCAGAACCCGCTCGGCATCTGTGCGACGCGGGCTGGATCGTAGAATGTGTCGCGGTCAAGGCCGGTCCACGCCCGCAGCCGGTCACCGCTGTCGTCGTCCCACGGCATGCCGCTGGCGTGGACCTTGCTGCCCGGTGCCTGCCCGATGATCAGCAGCCGCGCGTCCGGCCCCGCCTGGACGATGGGACGCACCCCGTGGGGCAGCGCATCGGCGCAGAGCCGGCAGGCGCGAATGCCGCGCAGCAAGGCGTGAAGTTCATCTGGCACTTATGGCAGATGGTTGCCGCCCGCCGGGCGCGCAACCGGGCAAGCCGCACGGATTTGATCCAGCGCATCTTTCTGGCGCCGCTGATCGGCTTTGTTGAGAATGAGAAGAATTGTGCGGGGGCAGGAATATGGAACCGGGAGACATTACGGG
Source organism: Novosphingobium sp. (assembly GCA_040377095.1). GTDB lineage: Bacteria > Pseudomonadota > Alphaproteobacteria > Sphingomonadales > Sphingomonadaceae > Novosphingobium. The sequence goes on from JBEIPK010000004.1 coordinate 4,404, forward strand.
CTGGTCGGCGCTCCTGCTGGGCCTCGCGGCGCTGTTCGCCGGGATCGGCGCGATTCGCCAGTCGGGCCTGTGGAAGAAAATGGTGGAGGAAATCATTGGCTCGCCCGCGCTCCAGTTCGTCTGCGGGATGCTTGAACTCCTGACCGGAACGCTGGTCTATTTCGCCAATCCCTGGATAGATGGCGATGTCCTGTCCTGCGCCATGAAGGCGCTGGGCGGGCTGATGATGGCCGAGGCGCTGGTTATCATTGCGGCGTGCGACATCTATTCACAGCTCTGGGTGCGAAGCCTGGCGCACATGCAGCGCGGCTGGGCCTCGTTCACCGCCCTGTTCGGGCTGACGCTGGTGCTGGTCGGTTCGCTTCGCCTCGCCTGAACAAGCGCGCCTGAGGCCTCGACAAGAGCAGCCCGCCGCCCTATCCCTAATGCATCCCCGGGGAGCGCGCGTGCGCTGAGAGGGAGGCTTCGCGACCTCCGACCCGTCGAACCTGAACCCGGTAATACGGGCGGAGGGAAGGGTTCGCGCTCCGCGCTCCCGCCATCCGTCCAAGTAGGAGCGCGCGCACATGGCCGACATCAACAGCAAGCTCGAAATTGGCGTCACCACCGGCCCGATTCGCGGTTCCCGGAAAGTCCACGTCGGCCCTCTCGGGGTTGCAATGCGCGAGATCAGCCTCGAACCGTCATGCGGGGAACCGCCGGTCCGCGTCTATGACACCTCCGGCCCCTATACCGATACCGATGCCCTGATCGACATTGCAGCCGGTCTGCCCGAACTGCGAAAAGGCTGGATCACGGCGCGCGGCGACGTGGTAGAAGTGACGCAGCGCGAGGTCCGCCCGGAAGACAACGGCCAGCTGGGACCAGACCGTTCGGGCGGCGTGCCCCCCTTCCCCGCCGTGCGCCGCACCGTGCTGCGCGCCAAATCCGGGCAGAACGTCAGCCAGATGCACTATGCGAGGCAAGGCATCATCACGCCCGAGATGGAATACGTCGCCACGCGCGAGAACCTCGGCCGCGAGATGCTGAAAGAGTATATCCGCGACGGGCAGGACTTCGGTGCCGAGATCCCCGACTACGTGACGCCCGAATTCGTCCGCGAGGAAGTCGCGCGCGGGCGGGCGATCATTCCTTCGAACATCAACCATCCCGAAAGCGAGCCGATGGCGATCGGCCGCAACTTCCTCGTCAAGATCAACGCCAATATCGGCAATTCGGCAGTGGCCAGCGATGTCGCCAGCGAAGTCGACAAGATGGTCTGGTCGACCCGCTGGGGCGCGGACACCGTCATGGACCTCTCAACGGGCCGCAACATCCATGACACCCGCGAATGGATCATCCGCAATGCGCCCGTTCCGATCGGCACGGTTCCGATCTATCAGGCGCTGGAAAAGGTCGGCGGCATTGCCGAGGACCTGACCTGGGAAATCTTCCGCGATACCCTGATCGAGCAGGCCGAACAGGGCGTCGACTATTTCACCATCCACGCCGGCGTGCGCCTGCCCTACATCCCGATGACCGCAAAGCGCGTGACCGGCATCGTGTCGCGCGGCGGATCGATCATGGCCAAGTGGTGCCTGTCGCATCACAGGGAATCGTTCCTCTACGAACGCTTCGACGAGATCACCGAGATCATGAAGGCCTATGACATCGCCTATTCGCTGGGTGATGGCCTGCGCCCCGGCAGTATCGCGGATGCCAACGACGAGGCGCAGTTCGCCGAACTCTACACGCTGGGCGAACTGACCAAGCGGGCATGGGCGCAGGACGTCCAGGTCATGATCGAAGGGCCCGGCCACGTGCCGATGCACAAGATCAAGCAGAACATGGAAAAGCAGCTGGAGGCCTGCGGAGAGGCGCCGTTCTACACGCTCGGGCCGCTCGTCACCGACATTGCACCCGGCTATGACCACATCACCAGCGGCATCGGCGCGGCGATGATCGGCTGGTACGGCACGGCCATGCTCTGCTACGTCACGCCCAAGGAGCACCTCGGCCTGCCCGACCGCGACGACGTGAAAGTCGGCGTGGTGACCTACAAGCTCGCCGCTCACGCAGCTGACCTCGCCAAGGGCCACCCGGCCGCCAAGGTCCGCGACGATGCCCTCTCCCGCGCGCGCTTCGAGTTCCGCTGGCGCGACCAGTTCAACCTGTCGCTCGACCCGGACACGGCAGAACAATACCACGACCAGACCCTGCCGGCCGAAGGCGCCAAGACCGCGCACTTCTGCTCGATGTGCGGGCCGAAGTTCTGCTCGATGAAGATCACGCAGGAAGTGCGGGATTTCGCGGCGAAGCAGAACCAGGACAGCACTGGCTTCATTGCCGCGGACGAAGCGGAAAAGGGCATGGCCGAGATGAGCCGCGTCTACAACGAAGGCGGGCGGGAGTTGTATATCGGGGCTGGGGATCGGGAACGGGATTGAGGCTCTCAGATAAAACTGTAAATGAGAAACTGAAATCGAAAGTAAGCTAAATGGCATCTGACCCTAAGGTTCCAGCAACAGCGACCGCCAAGATAGTGGAATCGCTCTTGGAGGAGTTCGATTGTCAGCCAGTTCTCTTCATTGGCGCCGGAATCGCAAGACGTTATATCTCAAGCCCAAGTTGGGATGGATTTATTCGCCTCATACTTGCCGAAATCGGCAAGAGCGACGCCGATATGACTTATATCTGGCAAAAGAACGAGGGAGACCTCATCAAAATCGGTTCGGAAGCGGCCGACCTAGTTTTTGAATGGGCCTGGACCGCCGGCAAAAAGAAATTTGCCGCTGATCTATTCGACCCTTCACTGCCTAAGTCGATTTTTATCAAGACGATGATGACCGAACATTTAGAAACTCTAAAAGGCAATTTAATTAAAATTAAAGATAAGCATTTAATTTCCGAAATAGAGGCCTTCCGCTTAATCAGGCCTCACGCGCTTATAACAACAAACTACGATTAAATGATCGAGCAAATACTAGATGGGTACGAGTCTATAGTCGGAAGTAATGTACTAAAATATAATCTTAATGCATATGGAGAAGTATACCATATTCACGGAAGCGTTGTTGATCCAACTACAATGGTGCTTGTTGAATCGGATTACAAAGATTGGGACAAAAACAGCAAGTATTTTGCTTCAAAATTGCTGACTTACTTTGCTGAACATCCAATATTCATCTTTGGTTATGCACTTAGCGATCCGAATGTGAGGACTGTGCTTGGTGATATTGGGCGATACGTTGCCGACGAAACTGGCTTAATCGGGAACGTTATCCAAGTTATCTGGCATCCTGAACAAGACTGGGAAGAAAGTGAAACCGAATTCGCCATTGAGTCCGAAGGTTTTCAATTCAGAATAAGGGTCCTCCACGTCAATTCTCTCCTTAACATCTTCGAATCCTTGCATGCGAGGCACGAATTACTTAATGTTAATCCTGCGATTGTTCGGGCCCTTGCTGCACGAGTGATGCAGTTGACGCGCCGGGACATTCCCAACGGGAATATTGAGGTCGACTATAAGACGCTCGAGCACGCTGCAACCGGGGACAATTTGCCTGCGATGCTTGGTCTTACGTTGGCAAATAACGTCAATATGCAGCACCCACATCTTCTAAGTGCCGTTGGCAAGCAGCTAGGATACGCGGGATGGCATGGCGCGGATAAATTGATCAAAAAGGTTCAGCAAGATACGGGGATTGATATAAAAGACTCCGACAATCGTTACCACTGTCGTGTAAAAACAGGTAGTGGCGATAAATCATTTTCAAGAAAATTCTCTGATGAAGCAGTTGCCCTGCTCGGCCAGGTACGCGATGGAAAAGATTACAAGGTCGAACTGTAATTTTTATTCAAATTCTAAGTCCTCAGATTTTGACATCGTTGGGCACCAACTTCTCCACCAGCCGCTTCAACTCCGCCGAGGTCGTGTGCCCTGCGACGACCTCGTGATAGCCAATCCCCGCTTTTCGCAGCGCTTCCTTCTTCACCGCGTCGCGGGCGGCGGCGCTGCCCTGATGGTGGCCGGTGCCCTGATACTCCAGCGCGTGGCGGACGCAGCATTGCTCGTCCATCAGGGCGAAATCGACACGCTTGGAATTGATCGCGAAAAAGGCTTCCGTGTCGTCGCTGGCAAGGAATTCGCCGAGTGAGACCTGCGCCATTACCTGCCAGCCGGGATTGCGTGCGATCACTGCGGCGTCGAGCGCCTTGAACACTGCCGCCTCGGGCCGGTTGAGCAGCGGGCGGCCGGTGAAGTCGGCCTCCATCACCTGCCGGAGCTGTTCGGCTGCATCCAGCCTGATGCGCTCTGGCGTGCCTTTGAGCGGGACGGCCTTGAACTGCGCGAACTTGTCATTCGCGCCATGCCCGCCCTTCTTGCCCGCGTTGCGCCCCTGCCAATAGGCCCGGCGCTCGGCGCGCTTCTGGCCTTCAGCGAAACGCTCCACAGCAATCCCGCAAGCCGCGCCGACGGCGAGGACTATGGCCAGAAGCCAAGGCTTGTCGATGAGGGCAAGGATCTCGGGCGGCATGGCGATAATACTGCGCGAATAGTTCTTGTCGTCAAGTGAACCCCGCCCTTGCCCCCAAACGCAACCCCACGTTATAACCCCCGTATGAACACCCCGCTCAAGATCACCAAAATCGGCAATTCCGCCGGGGTCATCCTGCCCAAGGAGCTGCTGGCACAGCTGGGGGCGCAGGTGGGGTCGACGCTTTCGGTCGTCTCAACCCCGCGGGGGATCGAGCTTTCGGCGGAGGAGCCTGATTTCGAGGCGCAGATGGCTGCGGCGCGCGAAGTGATGGCGCGGCGCAAACGCGCGCTGCGCGAACTGGCGAAGTAACTTGCCCAGACATTGGGTCTGGATTGCCACCGAAGTGGCCGAGGCGGCGCATGCCGAGCAGCTTGCCGAACACGGCGGCGCGGAAGGCGTGCGCGATGGGGGCGCGCTGGATAGCGCGATGATGCGGCCCCGCAACCTTGCCGAATACGCAGACCCTGACGCGGCTGCGCTTGCCGCCGCCTACGCCTTCGGTATCGCGCGGAACCATCCCTTCGTCGATGGCAACAAGCGGACCGCTGCGGTGGCGATGGAAACCTTCCCGGCGCTCAACGGCCATACACTGACAGCCACCGATGCCGAACTGGTCGTCGCCGTCCTCTCCCTCGACGCCCGCGAACTTTCCGAAGACGAACTGGCCGACTGGCTGCGCGGCCACATCAATCCGGCCTGAACCGCTTTCCTACTCCGCCGGACTGTGTCTTGCTTTCGGGCATGACCTGCGCAAGCCAAAGCCCTGCCACCTGCGATTTCCCGCCAGACCTCTCTGTGTCACCCTCACCCCTACGGGCGCGGAATCCTGCGGGGTTCGGCCATGCGGACGCCGCGCGGCGGGGTGTCACTTGTGTCACTCTCGCCGGGCCTGGCGGCGTGGCCGCTTTCAGAAAGCAAGGCCGCAGCCCGAGCGCCCCTTGCCGCTGCCTCACCCGCGCTCCAGTTTCACCAGTGCCTGGTCCAGTGCCTGCAGGAACCGCGAGCGGTCTGCCTTGGCGAAAGGCGGCGGCCCGCCGACAATGTCGCCGCCTGCGCGCAGGTCGGCCATGATCGCCCGCGTCGCGATCTGGCTGCCGATGGACGCGTGGGTAAAGGGCTTGCCGGTTGCGGCGAGGACCGTCGCGCCCGCTTTCAGGCAGCGGTCGGCCAGAAGGATGTCTCCGGTGACGACGACAGTGCGCGGCCCGGCCTCGTCAGCGATCCAGTCATCCGCCGCATCGAAGGCGTCCGAAACCGTGACACGGTGGACCAGCGGATAGCGCGGCACGCGCAGCACGGCATTTGCGACGATCCACACGCCCACGCCGCGCCGCATGGCGACATTGTAGATCTCGTCCTTGACCGGGCAGGCATCGGCATCGACAAGGATGCGCAGCGGCAAGGCGGGCGGCGGGCTTGGCGTGACGGTCATGCGCGGGCAAGTGGCACGGACGGCACGAAGGCGCAATCGGCCCGCGCACCTTCCAGCGCCCCCGCCGCGTCAGCCCCCCGCCGCGTCAACTTTCGGCGAGTTGCTGCTCGATCGTCTTGACGTTCCAGTAATCGGTGTTGGTCCTGATCTTGCCGTCCCGGAAGGTCATGAACGAGACGCCCTCGATCCGCACCGGGGTGCCGGCGTGGACCTTGCCATCGTATTCACCGTGGAAGCTGCCGGTGAAGGTCCATTCCGCCGCGCCGCAATCCGGCCCCAGCACCACGTTGCCGTAGGCCACCCTGAAATCGGGCATCATGGAAAATGAGAACGCGAACACCTCGCGCAGGCCCTCGTGGCCGTGATGGACGATGCCGAACGCCTTGTCCTCGAACGTGCAGTCCGGCACGTACTGGGCGATCAGGAGCTCACAGTCGCCCGCCCAGGCTGCGGTGAGATTGGCGATAAGGTCGCTCACGGACGCAGCCCCTTGCCGGTAAACTTGTTGAGCGGCCAGTTTTCCTGAATCTGGCCGGCGCCTTCGGCACCTTCGTACTGCCAACGAACCACCGAGAGGATCGGCATCGTGCAACTGTAGCAGGCCCATGGCTGCTGGGCGATGACTGTGCCCTGCAGCACATGCTCGCGCCCGTCGAGATCGGTGAGATTGGCTTCGTAGCCGAGCGGGAACACCCCCTTGTCCGAGGGCCGCGTGGCCCGCAAGCGCCCCGCGGTGAGGCCGCGGACCTTGCCGTCAACGAGGGCATAGCCGTGCGCAAGGCTGAACTGGTCCCACCCGCTGGCGAGCGGATCGAAGGTCCAGATCATCTGGAAGGCGCTGGTCTTGCTGAAATTGGCGTTCGCCCAACCCATCGGGCGCATGTCGATCTCGCTTCGTGGCCCCCAGCTGTGGTCCATCGTGGTGACACAGTCGATTGCATAGGTTTTCCCGCGCACCTTGAGCGTGCCGGTGACATGCGCGGTCATGTCGAAGTGGTTGGCGTAAGCCGCGCCAAAGCCGCTGGCGTTGGGATCGTTGCTGGCGAGGGGGTCCATCGACGGATCGTGGATGTCGAACGGGACCATGACGCCGCGCACGTCCCAGTGCAGTTCGGTATCGCCAACTCCGACGTAATCGAGTCGGTAATCGCGCTCGTTCAGCGCTTCGAACGACAGGCCGTTGGGCAGCGTGAATTTCTCGAACTTCTCGGGCAGCGGCAGGTGCTGCTGGAAATCGGCATAGGCCGCTTCAAGGCTGATGCGGCCAACATGGTCGATCACCTCGACATCGCAGACCATCGCGCCAACGCCGGGGCGGGCGATAAAATAGACCCAAGCAGTGATGTTCTCCTCGGGGACGTGGACCGAGAAGAACGATGTCTCCGCCCAGTCGAACGGGCAATCGGCCGGAGTATGGTAGCGGATGTCTTCGGGATGGATCATGGCCTCGGCTCTCTCTCAGCGGCGCCGGAATCGTGCTCCGGCGTGGTTATTTTTCCAGCCGTAAGTGCCGCACGGCGCGGGTCGAGGAAAGAGGTATACCGAAAAAAAATGGCAATGCTGTTGGCGGCGCTGCGGATCGACGCCGGGCCCCGCGTCTTTGCCCTACCCGCGCTTCATATTGTCGAGCCCGGCTACTACGCCGGTCTTCTGCGTGGGATTGGACGCATTCTGCTTCTTGGGCTTCTCGGCCTTGGGCTTGCGCACTTCCTTGTTCGATTTTTTCTGGCTCTTGGCCATGGCAGTTTCCTTTGCGGGACAAAAACGTCCTTGCCGGCACCTTAGCCGCAGCCGCGCGCTCAAGCCCCATCAATTCGTCCGCCGCCTCCGCTACCGCTTGCGCACGAACTCCGCGCGCAGCACCAGGCCCTTGATGCCGGGATAGCGGCAATCGATTTCCTGCGCGTCACCGGTCAGCCGGATCGAGGGGATCACCGTGCCGCGCTTGAGCGTCTGGCCCGCGCCCTTTACGTCGAGGTCCTTGATGAGCGTGACCGAATCGCCGTCTGCCAGCACATTGCCAACCGCGTCGCGCACTTCGACGTTGCCTTCGGCCGCCTGCTTTGCGGCCAGTTCGGACGCGGGCAGCCATTCGCCGCTGTCCTCGTCATAGACATAATCCTCATCGCCGCTGGTCATCGCATGTCTCCCTGTGCTGCGGGGCCATGGCAGATCGCTGGCGATTTGGGGAGGCCGCATCCGGCCCCATGGGAACAAATCAGCACATTGTCGATTGCGCTGGGATGAGGGGCGCGGATGCTCCCGTGCCCGTCAAGTAGACCGGGAGTTCCGTTTCCATGTCCAAGGCCACACTTCTCGCCACTCTTGCAGCCGCGACGCTCGTCGCCGGTTGCACCAGCACCGGATACCGTGATCGCTATGGCTACGACGACCGTGCCGGCGACTGGGGATACTACGACAACCGGTATTACGACAGCTACGGCCGGTACGATTACAACAACCCCGACCCGTCGTATAACGGCTACTATGCCGACCGCTACTACCGCACAGACCGCCGCTACCGCGAACGCAGGCTGCGCGCGGACGACCGGGTCTATCGCGGGCGTGACGGGCGGTATTATTGCCGCCGCTCGGACGGCTCGACCGGCCTCATCGTTGGCGGTCTGAGCGGCGCGGCGCTGGGCGCGGTCATCGCCGAGGGCGATTCGCGGCCGCTCGGCGCGATCATCGGTGCCATCGGCGGCGCGGCGATCGGCGCCGCCATCGACAGCAGCGGCAACAGCAACGTGCGCTGCCGCTGAACTTCAGGCGCAAGACGCTAACCGGGAGCGCGAGACCGGCCCGAGCCCCCGGCAAGCGTTCCCTGGGTCACGCGAATCGCGCCACGTAATCCTTCGCAAATTCGAAATAGTTCCTGTTCCAGCAGAACTCGGCCCAGCCGGCGCCGGTTTCGCCCTCCATTGCGACCGTCAGCGCAGTCTCGTTGAGGAAAACCTTGGGGTCCCAAGAATCGAGCTGGATCGCCGCAAAAGTCTGGCAATCGACCTTAACAATACGGCCATCGGTGTCGGTCACTGTCATTGCGATCGACTGCTGCATCATCTCGTCGTCGTAGCCGAGCTTGTAATCGACCGACGCAATGTGGCGCATGACCCCGTCCTTGAACAGGTAGCCGCGCAGGTGGGTGCTTCCGAACGATTGCATCTCGAACACATGGATCGAGCACGACGGCGTCGTCATGTGAAGCCACTTGTGATGCTGGTTGAGTCCCCAGATACGCGGCCCCCACGAATGGTCGCGGATCAGATAGCCGTCATGGTGGAAGGACAGCGCATCAACAGTCACGTCCGCCGACAGGCGGCCATGCTGCTCGGTCCGGTCGTCGCCGTAATACGGCGGATTGCCGCCGGGGTGCGAGCTGAAGGCATAGGGCGGATGCATCGCCTCGAAGTGAAGGTCGAGCTTGATGCGCGGACCGTCCCACTTGAGATCGACTGTCCTGTGCGGCTCGCGCACGGCCATCAACAGCGGTCCGGTCTGCCAGTTGTCGAAATTGAGGTCCGCCGATACCGGAACCTCGATTTCCTCGGCCACCACCGACGGCAGGGCCGGCCCGAACAGATAGGCGCGCCCCTTTGCCGGACCGGCGGCGCGGACCGTCGGATAGACGAAGCCGGCAATTCCCTGCTCGGGGAACATGAGCATGTGCGCCAGCGATTCGCGGCCGTCTGGACGCAGCTTGTGACGGTAGGCATGTTCTGCCGGAAAACCGGCGAATATCTGGGTTATCTCATCCATTCCAAACCTCTCGACAGAGCTTACAAACTCAGCGCTCCCTAATCTCAAGCCGATGGAATGAATAGCCCGCCGTCGGTCCGATATTGGCCTCGCTCGACGTTCCGGCATAGAGCGTCCCGTTCGCAACCACGAAATTGCGGAACCCGTTGTTGTCCTCGTTGCCCAGCCCGGACCGCGTGATCACGATCGGCTGATCAACGTGGTTTTCGAACACCAGCATGTCGCCGCCGGGGATGAACCCCTGCTCCTTGGCGATCCGGTAGTTGGCGTGGATCTGGTAATCGCCGCCATCTTTCGAGTGTTCGACATAGTCGACCAGCCCGCCCGAATAGTCCATCGTGCCGACAAACAGTCGGCCCTCGAAAACCTTGCTTTCCCAGGTGTAGTTGTTCGTCCCGTAACCGAAACCGGCCTTGCCAAGCAGCGGCTTGAGGCCCAGCAGGTTGCGCTTGTAGGTCCACTCTCCGGATTGTGCGTCAAGGACCGGGTAATACTCGTTCCCGAACAGGAGCTCTATCCTGGGCTTGTCGGGATCGCTGATGTCGGCCCTGAACAGATGCGCTGCACGGGCAAAGGACGCGCGGGCGATCCCGTCACGCGACGCCGGGGTCGTGCCGACCGTCCTGTTGACCGCAGCATAGGCGCCGGCGGACGCGGTGCCGATGGTCATCGTACCCCAGTAGACATATTTGCCGAAGGCCGACAGCGAGCCTCCGCCCCAGGTGGGGCCGATCACGGCATCCGGATCGTACTGGTCGAGCGTCATGATGGCCTGCAACGTGCGTGTGCCGGATGCCTTGCGAAAGCCGCCGGCAGGCATCGGGGTGCTCATATAGAGCCCGCCGGCCTTGTTGACTGAAGGCCAGCTGCTCCATGTCGATGCAACCAGCCGCTGCCTGCCGGACGCATCGGATATCGCCGTCAGTTCCCCGATCAGCCCGTGCCCGGTGTTGTCGATGACGACTTCAAAGCCGGGATATTCGTTCCCGGAGCGGGCCGGAAAGGGATTGGCGGCGCTTCCCGTCCAGCGCAGCAGATAGGATTTTCCTGACCGGCTCGAAGCCCCCAGGTAAAGCCCTTCGCTGCCGTCGGCATGCCCGATGACATTCATCTTGCGCGCCTCGTTGAGGTCCGACATCGTGACCGAGCCAAGGTACTTGCGCGTCACAGCATCGACAGCGAGAACGCGCACACCACTGAAAAAGTAGGAATCGTCGCCTTTGAGGTCGCCCGCCGCGACGAACGATTCGCGTCCCAGCAAGGCCGTGATGAACACCGTGCCGCCCACGGTTCCCGCCGCGCGGATAGCGATGATGCCTTTCATGTCCCGAGCGAAACGCGCATCCGTTGACTGATAGACCTCCAGCGTTCCCGTCTTCGTGTTGAACACCTGGATCACCAGCGGCCGGTTCGGCTCGCGTATGTCGCAGGCGTTCTTCTCGCTGACATAGTTGTAAAGGTGCGTGTTGTCGGCGGTCTGCGGCGGTACACCCGCGAACTGGAGCCAGAGGCACCAGCCGTTCATGAAGGCGCCGTACCAGATCTCGTCCCCGTGCGTGGTCACGCCCCAGGCATAGCCGCCATTGCGGCGCGCGATGCTGCCCCACATCGGATGCGCGTTCGACATCGGATCGTAGTGGTTGCGCGGATCGTTCGGACCGAAATAGGATTCGTCAACAGGCGACTGCAGAACCTGGGTCCAGCGATAGGTCGAGGCGCCTGCGGAACACGCCGCGAACGAGCCACTCACCGCGAGCAAAGCCCGCAGAATCCGTGTGTTCATCGCAGATCTCCCCCAGAACAGACCTCAGGCACTTCACCCGAACCTACTTGACGGCCCGTCTTGCAATCGTGACCGCCATGTCGGCTTGACAGGATCGGGCACCGCACGTTCCTGATCCTCCGGCGAGGAACCTCTACCATGGCGGATTTTAAACGCAACTGCGTTAATTTGACAGCAGTCCCCCGATCGAAGTCCGGCACTACCGCGCCGGATCAATCGGCGAGGCAGCGCAAAGGGCGCAAAGTTCATGACGCACGGCTGTCATAAACATGTCACGCTGCGGTTATAGTAGCGCCGCAATCCGCACTGTCGTCGATTGGAGCCTTATGATTTTCGTTCGTTCCCTCGCCTGCCTGATTGCCGGCAGCGCCGCCTTGTCCGCCCAGGTTGCCCGCGCCGACGGAGCCGAAGCCGCGGGTGCTGCGTCAGTTGCCGCGCCGGCGCCGCAGGCCAGTCACGCGAAGCCGGAAAGCACATTCGACGAAATCTGGCGGATACCCACCATCTATGACGACAAGGAGGGCGATGTTCTCAACCAGATCCGTATCGTCGGCCGCCTCCATCTCGACAACTATGTCCTTGATTCCGATATCGGAAATGACAGCGACTTCGTCGTGCGCCGGACGCGGCTTGGCGTGAAGGCCAAGATGTTCCATCAGCTCGACGTCCAGGTGCAGGGTGATTTCAACCTTGAGGGAGGCGGGCCGCTCTATACCCGGCTGACTGACGCCTATCTGGCATGGAAGTTCAGCGATGCAGCGATCCTGACGGTTGGCAAGCAATCGACCGAATTCACACTCGACGGCGCGACGTCTTCCAACCGATTGATCACGATCGATCGCGGTAACATCAACAACAACTTCGGCAATCCGAGCGAATATCTGTCGGGCGTGACCCTGGGCGGCAAGTCAGGAAACTGGATTTACAGGGCCGGCGTCTTTTCCGGCGGCCGGGACAACGGAGAGTTCGGCGATTTCACGGGCGGCCCGGCCGCGACCGCAAGCCTGGGCTATGACTTTGGCAAGCAGCTGGGTGTCAAACGTGCAGTGTTGAAGGCCGACTATCTCTACGCCGAGCCGAATGCCAAGAGCGATCTGCTTCGCCGCTTCAAGCACGTCGGTTCGCTCGGCTTCATTTTCGAGGAGGATGACTGGGGCATCACTGCCGAAAGCGTGCTGGCCGATGGAACACTTGGGCAGAGCGACGGGCATGGCGTGCAGGTCATGCCGTGGATCAACCTCAGCAAAAAGGTCCAGCTCGTCACCCGTTTCACCCACATGAAAAGCGACGACGTCAACGGGCTGCGCTTCTCGCGCTATGAAAGCGTGATGACCTCGAAGCGGGGCGACCGCTACAACGAAGCCTACGCCGGGATGAACTACTACATCTACGGCCACAATCTCAAGCTTCAGACAGGCCTCGCCTACGCCAACATGCGCGACCGCGCGCGCGATGGCGGTGGCTACGACGGCATCACCTGGACAACCGCGCTGCGGCTGAGCTGGTAACCTGACGGCTCCCCGCCGCCTATGGCGGGGACCGCTCTGTCTCAGAAAAATGGTGCCCAGAAGAGGACTCGAACCTCCACGCCCTTGCGAGCGCCAGCACCTGAAGCTGGTGCGTCTACCAATTCCGCCATCTGGGCACGGTTTGGTGCGGTGCCTTGGGGGCAACGCGCCGGGTAGGAGCGGGCCGATAGCGGCGCAGGGGCAGGCTTGTCAACGCAAGATCGCTGCGCGCAGTGCCAAGGCGTGCAAAGGCTGTTGCGATCCGCGCTGGCCGGGTGCATTGGGCGCGTGCCCGGACCGGCAGCGGTTCGCGGCCGAACTGGATCATCAAGCGGACATTTGCCCCATGGCACAGGCTGGATTGAACGAAACGCGCGGCGGCAGGCAGGACGCTCTGCGAGGCAAGCTCGTCACCGTGCTGGGCGGCAGTGGCTTTGTCGGACGTCATCTTGCGCAGCGGCTGCTCTCCGCCGGTGCGCGGCTGCGCATTGCCAGCCGCAATCCGCGGCGCGCCTTTGCCGTCAAGCCGCTGGCAACGCTGGGGCAGGTCCAGTTCGCAGCATGCGACGTGACGCGCCCCGAAAGCCTGGCGGCCGTGCTTTCCGGTTCGGACGCAGTGGTCAATCTGGTCGGCGCATTTGCCGGTGATCTCGATGCGCTGCAAGGCGAAGGCGCGGGTCGGATCGCCCGTGCTGCGGCGGATGCAGGGGCGAGCGCCTTTGTCCATGTCTCTGCGATCGGTGCGGATGCGGGCTCGGAGATCGACTATGCCCGCACCAAGGCCGAAGGCGAACGCGCGGTGCTGGCGGCATTCCCACGCGCCACCGTGCTGCGACCATCGATCCTGTTCGGGCCGGACGACAATTTCGTGAACATGTTCGCGCGGCTGATTTCGCTGTTTCCGGCGATCCCGGTATTCGGCCCCAACGCGCCATTGCAGCCTGTCCACGTCGATGACGCGGCCAGGGCCATCGCGGCTGCGCTCGCCGATCCGGGGCGGCACGGCGGCAAGACATTCGAGATCGCAGGCCCGGAAGTCGTGACCATGCTGGCGCTCAATGAACGGATCGCTGCCGCACAGGGCCGCCGCAGGCTTTTCGTTCCGCTGCCCGACCCCGTCTCGGGCGCGGTCGCCACGCTGACCGGGTGGATGCCGATGGCGCCGATCACGCGCGATCAGTGGCACTTGCTCAAGGCGGGCAATATCGCCTCGGCGAAGCTGCCGGGTCTCAAGGCGCTGGGCGTGACGGCGAGGCCACTGGGCCTGTTCCTCGATCGCTGGATGACGAGCTACCGCGATCACGGCCGCTTCGCCAAGGCAGCCGAGCAGGGCTAAACCGGCTAGGCATCCACGTCGGCATAGTGGCTCGGCGGCTGGATCACGTCCATGCGTTCCGACAAAAGCGGGCGGAAGCTCGGCCTGCTCTTGATCGCGTGATACCAGCCCTGCGCCTGATCGTGGCTCGACCAGTCAATCCCTCCGAGATAATCCGCCACCGAGATCTGCGCGGCGGCGGCAAGGTCCGCCAGGCTCATTGTAGCGCCCGCCAGCCATGGCCGATGGTCGACAAGATAGTCGATGTAATACAGATGCTCGTGCGCCAGCTTCATCGCCTCGCGCAGCATTTTCGAATCGGGAGACTGGCGCAGGATCAGGCGCTTCTTCATGCGCTCGTGCAGCAGGGGCGCGGTGATGTCGGCATGGAAATTTTCGTCGAACAAGGCGACCAGCCGGCGAATTTCCGCGCGGCCTGCCGCCGTTCCGTTGATCATCGGCGCGCGGTCGACCGTTTCCTCGAAGTATTCGCAGATCGCCCGGCTATCGCACAGGGTAAGGCTTTTTTCCGCATCGTGCAGCACCGGGGTGCGCGCCGCCGGGTTCATCAGCAGGAACTCCTCGCGCCCCTCCCACGGATTTTCGCGCCAGAGTTCATAGGCGATGCCCTTCTCGCTCATCAGCAGGCGCACCTTGCGGCTGAAGGGACAAAGCGGAAATTGATAGAGCTGCCACATGGCCAATTCCTATGCGGCAGCGCCTCGCGCCCCGTCCACCCGGCGCGCGCAAGGACAGATGCGGAACACGGTGGATAAGTCGCGCGGGGCCAGCTTACCTCGCGGGCAGCGCGTCTTTCATCTGGCGGGCCATGGCGCGCAATTGCGGGGTCATGCGATCAAGCGTCTCGGCCATGCCGGCCATCGAGCTCATCATCCGGGGCGTACCGCGGGCGATCTTTTCTTCCATGCGTTCGGCATCCGGCCCGGCGAGATCGCGCAGGCGCGCATCGGGCGGAACGTCGCGCATATCAGGATCGCCTGTCGCGTCTCCAGCCGAGCGTGCCAGCGGCCCGACTTCCAGATCGAGCATGGCCTTTGCCAGACTGGCGAGCATGGCCGTGACGGCAATCTGGGTTGCGGGATCGGAGAGCCGCTCGGCCGCTTCTCCAGCCGGACCCTCGCTGCGTGCCTGAGAGCTGGCCGGCAAGACGAGAGCGGCGGCGAGGAGAGCGGTTTTCAGCAAGCGGACGGACATAGCCCATACCCTTATCCTGCGCGCATCCATCTTCCGGCACCCGGAGACTCGGCAGTGGCAAGAAATGATAGGCAGGACGGCTTGCACCAGCCTGAACGGCGCGCACCGTGCGGCTTCGAATTTGACCCGAACGGCGCCGCCTCTATGTAGGCCGGAAGGCTGAAGGAGCAGGGAATGACAAGCGCGGTGTCAGTGAAGCCGGACGGCAGCCGCGCCGCGATCGACCGCGAATGGATTGCCGAGGCACCGGTCGCGCTGGAATTCAACGGTCTCGCCTATGCGGTGATGATGGCGACCCCCCGTGATCTTGAGGATTTCGCGCTGGGCTTCGCGCTGACCGAGGGGCTGGCGGCGAGCGCTGGCAACATGACCAACATCGCCGCGGCGGAAGTCGAGCGCGGCTGGATCGTTCGCGCGGCGCTTTCCGGGCTTGGCGCGGAGCAGATGGCGGAGCGTGTGCGGACAAGGGTCGCCGAATCGAGTTGCGGGCTGTGTGGCATCGAGAACCTCGAAGCCGTCGCCCGGCCCCTGCCCCCTGTCGCAGCTCATGCGGCGGTCGGCCAACAAGCCATCTTTGCCGCGCTGGCCGCGCTCGATGCATCGACCCCGCTCGGCGCCAGTACGGGCGCCGCGCACGCTGCTGCTTGGGTCGATGAGCACGGCGAAATTGGCTGCCTGCGCGAAGACGTCGGGCGGCACAACGCGCTCGACAAGCTGATCGGCGCCATGGCGCGCGCGGGCCAGCCGCAGGCGCCGGGATTCGTCCTGTCCACCGCGCGGTGCAGTTACGAGATCGTCGAGAAAGCCGTGCGCGGCGGCGCGACAACACTGGTCACGCTCTCTCTGCCGACAAGCATGGCGGTGAGCCGCGCAGCCGCCGCCGGGCTCAGCTTGTGGTCACTGGCACGCAGCGATAGCGTGCTTCTGGTGAACGACGCCTCAGCGTGACAGCAGGAACACCGCGTATTCGGCGCGAAGATTGGCGCCCATGCCACCGGTTTGCCGGTCACCGGAGAGGAACCACGAGCCTTCCACTTTGATCCCCCTGCTGGCGACGAGATCGCCGAAGTCGGCGATCGTGAGGTGGTGGATGTTGGGCGTCTCGTACCACTCGACCGGGATCAGCCGGGTGACCGGCATCCGCCCGCGCCACATCAGCGATAGCCGCACGCGCCAGTGCGCGAAGTTGGGAAAGCTGACGAAGGCACGCTTCCCGATGCGAAGCAGGTCTTCCAGCACAAGGTCGGGCCGCTTGGTGGTCTGGAGCGTCTGGCTGAGGATCGCGTAATCGAAAGCGCCATCTGGATAGAACACGAGGTCGGCGTCGGCATCGCCCTGGATCACTGACAGCCCTTTTTCCACGCAGTGCGCCACGTTGTCGGCCGCGATTTCCATGCCGTGCGGGTTGCAGCCGCGCTCGTCGCGAAGGACTGCGAGAAGCTCCCCGTCGCCGCAGCCGACGTCGAGTACGCGTGAGTCTTTCGCCACATGTGCGGCGATGATCGCGAGATCGGGCCGCAAGGTCATGCCGGGCGCGCTCACCGCGAGAGGAACCCGGCGATAACGCGGTCGAGCGCCGGCACATCCAGCAGGAAACTGTCGTGGCCGAACGGCGCCGAGAGTTCCACGAAGCTGACCGGCACGGCCGAGGCATTGAGCGCATGGACCAGCCGGTGCGACAGCTCGGTCGGATAAAGCCAGTCGCTGTCGAAGCTGACCACACAGAACCGCGCCCGCGTCCGCGCGAAGGCGGCGGCAAGCGTTCCGCCGTGCTCCTCCGCAAGATCGAAATAGCTCATCGCGCGGGTGATGTAGAGATAGCTGTTGGCATCGAAGCGGCTGATGAACGACAGCCCCTGATGGCGCAGATAGCTTTCCACCTGAAAATCGGCATCGAAGCCGAAGCTTTTTTCCTGACGGTCCTGCAAGCGGCGGCCGAACTTTTCGGTCAGGCTGGCTTCCGACAAGTAGGTGATGTGCGCCGCCATCCGCGCAACCGAAAGCCCGGCGTCAGGGCTCTGGCCGCTCTGGTAGTAATCGCCGCCCTGCCAAGCCGGATCGGCCATGATCGCCTGACGGCCGACTTCCTGGAAGGCAATGTTCTGCGCCGGCATCGCGCCAGTTGCTGCCACAACGACGACACGCTCGGCAATATCGGGCCAGTCCGCCGCGAGGCTGAGCGCCTGCATCCCACCCATCGAGCCGCCGATGACGGCGTAGAGCCGCTCGATCCCCAGCGCGGTCAGCAGCGCCACTTGCGCGCGCACCATGTCGCGGATGGTGAGCACCGGAAAGCGCATGGCATAGGGCTTTCCGTCTTCTGCCGGCGAGGACGGTCCGGTCGATCCCATGCAGCCGCCGATGACATTGGCGCAAACCACGTGGAAGCGGCCCGTATCGATCGGCTTGCCCGGCCCGACCATGCGGTTCCACCATCCCGGCTTGCCGGTCACCGGATTGGTGCTTGCAACGTACTGGTCGCCAGTCGTCGCATGACAGACGAGTACGACGTTGGACCGGCCGGGCGCCAGTTCGCCGTATGTCTCGTAGGCGATGGTCACACCTGCGAGACTTTGCCCGCTGTCGAGCGGGAGCGGATCGGGCAGCTTCAAGCTGCGTCCGGCGGGGGCAAGTGCAGTCGCCATCAGTGCCGGGGACTTGGAAGCAAGCCGCCGCGCTGTCAACGAGGGATGGCAATCGGGCTGGATGATCGCGGGCCAAACATCGCGGGCCAAACATCGCGGGACTGTCAAAACCCCGTGCAACAGGATAAGGGCACCGCGAAATGACCGACGCTCCCGCCCCCCGGCCTGTCCCCAAGCCCTGGATCAGCGCGATCCACGCGTATGTACCTGGCAAATCCGCCGCCGATTTCGTGCGGGCCGATGGCGTTGTGCCGGTCAAGCTCTCGGCCAACGAGAACCCGCTGGGCACCAGTCCGCTGGCGCTTGATGCACGCAGCGCGGCGATGCATCCAGCAGTCTATCCCGATCCTGACTGCAAGGCACTGCGCAGCGCCATCGGCGCGCTGCACGGCATCGATCCCGCGCGGATCGTCATGGGCACCGGCTCGGACGAGCTGCTCAACCTTGCCGCGCAGGCCTATGCCGGGCCGGGCGACGATGTGCTTTACGTCCGCTATGGCTTTTCGGTTTACGACATTGCGGCACGGCGCTGCGGTGCCAATCCGGTGATTGCGCCCGATGCCGATTACGGCAGCGACGTCGACGCGCTGCTGGCGCTGGTGTCCGACCGCACGCGCGTCGTCTTCGTCGCCAACCCTAACAATCCCACTGGAAGCTACCTGCCGCGCGGCGAAATCGCCCGTCTGCATGCGGGCCTGCCGCGCGACGTGGTCCTGATTCTCGATCAGGCTTACGGCGAATACGTCGCTCCGCAAGACGACGATGGCGCGCTGGCGCTGGCCGCAGCCCATGCCAACGTGCTGGTGACGCGAACCTTTTCCAAGATCTATGGGCTTGCCGGTGAACGCATCGGCTGGGCGACAGGGGACGCCGCGCTGATCGACGCTCTCAACCGCATCCGGGGTCCGTTCAACGTTTCCAGCACCGGGCAAGCCATGGCCATGGCGGCGCTGGGCGATCAGGCCTTCGTCCAGGCTTCGCGGCGCCACAACGCGGCAGAACGTGCTCGCTTCGTGCAGGCGCTTGAGGCGATGGGCAACCACGGGCTTCGCTCCCTACCCAGCCAGGCGAACTTTGTGCTGATCCTGTTCGAAAGCTCGCTGAGCGCCGAGCAGGCGTTCAACGGCCTTGCCGAGCGGGGCTTCATTACGCGCTGGCTGCCGGGGCAAGGGCTGCCGCAGGCCCTGCGCATCACCATCGGTACCGCGGAACAGATGGATGCCATCGCGCTTGCGCTTCGCGAGATGGCCGAGGCCTGCGCCAAGGGGCGGCAGGCATGAGCTTCGATCGCATCGCGCTCATCGGTCTTGGCCTGCTCGGCGGGTCGATAGGGCTTGCCGTGCGCGAGTACCTGCCCGGCGCCACAACCACCGGGTATGACAGCGATTCCGCCACGCGTGTTCGCGCGGCAGAACGCGGACTGGTCGGCACGGTCTGCGAAACGGCCGCCGAAGCGGTGCGTGAGGCGGATCTCGTCATTTTCTGCGTCCCGCCCGGTGCGATGGACAATGCCGCGCGCGAAATCGCCGACGCGGTTCCGCCCACGGCGCTCATCAGCGATGTCGGCTCGTGCAAGCAGTCCATTGCAAAAGCGCTCGGCGACGCGCTTCCCCGCAACACTGTGATCCCCGCGCACCCGGTGGCGGGCACCGAGAATTCCGGTCCCGACGCCGGCTTTGCCAGCCTGTTCCGCAACCGCTGGTGCATAATCACGCCGCCCGAACCGACCAACCTGCTGATGCTGACGGCGCTTGTGGAATTCTGGGAGGCGCTGGGGGCCAATGTCGAGATCATGGACGCGCAGCACCACGACATGGTGCTGGCCGTGACAAGCCACCTGCCGCACCTCATCGCCTATACCATCGTCGGCACCGCATCCGACCTTGAAGATGTGACGCAGAGCGAAGTCATCAAGTATTCGGCCGGCGGCTTCCGCGATTTCACGCGCATCGCCGCCTCCGATCCGACGATGTGGCGCGACGTGTTCCTCTCGAACCGAGATGCCGTACTTGAGATGCTCCAGCGCTTCACCGAAGATCTGACCGCGCTGCAGCGTTCAATCCGGGTGGGCGACGGGGACGCGCTGTTCGCGCACTTCGCCCGCACCCGCGCCATCCGCCGCTCGATCATCGCCGAAGGGCAGGACGATGCCCGGCCCGATTTCGGCCGCAGCGATCATGCGGCGCCGGCTGCCGAGGGTACGTGACCCCGGCACCAGACCCGGCGTCGCGCATTGATGCGGCATGAAACTCTCCATCCAGTGCCACCTCGATTACACGCTCGCGCATCCGGGCGATGTCCTGCTTCAGGCCGAGGCGGCGATGATCCCCGAACAGACCGTTGAAGATGCGCACATCGCGCTCGGCGCGACGGAGCATTTCGCGCGCGTTCCCGGGCAAGACGGCATCGGCGAGCGGATATGGCTGCGCGTTGCCGACCGGCTGACTGTCGACTACCGCGCAACGGTGACGATCAACCGCTTCTGCGGTGACTGGAGCGTCCTGCCCGCAACCCCGCCGCACTTGCTACCCGGCGAGACGGTGCCATACCTTCTGCCATCCCGCTATTGCCCTTCCGACCGCTTCGAGGCGCTGGTCGAGGCCGAGTTCGGCGGGCTTTCCGGCGGCGCGCTGGTCAAGTCGGTGCATGACTGGATCGCCGCCTCGCTCCGCTACGAGACTGGCAGCAGCACGGCGGCGACCGGGGCGCTGGAGACTTATGTCGAGCGGCGGGGCGTGTGCCGCGACTTCGCGCACCTGATGATCGCTCTTGTACGCGCCGCCGCGATTCCCGCTCGGTTTGCCAGCGTTTATGCGCCCGATGTCAGCCCGCCCGACTTCCATGCCGTCGCTGAGGTATTCCTCGATGGAACATGGTATCTTATCGATCCGACCGGCATGGCGCAGGCGTCCGAGATGGCCAAGATCGGCATCGGACGCGATGCTGCTGACGTCTCGTTCCTGACCAGCTACGGCGAGACTACCCTTAACGCGCAGTGGGTGGAGGTTTCTCGCACCTGACGCTCAGATGGCGAGGAACAGCACGGCAATCGCCGTCATCACGGCCGTCGAGAGCCAGCCGCCAATCGCCAGCCGCCGCGAAATGACGAGTTCGCCCATGACCTTGCGGTTGCGCGCGATCAGCATCGTGAGCACCATCAGCGGCGGGGCAAGCAGTCCGTTGACCACCGCCGCCCAGTAAAGCGCGCGCATCGGATCCAGCGGCAGCAGGTTGATGCCGATGCCCCCAAGCGTGGCGGCAGCGATGACGCCGTAAAATGCCTTGGCCTCCCTCGGCTTGCGCGAGAGGCCCTCCTTCCAGCCGAATGTCTCGCTGACCGCATAGGCGGCTGATCCCGCCAGCGTCGGCACCGCCAGCAGGCCGGTGCCGACCATGCCCAGCGCGAAAAGGGCGAAGGCGAGGTCGCCGCCGATGGGACGCAGCGCCTCGGCCGCCTGCGCCGCGCTGCCGATCTCGGTTACGCCCTGCACGTGAAGCGTGGCCGCCGTGGCGACCATTATGAACAGCGCGGTGATGTGCGAAAAGCCCATGCCCACCATCGTATCGACGTGGATGCGCGAGAACTCCGCCGGGGCCAGCTTGCGGACATATCGCAGCGGGCGCAACTTGCGGCGGTGCTGCTCCTCCACTTCCTGCGCGGCTTGCCAGAAGAACAGGTAGGGGCTGATCGTGGTGCCCATAATGGCGACGAGCGCCATGGCGCTGTCCCGGTCAAGCGCGATCTCGGGGATAACCAGCCCCCGCAGTGCCTCGTCCGGCGAAACGCCAACGACAAACGGCACCGCGATATAGGCGAACAGCGACAGGGTGGCCCATTTGAGGACGCGGGCATAACGGTCATAGCTCACGAAGACTTCGAGGAGTACGCTGAGCACCCCGAAGCCGACCGTGAAGATCAGGGCTGGCCAGGGAACCAAGAGCGCCATCGCCGCGCCCATCGCGCCAAGGTCCGCGCCAAGATTGATGACGTTGGCGACGAGCAGCAGCAGCACGGCCCCCAGCAGCAATTTGCGTGGATAGTGCTGCGCCAGGTTGCGGGCGATGCCCTTGC
The DNA here is from genome assembly GCA_040377095.1 of Novosphingobium sp. GTDB lineage: Bacteria > Pseudomonadota > Alphaproteobacteria > Sphingomonadales > Sphingomonadaceae > Novosphingobium. The sequence continues at coordinate 26,653 of JBEIPK010000004.1, forward strand.
CCGTCACCGCACCAACCTCGGCGCAGATCGCCTGGATCGAGGCGAGCAGCGGAAAGCCCAGCACCAGCGTCCAGCCCATGGCATAGCCGTATTGCGCGCCGACCTGGCTGTAGGTGCCGATCCCGCTGGGATCGTCATCGGCCGCGCCGGTCACCAGCCCCGGCCCGAGTGAATCGATTACATGGCGCCGCCCCGTCGCCTCTGGCGTGTCCTTCTTCCGGCTCACGGGTTGAGCAGGTTGATTGCGGCCTGCACCCGCGCCTCGATCTCGGCGCGCGGCAGGCCGGCGGGGATCGCCTCCCCGAAGGCCATGGTGATCGTGCCCGGCCGCTTCCATGTGCGATGATAGAGCCGCCCGCTGTTCACCGCGACTGGCACCACGGCGAGGCCCATCAGCTTGTAGAGGCCCGCGAACCCTGCCTGCAGAGGCGGTTTCTGGCCGGTGGGAACGCGCGTCCCTTCCGGAAAGATCGCCAGCAAGCGCCCTTTGGCGACAGCGGCGCGCGCCGCCGTGACCATCGCGCGCAAAGCTGAGGCGCCCTGGTCGCGCTCGACTGGAACCAGGCCATATATCCGCGCGGCCTTGCCCCACAGAGGCATGCGCAGCAGTTCGGCCTTGGCGAACACGACCGGCGCTTTCAGAAGGGCGGGCAGGTCGATCGCCTCGGCAAAGCTTTCATGCTTCAGGGCGATGACGACGTGGCCGGTGGGCTGCGGCCCGGTCACTTCGATCCGGATGCCCAGCAGCACGCGCATGCAGGCGCGGTGATAGCGAGACCAGCCGCGCGCGATGGCCATCAGCGGGCGATGCCCGAGCCCCAGCCCAAGGATCGTTGCCAGCACATAGCCAATCGTGCCGAGGTAGAACACGCCGTAGAAGGCAAGGCTGCGGATCACGTCGGCCGCGGTCGTGGCCCGTTCGTGGGTTCCGGCGCCATGCATGGTCATGTCCGGACCAGCGTGACAAACGCGCGGGCGACCAGCTTGTGATATTCGAGGAACAGGATGCGCAGCGATGGCCGCGAGGGCACTGCGTCGCGCACGATCACGATCCGCGCCGGCAGGTTGCGCGAGAATTCCAGCGCAGCGCGGCGCATGTGCCAGTCTGTGGTGATGAGGCGGACCGACCGGACGCGGTTGGTCGCCACCCAGGCGGCCGCCTCCTGCGCGTTGGAGCGGGTGTCCACCGATTCGAAGCCGAGCGTTACGCAGCAAGCCATCAGCGCGGGCGACACGTTGTATTCTGCGGCGAACTCGCGCGGGCGGACTTCGGGATCGACGCCCGAGACAAGCAGGCGGCGCGCCTGACGCCTGCGCACAACTTCAAGCCCCCTGTCGATCCGCCCTTCCCCCCCGGTCAGCACGATGGCCGCGTCAGTCTTTCCGCCGGGAACCGGCTGCGGCAGGGCGATCGCGAACCACAGAAACCCGAAGGCCCAGGCCAGCACGGCAAACGAGAGGACGCGGCGAAACATGGGAACGCGCTACAGCATTTTCTGCAAGGTGTGCATCACCGTCAGCCGCGCGGTGATCATCGCAAGGCCCGTTGCTGCAACAGGGATCAGGCCGAGCACGATCCAGTCGCCGAGCATCAGCGCCCCCTGATCGACCATTCCGGTGCCGAGCGAGGCAAAGCGCCGGCCCAGCGCCACAATCACCACGACTGCGAGCACGAGGCCAGCCGCGCCGCCGCCCGCCGCATCAATGGCGATGGAGCGCTGGAACACCCGCGCGATCTGGACATCTGTCCCGCCCAGAAGGTGGACGATCTCGATAGTGTCGCGATTTGTGCCGAGCGCTGTCCGCGCGGCAAGCAGGACGGCAGCCGAGAGCGCCATGGCGAGAAGCACGACCAGAGCCATCGCCAGCCACTGGAGCGAGACCATTGCTGCAAACACCGGCCTGAGCCAGCTTGACTGCGCATCGACACGGGCGGCGGGCGCAACCGCGCGCAATTCCCTCTGGAGCCGGGCGACCGCCTCGGGCGTTGCCGCATCGCCGAAACGCGCGTCGATCAGCGCGGGCACGGGGATTGCCCCCACCGCCCTGCCGGATGCTGCATCGTCCCCGATCCACGGCTCGATCAGCGCGTCGACTTCAGACTGCGGCACCATGCGCAGCGAAACCAGCCCCGGCATGGCGCGCAGCGCCTCCATCGCGGCGCGAGCCTGCGCCTCGCGGACATCGGCGCGCGCCTCGACGATCTGTACCGTCATCCCGCCCTCAAGCTCCAGCGCGGCGGAGCGGGCCATGTTGCGCAGGCCGAGTCCTGCGGCGGCGGCAATCACCGTCATCGCCAGCATTATCGCGATCACCCAGGGCATCGGGCCCGAAAGCCGCGCCTGCGGGACCAATTCCGCCTCGCCCACGCCCGAAAGACGGCGCAACTTGCCAAGCAGCCCCGTCATCGTTCAGTTCCTGGCGCGCGTGACGGGGCGGCAGCGCGGCGCGGCGGATAGCGCAGCGCGCCAGTGGGGTCGGACAGGCGCCCCTTGTCGAGCCGCATGATCAGCGATTCGGGCACTTTCTTGAGCAAGTGGACATCGTGGGTCGCGACCACGACCGTTGTACCCAGCCGGTTCAGCGCCTCGAACAGGCGGAGCAGCTTGACCGCCATCTCGGGATCGACGTTGCCGGTCGGCTCGTCCGCCACCAGCATGTCGGGCCGGGCAATGACGGCGCGCGCGATGGCGACGCGTTGCTGCTCGCCGCCCGAGAGCGTGGCGGGGCGCGCGTTCATCCGGTCCGACAGGCCGACCCAGTCGAGCATGTCAGCCACCGGGCGCTCGATATCGCGTTCAGGGGCACCCGCGACGCGGAGCGGCAGCGCCACGTTGTCGAATGCCGAAAGGTGCGAGACCAGCCGAAAATCCTGGAACACGACGCCCAGCCGCCGCCGCATCGCGGGCAGCCGGTCGCGTGGCAGGGTGATTGCATCGGCCCCGAACATGCGGATCATCCCGCGCGACGGCCGCTGTGCCAGATAGAGCAGCTTGAGCAGCGAAGTCTTTCCCGCGCCGCTCGCACCGGTCAGGAAATAGAAGCTGCCGGGAAAGAGCGTGAAAGACACGTCGCTCAGCACTTCGCGGTCAGTGCCATAGCGCAGACCGACGTTGTCGAAGTGTACGATTTCCCCGTCCGAAGCAGTCATCAACGTCGCTGTAGCCGCTCATCGCCGATCCCGGCAGGGCTATCTTGCCAATGAATGTGGAAAAAAGGGCATTGCGGGGCGCGTTCGTCGCGGCGCGCCTTGTCGCGGCGGGCATCGGCATGCTTAGATTTGGTGATGATCATCGCCTGCCCCGCCTGTTCGACCCGGTACGTGGTTCCCGACAGCGCGATCGGCGCGGATGGCCGCACCGTCCGCTGCGCCAAGTGCCGGCACAGCTGGTTCCAGGATGGACCGGTGCCCGAGGTGCCTGATCCTGCCGCGCAGCCCGCCATACTCGAGCCGGAAACCGCCCTGGTCGCAGAACCTGCGGCCCCGGCCGACGAGCCGGCAACGGACAGTCCCGACGCCGAGCCCATCCACGCGTCGGAAGCCGGCTGGTCCGTGCCGGAAGCCGTTCCTGTCGCAGTTCAGCCGCAGGACGACCGGTCCGGCGCCGATGCCCCCCCTCTTGCTGAACCGGCCTACCGCGAGACTTATGCTGAGCCCGATCCTGTAGCGGATGACTATGACGAGCGGTCGAACTTCGATTACGAGCCGCCGTTCCAGCCGCGCCGCAACATGGCGAAAGTGTGGACCATCGCGGCGGTGCTCTTCGCGCTTTTTGCCCTGGCCGCCGTCTTCGCGATCAGCCGCTTCGGTCTGCCGGACTGGCTGCCGATCGCGCGGCCAACCTTTGCGGAAAGCCAGCCGGGCCTGCAGCTCGACTTTCCGGCCAACCGGCAGGACCGGCGCACGCTGCCCAACGGCGCGGAATATTTCGGCGCAAGCGGCACGATCAGCAATACGGGGCAGGTCCGCCGGTCAGTGCCGACGATCCTCATCGTGCTGCGCGATGCGCGCGAGCGCGTGGTCTACAAGACGGAGATCGTTCCACCCAAGCGCCAGCTCGCCCCAGGCGAAAGCGTGACGGTCAACGAAGCCATGACCGACGTTCCCAAGTCAGCCAAGATCGTCGAGATCGGCTGGAAACCCGGCTGAGTAGCGGGCTGAGCAGGCGCTTTCCACAGCAGGCCGGAACGATCCCTTGCCTCCCTGCCATAATTCACGCGCGGCCCGCTTGCGGCCCTCAAAAGGCTCTGCTAAGGGCGCGCTCCTGCCCCCGGTGTTGCAGAGAAAACCGGGTGATTTAGCGGTCGTGGCGGAATTGGTAGACGCGCAACGTTGAGGTCGTTGTGGGCGAAAGCCCGTGGAAGTTCGAGTCTTCTCGACCGCACCAGACAGTCCTGTATCTCTCCCCCTCAGGGGGGGCCTCGCGGACCCGGCGCCAGAACAGGCGAAACCCGAGTACAGTCAGATATGCAGTTGCCCGAGGCAATATCTGCGCGGCAAATGGCGACCGTCTCTGCCCCGCAAACCCTGACTGCAGTGGAGATGTCGGGATTTGCTTAGACGAAGCCGAAGCAGCGTCCGCTGGTCGGGCCAGGCGAGCGATAGGTCGATATCCTGCAGGGTGCGCGCAGAGAGCGATGCCGGTCGGCGCCACTCGGCGATGGCGGTGACGATGTCAGGCGCGAGGCAGGATTATGCCGCCAGCTTGCCCAGCCGGGTGGGGCGCCGCCCGCGGCTGGAGGCGATGCTGGGGATGGATTGTTCGGGCGCAGCGAGGGTGACTTTCGTGCGGCATGGGCCTCAGCGAGCCACGCGTGCAGCTTCTCGTCACGGGTGGTCGGGCAATATTGAGGACCGGCGGGCCCGGGATGATAATCCGCAGCGGTATCGCAACCACCTCGCCCGCCGACGGTGATTTCGACTGTATGACCGAACCGGTTTTTAGCACGCGGGAAGAGGCCGAAGCCCAAATCGCGGCCTATCTCGATCCCGAAATCCATCCGATCATTGCTGCGGATGAGGCCAACTTCATCGCGCCGGGCGGCCTTCGATTTTACATGATGGAAGTATACCAGAGCGAGGGCGACGAACCGCCTGTTGCGCGGGATTCGTGGCTTCCGGTCGCCCCTGCCTAGATAGCAAGAAAACGCTTGATCTCGTTCAGTCTAAAGCCTGAAATGATTTGTATTGCGAGGGCGCAAACCCAAACTTCTTCTTAAATGTACGGTTGAAGTGAGATGCATCGTAAAATCCCACTTGGTGAGCGACCTCAGCAACTTTGAATTTTGAACGCCAGTTCGACATTATTTGACATGCTTGCTCAAGTCGCTGCGAGTTTACATATTCCATGAGCGACTGCCCAGTCAGCGCGAACAGCCGGTGGAGATAGCGAACACTGATGCCAAGCTCTTGCGCGACCGCCGCCGGTGTTATCTCTTCGATACCAATCCACTCCGCAATCAGGCGCTTGGCTCGGCCCAATAGGGCCTGTTGCTGCTTGGTCAGGCCCGGCGCTAGCGGCCGCTCGGACAAGCATGAGAGGATGAACTCGATCGAGGATTCGAATATCTTCGCCTGCTTTCTGGCTGGAAAGGCCGCCAACATCGGATGCAATTGCCTGACATGCGCGCCCACTACCGCCGCAGCGACGCTGGCCCTGGGAATGATCTGATTTTCCAAACTGTCAAACCCAGCCACATGGCGGTTGAACAGGCGCTGCGGAAGCCAGATCAACTTGCAGCGGGTCGGGGCCAGGCATTCAAAAGTGCTCGGCGCCGATGTATCCCACACCACGAAATCGCCGGCCCGCGCGTCAATGGTCCGGCCGCGCTGGATCATTCGCATTTCGCCTTCCTCGTACAGCGTCAGGCAGACATAATCCTGTTTCGACCGTGCGATTTCATCGGCATCCCGCACGCCCGAGCAAGGATAGTAGTGGAGTTCGCCGAACAGGCTGTCGGCAAACGGCTCCTGCGTGACTGCAGCCCGAAACTGTCCGGAACCAGGGCGAATCGTCCAGCCCACTTCCATCCGGCTCGCGGCGGAGGCGAATTCCCCTACAGATTCACAAATTTGTGAAAGTCCGCGCTTGGACACGGAGCGATACTCCCTTCCCTTGTGTTCCGCCGACACCTGTGCCCGTCCTAGCAGGACGCCGTCCAATTTGCACTGTTGTACATGGAAATAGTGCCGCCTCGGCCAAGATTCACCGATCCCCTCCTGCTAAACTGCCCGCCACGAATCCGGAGAATCGCGATAGTCGAGGCCCGGCAGCCTGCAAAGCCTGATGGAGGGACGACATGAAATTCACCAACAACCCGATGAAGTTCGGCATCTTCATGGGGCCGTACCACAAGCCAGACCTCAACCCGAAAGTCGCATTTCAACAGGACATGCAGACGATCATTCACCTCGACCAACTGGGTTATGAAGAGGCATGGATCGGTGAGCATCATTCTGGTGGCGTAGAGACCATTTCCAGCCCGGAACTGATAATTGCGGCCGCCGCTGAACGAACCAAGCACATCAAGCTGGGAACCGGCGCGATCACCCTGCCTTATCACAATCCGCTGATGGTGGCGGACCGGATCGTCCAGCTCGATTATATGACGAATGGCCGGATGATGTTCGGCGTTGCGCCCGGGCAGCTGGTCAAGGACGCGACAATGATCGGGCTCAACCCGCTCGAAAACCGCCGCCGGATGCAGGAAGCGCTCGACGTCATCATCCCGCTGTTTCGCGGCGAAACGGTGACGAAGAAGACAGACTGGTTTCATCTGGAAGAAGCCTACCTCCAGCTCCTGCCATGCACTGACTTCGATATGGCTTGCGTCAGCGTGGTCTCACCGTCCGGCCCCATCACGGCGGGCAAATACGGCCTGGGCATGCTGTCGCTCGCCGCGACCGACCCGGTCGGTGTGGAGATGCTGCTGGACCACTGGGACATCGCGCAGGCCGAGGCCAAGAAGCACGGCAATACGGTCGATCGCAGCCAGTGGCGCCTGATGGGGCCGATGCACATCGCTGAGACGTTCGAGAAGGCACTCGAGGAAGTACGCTACGGCCTGTCGATCCTGCACGACTACCTCTCACACATCAATCCCGGGCCGCCGATCGACTGGTTCGATCTGGAAAAAACCGTCGATACACTGAACAGCAGCGGCTACGCGGTGATCGGCACTCCGGAGATGGCCCGCGCGCAGATCGACCGGCTGATCGAAAAGACCGGCGGGTTCGGCACGTTCCTGCTGATGGGTGTAGACTGGGCGGCGTTCCCCGCGCGCTGCAACAGCCAGCGTCTGTTCGCCGAGGAGGTTGTCCCTTGGTACAACGGCACCCGCGCGCCGCTTCGTCGGCACTTCGACGCGGTCATGGCGACCGGCTACGAAGGCGCTGAAACCACCGCGGCAGCGCAGAAGCAAATGGCGGACGCATACGCCAAGGCGAGGTCATGAACCGGAAAAGCCAAATACGGTTGCGCTCATGCCGCGCGTAACGGCAGGGTCGTTGTCTTCTACCGCGATCTGGCCGAAGCCGATCCGATGATAAGAGGGTAGGAACATCATACAGGACAGCATGACCGGTCGGGTAGCGGTCGTCACCGGCGGCGCATCCGGTATCGGAGCCGCGTGCTCGCGCACACTCCACGCAAGGGGCGCCTCAGTCGTGATTGCTGATCGCCAATACGATGCGGCGGCCGACCTAGCGGCCCAACTTGGAGAGCGAGCAGCCGCAATTCAGGTTGACGTGGCAGTTGAGTCAAGTTGCCTGGCGATGGCTGCGTTTGCTGTCGAACGGTTTGGTAGGCTGGACATAGGCATTAACAATGCTGGAGTGCCAAACGCTGATCGTTCGCGGGCAGCCTTCCTGTCGTATGATAGCTGGCGACACTTGATGAGCATCAACCTTGATGGCGTGTTCCTCAGCATGAAGGCTGAGATTAACGCGATGATCGAGATTGGAGGCGGTGCAATTGTCAATATCGCCTCTGTGATGGGAACTGTTGCTGTCGAATGTGGCAGCGCCTATGTCGCATCGAAGCACGGGGTCGTCGGGCTGACCAAGGCCGCAGCTCTCGATCATGCATCCGATGGTATTCGCGTGAATGCAGTCGCGCCGGGCTATGTCGAAACGCCGATGCTCGAAGACCGCAATGATGAGCAGCGGGCTGCAATTGTGGCTCGACATCCAATCGGACGAATTGCTAAGACTGATGAAGTCGCGTCGGTGGTTGCTTTTTTGGCATCGCCAGATGCTGGGTTTGTGACCGGTGCCTGCTATTTTGCCGATGGCGGCTACACGATCCGCTAGTCTTACAAAGGCACTTCAAGCAATCCCAGAATGGAAAATGGCCGGCCGCTTTAATACCGGTGACTTCGGACGCTCAATAGAATTTGACGCGTCCGCCGTGCCACGCGGGGGGGTAATTGGGTGATCAATCGAGGGTTTTCGCGCATCCTGGCGGTGCTGTTGCTGGCAATCGGCTTGGCCGTCACGGGTGGCGGGGCGATGCTCGTCTCTCTTGGCGGATCTCCCTATTACCTTGTCGGCGGTATTGCCGTGGCGCTGGTGGGCTTCTGGACCTGGCGCGCCGATGCCCGCGCCGGCTGGCTTTATGCAGCATTCATTGCCATCACCGCAGCCTGGGCGATCTGGGAAGTCGGCCTTGACGCCTGGCAACTGACCCCGCGGATATTCGGCCCTGCCGTGATCGGCCTGCTGTTCGCGCTGCCGTCGCTGCGCCGCACGATCGGCCGCGGCGCGGGAGCCGCAGCCCTTGTCAGCCTCGCCGGCCTGGGGCTGGTGACCGCCACCTTCTTCCGCTCACAAATGGAAGTCGCCGCCAGCGGCGCGATCGCGCAGACCCCGGTCTCGGTTTCCGGCAATCCCGGTGAATGGCCGGTCTGGGGCCGCGACAATGCCGGCACCCGTTTCTCACCGCTTGCCCAGATCACCCCCGCAAACGTCAGCAAGCTGAAACGCGTGTGGCAGTTCGACACCGGCATCGATCCGATGAAGGAACCGACGCCCAGCCCCATGCAGACGACGCCGCTGATGGTCGACGGCAAGCTGTTCCTGTGCACCCAGACCAATGTCGTCTTCGCGCTGGATCCGGAAACCGGCAAGCAGATCTGGAAGTTCGACCCCAAGGTCGATCCCACTGCCGGATCCGTGGTACGCACCTGCCGTGGCGTTTCCTATCATGACGGAGCGCCCGGGCTGGCCAATGGCGCCGCGCCGTTCTGTGCCCGGCGCATCATCACGGCCACCTTCGGAGCGCAGCTGATCGCGCTCGACAGCCAGACCGGGAAGCCCTGCCCCGCCTTCGGGATCGGTGGCTTCGTCGACCTCAAGGAAGGCCAGGGGAAAGTTCTGCCAGGCTTCTACTATGTTAGTTCCGCGCCGGCGATCGTTCGCGGAACGATCGTGGTAGGCGGCTGGGTGGCCGACAACGTTGGCACTGACATGCCTTCGGGCGTGATCCGCGGCTTCGATGTCAGTACCGGCAATTTGCGCTGGGCTTGGGACGCAGGCAACCCGGCCAATCGAAACGGCCCACCTGCCGGGGGTTGGTATACGCGCGGCACCCCGAATTCGTGGGCGCCGATGAGCGTGGATGAACAGCTTGGGCTGGTCTATGTCCCCACCGGCAACCCAAATCCCGACCATTTCGGCGGTCTGCGTTCTCCCGCAAGCCTTAAATACGGCAGTTCCGTGGTGGCCCTTGACGCCGCAACCGGGAATGTCCGCTGGTCGTTCCAGACCGCGCACAACGACGTGTGGGACTACGACGTTGCCTCGCAGCCCACGCTGTTCGATTTCCCCGGGGCGAACGGCCCGATCCCTGCGCTGGCCCAGCCGACCAAGCGAGCCGAACTGTTCGTGCTTGACCGGCGCAACGGCAAGCCGCTGACCCGAGTAGAAGAACGGAAAGTGCCGACCGCGGGTGCCGTGCCTGAAGAACGGGCAGCGCCGACTCAGCCTTTTTCAGTCGGCATGCCTGACTTTACCGGCGGGCTCGTAACCGAACGCAGCATGTGGGGTATGACCCCGCTTGACCAGCTGTGGTGCCGCATCCGATTCCGCCAACTGCGTTATGATGGCCCGGCAACGCCCTTGGGGCTGAAGGAATCGCTGATCTGGCCAAGCATCGGCGGGGGCATGAACTGGGGCGGCGTTTCGTACGATCCGGTCCGCCGCCTGATGCTGGTCAACACGCTGTATTACCCGACGCTGGCCTATCTGGTGCCGCGGGCGGAAACCGACCGGTTGATCGCCGAAGCCAAGGCGAAATCGCCCGAGAGCCATGCAACAGCCAATTTCGACCTCCCTCAACCGATGGCCGGGACGCCGTATGGCGCCAAGCTGCGCGGTTTCACCACACCGTTGGGCACACTGTGCACCGCGCCGCCCTATGGCCGTATCATCGCGGTTGACATGACCACGCAGAAAATCCGCTGGCAGCGCCCGGTTGGCACGATGCGCGACAGCGGACCACTGGGGATCAATTCCGGCCTGCCGATCCCGATGGGCATGCCAGGCTTTGGCGGCACGCTGGTGACGCAAAGCGGCCTGACCTTTTTTGCGGCACAGAAGGAAAAGACTTTCCGCGCGTTCTCCACCGAGACCGGCAAGGAACTTTGGTCCACGCGGATGCCCGCCAGCGGCAACGCCAACCCGATGACCTATGCCGGACCCCGTACCGGCCGCCAGTTCGTCGTCATTGCGGCCACGGGCCATGTCACTTCGCAGTCGCTGCCCCTTGGCCGCACTATCGAGGCCTATGCCCTGGAAGACGAAACATGAGTCTCAGGCGCGAGGACGCCCAAAGCCCCACCAGTCAGCCGGCCGGGCGCGTCTTGTGTGGAGGGAGGACAGCCCTGGGCCGTGCGGCCACATCATCGGCCAGCTGCCGCCGCCGATCAGGCCTCAAAGCTTTCGCCGGACGGCACCCTGAAGCATCGCCTTAACCAGGCTGAGGCCACCAGCCGCTTAAGCTTGGCGTTCTCCTCCTTGAGCTGGCGCAAGCGCTTTATCTTCGACGGCACCAGTCGGGCGTACTTTTTCCGCCAATGATGGTACGTCGCCTCGCTAATCCCGGCCTTGAGCACATCCTTATAAACCCTCTCTCAGCAACTCAGCCAACCAGATGCTCCTTGGCCATCATTTTAATTGTGCCGGCAGTGCGAATGCCCCCGCGATGCTTCATGTAAGCATCATCTCAGCCAGCAGCGGCTCGTCGGCGCGCACCACTTCAACCGACAGCTGCACCTGGCATCCCGGGCAGCAGTAGCGACGCAGCACGATGGGCTGGTCGTTGTAGTAGCTGGGATCTTGCGCGGTTGGCATGAGCATGACCGGGCCTTCATGCGACAGCGCGCCAGCTTTGTAGTTGTCGGTATAGCCGCAATAGCTGTGGCCACATTTGCTGCAGGCCAGGACACGCTCGTCCCCACGATCGGTCGCCACGACATATTCGTGAACTGCCCGATCGGGTTCGCCGCTCGCCGGTTTGACATGGCGGCCGGCGTGGTGTCCTGCCGGTTGTTGCCAATGTGAACGCTCCTCACGCAGAGCGTCGCGGCGGCTCGCCGTCGCGGCAGCATCAAGCGTACCCTCGGCCGACAACATGACACCGTAGATGCTTTGCGCGGCCGCATGCGAAACCCATCCGGAACGCACGTCGTTCAGGACGAGATCAGGCGCGCGCTCGATAGGATCGCCATATCCGCCGCCGCCGCCGACGCGCAGTTCGAAGACGTCGCCCCCGCCTAAGACCGCACCATTGGACTTGGCCATCAATGTCACGGTTTCGTCGGCGGTCAGACTGTCGATCGAGTCCGGCAACCTGCGCTGCGCCATCTCGTCTGCCAGATTGGTGCCGCGCCGCACGACGTAGTGGCCGGCGACCGAAGGATAGCCGCCGAACAGGCCTGGTGCGTTCTGGGCTGAAACCGACTGGCCGGCCGTGTTGGTGATAATCGACATGGATTGAGCGCGGTAAGGCGTGATCGCGGACCGCAACCCCGTACCGCCGCGCCATTTGCCGGCTCCGGCACCATCGGCGTCTTCTTTGCGATAAAGGTAGAGGATCGGATACCACTGTTCGATCAGTTCGACGTTGAGCGCCATCGAAAGGGGGCTGTAGCTTGGCCCGCTGGTGTTGATGCCATCACCGAACGATCGCGCGCCAGACCCGCCGGCGAAGGCATCCAGCAGCGCCTGGCCGAAGAAATTGCCGCGATCATCGTACCCGACGAGCACGGGAAGCTCGAAGTCAGAACAAGGCGCCACGAGGTCTTCTTTCAGGCCGGGATCGCAGGCCATCATGCGGGAAAATACAGCCTGCGCCGCATTCATCATCGTCACCGCCTGAAGAATGCCCCCGCTGACTGCGGTCGGATGATTGACGCAAGTCAGCAGTCCCGGCGTTGGCCGATAGTCAATCTGTCGTTCGCTGCCGCCATAGGCAAACAGCTGTTCATACAGCATCGATACTGAGATGATCCCGGTGATCGAACCGCTCCATGAAGTGAACGGGATTCCGTTCACACCGGGCGTCTCGCGATCGGTGCCGGCGTTGTCAATGATCAGCCGGTCACCCTTCTTGGTCACGTTGAGCTGGGTGCGCTGGGCCGCGCGATTGCCCGGAAGCGCATCGTCAAGATAACGCACCTCGGTCCACGTGCCGTCCGGGATCAACAACAGCTTTTGCTGAAACGCGCGCTGCGCCTGATCCAGCATCCGCCGCATTGCCGCCTTGATCGTCGGCGCACCGAACCGGTTGCACAGGGCGACGATCTGGCCACGAGCAAAGACGGCTCCGGCAATCTGCGCGCGCAGGTCGAGCGCCACGAGGTCGGGTAACCGCGACTGGCGCAGGTAAACCGCTTCAAGGTCCTTGCGCATTTCGCCGCGCTCGACGAGTTTGAACGGCGGCAGCACGATCGGGTCCGAATAGACGTCCTGGGCATTCTGGGGCCAGCCGCCAGGGACAATCCCGCCCAGATCATATTGGTGGCCCGCATTCGCTACCCAGCCGAACAGCTGGCCTTCGACGAAGATCGGGGCCGCAAACAACACATCCATCTGGTGACACGCACCGATCCACGGGTCGTTGCAGCAGAAGATGTCGCCATCATCGATCCCCGGGCGATCGGACAGCGTTTCAAGGATGTATCGTATGCCTAGCGGTGCACCGGCATTGAGCAGCTGGACATAGGGTGCATTGAGCACCACCTCGGCGTCCTCGGTCAGGATCGACATGTTGAAGTCGAGCGTCGCCAGCACGGGTGAACCCGAAATTCTGGTGATCGTGTCGCCGTGCGCGATATTTATCGTCCACAGCTTCTGGCGGATGACTTCATAGGTAATCGGGTCGATGTCGTCCGCCTGTTCCTCGTGGAACCGCACGTTCTGCGAAACCCGCGTTTTCCAGTCGGAGCGCGGTCGGTAGCTTTGCTGCCGGCCGTTCCAGCCGCTGGCTTCTGCGGAAAACTGGTCCAGTTTCGGAGCTGGATCGAGGTCGGCCATGGGATTATCCTAAGCTTTCGAGCCGAGTGTGATGACGACACTCCCCGACGGATGAATTTTCGCGACCGCATCATGTTCGACGATGATGGTCGTATCAGGATATTCGATGATCGCCGGACCGCAGATCTCGTTATCGATCGCAAGAGCTGGTCCGGTGTAGATCGGCGTCGAAACGGTCATGCCGCCCTTGGCGTACCAGATGACGTCGCGGGACCCTTTCAGAGCTGCAACCTCGCCCCCGGCCTCGCCGCTGTCGATGGCGCCGAAGCTGACGCCGCTGAGCTTTGCCCGGCCATGGACCTGCAACCCGGTGAGCGTGAAGCCGGCGGCTGCATAGCCGCTGCCTTTGCCGAACAGGCGTTCGTATTCGTGCTCGAAGGCGATTACCATTCCGTCCACAGCAGCGGCGTCGTAAGTTCCGCCTTCAACGACAACATCGACTTCGTTGACCTGAAGTGCGTATTTGATCTCGGCGTGGTGCTCGAGTTCCACCGCGTCGCGCGGCACGCCTTGGGCGATCAACCTTTCGAAGACTTGCGCTTCCAGCGCGCGCCACCGATCGTTGATCAAGGCGGGGTCAAATGGACTACTCAGCCCGATCCCGCAGGGCGCGGTCACTAGCGCATCCGATGCCGCGATACCAAAGGCAGACCAACCTGCGGCCAGATTGCTGAGCGGCACGACGACCGTTTTCGCCCCAAGTTCCCGCGCGAGTGCGGTGGCATGAAGGCCGCCGCCGCCGCCGAAGCTGTAAAGCACGAACTCGCGCGCATCGTAGCCTTGCTGCGTGACGGTGAGCCAGATCGCATCCGCCATCTGGCTGTCGACAATACGCAGCGCCGCGGCTGCGGTCTGGTCGGCACTGAGGCCCAGAGGCTTGCCGACTATTGCAAGAGCGGCACGGGCGGCAGCAACATCCAAGGTGATCTGGCCGCCAAAGAAATAGTCTGGATTGAAATAGCCAAGCACGGCGGCGGCGTCCGCGACTGTGGGTTCGGTGCCCCCCCGGCCAAAGCAGATCGGCCCGGGGCGGGCCGCCGCACTGCGCGGCCCAACACGCATGACATCGCCGTCGGTGTGAATGATACTGCCGCCGCCCGAGCCGACTGATCGCACGTCGAGCGTTGGCGCATAATATTCGTACTGGTCGTAGCTTGCGGTCGAGCGGCGAACCGGAATGCCGTTGAAAATCGTACCGATGTCGAGGGTCGTACCCCCGATGTCAGCGGTAATGACGTTCCGGCTGCCTCCAACTTCGGCAGCGGTAGCCAAGTTTGCCGCACCGATCAGACCCGCCACCGGCCCTGACCCGATGGTCAGGACCGGAAGCGCGCGGGCAAAATCGGCGTCGATCAGACCCCCTGCGCAAGACATGAGCTGGAGGCGCCGGGTATAGCCGTGCCGCCGCAGGTCCACTTCGAGCGCGTCAAGATAGAAGCGCATCGGAGGACCGATCATCGAATTCACGATGGTTGCGATCGTCCGTTCATACTCCCCCACGCGCGGACTGACATCCGACGAGATCGATACGAACAGGTCGGGCGCCAACTCGTGGACGATTTCCCTCAGACGGCGCTCGTGCCGATCGTTCGCCGTGGACCAGAGCAGGGAGATGGCGATCGCTTCAACACCTTGCTCGATCAGGCGCTTGATCGCGACCCGCGCCAACTCCTCGTTCAGTTGCACCAGGACATTGCCATCGAACGCGATGCGCTCGTCGATCTCCGCGCACAGCGCTTTGGGCACCAGCGGTTCGGGCTTGGTCTGCTTCGCGACATGCGCAATATAGTCGGACGGCATCCACTTCAGCCTTCCGCCCGCTTTCATGATGAAGATTGAATCCGCATGACCACGGGTGGTGAGCAATCCGACCTTGGCCGTCTTGCGCTCCACAAGCGCGTTCGTACCCACCGTGCACGCGTGATAAACGTGCGCATCGGCCAGCATGTCCTCAAGTTCGACGCCGTGCATGGCCGATGCAGCGCGAAGCGAGTTGATGAAGCCGGTCTGGAAATCCGGCGGCGTCGATGACGCCTTGCCGATCTTGATGACGGCCGAACCGTCGGCCGCGCTCTTGAGCACGATGCAATCGGTGAATGTGCCGCCGATGTCGACGCCGACGATATAGGTCACAGGCAATCCTCAGGTCGGAAAGTGACGAAAAGCACCTACAGTTTCAGGATGCCGCCGGCGAAGAAACCGCCGTCGACGTCCAGGCAATGGCCGGTGACAAACGAGGAATCATCGCATGCGAGGAAGGTCGCGACCGTCGCAATTTCATCTGGCCGGCCCCAGCGCGCCATCGGTACAACGTTCGTCCAGCTCTTGCGGCCTTCTTCGGTCAGATTGGGAGCAACGATGGGCGTCTCGATCGGGCCGGGC
Organism: Novosphingobium sp.; assembly: GCA_040377095.1. Classification (GTDB taxonomy): domain Bacteria; phylum Pseudomonadota; class Alphaproteobacteria; order Sphingomonadales; family Sphingomonadaceae; genus Novosphingobium. Next base: position 42,569 of record JBEIPK010000004.1, read on the forward strand.
GCGATCACGTTTACGCGAATGTCGTGCTCAGCCAGTTCGATTGCCATGATCTCGGTCAGACGGACCACAGCAGCCTTGCCGGGACCGTAAACAGTACGGCCGTAGTTGCCGCGACGCCCCGATGCCGACGCGATGTTGATAATCACACCGCCGCGGCCAACCATCTGCTTCGCTACCGCCTGCGCCACCAGAAAGGTGCCGCGCACATTCACATTTTGGACCAGATCGAAGTCCGCCACGCGGACTTCCAGAAACGGGATGAGCTTTGCGATGCCGGCGGAGTTCACAAGGATGTCGATCGGCCCCAGTCGGGCAACGGCATCATCGACCAGACGCAGCACCGAGGATTCGTCGCTAACATCGACCTCCAGGGCGATCGCACGTCCACCTTTGGCGTTGATATCATCGGCAACGCGGTTTGCCGCATCGCCGTTGACGTCGCCGATCACTACCGCAGCGCCGTTCTTGACATAGTCATGGGCGATCGCTTCGCCCAGTCCGCTCGCGCCCCCCGTGATAAGGGCGATCTTTCCGTCCAGTTTCATCCACTGTTTCTTTCTTGGTCAAGGGTAGACGCCTGCGGCCATCCCTCCGTCGATCAGATAGGTCGCGCCGGTGGTGTAACTGGCGTCGTCGCTGCCCAAGAAAACCATGGTTTTCGCCACTTCGATTGCGGTGGCGTACCGTTGCAGCGGCACATGGGCGATCGTGCGTTGTCGTGATTTTTCGGCATTGCCCCCGCCCAGTCCTTGATTGATTTCGGCCATCATGTCCGTCTCTACGGGCGCGGGCGCTACTGCGTTCACGCGAATGCCGTAGCGTGCGCCTTCGATCGCGCTGGATTTGACCAGGCCGATCACGGCGTGTTTGCTGGCGATGTACGGTGCGACCATTGGTGCGCCCAGAACTCCGCCAGTTGACGCCGTCACGACAATGCTTCCACCGCCATTGGCTTTCATGACCGGAAACAGGGCGGCTATGCCAGACCAGACGCTGCGCACATTGACGGCCATGATTAAGTCGAATTCTTCCGCTGTTAAAGCGTCGATCCGTGCCACTTTGCCCGCCATTCCGGCATTCAGCATCGCAATGTCGATACGGCCAAAACGCGCCACGGCCGCTTCGACATAACGCTGTGCCGCGCCGGGATCGCCAACATTGGCAACGATCGCCAACGCGTCGCTGCCAAATGACGCACAGGCAGCATTCAGAGCTTCGGTCTTGACATCAATCAGCACCAGCTTTGCGCCGGCCACTGCACACAACCGGGCCGCTGCCAGGCCGATGCCTGACGCAGCGCCTGTGATCAGGACGACCTGGTCAGCCAGTTCAGCCATGAATGCTCGCACCTGCAGCGGCGGCGGCACTGCGTGCTCGCAGTTCACCGAGCGTAACGACGCCGTCCACGTCGAGCACGGTTAACCCGGCGATGATGCGACGAAGTTCACCGGCCATTTTGGTCTGTTTGGCCGCCGTCCGCGGGATTGAATCGACGAACACGTAGAGCCGCGGGCGCTTCCAGCGTTCCATGGCCGAGATGCAATATTTGTCCAGTATATCCCGCGCGGCCGATTCACTGTGGCCAGCCGACAGAACGACGAATGCCGCAGGAACCTCGCCGAACCGCTCGTGTGCGATACCGACACAGGCTGCGTCGCGCACATCGCCGTGATCGAGGAGAACCTTGTCGACTTCCAACAGCGAGAGCTTTTCCGCACCGCTCAGAATCATGTCGTCAGTCCGCCCCCGGATGAAATACCATCCGTCGGCGTCCCGGTATCCCCGGTCGCTGGTGTGAAGATAGCCATCTTCATCAAATGCGGCCGCAGTGCGTTCCGGGTCGTTATAGTAACCAGGCGTGACCACGTCGCCGCGCAGACAGATTTCGCCTTCGACGTCGCCGCCGTCGAGGGTCTCGCCGGAATAAGGGTCCTTGAGGACGACTTCACAGAATTCCTTGTTCGGCCGCCCGGAGGATCCACGCGGCACCTCGTCCTCGTCGCGGTAGTAGAGCGTCGAGGACAGCGCGCGAACGGGCATGGTTTCCGTCATGCCATACATGGCCCCCACGATTGCGCCCTTTGCCCGCATCGCCGCTTCAATTTCAGGCGGGACAACTTCGCCGGACACATGCGTCCGCAGACCGCGGATATCGAGATCTTCCCAGTCTGCATGACGCATCAGGTCACGCATCATGGTCGGCACGATATAATAGGCGAAATTGGGCTTATGGGTCTTGATGATACCGACCACCCGGTCGACGTCCCAGCCCTCGCTCCACAGCAGGGTCCCACCGACCATGGTCAGGCGGATTGCATCCGCAATCCCCCCGCTGTGAAACATCCCGACCAAGGAAAGATTGCGGCATTCGCTCGTCACGCCAGCGAGAAAGATCGATGCCCAGCAGGACGTTTCAAGCTTGCCGTGCGTGAAGATCACGCCCTTGGAGGCGCCGGATGTGCCCGCGGTGAAATTGATCGCTGCGATGTCATCGCGGCTGCGAGGCTCGATCTTCAATAGGCCGGACTTGCCGGCGATCAGGTTGTCCAGGTTGGGGAAGCGCGCGTGTGTTCCCACTGTCATGGCAACGGCGATCTCTGAATAGCCGCCGATCAGGTCGGCAATCTCGTGAAATTCAGGCGCAACAATCGCCGCCTTGGGTCGGCACCGGTCGATGTCGGAATGAAACTTCTCGTGGACCTGCTTGTGATTGAGGCCGCTGAAAACCGCCCCGATCCGCATCGTCGCGAACATGATCGCGACATGCAGATAATTGTCCGCGATGCAGGTAACGACAACGTCGTCGGGCCGTACCCCCATGTCATCGCGCAGGACCAGTCCGATCCTATCCACCAGCGCCTTTAGGTCAGCGTAGCTTACGCTGGCTCCGGAAGCATCGATGATCGCGGTCTTTTGCGGGTATTCGATGCTAGCCCGGTCAAGCCACCAGCCCAGATTCACTGACCGCGCCCCTCGATGGCACGGAAACACTCCACGCCGCGGTTCGCCGTGAGGAACACGGGGGCTAAGGCGTTGCGGAACTTGCCGAAGCGATTGCCGCTACTGGAATGGCCAAGGCCCACTATCGACTGTCCTCTCCGTGCGCCGGCGCTCTGCTCTTTAAGACGCAATGCCGCGATTTGCCCGCTGGCGAGAAGTTAAAGCCATCAAGTTTTCGAGTCAATGTTCAACCAGCCGAACGGTTGAACGTTTTGGGTGCCTGCGGAGGATAGCGACGAATCAAACCGCAAGTGTATCGGCAACGTCAGCCCTGCTCGCGTGCCGAACACCGCCAGAGGCGCGCATGGCTCCTCCGTACTACCAAGGGCTTGGTCCGTCAGGCGGAGACCTTCTTCCTTTTTTGCGGCTGGGGCTGCTCGATCGCCCAAACGGCGTCTTTGGCTCCGAGCATGCGCAAGGACATGGCCGCAAACTTTTCGGCCACCTGTTCGGCCGAGAAGGAGCCATCGCGGCGAAACCAGGCCGGCGCAGCATTCATCGCGCCGGTTATATAGTTGGCCGCCATCGAGATGTGGATGTTCTGGTCGATCGACCCATCTTGTTGCGTCTGCAGGATCAGGGACCTCAAAAATCGGTCATAGACACGGCGTCTTTCGGTTTGCGCTTCGATTAGATCGCTACCAACATTCGTCCACTCGTGAAATGTCACCCGGGCAAGATCAACGTTTTCAAGATACCAGCGGACCTGCATTTCCAACATCGCCTGCAGCCGTCCGATGGAACTGAGCTCCATGGCCTCTACGCTGGCCCTGATCTCAGCGAGCTGGTCATGCGCATAATCAAGGATGTGCGCGAGCAGCAATTCCTTGGACTGGAAATAATGATACAGCGTCGCCTTATGCATCTCGACGATCCGAGCGACATCGTTGAGCGAAGAGCCGGCATAGCCATGTTTGCAGAATTGCTTGATCGCCGCGTCGCGGATCTTGCTGATTTTCTCGCGGCGGCCAATCTGCCAGCGTTTTTCGGTAACGACTTTCTCGATCACGGCGCACTCCGACGACTTGCAAATTTCACCACGACATAGACCAGCGGGCCGGCTGAATTCAGGACACCATAGTCGTTGATAACACGATGCGGGGCACAAGCTAGGCTCAGGGCTCACTGATTGAGCCAGAAAATGACGACTGCGGCAATGCAGATGGCAGACATGATGGTGTGGGCGCACCGGTCGTAACGGGAGGAACGCTCGGTCCGCTCGGTCTGAAATTCGCCGACGCCTGCATTTCGGCGGGCCTCTGATTCATGCGTCGGTCAACAGTATTATCAACCATGCGGTTGGATGAATATTGACGACCCTTGCGGGTTTCCGTATCGTCGTGGACGACGTGCGCCCATGTCGGCGGGCGCTGCGCAAGGGGTTGCTGCGAGGTTGTCGAAATAGCAGTCGGTGCGGATGCAAGCCTTGCAGAGCGGAAGGTTCTGCTACGCACCACGAAAGACGCCAGGTTCGGTTGATCCGAACTGGCTGCGGAACTCGGCGTCGAGAATGTGGTCGAATGCCGGCAAGAAAGATGCGTGATGACGAAAAGTGACCCCACTGCGACCGAAATGCGGACCCGGTTCACCGATCTTGTGGGTGTGCGTTATCCTGTCATGCAAGAAGGGCTCGGCCCTTATAAGACCGTGCATCTCGCGGCCGCTGTCGCCAACGCCGGGGGGCTCGGCACGATCAGCATTCCGGGCATTACCGAGGAGGTCGGCAAAGGCGCTGCGTTGCTGCGCGGTTATATCGAGGACGCCTGCGCCCTGACGAACGGCAAGCTGGCCGTAAACGTACCGGTCGGTGCCGACAAGGCCACCGGGCAGGTCCTCCCCTTCAGTGCCGCTTACGTGACCGCCGTGGTCGAGGCTGCGCGCGACCCGGAGATCGCCAAGCGGCTGTGCGTCATAACCACCTCGGCCGGAGCACCGGGCGCGGCCCGACGGCTGATTGAGTCTAGCGGCCTACTACACTTCCACAAGGTTGGTGGCACGAAGCAGGCGCTGCGCGCTGAACGCGATGGCGTGGATGCGATCATTGCATCGGGTTACGAAGCGGGCGGCCATACTCACTCCCGGCCGGTACACACGTTCGTCCTGGTTCCCAGCGTAACCGAAGCCGTGTCCATTCCCGTCATCCTGACGGGCGGTGCGCGCGACGGTCGCTCGCTCGCCATCGCGCTCGCGATGGGCGCGGATGCGGTGGCGTTCGGTACGCGCTTCGTCGCCAGTCACGACAATCCCGACTGGAACCCGGCCTATGCGCAGCGAATCCTGGATGCAGGCGAAGGCGACGACGTGGTCTTCTCGGCGATTTATGGACCATCCCGCGCCTTGCCGAGCGAAGGTCTGGCAGAACTGGCGGCGCTGATGGCGGCCGGTACGGATAATGATGCGTTGACGCGTTTCAAGGATGCCCGGCTGATCGAGGCACAGCGGGATGGCAACATGCGCGGCGGCATATTACCCGCCGGCCAGATTGCCGGAGCGATCCATGACATGATCGATGTCGCCGCCTTCGTGCCTGGGGTAGTGGCCGAGGCCGCGGCGATCCTGCGCGGGCTTGCGCGCTACTATACGCCGCAAGCTCTGTGAATTTCCGGCATTTCGCCCGAAGTCTTTAGTTGGCCGCGGGCCACGATCGGTAGAGCGGGCCGAGGGATTGATGATGCAAACGGCTGGCGGGTGCGACGCCTCGACGCACAGGCCGATTGTGGGGACTTTAGAAAAGCTTATGCAAGCTATCGACATCAATTATGCGCTGGTGCCGGCGCGGTCATCGAACTGTCGGTATGAAGGCATGGCGATTCTCGGCGCTAACGGCGTTGCTTTTGGCGGGCATTGCGCCGCACAAACGCTGAGTGCGGCCGCCGACCAGGCGGGCGGGGGCCGCTGGCCGAACTCCATTCACACGACTTTCCTGTCCCCCATCGCGCTGAACCAAATCATTTCCTATGAAGTGACATGGTTGAAAGAGGGACGGGCATTTTCGGTCCTGCGGGTTGATGCTTGGCAGGAAGGGTTGGTACGCCTGTCTTCAGTGGTCTCGTTTCACGCCGCGGAAATCGCGCCCGAGCATCAGATTTCCATGCCCGCCGCCAGTCAGCCGCAAGTGTGCCCGGAATGGCACTTCATTCCGCCCGGGACAAATCCCGAGGTACGACGCTGTTTTGACATCCGATCGGTGGAGATCATCGCGCCGGAAACACAGCAGCATCCCACCCAGGCATGTTGGCTAAAGTGCCGCCAGCCGCTGGGCGCGCCGGGACACCTCCATGCGGGCGCGTTGGTTTGGTTCAGCGATCTTAGCCTGCCATGGATCGCCAACCTGCCCCACACGGAAAAATCAGGAACCCTGTTCGGTGCCTCACTGGATCATTCCGTATGGTTCCACCGGCAATTTTCCGCAAATGAATGGCTGCTGTTTGTACAGGAAAGCCCGATCTACACCGGCGCCCGCGCCCTGACGCGGGGGATGTTCTTTACAGCGACCGGCCATCTGGTTGCTACGGCTACGCAGGAAACGCTGCTGCGTGCGATGCCGCATTCCGACGCTCGTCGGAGTGGTATCTGATCAGCACCGGTCGCCCGGCCCTCCGGATCGATTTGCAGCAAAAGGAACGAGTGACGCGATGAAAGCCTGGCTGTGCCGCAACTTCGGCGATCCGATCGCGCTTTCGATCGAGGATATTCCAATTCCCCGGCCGGGACCGGGCGAGGTGCGGATCAGGATCTGTGCTGCGGGCTTCGGCTTCGGCGAAACGCTGGTTCTGAAGGGGGGCTATCAGAAAACGCCGCCGCTGCCGTACGTTCCCTGCAGCGAGATGTCGGGATGGGTCGATGCCTGGGGCGACGGTGTGACCGGCTTTGCGCCGGGTGACCGGGTTGCAGCATTTTCGGTATCGCTCAGCGGAGGTGGGCTTGCGGAATACTGTGTGCTTCCCGCCCGGTTCGTGCATCACATTCCCCATCGCGTGGATCTGGTCGACGCGGCGGGCTTCCTGATGAACCACTGGACCGCCTTCAACGCGCTGGTCCGACGGGGGGCGCTGCAACCGGGTGAAGTGCTGGTTGTGCATGGGGCCACGGGCGGCACCGGTTCGGCAGCGGTCGACATCGGCCGGGCGATCGGCGCAAAAATCATTGCCACCGGCGGCGACGACGGTCGGCTGGCGCACATTCGTGCGGACCACGTCGTGAATTATCGCAAGACACCCCTGCGTGAGGAAATCCTGCGGTTGACCGATGGTGCCGGTGCCGACGTGTTCTTCGATCCGGTGGGCGGCGACACGTTCGATCTGTCCATGCGTGCGATAGCGCCGGGCGGTCGCGTCCTTGTGGTCGGTTTCGCATCCGGACGCCCGGCTGAAGCGAGAACCAACGTAATGCTCGTGAAGATGATCTCAGTCATCGGAGTAGAGGCACGTCTGGCGCTTGAACGAACCGGAGACCAGGGTTGGTCCGACTTCAGGGAGATGCTGCGATGGCTCGACGCTGGACGGATCAATCCTGTCGAGACAGTCCGCATTCCATTTGACCGAGCACTGGACGCGCTTCATCATCTGATGGAGCGACGGCACAATGGAAAGTGCGTTGTCGTGCTCGCCCGTGACGATGATAAAGGGCTGGTCTCACAAGACAGTGACTGATCGCGCCATGTGCCCTTCATCGTGGCAACACCCATCGCCTCGAATGCTTTTTGAATTGTGTCCAGGTCGATCACCTGGGCGGCCACGCGGAAAGACCCGGCGAGTGGCGGAACTCGCTCAGCACTGTTCCGAGCAGATCAGGTCCACATGTGAGGCATGTGGCCGATGGTCAGAAGGCATGTCACCGCCACCACCCAGATCAGGTACATGATCAGCCAGTAACGCTCTGCGCGGCGTGCTTCCATGAAGTGATCGATGACGAGTTCGGCCTTTAGCGCCGCGATGACGAAGATGCTGCCAAGCACGATCGCGCGGCCCTCGATCTTCTCGGCGCCGAGCACTGACAGGCAGGTCAGCAGGATCAGCGCGAGCCAGACGCGGAACGGGGAGCGCAGCCAGCCGGTCATCCCAGGATCTCCGTAAGGTACAGCATGGGAAAGATGAACAGCCACAGCACATCGACGAAGTGCCAGAACAAGCCGACATTTTCGAGCTTGGTGACATAAGCGGGATCGCCGCTCTCGTGGGCCAGCTGCCTCCTGCAATGGATCATGAACACCATGCCGCCAAGGACATGGAGGAAGTGCAGGCCGGTGATGAGAAAATAGAACGTGTAGAAGCCGTTGGTGACCGGCGTGATCCCGGCTTCGAACTTGCCGCCGTATTCGATGATCTTGTTCACCGCGAAGACCGCGCCGAACAGCAGCGCGGCACTCAGCGCGAGGCCGGTGCGGCGCATGTCCGTGCGGCGCGCGGCGTGGACCGCCTCGGCCATGCACCAGCTACTCGTGAGCAGCGCCAGCGTACTGAGCAAGCCCACGGCCGGGCTGAGATGATGCTGCGCCTCGACAAAGGTGTCGGTCAGCCTGAGCCGCTCGGAGACATAGACCACGAACAGGAAGAGGAAGACGACCATGTCGATGAAGACAAAGGTCCAGATGCCCGATGTCCCTGGCTGACCATCGCGATCAGTCATGCCCCCTCCTGCTGCGCGTTATCGAGGTGTGGCGGACACGGCAATCCCGCGACCGCGCATGGGCGGCCGCGGGAGTGGCTGCCATGCGTTCCGGTCAAGCCGTCGCGGGCATCCCCAGCGCGCGGCGCTGTTCTTCCGGCGAACGGTAGACGTGCTTCAGGATGTAGGAGCTGTACACCATGAAGAACAGGATAAGCCATGCTCCGAAGATGATGTAGAAGTTCCACAGGCCGTTGACGGCAAACGGACCTTCAGTGACGAACGGCATGAACACCAGCGGCACGAAGCCGGCGCCAACGGCAATGGCCGCCCAACCGGCCCACGCGGGCACGATCGTCTGCTTCTTGTTGAGCACGGTCCACAGGCCAAGCCCGACCATCTGCATCGTCGTGATCATGTAGGTGCAATCGAAGATGTACCACGTAAACGTGTGGACCATCTTGATCACGCCGGGATCGACCTGACCGACCAGCTGCGAACAGGCCGCCCACAGCGCTCCGCAAAAGGCGAAGAGCCAGCCGGTGAGGATACCGCCGCTGAGCTCGAGATTGCTGAGCGGCGTGGCTTGGCCGTTCTCGTCGCGCATGATGCTGGCGACAAGGCAGGACCAGGTCGTGTAGAACAGGCCGAACGTCGCAACGCCAATCATGGCGGGCCCGATTTCGGGATACTTGCCATAGTATTCCGAAATCAGCTGGTCAGGTGTCATCGCCATGAAGTTTGGCGGCGGAATATTGTGGCCCTGGACCCCCCAGAAGTACGTCACCATGACGACAAAGAGCGGCCCCGTCCAGGCAAGCGCCCGTTCAATCGCGCGTTTCGTGGATTCGTTCATCTTGCTCTCCCAAAGTCGATGAAAGACGCCCGGCCTGTTGACCGTCAATCAAAGACTACATGAGGCTTGCCGATGTCGCCACTTTTTTCTCGGAAAAAGCCAAATAAATCCTTATGATACAGATGTCTCATGGAACCTGTTCATGATCTTGCGTCCTGCTTTGCACATGCAATTCAAGCGCAGCTGCTCAGCGCCCGCTCCACACCGGCTTGCGTCCTTCCGCCGCAGCAGCATCGCGCTCCTTGACGTCGTCGCTTTCCGCATAGCGCTCGATCTCCTCGAAGCGCGTCATCAACGCCACGTCGAGCGGGTAGTCGGCACGCCCCAGCACGGCGGCCTTGGCGGCCTGGTTGGCGAGCGGAGCGCATTTGTTGATCTTTGCGGCCCACGCCTGCGCTGCCTGCGCCAGATCTCCGGGCGCCACCACTTCGTTGACGAGGCCATATTGCTCCGCCTTGGCCGCGCCGATGCGCTCTCCCGTCAGGATCAGGGCCATCGCGATGTGATGCGGAAGCTGCCGGATCGCGCGGTGCACCACGCCGCATTCGCCGATGATTCCGTGGCGCGTTTCGGGCAGGCCGAACTGGGCGTTGTCGGCCGCGACGATAATGTCCGCGCACATGGCAAGCTCGAAACCGCCGCCGACGCAGAAACCCTGCACCGCCGCGACAAGCGGCTTCCTGAGCTTGACGATCGGCCCACCGATGCCCGTGAGCCCGCCGGCAAGCGCCATGCGGGTCGCGCGCTCGGTCCCGCCGGATACATCGGCGCCGATGCAGAACGCCTTCTCGCCGGCTGCGGAAACAATGGCGCACCACACATCGGGACCGTCGTTGATCGTGCTCCAAGCCTTCGCCAGCAGCTCATCCATTTCGCCGGTGATGGCATTCATCGCGTCCGGCCGGTTGAGCCTGACGTGGGCGACATGATTTTCAACGCTGAATTCGACGACGGACATCCGGTATTCCTTGCTGGCGTTGGCAGTGCGGGGCCTACTCGCCGCGCCCGATCGGGTTGAAGGCGCGCACGTGATAGTCGGTGGTCATCGTCGTGCGCAGTTCGCGGCTCTTGAACTTCCACTGGCCATCGACTTTCACCAGCGTGTCGAAATACTGGCCATAGAGAATTCCGTCGGGCCGTTCCTTGGTGTAGCGATGCACGGCAAGGACGATCGTGCGGGTGTTCGCCTCGGTCGGCGAAACGAAGTCGACCACCACGCCGCTGTTGTGATGACTGGTGCCCTTGAAAAACGTGCCGATGCCATCGAGGGTCTTCTTGTATTCCTCGATACCCTTTGCGCCGAAGTTCGGGGCGTAGCTGACTTCGCAGTCGTCGACGAACAGCTCGATCATCTTCTCGGGCTGGTTCATGTCGAGATAGAATGCATAATCCAAAAGAACACGTTCGATCGCGCGCTGCTCGATCAGTATTTCCAGTTCAGTCATCTTGGTTCCCAGTCAGTTAGCAGATTGAAAGTTGCCAGCATCTGGCCCTCGCCGGATGCATCAGGCAGGATCGGGCCGGGGCAGCTCGGATGGCTGCGGTTCGGCACCGGGCCAGCGGACATTGAGCGGATCGCACAGCAGCGAGGGCAGCTCGTCCATCCCGCCGATGTAGACTGCTTTCATTTTGCGGGCCGATATGCGCCAGGTTCCGCCATCGCGGCGATACCGGTCGATATAGCGCACCGCACCGTAAACCGTGCTTCCGCCCATGCCGAGTTCGAGGTGCGCCGTCACCGTGCCGTGGGCGTCTTCACCGCCGTCGAGCGTGACGTGTGAATAATTGATCGTATGTACGGTCTGGCCCATCGCCGAGCGTGCCATTTTCAGGAACGTCATGATCCCGTTGCGGCCGGAGCCGCCTTCGTAGCCTGACGCCTCGAAATCGGCGTTGGCCGTGAAACAGTCGGCCATCACGGGCCAGTTGTCATCATCGGTGGCGAGGAAATAGCGCGCGACAAGGTCCTGAATCGCAGCGCGGTCTTCCAGCTTCAAAAGCCGTTCTTCAAGTGACATCACGCGGCACGCCTCTCCCGTCGATTGACTTTCTGTCGGATTAGCGGCACCCGGTCAACACCTAAGTTGATTGAGGGAGGACTTGCTCCGATGCCAGGCGTTTCACTGCACGACTTGCGCGCAATTGCCGAGGAAAAGTGCGCCGGCATTATGGAAGGGCCGCCGCTTGGAGAGCTGGAGAGGGCGCTCATTGCGCTTGGCACAGCCGCATCGGTGACTGCGCTGGAACGCCGTCCGATCAGTGCCGCCATCACCGCCGCCTTCGACGCCGGGGCGAGCCTTGCCCAGGTGCAGGAAATGATCGCGCTCGTCTCGGCGCTGGGGGTTCACAGCCTCATGGCAACGGCCGTCCCCGCCCTCGCAGAGGCGCAGCGTAGGGGGCTTGTGCCTGCGGATGAGGCGCTTGATGCCGGAAGGCAGGCTCTGTGGGACAGGCATGTCGGCGAAGACCCGTTCTGGGACGGCTTTTCACGCGAACTGCCGGGCTTCCTCAAATCGCTGCTGCTGCTTTCGCCCGACCTGTTCTCGGGCTTTTTCGACTATTGCGCGATCCCCTGGAAAAGCGGGCAGATCCGCGCCTCGGTCAAGGAACTGGCCGCGATGGCCTGCGATGCAGCGCCAACGCACCGCTTCGTGCCGGGTTTCCGCGTCCACCTTGCCAATGCGATCAAGCTCGGCGTGGGACGGACGGCGATCATGCAGACGCTCGACATTGCGGCCGCCTCGCCCGAGCACGAAGGTTATCGCTGAGCCTTTGACGGGCCGCGAAGACCCGTCGGGCGGCCGCGATCACCAGACCAGCGGAATGTTGTCGATCGCGGCGACGATGCCCGATTGGAACGAGGGCTTCGCGCCATCGGCAAGGCGGAAAGCGGGAACGCGCTTGAGCCACTCCTGCAAGGTCACGGTCGCTTCAAGGCGCGCCAGGTGCAGGCCCGCGCAGCGGTGCGGACCGCCGCCGAACGTGGTATGCTTGAGACCGACGCGCTCCCAGTCGACTGTCATAGGATCAGGGTTCTCGTCGCTGTCCAGGCCGTGCAGCACGGTGGGCAGCAGGATCATGTCGCCGCGCTTCATCTCGACCCCATGGTAGGTCATGTCGTGGGCGACCATGCGCGCCTCGGACACCACCGGGAAGCGGCGGAACAGCTCCTCCACGCCCCGGCGAAGCTTGAGATCGTCGTTGGCGACCTCGGCCACCTTGTCGGGGTGCCGGGCAAGGTAGAGCATCATGTAGCCGAGGAAATTGACGACCGTATCCAGCCCGCCGAGCAGCAGCAGCGAGATCAAACCCAGCGCCTTTTCGCGCTCCATCGGCTGGCCATTGATGGTGCCGTTGACCATCGTCGTGATGATGTCCTTGCCGCTACCGCCTTTTCTCGCCTCGATGATCGGCTCAACATAGCGGAAGAAGCCCTGGTTCGCCTCGTCGAGGCACTTGGCCATTTCCTCCGGCGTATTGCCGCGCGGACGGGTCATGTCGTCGGCGAACAGGGCCAGCATGGGCGCATCCGCCATCGGCAGGTCAGCCATGGCCATGAACACTCTGACCGGGAATACCCGTGCGTATTCGCCGGAAAACTCGCAGCCGCCCTTGGCCACCATCGGTTCGATCAGCTCGGCCGCAACCTGCCGAATCATCGTTTCAAGATCCCGCATGCGGGCCGGATTGAGCGCAGTGTCGAGCAGCTGGCGATAGGGCGTGTGCTCGGGCGGGTCCATGCGGGTGGGAACCATGGCGTACTTCTCGCCCGCTTCCTTGGGCAGGAAGATCACCTCGCTCGAGAAATGCTCGGGATGCTCGTAGATGTCGCGGACCATCAGGCCGTCCATGGCGATCCAGTGCCCGCCGGTCAGCGGGGTCCAGACCAGCTTTGGCATGTCTTCGGCAAGCGCCACCCAGGCTTCGTGATAGCCGGTTTCGATCCCGTCGAGCGCGTACATGTCGATGTCGCGGACCAGGTCTGCCGGCACATGCGAAGGTTTGGCCGCCCTTGAGCGGTTGTCGGGAGCGACAGTGTCGATCGTTTCAGCCATGGCTCTTGCTCCAGCTTGTCAGTTCAGTTCGGGATCGATGACGGCTTTGATGACTTCACCCTTGGCCGTCATGTCGAGAGCGGTCGTCGCCTGCGCGATACCAAAGCGGTGCGTCACCAAGCTGCCCAGCGGCAGGGTGTTTTGCACGCGCGCGGCAAGGTGCATCGCCTGATAGTAATGCTTGGGCTTGGGAAAAGTCGCACCGGCGATGGTCAGGTTCTTGAGCGTGGTGTCGCGCGGCGAAATCGGCTGCTCGCCAGTCGCACCCCAAAGGCCGAGCACGATGTAGCGGCCGTGATTGCCGGTAAGATCGACGCCCTCCGGGAATGCGGGCAGCACCCCCGCCGCCTCGACCACCACATCTGGGCCGTTAGGGCCGCATCGATCATAGACCTGACGGCGGCGTTCCTCGCGCGATTCTTTCAGCGAGACAACTGCTGTCGCGCCAAGATCGCGTGCCACCTTCAGGCGGTTCTCGTGCTGATCGATGACAATGACCTCGCGTGCGCCGGCAAGCCTGGCGATGAGGACGGCCGAGAGCCCGACTGGCCCGGCGCCCTGCACCACCACCGTCTCGCCCAGCCGCACCGGGCCGCAGCGGTCGAACCCGCGCAGCGCCGTCGGCAAGGCGCAGCCCAGCGCGATGATCGCGTCAACATCGGCGCCGTCCGGCACGCGGAAGAAGGCAAGTCCCCGCGGCAGCCAGCCGTAATCGGCATAGCTGCCCCAGTTGGGCTTGCTGGCATCCTCGAAGTATGTCGAGTTCTCGCACGGCGTCTCTTCAAGGACGGTGCAGCTGTGGCAGCGATGGCATAGCGCGATCGGCGCCCAGAACACGAGGTCACCCGGCTTGACCGGCACGCCGGCATAGTCGGTATCGGTGTTCGCCCCGAGCTTCTCGACCCGGCCCACGCCTTCGTGGCCAAGGATGATCGGGAAGGGAATGACCCCCGCCTCGCCCTTCTTGATATGGACGTCGCTGCCGCAGACCCCGCCGGCAATGATGCGCACCAGGGCGCCGCCCGGCTCGGGATCGAAGACAGGCACGTCCCAGGTCTCGACCCGGTTCGGTTCGACAAGGACACAGGCGCGGGCAGTGCTCATCGGGTCAGTTCCTTCCAGTTCCGGCGATCAGCCGGGCATCCTGACCCTAGGGCAGACTTCGCTGGCAAAGCGGCGGAGCGATTCTTCCCAGGGCTTCGGATCGTCGAGGCTGTCATGCTGGTTGGCCACCATCTGGCCCCAGCCGCCGCAAGCATCGGCAAGCTTTTCAAGCTTCTCGACGACAGTGTCGGGCGATCCGCACAGGATGACGTGATCGATCAGGAAGTCCTCGTCGATCGTATCGGGCGTGACGTCTTTGCCGCTATCGGCGATCAGGCCGTCGAACAGGCCGAACTTGACGTAGATTTCCTTGAGATAACATTCCCAAGTGCGCATCAGCCCGGTCTTGCGAACGAGCCGTTTCGCCTCGGCATCGGTGTCGGCGATGAAGACGTCGCGGCAGACGCGGAAGCGCTTGCGGTCGGGCGTGAAGCCGGCTTTCCTGTTGGCGGTTGCCCAGGTTTCCCAGTGCGCGTTCATCTGCGGGGTACCGCCAAAGAACGAGATGGGGCTGTAATCGCGCGAGCCGGCGAACTCCATCGACTTCGAGACCATCGACAGCGCCGTGACCGCGATTTCCAGCTTGTCGCGCCCGCCAAAGGGACTGTTGTCGGCAATCTCGACGTTGTACTCGGGCATCGTGTCCGGCCCGGGGAAGCCGGCCTGGAAGTACTTGCCCTTTTCCATGAAGGGTTTGCCTTCCCAGACGCGCTCCATCAGGGCAAGTGCCTCAAGCTGCATGGGGGCAAGCTGCCCGATTCCATCGAAGCCGTGCAGGATCGCGTCGGTGTGATGCCCGCCGGGCGCGACGCCGAGGAAATAGCGGCCTTCCATGACCTGGCTGAGCCAGCCGACCCGGACCGCAAGCGTGGCGGGATCGTGGTACGGCAGCAGGTGCGCCATTGGCGCGAACCGCAACTGGTGAGTGGTGCGCGCGCAGGCCGCGATGATCGCCTCGGGCATCGGGATGTTTTCCCAGGCGAGCGTGTAATGCTCGCCGATCATGAAGTCCGAATAGCCTGCCTCATCGGCGATATGTGCGATATCGACCGCCCAGTCGAACACCTGCCGAGGCGTGCGCGACGGCGGGTTGTAGGGAGTCATGAACATTCCGCACTGCATCGACATCGCTCTCTCCTCCTAATCACCATTAGGCTGTGATTGGACCAGAGTCCATACGCCGATTATCCCGGTTCGAAACGTCGCCGACCCGATGGCGACGCCCGTCATTGCCGTTCAGCGCGACTCTATCCCATAGACGCTAATTAGCTGCGCCCTTATCAACGTACATGTTGATACGCCGTCGATTCGGGCGTTGTCAACCGAGAGGTTTGCAAAGGCTGGTGGTCAACCCGTGCGTTGACACGCGCGGCGAAGACGATAAGTCTGGCTGCCGCGACACGGTGGTCGCACGGACTGTCGCAAGGATGGAGCATGAGCCACGTGACGTTCACGACGTGGAATGAAGTCTGCACGGTCGGCGATCTTCTGGTGCGCAGCGCAGCCCGGTTTCCAGACCGCCGGGCGCTGGCCATGCCCGACATGTCGATGACCTATGCCGAGCTGCTCGAGGAGGCGGCCGGTATCGCGCGCAGCATCGTCGGGCTTGGCATCGCGCCCCGCTCGCATGTCGGACTGTTCTGCAACAACGGGCGCGAACTGGTGACGGGGATGTTCGCCGCGATGCTCGCCAATTGCGTCGCCGTGCCGCTGCATACGCGGCACAAGGCGCACGAGCTTCGCTACATCATCGACAATGCCCAGCTTGCCCTATTGCTGAGCGCGTCGGCAGACACATCGTACATCGATTTCCGCGAGGCTATCACCGAGGCCCTGCCTTCGATTGCCGCGGCGGGGGAAGAAACCCTGTCGATCCCCGAGGCGCCAAGCCTGCGCCACATCGCGCTGCTCTCGGGCGAGGCGACGCAAGGGTTCATCGGCCCTGAAGCGTTCGCCCGTGCGGGCGACAGCATCAGCGCGGACGGCATCGACGCGCTGCGCCAGCTGACGCTCCTCAGCGACACTGCAATGATCATCTACACCTCGGGCACCACCGCCAATCCCAAGGGCTGCATGCTCAGCCACGAGGCGATGACGCGCGGGCCGGTCGAGCGCGCCAATGTCCGCTTCCGTTCGTCGGACCATGATGTGACCTGGGGCGGCGGTCCGCTCTTCCACATCGGCACGCTCTCGCCGTTCCTGGGCGTTATTGGCACGGCGGGGACCTATGTCTGCGACACCTTCTTCGATCCCGCTCGCGCCATCGCGCTGATGAAGCGCGAGCAGCCGACCGCATTCTGGCCGTGGTTTCCCGCGATTTTCCAGCCGCTGATGGACCACGAGGATTTTGATGAGGCGACGCGCTCGGTGCGCGCCATGCTGCTCATTGCGCCCGAGGCCATGGTCCGCCGCGTGCAGCAGCGCCTGCCCGAGGCGGAAATCATGCAGGCGTGCGGCATGACCGAAACCGCCGGCATCTTCGCCCTCAGCACGCCCGATGAGACGGATGACGAGCGTGCGCGGACACAGGGCAAGGCGGTTCCCGGCATCGAAGTGCGGATCATCGATCCCGAGACCGGCGAGGACAGCCCCCACGATCAGGTGGGCGAAATCCTGGTGCGCGGGTTCTGTGTCACCAGCGGCTATTGGCGAGCACCCGAAAAGACCGCCGAGGCCATCGACGCCGATGGCTGGCTTCACACCGGCGATCTCTATGCGCTGACTTCGAACGGCAACCTGACCTTCAACGGCCGGGTCAAGGACATGCTCAAGGTCGGCGGCGAGAACGTCGCGGCGGTCGAGATCGAAGCGTTCCTGTGCACCCACGGCGCGGTGCGGATGGCCGAAGTGGTCGGCAGGCCCGACGAAAGGCTTGACGAGGTCCCGGTCGCGTTCATTGAGCTGCAACCGGGCGCCGCCGCGAGCGAACAGGAACTGATCGAGCACTGCCGCGGCCGGATCGCCAGCTACAAGGTGCCGCGCGCAATCTATTTCGTTCAGCCCGACGAGTGGCCGATGTCCGCCACCAAGATCGACAAGGTCGAACTTCGCAGGCGTGTCCCCCGCTAACGCTGTCAGGGCCGGGTGCGCATGCCGTCGAGGAAGATCGCCGCAAAAGAGCCCGCAACTTCGCCGGCATCGTGCGCCCCGCCCGGCTGATACCAGCGGTGCGTCCAGTTGAGCATGCCGAAAATCGCGTTCGCCGCGATCGAGACCGGAATGTCGCGGCGCAAGTGGCCCTCTTCAACTGCCTTGGCGATGAGGCCCAGCACGATGCGTTCGAACCGGCGGGTTTGGGCGACGATTTCGTGCGCCCATTCGCTCTTTTCGCCCGCAATCCGTTCCATCTCTTCCTGGAGATAGACGTACATGTGCGGGTAATGCTCGTCGTAGGAGCGCATCAGCTGCCCGATGATCGCCTCTAGCTTGCGGACGGTGTCGAGGCTCTCGTCCTGCGAAATCCGGACGCATTCCTCGATGTTGGCGGCGACGCCGGTGCGCAGGATGGCGCGGAACAGCTCTTCCTTGCTGCCGAAGTAATAGTAGACCGTCGCGCGGTCGAGCCCGGCCTTGCGCCCGATCTCAGCCAGGGTTGTCGCGCGATAGCCGCTCTGCTTGAACTGCTGCGCGGCGATCTCGATCAGCTCGTCGCGCTTGGCGATATAATCCGGCCCGCTTTCCTTGAGAGCGGAGGTGCGGCGTTTCGAGATGTTCGACGGCGGGGCCATTGCACGGCTCGCTAAACGCGATGCCGCCTCTATTCAACGAGTTTTCCCCGAAGGCATCGCGGTCAGGCCGCATCGGACGGGGCAGCCGCGCTCCTCACCACGTCCGCCAGAGTATAGTTGGACAGCACCGCATTGAACGCGGCCGAAGCGCGGTCAAGCACACCCGGCAGGTCGCAGCCCCGGATCAGCTGGCACGACGTGCAATTGACCATCGGGCACTTGGGTTCCATGGTCCGGATCACGTCGCCAAGGTTGATATCACGCGGATCGCGGCCCAACCGGATGCCGCCGCCGCGCCCCCGCACGGCCTCGAGAAAGCCGGCGCGCGCCAGTTCGTTGGCGATCTTCATGAGGTGCGTGCGCGAGATTGCCTGCGCCTCCGCCACGTCCGCGATCTGGACGCGTCCGCCGTCCGATCCTGCCAGATGGATGAGCAGGCGCAGCGCATAATCGGTGTGGCGGGTCAGTTGCATGCCTTGCTCATGGCTCCTTGTGCGGCCGCGACCTTTATCGGCGCGCTATGGCCGAGCGGTTTTTCCTCGAATTTGATTCTTGTCAAATCCATCTTCCGATTCGCCAGATAAGTGGAATTAACAGTTCATCTTAAAGGGAAGCAGCCGATGTATTGCGTGCAGTGCGAACAGTCGAACAAAGGCGGATGTGCGGTCAAGATCGGATCGTGCGGCAAGACCGCGGAAGTGGCCGATCTTCAGGACATCCTGCTGCGCGTGATGTTGGGCGTTTCCGTCTATGCTGACCGCGCCGCCCGCAAGGGTGTGCGCAATGCCGGCGTCGATGCCTTCACGCCGCACGCCTGGTTCACCACGCTGACCAATGTCAATTTCGATGCGGAGCGCTTCCATGCGCTGATCGCCCGCGCTCTCGACATGCGCGACAAGGCCCGCAGTCTTGCCGAGGACGCCGGCGCCAACCTGACCGATCTCCCCGAACCCGCCACCTGGAACCCGGGCACGACCGAGGCGGAACTTGCCGCCGCAGCGCCTTTCGCGGGCATCCAGCGTTTCATGGACCGTGACGGTCCCAGCGTGGTGGGCCTGCGCAACCTCGTCCTCTACGGCCTCAAGGGCACCGCTGCCTACAGCGAGCACGCCCGCGTGCTTGGCACCGAGGAAGCCGCCGTCAGCGCCGAGTTCCACCGCATCAGCGCCTTCCTCGCCGCAGATCCGACCGACGTCGACGCGCTGGTCGCCGAATCGCTGGCCGTCGGCGCGCTCAACCTCAAGGTCATGGAACTGCTCGACGCCGCCAACACCGGCCGCTTCGGCCATCCCGAGATCACGATGGTGCGGATGAGCCCGGTCGCGGGCAAGTGCCTGCTGGTTTCAGGCCATGACCTCGGCGATCTGGAGACCATCCTCCAGCAGACGGCAGGCAAGGGCGTCAACGTTTATACCCACGGCGAAATGCTTCCCGCCAACACCTACCCCGGCCTCAAGAAATATACCCACCTTGCAGGCAACTACGGCGGCGCGTGGCAGGACCAGCAGACCGATTTCGCCGCCTTCCCCGGCGCCATCGTGATGACGTCGAACTGCCTGATCAACCCCGAGGTCAGGGGCTATGCCGACCGCATCTTTACGGCAGGCCCGGTTGGCTGGAACGGCATCCCGCACCTTGCCGATCATGACTTCTCGCCGGCCATCGCCCGCGCGCTCGACATGCCCGGCTTTGCCGAGGATGCGCCCGAACAGCGCATTCCTGCAGGGTTCGGACGTAACACCGTGATGGGCGTGGCCGATACGCTGCTGGGCATGATCAAGGCAGGCGACGTCAAGAACATGTTCTTGATCGGTGGCTGCGACGGGGCGCGACCGGGCCGCAACTACTTTCACGACCTTGCCATGGCGACGCCGCAGGACAGCCTGATCCTGACGCTGGGCTGCGGCAAGTTCCGCTTCAACCGCGAAGAGTTAGGCGACATCAAGGGCATCCCCCGCGTGCTCGACATGGGCCAGTGCAACGACGCCTATTCCGCGATCCAGGTCGCGATCGCCGTCGCGGGCGCGCTGGGCTGCGGCGTCAACGACCTGCCGCTGCACTACGGCATCAGCTGGTTCGAACAAAAGGCCACGGCGGTACTGTTGTCCATGCTGCACCTTGGCCTCAGGCGCATTCACCTCGGCCCCACGCTGCCCCAGTTCCTCACGCCCGAAGTGCTCGGCGTGCTCATCGACAAGTTCGAAATCCGCCCGACCGGTGACCCCCACGCCGATCTGGCCCGGATGCTCGAAGCCGCCTGACCCCCACCCAGGGTCAGAGCCGGTCGAGCCCAAACGCAGCCGCCGCGACCGGAACCCTATGCCCGGACGCGGCGGCTGCAGTCGTTTCCACGCATCAAAACTGTTGACGGGTACGCGGCGAAATTGCAGGGGCCGCTCGCTGGGACCGGACCGTAACAAGGCACGGAGAATCGTTTCCAGGCTGCATTTTCGATCCCGCAATCAATCAGGCGAGAAACGACAGGCATGAAACCGATTTACCAGAATGCGGACCAGGCGCTTGAGGGCCTCCTCCGCGACGGCATGACCATTTGCGTCGGCGGCTTCGGCCTCTGCGGCATACCCGAACGACTGATCGACGGCGTGCTTGCATCGGGCGTGCGCGATCTCACCATCGTCTCGAACAATGCCGGGATCGACGGCGTCGGCCTCGGCAAGCTGCTTCGCAGCCGGCAGGTCCGCAAGATGGTCTCGTCCTACGTTGGCGAGAACAAGGAATTCGAGCGCCAGTACATGGCGAAGGAACTGGAAGTCGAATTCGTCCCGCAGGGTACGCTGGCCGAGCGTTGCCGCGCCGGCGGCGCAGGCATCCCGGCCTTCTACACGCCTACCGGCGTCGGCACCGAAGTTGCCCAGGGCAAGGAACTGCGCGAATTCAACGGCCGCACCTATGTGTTGGAACAGAGCATTTTTGCCGACCTTTCGCTGGTCAAGGCATGGCGCGCCGATCACTCGGGCAACCTCGTGTTCCGCAAGACCGCGCGCAATTTCAACGAGCCGATGGCAACCGCGTCGTACATGACCATTGCCGAGGTCGAGACCATCGTGCCGCTGGGCGACATCGCGCCCGACGACGTCCACCTTCCCGGTGTCTACATCAAGCGCATGATCCAGGGCGCGCCGTCGGACCATATCGAGTTCCGGATCACCCGGCCCCGCCCGCAAATCGATGGCAATGCAAGCACCGGAGGGCAGAACTGATGGCCTGGACCCGCGAAGAGATCGCCGCCCGCGCCGCGCGGGAACTGCGCGACGGCTATTACGTCAACCTCGGCATCGGCATCCCGACGATGGTCGCCAATGTCATCCCCGATGGCGTCAACGTGGTGCTGCAATCGGAAAACGGCCTGCTCGGCATCGGCCCCTCCCCGTTCGAAGGCGAGGAAGATCCCGATCTGGTCAATGCCGGCAAGCAGACCATCACTGATCTGCCGGGCAGCGCCTACTTCTCATCGTCCGACAGCTTCGCGATGATCCGCGGCGGCCATGTCGACATCACCATCCTGGGCGCGATGGAAGTCTCGGAAAAGGGCGATATCGCCAACTGGATGGTCCCGGGCAAGATGATCAAGGGCATGGGCGGCGCGATGGACCTCGTCGCCGGCGCGCGCCGCGTCGTCGTGACCATGGAGCACAATTCGAAGGATGGCTCGGCCAAGTTCATTCCCGAATGCACCCTGCCGCTGACCGGCCTCAACTGCGTCGACATGGTGATCACGGAACTGTGCGTCTTCGCAAGGCCCGATCGCTCGTCCCGCTTCCGGCTGCTGGAGACGGCGCCCGGCGTGACGGCCGAAGAAGTCCGCGCGAAGACCACCGCTTCCTACGATTCCTGACGCCTCCGCCCCCTTTGAAGGGGCGCGGAGCGGAGGACACCATTGGCGGGCTCCTTCGTTGTCGCTCTACGGGGCGCAACGAGGAGACCGTCATGCCGCGTGGCGACAAGTCCAGCTACACCGACAAGCAGAAGCGCATGGCCGAGCATATCGAGGAAGGCTATGAGGATCGGGGCGTCGGCAAGAATGAAGCCGAGCGCCGCGCCTGGGCGACGGTGAACAAGGAAACCGGCGGCGGCAAAAAATCTGGCTCGGGCCGTGGCAAGCCGGAGAACCATGAGCCGTCACGCAAGGGCGGCCAAGCCAGCGGATCCTCGCAAAGCTTCGAAAAACGCTCGGCAGCGGCTCGGAAGGGCTGGGAAACGCGGCGCAAGAAGCGCAGCTGATCGCACCCGCGAGAATTACGGGGAACTTCGCCTGCCCGGGGCGCTTTGTAATCGCTGGACACCTTGTGGAAAGGCCCCGCGATGAACGAACACCCCGGCCCGCGGCAGCAATTCGAGGCGAACAGGCATCGTGACGACGCCCCCGTCACCGCCTCCAAGACGGCAAAGCCGGAACGTACCCTCGTCAGCGAGGCTGTGACCATCGCGCGGCCGGCGCGCGAAATTTATGATTTCTGGCGCAATCCCTCCAATCTTGTCCGCATCATGGACAATATTGCTTCGATCGAGCCGATCGATGAGCACCGATCCCGCTGGACGGTCAAGGCGCCGGGCGGCCGCGAGGTAAGCTGGGAGGCGGTCATCACGCATGACGTGCCCGGCGAAGAGATAACATGGCAATCAGCCGAGGGCGCGGACGTCGCCAACAGCGGGCGGGTCGAGTTCCGCGATGCGGGTGCGCGGGGCACCGTCGTTCGCGCCGTCATCGCGTACGAGCCACCGGCCGGCGGCATGGGCCAGATGTTCGCCAAGCTGTTCCAGCGCGAACCGCGCATGCAGAGCCGGCGCGATCTTCACCGCCTCAAGCAGTTCATGGAAACCGGCGAAATCGCCACTGGCGCGCGCAACGCCCGCATCCACCGCGAACGCACGGGAGACTGAACCAATGCAAGCGATAGCATGGCACGGCAAGCATGACGTGCGCTGCGACACCGTCGACGATCCCGAGATCATCAACCCGCGCGATGCGATCATCCGCGTGACCTCGACCGCGATTTGCGGTTCGGACCTCCATCTTTACGACGGCTACATCCCGACCATGCAGAAGGGCGACGTGCTCGGCCACGAATTCATGGGCGAAGTTGTCGAGACCGGCAGCGCCAGCACGCTGAAGAAAGGGCAGCGGATCGTGGTTCCCTTCACGATCTCATGCGGGGGCTGCTATCACTGTTCGAAGCATCAATACTCGGCGTGCGAGAACGGCAATCCGGCCGACAACCACGATATTGGCCGCGAGGGACTCGGCTATCCGATGGGGGGCGCGTTCGGCTACAGCCACATGACTGGCGGCTATTCAGGCGGTCAGGCAGAATACGTCCGGGTGCCGTTCTCGGATTTCGGACCGCTCGTCATTCCGGACGACAGCATCGAGGACGACAAGGTCCTCTTCCTTACCGACATTCTGCCGACCGGCTGGATGGCGGCGGAAAATGCCGAGATCGAGCCGGGAGACACCGTCGCCGTGTGGGGCTGCGGCCCCGTCGGGCTGTTCGCGGTCCAGTCCGCATTCCTGATGGGTGCGGAGCGGGTCATTGCCATTGACCATTTCCCGCACCGCCTCGAACTGGCGCGCGGCTTTGGCGCGGAAACCATCGATTTTGAAGAAAGCAAGGTCTACGAAGCGCTCTGGGACATGACCGGCGGGATCGGCCCCGACGCGACGATAGACTGCGTCGGGCTCGAAGCGCACGGCGCCTTTGCGGACAACATCCTCGATCAGATCAAGGTGTCGACCTTCATGGGAACGGACCGCGGCCATGTCATCCGCCAATGCATCATAGCAACGCGCAAAGGGGGCCGCGTCTCGATCCCCGGCGTCTATGGCGGCGTGATCGACAAGTTCCCCATCGGCGCGCTGATGGAAAAGGGGCTGACCATCCGCAGCGGGCAGACTCACGTACAGAAATATCTGCGCCCGCTTTACACCGCGATTGCCGAGGGCAAGATCGATTCGACGTTCCTCATCAGTCACCGCATGGCGCTGAAGGACGGACCTGCCGGCTACAAGGCATTCCATGACGAGCAGGATCGGTACACAAAGATTGTCCTCAAGCCCTGAGCGGCGAGCACCAAGTGAGTCGCCGCCTGCGAGGGAAGACCGGCCCTCCCTCTCGCAGACAGCGACAGAGATGATACGCCTGAAAATCTTTTAAGTTCCGTAAGTTAGTTAAAATATTGCAGCACCGAACCAGACGCTCCGGTTATCGCTCGACAAGCGGCGCGCGTCCGGGCCATGGCAGACCGATGAGCCAGGACGAAAAGAAGCACCTCACCCATCGCCGCTTTTACAAGGCGGAGCAGGAAAAATCGTTCGAGGAAGCCCATCCTCACGATACGCCGCAGACGCAAAGTCCGTCATACAAGCTGGCGTTCGCCGACACTGAATTCCTGCTGCGCGACGAGCTTCGTCCCGTGCGCTTCCAGCTCGAACTGCTTAAGCCCGAGATGCTGCTTGAAGAGGCCGGGGTCGGCTCGACTCTGGTGGTGTATGGCTCGGCCCGCATTCCCGCGCCCGAACACGCCGCGGCGCTGCTGAAAACCGCGAACGATCCTTCGCAGCGCAAGGTGGCCGAACGGCTCGTTGCCAAATCGATGTACTATGACGAGGCGCGCAAGCTGGCCCGCATCGCCAGCGAATGTGCCATCGTGGAGAAGGGCATGCGCCAGTTCGTGGTCTGCTCGGGCGGCGGGCCGTCGATCATGGAAGCGGCCAATCGCGGGGCGGCGGAAGCGGGCGCTGGCACCATCGGACTCAACATCGTCCTGCCGCACGAACAGGCCCCCAACGAATTCGTGACGCCGGAACTCTCATTCCAGTTCCACTACTTCGCGCTGAGGAAGATGCACTTCTTGCTGCGCGCCCGGGCCGTCGCCGTGTTCCCCGGCGGCTTCGGCACGCTCGACGAGTTCATGGAACTGCTCACCCTGGTCCAGACAGGGAAAATGAAGCCGATTCCCATCCTGCTGTTCGGCCGTGACTACTGGAGCAGGGTCATCGATTTCGATTTCATGGCCGAGGAAGGCGTCATCAACGTCAACGATACCGAGCTGTTCCACTGGGTCGAAACGGCAGAGGAAGGCTGGCGGCACATCGTCGAATTTTACGACCTCGACTGAGCTTGAGGTTTCCGGGTATTTCTACCTATTCAGCCGGTTAGCCGCCGCACTGCGCGCGGTGAAGCAGCTTGTGATCAGCGAGAACCAGCGCCATCATTGCTTCGACGACCGGCACGCCGCGAATGCCGACGCAGGGATCGTGCCGTCCCTTGGTGCGGATTTCGCTGGCCGCACCGCTGCGGTCGATCGTCTCGACCGGCGTAAGGATCGAACTGGTCGGCTTGAAGGCGACGCGCAGCCGGATCGGCTGGCCGGTGGAAATGCCGCCCGCAATTCCGCCGGCGTGGTTGGCAAGGAATTCGGGGCCGCCCCCGGCCCCTACCTCGCCGCCAGCCGCCGAAGGCCGCATCGGATCGGCATTGTCTTCGCCGCGAAGACGCGCGGCGGCAAAGCCGTCTCCGATCTCCACGCCCTTCACCGCGTTGATCCCCATCATCGCGGCGGCAAGATCGGCATCGAGCTTGCCATAGATCGGCGCGCCCCAGCCCGCCGGCACGCCGTGGACCTCGCATTCGACCACCGCGCCCAGCGAGGAACCGGCAAGCCGCGCCTCGTCCACCAGCGCCTCCCAGCGCTTCGCCGCCCAGGCATCGGGGCAGAAGAAGGGGTTGGCGGCGATTTCCGCCTCGTTGAACATCACGGGATCGATCGCGTCGCCGCCGATTTCGCTGACCCAGGCGCGGATGTGCAGTTCGGGCAGCACCAGCCGCGCCACCGCGCCCGCCGCGACGCGCGAAGCCGTCTCGCGCGCAGAGCTGCGTCCGCCACCGCGATAGTCGCGAAAACCGTACTTGGCATCATAGGCATAGTCGGCATGGCCGGGGCGGTAGGCCTTGGCGACTTCGGAATAGTCCTTCGATCGCTGGTCGACGTTCTCGATCATCAGGCTGATCGGGGTGCCGGTGGTCTTGCCTTCAAACACACCGGACAGGATGCGGACTGCGTCCGGCTCCTGCCGCTGGGTGGTGAACTTCGACTGGCCCGGCCGCCGCGCGTCGAGGAACGGCTGGATGTCGCGCTCCGAAAGCGCCAGTCCCGGCGGACAGCCGTCGACTACCGCGCCGATCGCCGGCCCGTGGCTTTCACCCCATGTCGTGAACCGCAGCACGCGGCCGAAACTGTTGACGCTCATGGGATGGCGCTTTTGGCGCATTGAGCCGGATTGTCCAGCCCGCTAAGGCTCCGGCCTCCCGCTCCCCTCCTGAAAGTCCCGCACGATGAGCGTCACACTCTACGGCATTCCGAATTGCGATACCGTCAAGAAAGCTCGCCGCTGGCTTGATGCGAACGGGATCGCGCACGCGTTCCATGACTACAAGAAGCAGGGTGTCGACGCGGAGCGGCTGGCAGGCTGGGTGGAGGAAGCTGGCTGGGAGAAAGTGCTCAACCGTTCAGGCACGACGTTTCGCAAAATGCCCGAGGCCGAGCGGGAAGGCCTGACCGTGGACCGCGCAACTGCCGTGATGCTTGCACACCCCAGCTGCATCAAGCGCCCCATCGTGGAGCATCCCGGCGGCCTGCTGGTCGGCTTCGACGAAGCGCGGTGGGCCAAAGCGCTGCTCTAGGCGCGCGCCGCGACGACGATGTAGTTGAGCGCAAGATCGTCGGTAAGATGCAACCCTCGCGGCGGCGTCCAGCCGATGCCGCGCGGCTCGCCCATGTTTAGCCCGGCCTCGCTGAGCAGGTCAGCCAGCTCATCGGGGGTGACGAAGCTGTCCCAGTCATGCGTGCCGCGCGGGATCAGACCAGCCCGCTCGGCGGCCTCCACCATCAGCAGGCGCGAGCGCGCCGTGCGGTTGGGCGTTGACAGCACCATAAGCCCGCCCGGCGCCAGCGCAGCCGCGAGCGCGCCGACGAAGGCCTGCTTGTCCGCCACGTGCTCGATCACTTCGAGGCTGCACACCAGATCGAAGCCCGACAGGCCCAGCGCGGAAACGTCGCCGGCCCGATAACTGATTGCAACGCCCGAACCGGCAGCGTGGGCGCGCGCCGCCTCCACGTTTTCCGCCGCCGCGTCGATTCCCGTCACGTCCGCGCCCAGCCGGGCCAGCGGCTCGCAAAGGAGGCCCGCGCCGCAACCGACGTCAAGCGCCCGTTTGCCGGACAATGGTTTGATGTCGCGGGAGTCGCCGCGCCAATGCCGGTCAATTGCGTCGCGAATGAACGCGAGCCTGACCGGACCGAGCCGGTGGAGCATCGCGGACGAGCCCTTCGGATCCCACCAGTCCGCCGCGAGCGCGCCGAAGTGCGCAGCCTCCTCGGGCCGGATCGTTGAGCGCAGCGTGGCGGACGGTATCGCGGGCACAGTTGCATTAGCCATGGACCATCCCTAACAGGGCGCCCGCCCGGACCCAAGTGTCCGTTTCCTGATGCCCAACGGGGGAGCAGACCTTGGCCCGCATCGTGATGAAATTCGGCGGTACGTCGATGGCCGGCTCGGAGCGCATTCGCCGCGTCGCCGGGATTGTGCGCCGCCAGCAGGCCGCAGGGCATGAAGTCGCCGTCGTCGTCTCAGCCATGGCGGGCGAGACAGACCGGCTGGTGACCTTCTGCCGCGAGGCGCACGCGCTCTACGATCCGGCCGAGTACGACGTCGTCGTCGCGAGCGGCGAGCAGGTCACCGCCGGCCTTTTGGCGATGACCTTGCAGTCGATGGGCTGCAAGGCCCGCTCGTGGCTCGGCTGGCAGCTTCCTGTCCGCACCGACGATGCCCATGCCAAGGCGCGGATCGAGGACATCGATTCGGATGCGCTGATCTCCTCGATGGCGGGGGGCGAAATCGCTGTCATTCCGGGCTTCCAGGGCCTCTCGCCGCAAGGCCGGGTGACGACGCTGGGGCGTGGCGGCTCGGACACCTCCGCCGTCGCGGTGGCGGCAGCCGTCAAGGCGGACCGCTGCGACATCTATACCGACGTCGACGGCGTCTACACCACCGACCCGCGCATCGTCGCCAAGGCGCGCAAGCTCAAGACCGTGACGTATGAGGAAATGCTCGAGCTGGCCTCGGTCGGCTCGAAAGTGCTCCAGACCCGCTCGGTCAGCCTGGCGATGAAGGAAGGCGTGAGGGTGCAGGTGCTGTCGAGCTTCATCGACGACGATGCGCCGCCCGCCGACGACCTGCCCGGCACGATGATCGTGGGCGAAGACGAACTGTCCAGGAATGCGGCCGGGGACACGGCCGGAGAACTTGAAGGATCTGACATGGAACGCCAGCTCATCACCGGCATCGCAGCCGACAAGAACGAAGCCAAGATCACGCTGACCCGCGTTGCCGACAAGCCGGGCGCGGTGGCAGGCATCTTTTCGCCGCTCGCCGCCGCCAACATCAACGTCGACATGATCATCCAGAACGTCGCCAAGGACAAGGGCGAGACGGATGTCACCTTCACGGTGCCGGGCGCCGACCTGCCGCGCGCGCAGGCGCTGCTCGAGGAACGGCAGGGGGAGATCGGCTTCTTCCGCCTGATCGCCGACAGCAAGGTTGCCAAGATCAGCGTCGTCGGCGTCGGGATGCGCAGCCACGCCGGCGTCGCCAGCACGATGTTCACCGCGCTGGCCGACCGGGGCATCAACATCCAGGCGATCTCGACCAGCGAGATCAAGGTCTCGGTGCTGATCGACGAGGACGAAACTGAACTTGCCGTGCGCGTGCTCCACACCGCCTACGGACTCGACGGGACGGACCAGGCGGCGTGACAAGAACCCGGCAACTGATGGCGCGCGGCGCCGAGTTTCTCGGCAGCGAGCACGCCGTCCTGTGCGGCGCGATGAGCTGGGTGTCGGAACGCAACCTCGTCTCAGCGATCAGCAATGCCGGCGGCTTCGGCGTGATTGCCTGCGGAGCAATGACGCCCGAGCTGCTGGATGCCGAGATCGCCGGAACTGCGGCGCTGACGCAGCGGCCCTTCGGCGTCAACCTGATCACCATGCACCCGCAGCTGTTCGACCTGATCGCGGTCTGCGCGCGGCATTCCGTGAGTCATGTCGTGCTGGCGGGCGGCATTCCGCCCAAGGGCAGCGTAGAGGCGATCAAGGCCTTCGGCGCCAAGGTGCTGGTCTTCGCGCCGACACTGGCGCTGGCGAAGAAGCTTCTGCGCTCCGGCGCCGATGCGCTCGTCATCGAGGGCAGCGAGGCGGGTGGCCACATCGGCCCGGTGGCGACGAGCGTGCTGGCGCAAGAGTTCCTGCCCGTGCTCTCGCAGGACCACATCGTCTTCGTCGCGGGCGGCATCGGCCACGGCGAAATGATCGCCGCTTATCTCGAAATGGGGGCATCGGGCGTCCAGCTCGGCACGCGCTTTGCCTGCGCCAGCGAATCGATCGCGCACCCCGATTTCAAGAAGGCCTTCTTCCGCGCCAATGCGCGCGATGCGGTTGCATCGGTGCAGGTCGACCCGCGCCTGCCGGTCATTCCCGTGCGCGCGCTCAAGAACGCCGGAACCGAGGAGTTCACTGCCAAGCAGCGCGAAGTGGCGCAGCTGCTGGACGAGGGCAAGGTCGAGATGGGCGAGGCCCAGCTGATGATCGAGCATTTCTGGGCCGGCGCGCTGCGCCGCGCCGTCATCGGCGGCGAAGTCGAGAGCGGCTCCCTGATGGCCGGACAGTCGGTCGGCATGGTCACCGAAGAGGAGACTGTGTCGACGATCATGGCGCGGCTGATCGAGCAGAGCGACACGGCACTGGCGCGGCGCTGATCGTGCGCTATCCTCATGCCGCCCGGGGGTGGGGGCGAGGAGATTCATGCGATGTGCGATGATGCCCATACCGACGAATTCGACGCCGCCCTTGCGCGAAAGGGCCTGACCCGGCGCAGCTTCGCGGCGATGGGCGCCAGCGCCGCGCTCGCCGCATGCGCCGGAACGGGCGGCCGAAAAGTGGCCGCAGATGACCTCGCCGAGCGTCCCGTCACGATCCAGATGGGCGAGAGCATCGCCGACGGCTTCTTCGTCCATCATGCGAGCGGCCGCCACCCCGGCGTCATCATGTGGCCTGATATCGCCGGCCTGCGCGAGGCGAAGAAAGCCATGGCGCGCCGCCTGGCCCAGGCGGGTTTCGCGGTGCTCGTTGTCAACCCCTACTATCGCTCCTCGCCCGCGCCGGTGATGCAGAGCTTCGCCGAATTCATGGAGCCGGCCGGCCGGGCGCGGGTCATGGGCTACCGCGCGCTGCTCACCCCGCAGGCGATCATGAGCGACGCAAGGGCCTTTACGACCTTCCTTGATGCCAGCGATGCGGTCGACACCGCAAAGGGCATCGGCTCGTGCGGCTATTGCATGGGCGGACCGTTCACGGTGTTCAGCGCGGCCGCTGTGCCTTCGCGCGTGCGCGCCGCCGCCTCGTTCCACGGCGGCGGCCTGGTCGGGGATGGACCGGACGCGCCGGTCAATCTGCTGGCGAGGACCAGGGCAAGCTACCTGTTCGCCATCTCGAAGGACGACGATGCCAAGGCGCCCGGCGACAAGGACGCGCTGCGCAAGGCCGCTGCTTCGGCCGGCCGGCCGGCCGAAGCAGTGGTCTATCCCGCCGATCACGGTTGGTGCGTGCCGGACAGCCCCGTTTACGATGCGGCCCAGGCCGAACTTGCCTTCGAACAGATGACGGGACTGTTCCTGGCTCTTTAGCGATTGAGCGACGTTCTCAAGCATACGAAAAGGCGGCGCCCGCGAAGGCACCGCCGTTTCTTAAGGTTGCCGACCAGTTAGCGCTGGTCGCTTCCGCCGCCCTGCTGGCTCCCGCCGCCACGCTGATTGTCGCGCTGGGCATCGCCGCCCTGCTGGCCGCCGCTACCGCCGCCCTGCTGGCGCTGGCGCTCTTCCTCGGTCATGCCGCCCTGCTGGCCGCCGCCCTGACCGGCATTGTTGTCGCCCTGCTGGCCGCCGCTGCCGCCCTGCTGGTTCTGCTGGCCGGCCTGGCCTGCGCCGCCGCCCTGCTGTTGCTTACGGTCACCTTGACCCTGATTGTCCTGGTTGTTCTGCGCCATTGCTTGGTTCCTCTCGGTTGCAACTCTTCGTGCGAGCCTGACAACATAAGACTGGGCGAACGCCTTGGTTCCACCGTTGCGCTAGTCTGGACGGTTTGCGCGTTGAAGGTTCAAAAATAACGGCGTCCGGTTTAACTTGTGAACATTGCGGCCCGCGCTAGACTTCGCGAACGGCTGGGAGGAGTGACGGCATGGGTGGATTTCTGATTGCGCTGCTGGTGGTCGTATTCCTGTTCCTGCTGATGGGCGTGCGCGTCGTGCGGCAGGGGTTCGTCTATACGATCGAGCGGCTGGGCAAATATACCCTGGCGGCCGAGCCGGGGCTCCACGTCATCATCCCGTTCGTCGACCGGGTCGGCCACAAGGTCAACATGATGGAGCAGGTGCTCGACATTCCGGGCCAGGAAATCATCACGCGCGACAACGCCATGGTCGGAGTCGATGCGGTGGTGTTCTTCCGGGTGCTCGATGCGGGCAAGGCCGCCTACGAGGTAGCCAATCTATACGTCGCGATCATGCAGTTGACGACCACGAACCTGCGCACCGTGATGGGCTCGATGGACCTTGATGAGACGCTGTCGAAGCGCGACGAGATCAACGCCAAGCTACTCTCGGTCATCGATCACGCCACATCGCCGTGGGGCGTCAAGATCACCCGGATCGAGATCAAGGACATTCGCCCGCCGGCCGACATTTCCAACGCCATGGCCCGCCAGATGAAGGCCGAACGCGAAAAGCGCGCCCAGATTCTCGAGGCCGAGGGCAGCCGGGCATCGGAAATCCTGCGCGCCGAGGGCGAGAAGCAAGGCGCGATCCTCCAGGCCGAGGGCCGGCGCGAGGCCGCTTTCCGCGATGCCGAGGCGCGCGAACGCGAAGCTGCCGCCGAAGCCGAGGCAACTCGCGTTGTCTCGGAAGCGATTGCGTCCTCCGGCACGCAGGCGCTCAACTATTTTATTGCCCAGAAATACACCGATGCCGTGGCGCAGTTCGCCAACTCGCCCAATGCCAAGACCATCCTGTTCCCGGTCGAGGCGACGCAGCTGATCGGCTCGCTCGGCGGAATCACCGAACTCGTCAAGGACGCACTGGGCGAGAAGAAGGGCTGAGCGCATGGACACGCTGAACGCGCTCGAACCGCACTGGGCATGGCTGGCGCTGGGTCTTGTGCTGGCCGCCGCTGAAATGGCCATCCCCGGCGTGTTCCTGATCTGGATGGCCGGCGCGGCAATTTTGACCGGGCTGGTTAGCTGGGTCCTTCCGATCGGGCTGCCATGGCAGATCCTGCTCTTTGCGGTGCTGGCCATCATCTTGGTCTTTCTTGGCCGACGCTGGCTCTCCAGCCATCCGGTTGTCAGCGCGGATCCGATGATGAACGATCGCGGCGCGCGCTCGGTCGGTGAGATCGTCATGGTGACGCAGGCGATCGAAGCCGGCAGCGGCCGGGTGCGGCTGGGCGATAGCGAGTGGATGGCCAAGGGACCGGACGCGGCGGCAGGCACGCGCATGCGGGTTGCGGGCCATCAGGGCTCGGTCCTGCTGGTCGAACCGCTCGGCTGAAACAGATCGGCGGCACAGGACGAACGCCTTGACATCGCTTGCCAGAATGTTGGATCGTCGAACCATGGAAAATCCGTCATCGGCCAAATGCGAGGCTTACGGCGCGCTTGTCGGCTGGACGGGCGAACGCCTGGGTGACCGGGTGATCCTCAAGTTGGAGAGCATCCGCTCCGCACATCCGCAATCGGACGAAGATGTGCAGGATTTCCGCTACTTCCTGACCCGAAGCCAGGCGGCGGTGCTGGCTAACTACCTCTACGAAATTTCGGGCCAGACCCCGGCCCTCCAGCACAGGCGCGGCTGGCTGTCAAAGCTGCTCCATCGCTGAGTGCGACACTGGAAGCCGGTACTGGAAACCTGGTGGCAGCGCGCCCATATCGGCCAGCCCGCATGGAGACATCCGATGACCGAGAAGATCCAGCTTTCCGACGACGAGTGGCGCCAGCGTCTGACGCCTGAGCAATTCGCCATCCTGCGCCAGGCCGGCACCGAGCGCGCCTTTACCGGCGAGTACGAGCAGAACAAGGCGGCCGGCGACTATCTCTGCGCGGGCTGCGGGATGCCGCTCTTCTCGTCCGACAACAAGTACAACTCCGGCTCCGGCTGGCCGAGCTACACGGCGCCAGTCAACGCCGATGCGGTGGATGAGCACCGCGACGT
The DNA here is from genome assembly GCA_040377095.1 of Novosphingobium sp. Taxonomy (GTDB): domain Bacteria; phylum Pseudomonadota; class Alphaproteobacteria; order Sphingomonadales; family Sphingomonadaceae; genus Novosphingobium. Next base: position 76,253 of record JBEIPK010000004.1, read on the forward strand.
CTCGCACGGCATGGTCCGCACCGAAGTGCGCTGTGCGCGGTGCGAGGGCCACCTCGGTCACGTCTTCCCGGATGGACCGGGCGAAAACGGCCTGCGCTACTGTATCAACAGCGCCTCTCTCGCGTTCAAGCCCAAGGAATAGCCGGAGCTGTGGCTGTCCCTGTCCGTACCGTTCACCCTGTGTTAGGCATGTTCGCACAATAGCGGCCCAGGGCGCATGCGCTTTGTTCGAAGGGGTGTTCCGGCCACATGGCACGAAGTGACGTAAGGCGAGGCGCGCCATCGGGCCGCGAGCCTTCCTCCCCGCCGCCTCCGCCCCGCAAGTCGGCGCTGCGCCGCGGCTTCGGACGTCTGTTCGTCTGGGGCTTCGCGCTGGCCCTCCTTGGCATGATTGCAACGGGCGTCGCCGTCGCCGTGACTGCCCAGTCGCTGCCCACCTTCGGCGAACTCAAGAGCAGCCAGAACGGGCAGATGATCGTGGTGCGCGCGCGCGACGGGACAGAGCTTGTCTCGCTCGGTCCAAGCTATGGCAAGTGGGTGCCCTACGCGCGTATCCCGCAGGTCATGCGGCAGGCGATGGTCTCGGTCGAAGACCGGCGCTTTCGCAATCACATCGGCATCGATCCCGTAGGCATCGCACGCTCGGTCAAGGTGCGGGCGGAATCTGGCCGCTGGCGCGAAGGCGCCTCCACCATCACGCAGCAGCTCGCGCGCAACGTCTTTCTGAACAACAACCGCACGTTCGCTCGTAAACTGCGCGAGGCGGTCCTCGCCATGGCGCTGGAATGGCGCTTCACCAAGGACGAGATCCTCGAGCTGTACCTCAACAAGGTCTACTTCGGCGGCGGCGCCTATGGCATCGATGCCGCGAGCCGCAAGTTCTTCGGCCATCCCGGCACCCAGCTGAGCCTGCCCGAGGCCGCGATCATCGCCGGCCTCGTCAAGGCGCCTTCGCGCTATTCGCCGACGGCCGATGCCGCCGCAGCGGTTGACAGGGCGCAGGTGGTGCTGCGCACCATGGCGGAGACGGGTGCCATCAGCTCGTCCGATGTGGAAAGCACCGATCTGCGGGCAGTGAAGCTCGCTCCCGAAAAGGGTCAGAACTCGGTCCGCTATTTCACTGACTGGGCACTCCCGCAACTCGATCTGCTGATATCCGACACAACCGAGCCGATCGAGGTCTGGACCACGCTCGACATCGGCATGCAGCGCGCCGCGACTGCGTCCATCGCGGCCAACGTGCCTCGCGGAGCGCAGGGCGCGCTGGTCAGCATGGACCGCGACGGCGCGGTGCTCGCCATGGTGGGCGGCACCGATTATGTGACCTCGAACTACAACCGCGCCACGAACGCCGTGCGCCAGCCGGGTTCGGCGTGGAAGCTGTTCGTCTATCTTGCCGCGCTCGAGGCGGGCTACAAGCCCAACGACCGCGTCGTCGACGAGCCCGTGACGATCGACGGCTGGAGCCCGCACAATTCGGGCGGAACCTTCGCCGGCGAGATCGACGTGCGCACTGCCTTCTCCTATTCCAAGAACACGGTCGCGGCGCAGCTCGGCAACGAAGTGGGTTTCAGCGCGGTTGCCGCCATGGCGCGCCGCTTTGGCATCAGCACGCCGATCACGACTGTGCCATCGATGGTATTGGGCACCTCCGACGTCCGCCTGATCGACATGACGCGCGCCTTCGCCTCGGTCTCGGCCAAGGGCGCGACGACGGAGCCTTATGGCATCCTCAAGGTAGAGACCGCCGACGGCGAAGTCCTCTACGAGCACCAGGCGCGGCAAGGTGAGCTGCTCGTTCCCGGCTATGTCGCGGCTGGCATCACCGACCTGCTGCAATCCGCCGTTGCCACCGGCACCGGCCGCGCAGCGCAGATCGGGCGGCCGGTCGCGGGCAAGACCGGCACCACCTCGTCCAACAAGGATGGCTGGTTCCTCGGTTTTTCCAGCGGCGTCACCACGGGCGTATGGATGGGCCGCGACGATGCGCGCGCCGTGCCCGGCCTTCAGGGCGGAGCGGCGCCGGCGCGGGCTTTCGCCAGCTTCATGCGCGTCGCGGTAGCCGGGCGTCCGCTTGAAAAGTTCGACACCGACCTCAAGCTACCCGACTGGCAGCTCGAACCCGATGACGAGGCACGTTTCGGCAATCCGGACGAGTATTTCTATGTCGACGATCAGGGCAATCTGGTCCGTCCCGGAATCTCGGGCGGCGACGCCGGTCCGGGCGAACCGCCAACCGACGAGCAGCCCTTCCCGCAGCAGGACTATGCCCCCGGCGAAGCCCCGCCCGCCGCGAACGACGACTTCCTCGACCGCGCGACAGGACGAAGGGAGCGCGATCCGGGACTTCGTTCCGCTCCCGGATCAGGACGCGCGGCTCCGACACGGCAACCATCCCTGGAACCCGTGCCGCAGCCGCGAGGTGTCAATTGACCCGGAGCCCGATTACCGCAGCCTGACCGGCACGTAAGTCGCCGGCTGGCCCCGGCGCTGGACCCGAAGCAGCAAGGCGTTGCGGCCTGTGCCCTGCGCGGCGCGGATGGTTTCTTCCAGGGCTGCCGGCGTGGTCACGTTGCGATAGTTGGACGACAGAACCACGTCGCCGCGCTGAAGTCCCTTGCTCCCCGCATCGGACGAGGGATCGACAGCATTGACGACCACGCCCTGCGTCGTCTCGGGCATGCCGAGCTGCCGCGCGATCTGCGGCGTGAGCGGCAGGACCGAGAGGCCAAGCGCCTTCTCGATCACGCCCGAGGCCTGCGGCTGCTGGGGCCGCGAGCCCTGCCCGAACGGATTCTCGTCCGGGTTCGGCGTCTGCTCGAAGTTCTGCGCCAGTTCTTGCTCGCTGGGGCGCTTGCCCACCACGGCATTGAGCGTGAGCCGCTTGCCGTCGCGAATGACTTCGACCGGTATGCGCTTGCCCGGCGCGGTATTGGCAACGATGTACGACAGGGTCTGGTCGCGCGAGACATCCTTGCCGTCGACCCGAACGACGACGTCGCCGGCCCGCATGCCCGCATTGGCCGCCGGTTGACCAGGCTCGATCGCCTGGACGAATTCGCCGCGATTGTGCGGAATGCCCAGCGAATCGGCCAGATCCTCGTTCACCGGCTGGATCCGTACGCCAAGATACCCGCGCTCGATCGCCTGTCCGGCCTTGAGCTTTTCGACGATTGGCGCAGCGATTTCTGCCGGAATGGCAAAGCCGATCCCGACGCTGCCGCCCGTGGGCGAGAAGATCGCGTTGTTGATTCCGATGACCTGACCGCGCATGTCGAACATCGGGCCGCCCGAGTTGCCCCGGTTGATCGAGGCATCGGTCTGCAGATAGCGGTCATAAGCCGATCCCGACCCGGTGTTGCGATAGACCGCCGAAATGATGCCCGAGGTGACCGTGCCGCCAAGGCCGAACGGGTTCCCGATGGCAATCACCCAGTCACCGACCCGGGCACCGCGCGAATCGCCGAACTTGACGAAGGGCAGCGCCTTTGCCGCACTGATCTTGAGCACCGCAAGGTCCGAGGCCTCGTCGCGCCCGATCAGGCGCGCTGGGTATTCGGTCCCGTCGGGCATCGTCACCGTGATCGATTCGACCTGGCCCTGCCCGTCGGCGGTGATGACGTGGTTGTTGGTCACCACGAAGCCATCGGGCGAGACAATGAAGCCCGAGCCGAGCGACTGCGCCTCGCGCGTTTGCGGGCCGCTCTGGCCGTTACCGCCGCCGAACAGGTCGGCAAATGGCGTTCCGGCAAAGGGATTGGCGTTCTGCACCTGCACACGCTGGCGGGTGGAGATGTTGACCACCGCAGGGGCAAGCTGCTGCGTCAGGTCGGCGAAGCTGGCGGGCGCACCGGCGCGCGGCACAACGGTCTGCATCTGCTGCGCGTCGTTCTGCGCAACCTGGGCGCCAGCGGGATAGCCGGTGGCGAGGGACAATGTGGCGCCGCCAACAAGTAGCGCGGTGGTGATTCCATAGGCGTATCGCACGGGCTTCACGTCCTTTGTCTTCCTTCGGTCTGGCGCGGGCCGGAGCGGTATCCCGGGCCGATGCGCGTGTCACATTGTAGGCGCATCAATCCTTCGCAGGCATGAACGCGGTTTGAACCCCGCGGCTCCCGGCATGTCCCATAACCCTTGCCTCAGCGCCCCTTGAACTGGCGCAAGTAGTCGTTGTCAGGCGAGAGCAGGATCGTCGTCGAGCCTTCGCCCTGCCCGAAGGTGTAGTCATAGCTCTGCATGGCGCGGTAGAAATCGTAGAACGCCGGGTCCTTGCCGAAGCTGTCGGCGTATGTCTTCGAGGCGCGCGCTTCGGCGTCGGCGCGGATGATCTGCGCCTGCTTGGAACCCTGCGCGCGGATGGTGGTCGCCTCCTGCTCGCGCGCCGCCTGCATCCGGCCGAAAGCGCTTTCCAGCGCGCCGTCTGGAAGATCGGCCCGCTTGATCCGCACGTCTATGACCTGGGCGCCGTAAGCCCTCGCCTCACGGTCGAGTCCGTCGCGGATACGCAGGATGGCCTGTCCGCGGTCCGCCGTCAGCAATGACTGGAACGTGCGCTTGCCCAGTTCCTGCCGCAGCACCGAGGTCAGGATCGGCTGGAGCTGCTGGCCCACCTGGTCCGGCGTGCCGGCAGTGCGCACCATGCGCACCGGGTCGATGATACGAAAGCGGGCATAAGCATCGACCTCAAGCCGCAGCTGATCGGTGGACAGCACCTGCTGGCGCTCCATGTCGACCGTCAGCAGCCGCCGGTCGATCCGCACCAGCCGTTCAGCAAACGGCATGCGCAGCGAGAGGCCCGCGCCGGTCAGCCCGTAATCGATATTGGGCTTGAAGCGGTTGATGACTCGCACCGGCTCGCCGAACCGAACCACCACGGCCTGTTCGGTTTCCGATACTTGCACGACGCTGGAAAACAGGGCGAGCACCGCCACGCCCAGCGCGATGATGGCAAGCTTGTGGTCCTGCCACAGATTGTTGCGGATCTGGTCGAGCATCAGTTGCCTCCCGGCGCGGGCGAAGCCGAAGCGGCCGCCGCGGGCGCTTTCTTGCGCACCTCGGACAGCGGCAGGTACGGCGTCACGCCGGCAGCCTCCACCACGACCTTGTCGTTGTTCGACAGGACGCGCTCCATCGTTTCGTAATACATGCGCCGGCGGGTGACGTCGGGCGCAAGCTTGTACTGTCCATAGACCTTGTCAAACGAAGCGGCATCGCCCTGCGCGCGGGCCATGAGCTGCTGTGCCCACGCCTGCGCGTTCGACATGTCGCGCTGCGCGTCCTGCTGCGCCGCAGTAACCTGCTGGAAAGCACCGATCACCTTGGTGGGCGGATCGGCCTTCTTGATCTCGACGCCGAGGATGCGCACGCCCGACTTGTATCCGTCGAGCACGCCCTGCATCCGGGTCCGCACGTTCTGCTCGACCCGCGCCCGGCCGGCACCGCCCATCGCGTCGTTCAGGCCGACCTCGGCAATCGAAGCACGCATGGCCGCTTCGGCAACCTCGCGCACGGTCTGCTCGGGCTCGGCCAGCTGGAAGGTATAGAGCTTGAGGTTCTTGATGTTCCAGCGCACCAGATAGCTGATATCGACGAGGTTCTGGTCGCTAGTCAGCATCAGCTTTTCGGATTCGCCTTCGGGAATGGAGTCGCGCTTGATCGAGGTGACGTCCATCACATTCACGCTCTGGATCGGCCAGGGCAGCGTGAAGGACACGCCCGGCCCGATCGTGCGCTCATACTTGCCGAAGGTGGTGACAATCCCTTCTTCCTTGGGGCCGACCATGTGCGACGAGGTCGCCGCGACCCACAGAAGCGCGATGCCGCCAATGATGACGGGAAACCAGCTTTTGCCGTCCGCACGGGGCGGAAGGCCGGGAAAGCCGCCGCCCCCGCCAAGACCGCCCCCGCCGCCCGAAGGCCCGCGACCACGCTGTTCGCGCGCACGGAAAATGTCCTCGATACTGGCCGAGCGGCGCGGCGGCTGTTCTCCCGAGGGAAGCCACGGGTTGCGCGGCCCCTTCGGCTTGCCCTGCGGATCATCTCCTGCCGAACCGGTCTCCGGCCCGCCCGCAGGCGCTTCCCCGGCCGGCTCGTCGCCGGCAGGCTCTCCGCCCGGGCGCTCGCCCCCGCCCCATGGACTGCGGCGGCCGGCCATGGCCAGCACACCGCGCGTGAATGCACCTCCGAAAGCTTTCATGAGCACACTATAGGAACGCCCGCCGCACAAAAACAGTGCCCCGTGCCCGTTTTTCCCTGCTAGGGGGCGGGACGGCAGAAACCCGGCAGGGAGAACATGGTGGTGAGCGACGACGGCGAGGACAGTTTGAAGGCGGCGCTGCCGCCGCTGGCGCAGGCCCGCCTGCAATCCTTGCGCGTGGTGGATGACACGGTGTCACTGGTGCTCGAAGTCGGCGGGCTCGACGCGGTCGAGCGCGAGCGGCTGGAAACGGCCGTGAAGGAATCGCTGGAAGCCCGGCCCGGCGTGCGCGAAGTGCGCGTCGGCATGGTCGCCGACAAGTCGCGTCGCCTCATCGTGGCGGTGGGATCGGGCAAGGGCGGCGTGGGCAAATCGACGCTGTCGGCCAATCTCGCCGTCGCTCTGGCCCGCGAAGGCCGCAAGGTGGGGCTGGTCGATGCCGACATCTATGGCCCCTCGCAGCCGCGCCTGATGGCCAACGAAGGCAAGCGTCCCGCTGCCAGCGACAAGAAGCTGATCCCGGTTCCGAGCCCTTGGGGCGTGCCGCTGTTGTCGATGGGCCATCTTGCCGAACCGGGGCAGGCGATCGCGTGGCGCGGTCCGATGGCGGGCAATGCGCTGTCGCAGCTTGTCGATGCGGACTGGGGCAATGCCGAAATCCTCGTGGTCGACCTGCCGCCCGGGACCGGCGACGTGCAGCTCACTATGCTCCAGCGTTTCAAGCCGGCGGGCGCGGTGATCGTCTCGACGCCGCAGGACCTTGCGCTGATGGATGCCCGGCGCGCCATCGGCCTGTTCCAGCAGGCTGGCGTGCCGGTGATCGGCATGGTCGAGAACATGGCCGGCTATGCCTGCCCGCATTGCGGCGAGATCAGTGATCCCTTCGGCAGCGGCGGCGCGGAAACGGCGGCGGGAGAGCTGGGGCTTCCTTTCCTGGGCCGCGTGCCACTTTCTCTGGCGATCCGCGAGGAAAGCGACGCTGGGCGCCCCCCCGCCGCTGGCGACGGCCCCGATGGGGAGATTTTTGCCGCGATTGCCCGCCGGGTCGGCACCTGGCTGGACAATCAGGCGCGCTGAGCGTGCAGGTTTCGCGGCGCGGATTGCTGATCGGCGCGCTGGCGGGCGGCGGGCTTGCCGTCGGCTACCTGCTGCGCGACCGGGAGTTTCCGCTGCCGTTGTCGCCCGCGCCCGACGAGGCTGCGTTCGGTGCGTGGATTCGCATCTCGAGCGGCGGCATTGTCACTGTCAACGTGCCGCAACTGGAAATGGGACAGGGCGTCACCACTCTGATCCCGCAGGTCATTGCCCAGGAACTTGGTGCAGACTGGCGCCGGATCGCGGTCGAGCCCGCACCGCTCAGCCCGCATTTCGCCAACGCGCTGCTCGCCTCTCGCTGGGCCGACCTGTGGATGCCCGGTTTTGCCGGGGCTGCCTCTTCCCCAGGCAGCGCCATCGCCCGGCGCTGGGCGCAGGACAGCCTTTTCATGGTAACGGCAGAGGGCACCTCGCTTGCCGCCTGCGAAGCGCCCTGCCGCGTAGCCGCCGCGAGCGCCCGGGCGCTGCTGTGCATGGCAGCTGCCGACCGCTGGGACGTCGACTGGGAGGACTGCGAGGCGGTTGGCGGCCACGTCACGCACGGGGCAAGGCGCCTGTCCTTTGGCGAGCTTGCCGCTGCCGCCGCCGGCTTCGATCCGCCGCGAAGCCCGCCGCTGCGCGCGAACCCGGCCCAGGAACGGTCTGCACAGTTCCCGCCCGGCACGCCGCCGCACCACCCCCGGCTGGACTTGCCCTCCAAGGCCGATGGCACCTATCGCTTCGCCGGAGACGTTCGCCTGCCCGGCATGGTTTTTGCCGCGATCCGTCATGGTCCCATCGGCGACAGCGTGCTTTCCAGCCATGAGAGCAAGGCGGCCGACGCCACGCCCGGCCTCATAGCCGTCGTTCCGCACGAGCGCTGGCTGGCCGCAGTCGCGACCGACTGGTGGTCGGCCGAGCGCGCCCTTACGGCCATGGCGCCGCGTTTTACCGCGCGCGCCCGGCCAGACACCAGCCGGATGGAAGCCGCGCTCGACGAAGCGATCCGCAAAGGCGATGCTGTCCGCAGCCACGAGAGCGGGGATATCGCCGGCGGCTTCGCGGCGCGCGCCTCGCTCGCCATGCGCTACGACATCGCGCCCACTCTGCACGCGACGCTGGAGACCGCCAGTGCGGCAGCGCGGCTGACCGATGGGCAGCTGGAACTGTGGATCGCCAGCCAGGCGCCCGGTGCGGCACGCCGCGCGGTGGCCGACGCGCTGGGGCTGAAGCTGAGCGACGTCGTCCTCTATCCCATGCCGGCTGGCGGCAGCTTCGACCGGCGGCTTGAGCACGAACACGCGGTCGAAGCCGCGATCATCGCGCGCGAGGTGGGACGCCCGGTGTCACTCACATGGTCGCGCTGGCAGGAGCATCTTGCCGGCCTGCCCCATCCGCCAGCCGCCGCACTGATGTCGGCCCGGCTCTCGGGCGCCGGAGAACTGGTCGGCTGGCGCGCACGCATCGCCTCGCCCCCCGCCCGGCAGGAACTGGGGAAGCGCCTGCTTGGCGGGATGAGCGCATTCGAGGCAATGACCTCGAGCGAAGGTGACATCGATGGCTCGCCAGACGATGCCGCGATCCCGCCTTACGGCATCCCGGCCGTCGCAATCGACCACGTGCCCGTCACAGTTGGACTGCCGGTCGGCCGGATGCGAGGCAATGCGCACTTTCACACCGCCTTCTTCACCGAAAGTTTTCTCGACGAACTGGCGCACAAGGCCGCGCGCGAGCCCCTATCCTTCCGCATGGCGATGCTGGGCCACGATCTCCGGCTGGCGCAGTGCCTGCAGCGCTGTGCCAGCCTTGCCAACTGGGACGCAGGCGCGGACGCCAGCGGGCAAGGCCTCGCCTGCCACCTCATCCCCGATAGTTGGGGCGGGACGAGCGGTGGGCGCATTGCTGTCATCGCCACGGCTCGACGCGACGAACGCGGGGTACGGGTGGACCGGATCGCAGCGGTTGCCGACATCGGGCGGATCGTCAATCTGGATATCGCGCGCCAGCAGATCGAAGGCGGGCTGGTCTTCGGCATGGGTCTCGCGCTGGGATCGAGCACGGGTTATGCCGAGGGACTTCCCGTTACCGGGCGCCTCGCCGCGCTGTCTCTCCCTCTGCTGGCGGATTGCCCACAGATCGACGTGGATTTCATCGACAGCGATGCCGAGCCCTTCGATCCGGGGGAGCTCGGCGTCGTCGCCGCGCCGCCGGCGATTGCCAACGCGCTCTTTTCCGCGACCGGCACGCGCTTTCGGCGCCTGCCCCTGCTGAGTGACGAGATATGAGCCAGACTTTGCGCCCCGATGGTCCCCGCCCAACCGATCACCCGGAGGTGCGGATCGGCGGCGTCGGCGTGCTGCTGGTCAATCTTGGCACGCCGGATGCGCCGACCAAGGCGGCCATAAAACGCTATCTCGGCGAGTTCCTGTCGGACCGCCGCGTGGTCGAGCTGCCACGCCTCCTCTGGCAACCGATCCTGCGGGGCGTGATCCTCAACACTCGCCCGGCGAAATCCGCCCATGCCTACCAGCAAGTCTGGACCGAGGCCGGCTCGCCGCTCGCCGCAATCACCGCCAGCCAGGCTGCGGGCCTTCATGCGCGGCTGGGCGGGGCGGCGCACGTCGATTGGGCGATGCGCTATGGCAATCCGGCGCTGGGCAATACCTTGCAGCGCATGGTCGACGAGGGCTGCGACCGGGTGCTCATCGCGCCGCTCTATCCGCAGTATTGCGCCGCAACCACGGCAAGTGCGCTCGACGCGGTGGGGACGGCGCTTGGCGCGATGCGCCGCCAGCCCGCCATCCGCACACTGCCGCCTTATTATGACGACCCCGTCCATATCGAAGCCTTGCATGCCGATCTTGCCGCGCAGCTTCGCGCACTGCCCTTCACTCCCGAAGTCCTGCTGCTGTCATTCCACGGCATGCCGGAACGCACGCTCCATCTTGGCGATCCTTATCACTGCCAGTGCCGCAAGACGGCCCGGCTGGTGGGTGAAGCGCTCGCGGCTGAGTTTCCAGCCCTGCGCGTCGAGACCTCGTTCCAGTCCCGCTTCGGCCGCGCCCGCTGGCTTGAGCCGGCGACCGATGCGGTGCTGGTCCGCGAAGCAAGGGCAGGAACGCGGGCGCTGGCCATCGCCGCGCCCGGCTTTGCCGCCGATTGCCTCGAAACGCGCGAGGAGCTTTCGATCCGGGGCCGCGAGCAGTTCATCGAGGCTGGCGGCTTGCACTACGAAGCGCTGGATTGCCTCAACGACCGGGCGGCAGGGATGGACATGCTTGAGGCACTGATCCGGCGAGAGCTGTCCGGATGGATCGCGCCGTAACAGTTTCTTGACATAGACTTGTTTTGTTCTACTCCTGTTCAACAGAACTACGGAGTCGGAACATGTCACAAGCCCAGTTCGCCCATGCGCAAGGTGGCATGGAATTTCGCGTTCCCGCGGCGGTGGCGGCACTCCTGCCGCTCACTGTGTCGATTTTCGCTGATCGGACTGCGCTGCGCGGCGAACTAGCCGAAGATGTGGAGGCCGCGGGTTTCCGCGCGGCCCGCAAGGCGCCGCTCCGCGCCCTCGCCGAGGATGACGGACGCCCGCTTGGCGACGTGGTGCTGGTCGATTGCCCGGTCTGCGATGGTTCGGTGCTGGCAGGCCTCGCCCGGCTCGACATGCGGGCGCGGCAATCGGGGGCGGAGCTTCTCGTCTCGACGAGCATGGCCGCACTTGACGATGTCTTTGCCTGCCTTGACCAGTCGCAGGCGCTGATCCTGGTCGATCCCGGCAGGGGAGAGCGTGTTGTTGCGCTCGGCCGCGTGCTTGCCGGCATGGGGCGCAACGGCGTGCGCGAACTGTCGGAGGCGGACCGGATGATGTTCCTGCGCCTCACCGAACAGGTCGGCCAGATTGCCCAGCGGCTCGGCCGGCTCGACGGCTCGCTTCCCGATGCCGCACCGCACCGCCCGTTCGACCCGCCCTTTGGCGAGGACAGCGCATTCGTCTTCGCTTCGCCGAAGCGGGACTTCTTCGGCTTCGATCCTGACGGTCCACAAGGTGATCGTGACAGGCTGGTGCGGGCTGCGCGGCCGCCGCTCCCCGATCCCAGGCTGGTGCGCCGCATCATCCGCCAGCGCCAGCTGCGCGCGCGCTTTTTCGATGGCGAGCTGTTTGGAGATCCCGCTTGGGACATGCTGCTCGATCTCACCGCCGCCCGCGCCGAGCATACGCGCGTTTCAGTCACCTCGCTGTGCATTGCCTCGGGCGTGCCGCCAACCACGGCGCTGCGCTGGATCGGCCAGTTGACCGAGGCGGGCTTGTTCAAGCGGGTCGAGGACGAGGCTGACCGGCGCCGCGCCTTCATTGCGCTGACCGACAAGGCGGCAGAACTGATGGCGCGCTATTTCGCCGAACTGGGCGCCGTGGCGCGGCAACTGGCCTGATGGCGGACAGCTTTGGCGGCAGAGGGACTTCCGTGTGCCGCGCCCGGAAAGCGCACAAGGCGTGAAACCCGCAGCCCGTAGACTTCCGGAGATCCGCATCGGGATAATGTTTGTCGCCTGCGTATAAGGACTGACCGTTCAGAGGAAGGCGCCGCGCCCCGCGCGTGTCTTCCGGATGGGACGGAACATGCGCGAGCGGACTGCACATAGCCGAATGCCGGGTCGATCGCTGATCCGCGATACCGCCGGCACCATCTTGCCGATGGCGGCATCGGGCATTCTTGTCTGCGCCGCGATTATCGGCAGCGGCGTTGATCTGAGCCGCGCCTACAAGGCGCAGAACCGCCTCCAGTCCGCCTGCGATGCCGGCGTGCTGGCGGGGCGGCACTCTGTCGCGTCCAATGGCTTCGACGAGGCGGCGGAGGCCAAGGCCGACACCTATTTCGACGCCAATTTCGACGATGACGACCAGCAGACGCAGGACACGTCGTTCGAGGCAACGTCGGAAGACAACGGCATCACGGTGAGCGGCACCGCCAGCACCCGGCTCGACACCGCGATCATGAAGGTGTTCGGGATCAATGATTTCGCGCTGACGGTCGATTGCACTGCATCGATGGGTGTTGGCAACAGCGACATCGTCATGGTGCTCGACACGACGGGATCGATGCTGGACGAGGCCAACGGCACCACGCCGGAGACAGGCGATACCACGAAGTTGCAAGATCTTCAGGCTGCCATGAAGAACTTTTACGACACGGTCGCCGCCTCCTCCGAAGGATCGAATGCGCGCATCCGCTATGGCTTCGTGCCCTACAGTTCCTCGGTCAACGTCGGGCATCTCATCCACGACCTGAACCCCGGATTCCTCGCCGATACAGCCCACGTGCAATCACGCCAGTGGGTCGCCTGGGGCACCCCGGTGACCAGTTCCGGCAGCGGTTATTCGACAACCCTCTACGACAGGAACTGGACCCGCATCACGACGACGTCTTTTTCCACCGAAAGCGCCTGCCTCACCGGCAAGCCAGCAGATACCGCTTGGGCGAATTACGGAACCGCCAGCCGTCCTAATACCGAATACGAGTACGTCAACGACGATGCGCAGCGCGTCATCCGCACGACGATCAGCGCCCAAGAGCAACGATCAACGATGTACTCGTGCATCTATAGAAGCAGCGACAAGAAGTACTACGTTAACTGGAAACTCGCATATCGCGACTTTTCTACATACGAGTACGAAACAAGCGACGCGAATGTCGTCACAGATCCCGATGACGACTGGGACGGCCTGCTCTACCGTCAGGTCGAATACAGCACTGCCAGCTACAAGAACTTCAACACGATCAGCTCGCTGGTCGGCATCGATGATGACGAGCCAGCGCTTGTCTCCTCCACATGGGCAGGCTGCATCGAGGAACGCCAGACTGTCGCCACCGGAACGTTCACAGCCTCGGGCGACACCATCTCCCCCGAAGGTGCGCTCGATCTCAATATCGATGCCGCTCCCGACCTTTCCAACGATGGCACCAAGTGGGCGCCGCTCTGGCCCGAGCTGTCCTACTACCGCAGCGCATCGGCACAGTATTCCTTCGAGGACCCGAACGACAGCGGCTTCAACGATGACAAGGCGAGCGCCGCCTGCCCCCACGGGGCACAGCTGCTCACCGAGATGGAGGAAGACGATTTCGACGATTATGCCGATTCGCTCGTGGCGCGCGGCAGTACCTACCACGACATCGGCATGATCTGGGGGGCGCGCCTCGCCTCGCCGCAAGGCTTGTGGGATGACCTCGTCAATGAAGAAGCTGGTAACGGCGGTACAGTCTCGCGCCACATCATCTTCATGACCGATGGCATCATGCAGCCCTCGACAACGACCCACTCCAGCTACGGCGTGGAGCGCAACGACAAGCGCGTCACCGACGACGGCAGTTCCAGCCAGACCAGCCGCCACAACGCCCGCTTCCTGGCGCTCTGCGAAGCGGTGAAGGCCAAGGGCATCCGGGTCTGGGTCATTGCCTTCGGCACTTCGCTGACGACGCAGCTCCAGACCTGCGCTTCGAGCGACAGCAGCTATACGGCCTCAAGCTCCGAACAGCTCAACACAGCCTTTCAGCAAATCGCCAAGCAAGTCGGCGAGCTGCGGGTGACGCAGTGACGATCGGCCGCGCCCGCTCCTTGCCACGCGATAAAAGCGGCGTCACGGTCGTCGAATTCGCGCTCGTTGCGCCGGTGTTCCTGCTCATGCTGCTGGGCATCTTCAATCTCGGTCACCTCGCCTATGCGCAGGCCGTGCTTAGCGGTTCGGTGCAAAAGGCGGCGCGCAGTTCGGCTCTCGAGACAGCCAACACGCAGCAGGCGGACGACGCCATTCGTGACGCGCTCGGCCCGATCCTCCAGGGCGAGACGTTCTCGTTCTCGCGCAGGAGTTATTTCGATTTCGTCGATATCGCGCGGCCGGAAAGCTGGAACGACGCCAACGACAACGGCACCTGCGACAACCACGAAGCGTTTACGGACGAGAATCGCAGCGGGGAATGGGAAGCCGATGTCGCCACGAACAACAACGGCGGCGCCGGCGACGTTGTGCTCTACACGGTCACGGTGAGCTTCGATGCCTTCATCGCGGTGCCGTTTGCGCCGGAAAGCTGGCAGCGGGCCAACCTGAGCGCCACCGCGGTCCGCAAGAACCAGCCCTTTGCATCGCAGACGCGCTATGCTTCGGCAGCAGGAACATGCGCATGACCGGCTTGCAGCATACGTCGCGCAGCGACAGCGCATGGGCTTCACTGAGCGGCCGGCAGGACGGTGTTTCGACGGTGGAATTCGGGCTTGTCCTGCCGGTCTTCATGATCCTGGGCCTCTACGGCACCGAGATCGCCCACATGGCCACTGTCAACATGACGGTCAGCCAGATCGCAACCTCTGTTGCGGACAATGCTTCGAGGCTCGGACAAACGGACAACAGCGCGGTGACGCCGACGGTCACCGAAGCCGATATCGATTCGGTGATGAACGGCGCTATCCAGCAGGGCGCGGCAATCGGCCTTCAGGCCAACGGGCGGGTCATCCTCACCAGCCTCGAACGGGACAGTGCCACCGGCAAGCAATACATCCATTGGCAGCGCTGCGCAGGAGGGCTGGAGCGAGAGTCCCGTTACGGCGACGATGGAGCGCACAACGGCCTCAGCGGCACGGCGCTGGCCGGGCTGGGCCGCGACGCGCTGGTGCGCGCGGATGCCGGCAAGTCTGTCATGTTCGTCGAAGTCTACTATGAATATCAGCCGCTGTTTGCATCGTTCGTTTCCGAAGGCACGGTTTTCAGGCAGGAGGCGGCATTCATGACCCGTGACGACCGCTCGATCCTGCCGGGCGTGACTGGTGCGGGCGGCAGTTCCGACTGCTGAACCCTTCATTGCAGAGCGCCGCGCCGGGCCTGACGCGCGCGGCGAAGCCTGACGTCAGGCGGTTTGAAGGGCATGCGCGCCGGGCGCGTCCATCCGCACGGCACCGTCTTCCACGCCAAGTTTCCGCATCATGTCGTCCGCCCAATCGAGGCACCACTGCACGATTGCCATGGCGTCCGCGAGATCGGCGTCAAGCTCCGGCTCGCCGAGTGGCGACACTACCCGGCCTGGCCAGTAGCCATGGGCCTCGGCAATGCGCTCCGCGATCAGGTCGGCCTCGATCTCGGCGAGTGAGCGGTAGGTGTGGATCGAGATGCGCCCGCGTGAGAACTGCTCGAAGGCGAGCTCCAGCCGGGCTTCGATCTGACAGGCGAGGCTGGCCAGGCCGTCGCTCGCAAAGGCATCGCTGTCATACGCGCTGACCGGACGCAGCTGCCTGAGACGGGCAACTTCGGGATGCGCCTGGCCCGGTTTCAGGCCCAGTTTGCGCACAGTCATGCGCCGCCAGCCGCCAGATTGCACGCGCACCGCGCGGGCCTGGGAAACACCTGGCTTGCGCAAGCGGGACGCCAGGAACGTCCTGAGCACCGACCAGACTATGAACAGCAGCGCGACCGACAGGGCTGCGACGATCAGTTCGACGTGTTGAATTTTCATGGATCAGCTCTCGGCGGTGTATTTCGCCCGGATACCACGCGACTGCTTTTGCCACCGTGAGAGCACCCTCAGTATTCATGCCTAACCGGTCCGTTTCGGCGCTACCAATCGGATTGACGCGGCGCGCAAAACCCACCAATAGCGCGACATCGGATGGCCCCGGCGGCTACCGGGCGGTTAGCTCAGTTGGTAGAGCATCTCGTTTACACCGAGAGGGTCGGCGGTTCGAGCCCGTCACCGCCCACCACGCAGTCGAACGTCGCACTTGAACGCTGACATTGCGCGACGCAAGGTTCTGGTTTTATCCCTACGTTTCCGTGACATACGCGCAATCCGTGCATCTCGCTTACCGACCGAAAGACGCATTTGGTAGGCATAGACGGAGGTCAGTTAAGGGCTGAATCTCTGATCGCGGATTTCGCGGTCGGAGGATGCGTTGCAATAAAGATGCGGATGCAATGCGCACTGGTGGCGCAGGCCGGTTCAGGCGAACCCGAGCATCTCACGCTGGCTGGCCCAGTCGACAGGCATGTTGTTGATGCGCGCGAGGAACTGCCGATTGATATGGGCTGGCTGGCGCCCGTCGAGGATGGCAGCCGTGATGTCCGGGGCTAGGTCAGCCAGCCGGAGCAGCCTGCAGAAGTACTGGCAGGACAGCCCCATGTTCGATGCAGCGGCTTCGATCGAATGGAGGCTAGGATCTGCGAGCGCCTTCCTGGCCTGGTGCACGCGAACGATGAGCTTGATCAGCGGCACGTCACGGCGGGCATAAGGCCAGTCATTCGGGGCTGCCGCAATGCGCGTCTCGCCGCTGCAGCGGATCAGCGAGGCAGTGATTGTGACCGGTTCCTCGATCCCGACAAACCGGATCACAATGCAATCGGGGCGCACGGTTACCTGATCGATGCATCGCAGAATCATATTTCGGGTCGGCAATGGTAGAGTGCACCCCTGCTGAAGTTCCTGTCGCCATAGGCGCGGCCATCCTTCAGGACCCGGGCCTTGGTTCGGATCCCCTGGCCCGCCAGCTCTTCCTGCAGCAGATAGACGGAGCCCAGTTCGAGATAGCGAGTGATGACATGGCGCACCCGCTCGGCCTCCTCGGGCACGATGACGAGTTTGCGGTCCCTGACCTCGTAGCCAAGCGGCACGACACCGCCCATCCACATTCCCCGTGCTTTAGAGGCCGCGATCTTATCGCGGATGCGCTCGCCGGTGACCTCACGCTCGAACTGGGCGAACGAAAGCAGGACATTAAGCGTCAGGCGCCCCATGCTGGTCGTGGTGTTGAAGGCCTGCGTAACGCTGACAAACGAGGCGCCGCGCTTGTCGAGCACATCGACAATGCGCGCGAAGTCAGCGAGGCTGCGGGTGAGCCGATCGACCTTGTAGACGACGATAATATCGACCTTTCCGGCTTCGATATCCAAAAGAAGCTGCTGCAAGCCCGGCCGATCCATCGAGCCGCCGGAATAGCCGCCGTCATCGTAGAGCTCCGGGATGGCTTCCCAGCCTTCGTGCGTCTGGCTCAGGATATAGGCCGCACAGGCCTCCCGCTGCGCGTCAAGGCTGTTGAAGGACTGCTCGAGGCCTTCATCCGTCGACTTGCGGGTATAGATCGCACAGCGCCGGCGCTTGTTAACCTCCTGCCTCATTGCGTCTCACCGCGCCGGTTCTTGAGGCCGAAGAACCGCGGTCCGGACCAGGCCGCGCCGGTGATGTGCCGGGCGATCTGGGTGAGCGAGGAATAGTGCCGCTGCTCGAACTCGAACCCCTCGTCGAGCACGGTGACGCAATGGACCTTGCCATGCCAGTGCCTGACCAGTCGCGTACCGGGCTTGAGTGACTGGTGGGGCTCAAGCTCGATCTCGCCGTCGGTTTCAAGCTGTTCGGCCAGCCGGTCGAGTTGGCGCAGCTTCTCCGGCGGAAGACCTCCATTCGCCTTCTCTTGCATCCGCCAGGCGATGGCGCGGACGAGCTGACTTGCCGTCAGCCCCTCAGGCAGGGTTCGGCCGCGATACAGTCGTCGCCACTCGGCGCGCAACCGGGCTGGCGTCATCTTTGCCAACCCGGCCAATTGCTCGTCGATGCGGGTCATGCTCAGCGCTCGATGCGCCACGAGGTCTCGCCGCTAGTTCGGCATTCGCGGACAAGGTCGTGACCCTTTTTGCGCAGGCCAGTCATGAAGGCTCGAGCACTGTGCGGCAGCCAGCCGGTTATGTCTATTATCTCCGCAAGGGTTGCTCCCTTCGGGCGTGACAGCAGCTTCTGGACGGTGGGGGCCTTGGTCGGGCCGCCTCGGGGTGCGAGGTCAGTTGCTGGTGCTGCGGATTGTTCGGTCACCTGAGGTCTCCTGTGCGACCCCGCAAAATGCCGGTCCCACCACCTCAGGCTCCGCCGACCGCCTAGTCCGGAGAAGCGCGTCGGTCGCTCCGCGCCCGACGACCAATGCTCGAGTTCCGGCAGAAGTCCAATGGAATGTCGGTTTTGTTGGACGTTGCCGACAGTCCGCTATTAGAGAAGCGGTTGCGGTAAGCGGCCGCCTGTTCGCATACGTGCGCGGCGACAGCTACGCGCCCCAATGTCTGCCGTTCCCACCGCGATCTGCCAATGCCCGAAAGCGGTCATTCGACCGACACTCAGACGAAGACTGCTCTGCGCCTGAACTGGGACGTTCAGACGCGCAAAAAAATGACCGGGCACGCGAGTGTCCGGTCAAGGTCTTGGGAGCATTCGGCGCGGGAGAGGCGCCGGATCTGTGGTTGGTTGTCAGGCGAAATCGGGTTCTTCCCAATAGTGCGGGATCGAAACCGGATAGCCCAGAGCCTGAACGACATGGATCTGGTCGGAATGGACATATTCGCGGACGATTTTGCCGTCGCGATATTCGTGATAGCTCATGCCGACGGTGCTGATTTCGCCGCGACCGGGGTTGGGCAGGCCGAAGAAGCTGTCGCTTTCGCGCGCCGTCCAACGCCACAATATGATTGCCGATTTATCGTCGCCGCGAAACTCGGTGACTTCGAACGAATGAATGCCGTGTCCGTTGTCGGGGTCGGAATTGCCGAAGGGAATGAAGGCCCGGGAAAGTCCCGCCTTGTCGTTCAGGAATATGTGCTCGAGCGGGAAGTCCCTGAAGTCGCAGTCATCGGCATAATATTCCATTGCCGCATCGACGTCGACGAAGGAATTGATCCACCGGGTTGCCCATTCAAAGTTCATGACCGTTTCTCCTTTTCCTGATGATTTGCGGCACGGCGTCAGCCGACGTGCTGGCGCGCGTCGAGAAAACGCTCGCGGGCGACGAGATAGAAGGGGAAGGCCATCGAGACGCCGATGTAGGACAGGAAGACGAAGAACCATCCCCACTTCATGCCCATGCCGATACGGTGCGTATCGAAGACGACCCACACCATGAAGACGACCCATGCGACCGCCATATCCAGGGCAAGGAACGCGGCGGTGCCGCCTGGCGCCAGCGCATCCGCGAAGAACTGAACGGGGTTCAGGATATTGCCGCCCTCGCGCATCCACTCGAACGCATAGGGCCATGTTATCAGCAGCGCGACGATTCCGATGACGATGAAAAATCCGTGCTTGATCGTCGTTGCCACAATCATTCTCCTTTGGCTGGCCCGTTGCGGTCCGTTTGCAGACGGTAGAAGGCGTACCCGGCGGTCGGCCCCATATTCGCCTCGCTCGACGTGCCGACGTAAAGCGAACCATTGAGGACGAGGAAGTTTCGGAACCCGTTGACGTCCGGATTGCCGAGACCGTCGCGGGTGATGATGCGGGGCTGGTCATGGCCATTCTCGAAGACGACCATATCGCCGCCGGCGACGAAGCCCTGTTCTTTGGCGACCCGAAGATTGGCGTTGATCTGATAGTCGCCGTCGAACTTCTTGTTCGCGATGTAGTCGACGAGACCGCCCGAATAATCCATTGTGCCGATAAACAACTTGTCGTCGAAAACCGCACTTTCCCAGCTGTAATTGACGGTGCCATAACCGAAGCCGGCATCACCCATGGACGGCTTCAGTCCCAGCAGATTGGCCTTGTAGCTGAGCGATCCGTCGGCTGGATCGACCACCGGGAAATATTCGCTGCCGAACAGCAGTTCGACCTTCGGATTCGCCGGGTCTTTCGGATCGATCCGGAAGACATGGGCGGCACGCGACGACAGGGCCCGCGCGAAGTTGTCGCGGATCGTAGGGGTCATGGCGAGCTTGGGGTTGGCGAGATTATAGGCACCGGCATATACCGAACCGATCGTCATCGTCCCCCAATAGATTTTGCCCTTGTATATCGACAGCATGCCGCCGCCCCAGGTCGGCCCCAGCAGCGGATCGGGATCGAATTTGTCGAGGGCGACCAGCGGCGTGAAGCTGCCTCGGGCCTTTGCATGGAAGCCGCCGCGAGGCATTGGCGAGCTCAGGTAGAGACCGCCGGACTTGTTGACCGACGGCCAACTGCTCCAAGTGGACACGACCAGCCTCGTCGCCCCCGCGCTGTCCTCGATCACCTTGATCTCGCCGATCATCCCGGCGCCGCTATTATCGGCGACCTTTTCGAAGCCCGGATAGCCTCCGTCTTTTGTGGCGGGGAAGGGGTTAGCCGACGAACCCGTCCAGCGCAGCAGGTAGGATTTCCCGGAGCGGCTCGACGCACCGAAGTAGAGACCCTTCGTGCCGTCGGGCTGATCGATCACCGACATCTTGCGGCTTTCGTTGAGCTCTCGGATCGTGACTGCGCCCAGGAACTTCTTGGTGGACGCATTGATCGCGATGACGCGAACGCCCTTGAAGAAATAGCTGTCGTCGCTGTCCATGCTTCCCGAAGCGGCCGCGCCGTCGCCGCCGATCAGCGCGCCGATGAAGATGGTGTCGCCGATCGTCGCGGCCGAACGGATCGCGACGAGATCCGACATGGCCGCCGCGAACCGGGGGTCGTCGCTTTGATAAACCGACAGCTTCCGGCTCTTGCTGTCGAAGATCTGGATGACAGGCGGCCGGTTCTTCTCGCGAAGATCGCATGCGTTAATCGGGCTCCGGAAATTATAGAGGTCCGCGGTGTCAGCCGATGGTGCCGGCAGGCCGGCAGGCTGGAGCCACAGGCACCATCCGTTCATGAAGGCGCCATACCAGATTTCGTCGCCATGGGTCGTGACGCCCCACGCATAACCTCCATTGCGGCGCGGCTCGCTTCCCGCGAGCGGGTGCTTGTCCGACAGAGGATCGTAGAGGTTGCGCGGGTCGTTGGCCCCGAAATAGGATTCGTCCACTGGCGCCTGGAGAATTTTTTCCCAGCGATATTCGCTGGCCATGGCCGGATTGCAGATTGCGGCGATGGCGCAGCCGGCCAGCGCCAGCGGACGAAGCTTGAAGGTCATGTCGGAATTGTCCTGATGGTCAGAATTTATAGGAGGCCGAGACGCCGTAGGTACGCGGCTGGCCATAGGATCCGCGGATCCCGGCCGGGCTGCCGACGATGTCGTCGAAATATGTCTCGCCGGTAAGGTTCTCGCCCCAGATGCTGATCGACCAGTGGCCGTCGAGCGGCTCGAAACCGAGCTGGGCGTTCAGCAGGCCATAGCCCTTCTGGCGCAGGCGCTGCATGCCCGGCGCAACGACGAAGTCGAAGTTGAACGGTCCCTTGTAGGAATAGCCGACCGACATCGGCAGCTTGCCGCCACCGATTTCGGGCGCGTAGCGCAGCAGCACCGACGCCGAGAAATCCGAGGCTCGCAGCAAGGACTCGCCGCTGGCATCATAACTCACGCTCCGCGCACCGGGAGCGACAGGATTGCCGGTGGCGATGCTGTTCAGCAGCTGCCCGATCGTCTGATACTTGCCATAGTTTGAGTCGAGGATGTTCATCGAGGCATCGAAGGTCAGGTCGTCCGTGACCGCCCATCCGACGTCGAGGTCGATACCCTTGAGCTTGGCGGTCGTCGCATTCTCCGTCAGATTGACCACCGCGCCGGTGGTCGGGTCCGACGCCGCGCGCGTTACCTGAAGATCCTTATAGTCATAGTAGAAGGCCGACGCATTTATCCGGACTCTCCTGTCGAAGAGCGAGGCTTTCCAGCCGATTTCGAACATGTCGAGCACTTCGGGGCGCAGCGTTGCCGCCGGTTGGCCGGTCAACGGATTGATCTTGCTCGCCGGGAAATCGAATCCCCCGCTTTTGAAACCGCGTGAGTAGGTCGCATAGAGCAGGCCGAGGTCGCTGTCATAAGAGAGCGTGGCTTTGGGCGTGAACTTGCTGAACTTTACCTCGTCGCTGTAGGGGAAGCGGAAATTGAGCGGGACATAGCCGGCCGCGGGCGGGAGGACATTGACGCTCTTCTTTTCGTGGCTGAAACGGCCGCCGAGTTGCAGCGACAAGCCCGTGGCAATTTCATATTGGGCCTGGCCGAATATCGCGACGGCTTTGGTGCGGACGTTGGCATTGCCTTGTTCCGCCTGCGTGCCGTTGAGGTCGCGCAGATCGAGGAGTGTATCGAAATCCAGGATGTGGTCGTCGAGATAATAGAGGCCGACGATCCAGTCCAACGGGCCGGATGTTGCCGACTTGAACTGGATTTCCTGTGACAAGGTCCGCACCTTGTCGTGCAGGGTTCCGTCGAACAGGCGGGCGCTGGTGCCGTCGGCGTCGATCGGCGACACCTGGCGGAAGTTCCAATAGGTCGAGATCGAAGTCACATCGACCGGACCAAGGCTGGCCTCGACCCTGAGGTTTGCCGAATAGTCGCGCTGGCGCGTCGGACCGGCGAGCGCGGTCGCGGCTTCGCTGCGCTTCAGTCCCGTGATGCCGCCGCGTGCGATCCCGAGGTTGGTTCCCTGAGGTGTGCTCAGATCGACGATATCGGCGCCGGCCGTATCGCGCCGGCGATTATATTCGAGCGTCAGCCAGGTCGTGACATCGTCGCTGACGTTCCACCGGAATTTGGCGCGATAGGCCTGCCGGTTGAGATTATCGAGTTCGTCATATCCCCGCGGATCGAGGTTTTTGGCGAAGCCGTCGCGCTGCTTTACCAGCGCCGAAAGCCGCACGCCGAAATCCTCGGACAGCGGCACGCTCGCCGTGGCGGACAGGTTCCAGGCGTCATAGTTGCCGTAACCCGCCTGGATTTTGCCCTCGAAGTCGTCCGATACGTCCTTGCTGATGATGCGGATCGCGCCACCGGTCGCGTTGCGGCCATACAGCACGCCTTGCGGCCCCTTCAGCACTTCGATGCGCTCAACGTCGGCGAACTCGAAGGCGCTGGCGTTGGCACGGCTGACGTAACGATCATCGACATAGATGGCGACGCTTGGCTCGAGCCCGGCAAATGCAAAGCGGGTGCCGACACCGCGCAGGTAAAAGGATGTGAGCGATCCGGTGTTGGTCGCGACCAGCCCCGGCACTGCCGATTGCAACATGGTCGTGTCGGAAATCCCGGCGCTGTCGAGCCGGGCGGTGTCGAAGGCCGCGATCGAGATCGGCACCTTTTGAAGGCTCTCGCTTCGCTTCTGCGCGGTGACGATAATCTCGCCGAGACCTCCCGCCTCGTCCTGCCCGACTTCGCTAACGGTCGCGGTGGGTTCTTCCGGTGTCGCTTCCGGCTCGGCTTGCGCGAAGGCGGGCGAGGCGCAAAGCAAAAGGGGCATCAGCGCGGCTCCGGCCCGCAGCTTCAGATCGACGCACTTGTGTTTGCTGTACCGCATAATCCTCACCTCTGTTGGCCCAGTGCACCCCGTTCCTTTGCGGCGGGGCTTCACGCTTTTGATACACTAGTTGACTAGAGGCAGATGATCGTCTTTTGTTATATGGTGCACAGGGTCGCCGGGACAGTGCTACGCCTCGGGCAACCGACCCGAAAGAGGACGCGCTGGACGGCCGGGGCACAGGCGGGGAGATGGGGAGATGACGACGTCGCCGCTGCAAAACCGGTTGTTTCGACAACTCATCGCGATCGAGGATAGCGGAAGCATCCGAAAGGCCGCCGAGCGGCTGAATCTATCGCAGCCCGCGCTCAGCAAGAATATTCAGGATTTTGAACGGCGTCTCGGGATGCCCCTGCTTCACCGGGGGCGAACCGGCGCTATCCTGACCGAGCCGGCCAAGGACATTACAAAGCGGGGCCGTCAGATTCTGCTTCTCACCGAGGAGATCGAACGGGATCTGCGCCAATGGCCCCAGACCCGCACTGGAAGCGTCCGGTTGGGGGCGGGCTCCGGTTCTCTAGTGCCGCTGATGCGACACGTCATCCAGGACTTTCTGCTCCAATATCCCGACGTTAACGTCGAGGTCTACAGCCGCAACCCGCGCGAACTCGCCAAACTGATCGAGTCGGGCGAACTCGATATTCTGGTCGCCATCGATGAAACGCTGGAGGATACCGATATTCTTGTCCGGCGTCCGTTGCGGCGGGAGGAAGTGCATCTCTTCGCTCGCCGAGGTCACCGATTGACGAAGAAAAAGAGCTGCACCCAAGCCGAAGTCGCGCAGTATCGTTTCGCTTCGCCCTTCATGACCGACAATCTGGTCGAATGGTTCCGGCGCGCTGGGCGGGACGGCGGCAAGCAATCTAATTATCTGATCTGCCCTGACTATCATGTGTTGTGCGAGGCGATCATGCGATGCGACTGCGTGGGGGTCTGCACCGAGCCGATGTTCGGTTATCTCGCGGAACAATATGATATCGAACGCCTGAAAGTCGAGGGCTTCAAGATGCAGGTCATGGTGAATTGCATCTACCGCAAGCTGCAGGAATTCAGTCGCTCGACACGCGCCTTGATCGAGATGATCGAGAAGCAAATGAAGACGCTGGGCTAGATGGGCTGCCGGGTCGAGCGGCGGCTACCCCAATTTTGCGCACAGAAGCGGGCAGTCTTTGGGCGCCTCCTTCGCCGGCAGAGCTTGAGCGAGCCCGCGCGGCTGTTGCGAAAGCAGCCGCGACACCGGCAAAGAGCGAACGCGAGCAAGCATACATCGAGGTCGCATCAGCCCTGCTGGGTCATACGAACATCGAGAATACCGTCCGATATCTCGGCGTCGATATTGATGACGCGATCACACTTGCACTGAAATCTGAAGGCGACGGCTCCCCCCCGTGGCGGGGCGCCGTCAACGATCAGGGTGAACAGATGACAGCAATTGAGCAGCAGGCTCAGCGCGATGCCGGCGGCTAGCGCTGCGGCGATATCAGTCGAGAAACCCGTTTCGACGACCTGCATGCCGCCCCTGAGGCCGATCGCGGCCTTCAGGTAGAGCGACATGGCATTCCCGATCGGTTCCGGCACCGAAAGGTCGGACCGCACCAGTCCGGCAAACCCGCCCAGCACGAAAAACAGGATCATCGGCGAGAGCAGGGCGGCAAGGCCGGTCTCGATTGGCATCGTAGCGTCCGCGTATCGAGCTTCCCGTTATGGAATGCCGGCTCAGTGCGACATCAGCACAGGGAGGCGCAGTTCATCAAGGACCTCGCGCGTCGCCCCGCCGAGAATGAACTCTCGCAACCGCGAATGCCCGAATGCTCCCATCACCAGTAAATCCGATCCGTCTGCCAGGGCGTGATCCTGGAGCGCCCGGCCGATCGTCCGGGAGTCCATATCGACTTTCGCGAAGCGTGCCTTCAATCCCTTCCGCGCCAGCGCCTCGACGATCGCCGTGCTATCAAGCTCGGTTTGGAACCGCTTTTCGCCGCCAATCGATAGCATGACCAGTTCATCTGCCAGGCGGAGCAGCGGCAAAGCGTCATGAAGTGCGCGGGCGGCGGCGCGCGTGTGATCCCAAGCGATCATGACCCGCGCGCAGGAAAACGGACCGACATGATCGGGCGGCACAACGACAACCGGCCGCCCTGCTTCGAATAGCACGTGCTCAGCGAATTTGCGTTCACTGAGAAATGTGCTCCGGTCCGTTCCCATGACGATAATGTCATGCAGCTTTGCAAGATCACCGGCGAAGGGAATGGGGCCGAAGGGATGGGCCCATTCAGTCTGGCCCCTTGCGCTGACGCCGAGAGCACTTGCACGGGCGACAATGGCTTTGACTCGTTCTTCTAGCCGCGCGTGTCGCTCTTCATCGTCGTGTTCGAGCTGCCGGGTATTCCGCGAGTCCCATTTGTCGGCCGCGAGGATGTCGAGGCGCGGTGCTAGGACATGCAGGTGAGCGCCAAGTGCTGCTGCCGCTCCGGCCGCGAATACGGCGGGGCCGGCCTTCGGTGCCGCCCCCTCCAGCAATGTCATAAGCAATAGGTTGCAACGCGTCATGGACTGTATTTCCTTTTCAACAATCATGGTTGCTGCCGGGGATCATCTCCCCGCCGGCACGGCCCGCGTCTTCCACAGCGACCAACCGATGCCGGCGCCGATCAGTGCGAAGGTGACAGCCAGGCTTGCCGCGGGCGGGAACTTGTCGCCCCCCAGCAGGAAGTCGGACACGAAGATCTTCGAGCCGATGAACACCAGCACTGCGGCCAGCGCATATTTGAGGTAGTGGAACCGGTCGATCATCGCCGAGAGCGCGAAGTAGAGCGCCCTGAGCCCAAGGATAGCCATGATGTTCGAGGTGTAGACAATGAACGTGTCTGTGGTGATGGCGAAGATCGCCGGCACGGAGTCCACAGCGAAGACCAGATCGGCCAGGTTGATCACGACCAGCGCCAGGAAGAGCGGTGTCGCCGCGCGGACCGTTTTGCCCGTGCGGTCGTCCGGTACGGAGACGAAGAAGTGCTGGTCGTGCAGCTCCTTCGTCACGCGCATGTGCCGCGAAATCCACCGGATCGCGAAGTTGTTCGCCAGATCAGGCTGTGAATCCCCTGCAAAGAACATCTTGATGCCGGTCGCGATCAGGAAAGCGGCGAAGATATAGAGCACCCAATAGGCCTGACTGACTAGCGCGGCGCCGCCCGCGATCATCAGTCCGCGCAGGACGATGACGCCGATGATGCCCCACAGGAGCGCACGATACTGATACTTGGCGGGGATCGCGAAATAGGTGAATATCAGGCTTATGACGAAGATGTTGTCGATCGACAGCGCCTTCTCGATGAAGAAGCCCGTGTAGTACTTCATGCCAAGGTCGGCGCCCTTCTCGATCCACACCCAGACTCCAAAGGCAAGGGCGATTGAGATGTAGAACGCGGAGAGCTTGAGGGATTCCGAAATGCCCATGACCCGGTCCTCCTTGTGCAGGAGCCCGAGGTCAAAAGCGGTCAATGCGATGACGAGCCCCAGGAATGCCAGCCAGAACCAGACCGGCGTCCCCAGGAACGAGGCAACGAGAAATTCAGTCATTTAAGCTTGTCCCCTGAAGATTTGGCCGCGCGATCGGCTGCGGGGCCGATGCGGGGTGCGTCAATCGAACAGCTCCTCGAGAAAGGACTTGCGCCGCTTCTGGTAGTAGACGGGCTGCTGCACTTGATAGTGCGGCTGGACTTGAGCAGGTGCAGGGGCCGGTGCGGGCGCGGCCTGCGGCGCGGCGCTGACCGATCGTTCGATGATCTTGTCGAGTTCGCCGCGATCGAGCCAGACGCCCCGGCATTTGGGGCAATAGTCGATCTCTATTCCCTGACGGTCGCTCATCACCAGCGCGACGTTGCAGGTGGGACAGTCCATATCACCAGACATGATGCAAATTTCCTCGTTTGCGCGCGAAATGGCGCGGATTGGTCGGGGAAGCCGCGTGGAGGCAGCGTGCGGATCACGTTTTGCCGGATCGACTTCCATAAGGGCAGAGTGGCGAAAGGCGCTCGATAACTCAAATTGATTTTGGATGCGGATCTTGATAGTTTCTATCTATCATGTCCACGCTTCGCCAGTTCGCCTATCTCGTCGCGCTCGCCGATTATCGTAATTTTAGGCGCGCGGCGGATTCCATGCATGTCGCCCAGCCAACCCTGAGTCAGCAGCTGCGCGCGCTTGAGGCACGCCTTGGGGTGACTTTGGTTGAACGCAACGAAAGCCCGGTCCAGCTCACGCCGGTCGGACGCGAGATCGTGCTGCGTGCGCGCCGTCTCCTGCTGGACGTCCGCGACATCGAGAACCTCTCCATGCGCGCGCGTTCAGGCATGGGGGGCACCATCCGCTTCGGCGTGACACCCACGCTAGGCCCCTATCTCATGCCGGGCATCGTCGCTGCGCTGCACCGCGCCTATCCCGACATGCGGCTTTATGTCCGCGAAGGGATACCGGACGAGCAGTCGCGCGAGCTGGCGCGCGGCGAGCTTGACATGATCCTCTCGCCGCTGCCCGTATCTGGCAGCGCGCTGCATATCGAGCCGCTTTTTCGCGAGCCGCTGCACATCGTATGCCCACCCGATCATCCGCTGGCGGCAGCCGGTTCCCTGTGCAAGCAGGACCTCGCAGGGGTCGGTTTCCTCAGCCTTGACCGGCTGCATCATGCCTACCGACAGGTGCGCGAAGTCTGTGACGAGGTCGGCGCGGAGCTGCTAGAGGACTATCAGGGCACGAGCCTCGATGCGCTGCGCCAGATGTGCGGTTCGGGGATCGGCTTTGCCATCCTGCCCGAACTTTACCTGAGATCAGAAGCTGGCGGAGCGGACATGATCAGGCGCCTCGACATGACGGATTGGAGCGCCAGTCGCTCAATCGCGGCGGTCTGGCGCGAAGGCGCGGCCTATGCTGACAGCTTCCGCATCATTGCGGACGCCATCGCTGCCGGGGCCCGCAGCATTCTGGCCCAGCCATTGCGATAGCCGGCCATTGTGATAGCCGGGATGCACGGGCCTGCTCCGCTCAGTGCTCCTCTGGTGCGGAGTTGAGCTGGATGAAATTCTCGATCCCCATGCGCGCAATCATCTCGAACTGGCGTTCGATGGTGTCGATATGCTCTTCCTCGCTGTCGAGGATCTTCTGGAACAGGTCGCGGCTGACGAAATCGCGCACGGTTTCGCAGTGGACAATGGCATCGCGAAGGAGAGGCACTGCGTCCATTTCGAGCGCGAGATCGGCCTTGAGTACTTCCTCCACGGTCTCTCCGATGCGCAGCCGGCCCATGTCCTGGAAGTTGGGAAGTCCGTCGAGGAACAGGATGCGGTCAGCCAGCCGGTCCGCATGTTTCATCTCGTCGATGGATTCTTCGTACTCGGCTTTGGCAAGCTTCGAGACGCCCCAGTGCGCAAGGATGCGGTAGTGCAGGAAGTACTGGTTGATCGCCGTCAGTTCGTTCTTGAGGGCGGCGTTGAGAAATTCGATGACGCGCTTGTCACCCTGCATGACGGCCTCCTTGGCAAAGACCCAGCATACGCCAGAGCGGGCTGCTGGCCAACCCAGCTGGCGTCACGAATTGGTGTTCGGGAATGCAGCGCCCTGTCAGGCAGGAGCCATGCACTCTTCCTCGATGATTTCCGCCGCGAAAGGCAGGCACTGGCAGCAGCGCGGCTCGCAGCCCATCCGTGCATAAGCTTCGCGCACATCGCCGATGCCCGATCGCGCAAGATCGCGAATGTCCCGTTCGGCAATGGAATTGCAGATGCATACGATCATGGCGAACTCCGAATCTGTCGACGCAAGCAGTACCTTTAATGCGATTGATTATCAATAGTGTTTAGGACCGCTCCTGCATGCCATTCCGCGCGTCCAGGCAACCGTCGCACGAATGCGGTTTTACCGAATTGATTCCGGTCAAGATCGCGAATGCGAACCGATTGCAGCATCGCCCCGGCCACTTGCAGCCGCGGCCTTAATCGACCAAAGCCGGGCCATGAAAAGCTATCTCACCACCCCGATCTACTATGTGAACGCCGCGCCGCACATCGGCCACGCGCATACCTCGACGATGGCCGACATCCTCAAGCGCAACCGGCGCATGCTGGGCTGGGACGTTCGGCTGAGCACCGGCTGCGACGAGCACGGCCAGAAAAATCAGGAAGCCGCCGAGAAAAGCGGCCTCACCCCGCAGGCCTATCTTGACCAGCGCAGCGAGGAATTCCGCAAGGTCTTCGATCTGCTCCAGGTTGAATACGACTATTTCGTGCGCACCACCCGGCCGGCCCACAAGGCCGAAGTCGCCGCCGCCGAACAGCGCCTGTTCGACGCCGGCCTGATCGTGCAAAAGGCCTATTCCGGCAACTATTGCCCGGGCTGCGAGCAGTTCAAGAAGGACAGCGACCTCAACCAGGAGGGCCGCTGCCCCGATCACCCGAGCATCGATCTCCAGCAGATCGACGAGACCAATTATTTCTTCAAGCTGGAGCCGTTCCGTCAGCGGTTGATCGACCATATCGAGGCGAATCCCGATTTCGTCGATCCGCCCGTTTATCGCGGCGAGCTCTTGCAGATGCTGCGCGATCCGCTGGAGGATCTCAGCATCTCTCGCCCCAAGGCCCGCGTCACGCTGGGCATCGAGCTGCCGTTCGATACAAGCCACGTCACGTATGTGTGGTTCGACGCCCTGCTCAATTACCTGACCAATCTCGACTGGCCGGCGCCGGGCTACGAGGAATGGTGGGCTCAGAGCCACCACCTCATCGGCAAGGACATCCTCAAGACGCACGGCGTCTACTGGCCCATCATGCTCATGGCGCTCGACATTCCCCTGCCGCGCCAGCTCGTCGTTCACGGCCACTGGCTGGGCGAGGGCGGCGTCAAGATGTCAAAGACACTGGGCAACGTCGTCGATCCGATCGAAGTAGTCGAGGCGTGGGGAACGGATGCGCTGCGCTACTATCTCGCGCGCAACATGCGTTCGGACAGCGACAGTCAGATCTCGATGGAATCGATCCGGCAGACCTACAATGCCGAGCTGGTCAACAAGTTCGGCAACCTCCTCTCGCGGGTCGGCAAGTTCGCCCGCGCGCGCTTCGAAGGCGTGGTGCCTGCGCCCGGCGCGTTCGATGCCGATGACGAGGCGATCCGCGCGCAGACGCTGGCGGCAGTGAGCAAATTCGCCGTTCCGATCCGCCTCGCCGAACTGCCAGCGTGCCTTGCCGCTCTGGTTGAGGCCTGCGACGAACTTAACGGCTACGTCGCGCGAAATGCGCCGTGGGACCTGTTCAAGGACCCCGCGACGCTGGAACGGTGCCGTACCGTGATTTACATATCGCTGGACTGCCAGCGTCTGCTGTTCGAAGCGATGCGGATCATCACCCCGACAGCAGCCGACAAGGCGCTGTCCATGCTGCGGCCGGGAACACCGGCCGACACCATCTGGACGCCCGAGTTAGGGGTCATGGCGGCCGGCGACGCGCTGGGCGAGATCGAAACCCTGTTCCCGCGCGCTGACTGACCGCCGGCTGGATCCGGCAGGCTGCCGCCGTTACTCGGTCGTTCGGCCGTCAAAATGCTCGTGATCGGCCTTGGCGTCGGTGCAAGTCTTGTGGACCGTGCCGTCGAGATGCTCGGGCGGTCCGTAGATCGTGTAGAGGCGTAGCGGTTCGCGGCCGGTGCTGATAACATTGTGCCGCGCGCCCTGTGGCACGATAATGCCGTCATCGGCGGCCACCTTGTTGCACACCCCGTCGATCCAGACCTCGCCCTCCCCGCCCTCGATGCGGAAAAACTGGTCGCGGTCGTCGTGCACTTCCTCGCCAATTTCCTCGCCGGGCTGGATCGCCATCAGCACCAGCTGGAGATTGTGGCCGGTGTAGAGCACGCGGCGAAAGTCGTTGTTGTCCTCGGTCAGCTTTTCGATGTTCTCGGCAAAACCCTTCATGTCATCGCCTCCTGGTTTCGGATCAAAGTTGGGGCGCGCCG
Organism: Novosphingobium sp.; assembly: GCA_040377095.1. Lineage (GTDB taxonomy): Bacteria > Pseudomonadota > Alphaproteobacteria > Sphingomonadales > Sphingomonadaceae > Novosphingobium. Next base: position 107,728 of record JBEIPK010000004.1, read on the forward strand.
GCGTCCATTGCAATGGATGATGCCCTGCTGCCGATCGGACGAAAGTGCCGTTCTGGTCCTTGTTGAGAAATTACGCGTGATCCTGGCTATGAACTCGGTCAGTTCGTGTTTATTCTCGTCCGGCTCAAGATGCCCTTGGCCAAACACAAGGAACAGGTCGTTGAATCCGAGCCGATCATGAGCCTCGCCGATCCGGTCAATGATGTCGTCGGCCGATTTGACCAGTACGTTTGGCGGGCGTTGTCCCATGGCGGCGAGGAGCAACCCGTGTGAATCCAACTCAATTTGAGCCCGCCGGCATCCGCACCTCGGGCACCCCCACCTCGGACTTTGGCAGCCACGGCAGTGATCTGACGAAATTTGACGCCGAAGCCGAGCGGCATCTTGTCCAGGTCGCCAAGGACTTGCGGCCCCTTCTGGCAGGGGCAGCTCTGACAAGTCAGGATCGCATTGCGGACGAAGTCGTGGATGCGCTGACGTTGCATCGCTTGTGGTCCCTGGCCGTTCCGCGCCGCTGGGGAGGCTGGGGCGTCTCGGCAACCGGCGTGACGCGCATCAGTTGCGAGCTGGCGAAAGGCGACCCATCGGTCGCCTGGGTCGCACAGATCATCAATACCACGACCTGGGTTGCATCACTGGCCTCGGATGAGATTCAGGAGGATCTCTTCAGTGCGTCCCTTCCCCGCGTCTGCGGGGTGGTCACGCCTGCGGGCAGAGCCATTCCGGTCGAGGGCGGATACCGAGTGAGCGGAGAATGGCCCTACAGCAGCGGCTTCAGGCAAGCTGACTGGGGTCAGTGGGGCGTCGACATCGTCAACGCCGACGCGACCACGGTCACCGGCAACCTGGTCTACATTCCGACTGGTGACATGGAATTGAGGCAAACATGGGACGTTGTCGGCATGCAGGCGACAGGGTCGGACACCGCGGTCGCAACCGATGTCTTCGTACCGGCGCATAGACTTGTTTCCCCGACCAAGCCACTGGGCTGTCCGGATCCCGGGAAAAGACATTTCGGTGAGCCATCGGACTATTGGCCAGTGTTGCCATATGCCCACCGGACAGTGCTGGGGCTGATGATCGGTATAGCGGAAGCGATGCTGGAAATGCTCACAGACACTTCCGAAGCCAAAGGTATCCCCTACACCCAGTTCACGAAACTGGCCCAATCCAGCGTGTTTCACTTTCAACTTGGGCGGATCGTCAGCCATGTCGAAGCTGCAAGAGCGCTGCTTGGACGTGCGACGGGCCAGATTGACGACGCGGCCCTGCAGTCGCGCCAGCTGACGAACGAGGAACGCTGCCTCAGTAAGGCGCTCGGCGCGATGTGCCTCGAAAATCTCGGCACCGCGACCGAACTGATCATGACCCTGGCTGGGTCGTCGGCCTTCTATGCCGCGAATCCGCTACAAAGATACTGGAGGGACTTCGCGATCGCCGCCCGCCACGTCGGCAACATCCCCCATGTCGCTTACGAAATCCTCGGTAAGTCACGGTTGGGTATTTCGCCCAACATCAGTCCGCCACATCTCATCTGAATACTTTGCGCGCGCCCGATAACGACGAGCGGCGCTGCGACACTGACGCTCCCGGTGAGGCTGGAATACGAACTTGTATTGATCCTGACCCACGTGCCCATTTGCAGCGACCGATAGTCATGATGTGCCACGGCTGAGCGATGGGCTTGCTCCAAGCCTCGCAGCAGTGGTCTACAATATTGTGACAGGACATGAAGACGCGGTTGGTGAGCCAGTTGCCTCGCCTGCGCTGCCAGATGTTTTCAACCGGGTTCATTGCGCGGCGATTTGCCGTCGGCGCGACGATGCTGATGTTGCCGGCACGCCGAGCTTTCCGGTCGCATGCTATTCAGCCAGATCCCTCAGCACGACCGCCCAAGCGCCGGGTGCGACCATGAGCGCGATTTCGACGAGATGCAGGGACATCGTTTCGGTTGCAGAAGGGGAGCACCAGGCCCCGCGCCCTTGCGGAGCTTCGGGTATAACGCGCCTAGGATGTAGGCCGCCTTCGTCCGTTGATCATTCAGGCTTGAGGATCGGCTTCCCCGCCGCAACCACCGCCGCGTGCTTTGTGGCCGAGGGTCGCTGCGCGACGAGCTGCTGAACGAGGAGCTGTTCGACAGCCTGGCCGATGCCCGCCGCAAGCTGGCGATATGGCGCTACGATTACAACAACGTCCGGCCGCATTCATCGCTGGGGAACCGAACACCGGCACGAATATCAAACCGGTGGACTCTCGTTATGATCGCGGGACCAGCGGGGGGCAGGTCACCAGTCACGCACGATCTGGAAACGCGCTCCCCCGATCCGTCCGGCCGCGCTGGGGCGGCTGCCATCGAAAATCTGGGCCATTCCAACAGACGGCGCGCTCGACCGAACACCGCTGGGAATCAAAAAGCCCCCGACTCGCGCCGGGGGCTTTTTTGGTTGCGGGGGCAGGATTTGAACCTGCGACCTTCAGGTTATGAGCCTGACGAGCTACCGGGCTGCTCCACCCCGCGTCACCATGAAGGGCTGCGCGTCGCAGCCCGGAAGCGTCTTGTCTGACCAATTCAGCGAACCGAAATGGCAGGCGGGCAGCTCCACCCCGCGTTATCACTGGCGGAACTCACGCCCCGCCATCAAAAAGGCCGCCGCTCGGGATCTCCCGGCAGCGGCCTTTTCGAAAATTGTGAATGGGTTTTACCTTGTTGCACCGGCTTCAATGCCTGGCGACGACCTACTCTTCCAACGCTTGAGCGTTAGTACCATCGGCGCGGTCAGGTTTCACGGCCGAGTTCGAGATGGGATCGGGTGGGGCACTGACGCTATGGTCACCAAGCAATGAAGCAGGTGCAACAGGGTTTTCAATCGATGCGATTATCAAGGCGTGTCTGGCCGATCATCGTCCACCGGACGGACCTGCTTGCGGCAGGACTGTCATTGATGGTGGGACTCTCAAGCATGAACAGAGTTATTAGGACCGGTTAGCTCCACGCGTTACCGCGCTTCCACATCCGGCCTATCAACGTGGTGGTCTACCACGACTCGATGATACCTTATCTTGAGGGAGGCTTCCCGCTTAGATGCTTTCAGCGGTTATCCCGTCCATGCATAGCTACCCTGCTGCGCCCTTGGCAGGACGACAGGTACACCAGAGGCATGTTCACCCCGGTCCTCTCGTACTAGGGGCAACTCCTCTCAAGTATCGACGCCCACGGCAGATAGGGACCAAACTGTCTCGCGACGTTCTGAACCCAGCTCACGTACCACTTTAATTGGCGAACAGCCAAACCCTTGGGACCTGCTCCAGCCCCAGG
>JBEIPK010000046.1:0-18398 GCA_040377095.1 Novosphingobium sp.
AGACCTACAAGATGTTCGCCTATGACGAAGGCTGGTCGCGGCGCATCAACGAGGCCATCGATTCAGGACTGACGGCGGAGGCCGCGATCGAGCGCGTGCAGCAGCACACCCGCATGCGGATGCGCAGGATCGACGATCCGCTGCTGGCCGACCGGATGCACGATCTGGAGGACCTCTCCAACCGCCTTCTCCGCATTGTCTCGGGCCAGCTGGGCACCGCCGCCCAGCAGGGCCTGCGTAGCGACGCAATCCTCGTGGCGCGCAACCTCGGCCCGGCCGAACTGCTCGAATACGACCGGCGGCGATTGAAGGGAGTGATCCTCGAGGAAGGCTCTTTGACGGCGCATGTGGTCATCGTGGCGCGCGCCATGGGGATTCCGGTGCTGGGCCGGGTGAGGGGGCTGCGCGCAACCGTGCGCGAGGGCGACCAGCTTCTGCTCGATGCCGAGAGGGGCACAGTCGCGGTGCGTCCGCTCCAGGCGCTGGTCGAGGCGTTCGAGGACCGCTCGGCCCGCAACCGCGAGCGGCAGGCGGGCTATGCGGCGCTGCGGGACATCGAGCCGTTCAGCCGCGACGGCACCCGCATCACGGTGATGATCAATGCCGGACTGAGAGACGATCTGCCCAACCTCGCCCTTACCGGCGCGGACGGCATCGGCCTGTTCCGCACCGAGTTCCAGTTTCTCGTTTCCGCCACCCTGCCGGCGCGCGAGCGGCAGACGCGTCTCTACCGCGATGTCCTCGATGCCGCGGGCGACCGTCCGGTGGTGTTTCGCACGGTCGATATCGGCGGCGACAAGATCCTGCCCTATCTGCGGCACAACGACGGCGAGGCGGAGGAAAACCCTGCGATGGGCTGGCGCGCTCTGCGCGTCGCGCTCGAACGCGAAGGGCTGATGAAAGTGCAGGCCCGCGCCCTGCTTGAAGCGGCGGCGGGCCGCACGCTCAATGTCATGTTCCCGATGGTGTCCGAACCCTGGGAGTTCGACGCTGCGAAAGCAGTGTTCGAGGGGCAGCTCCGCTTCCTCAAGTCGAAGAAGAAGTCGCTCCCCCAGTCGATCCGGTATGGCGCGATGCTCGAAGTCCCGGCGCTCGCGGAACAGCTCGACGTGTTGGCGCCCAAGCTTTCGTTCCTGTCTGTCGGCACCAACGACCTCACGCAGTTCCTGTTCGCGGCCGACCGTTCCAACCCCAAGCTGGCGGAGCGATACGACTGGCTGAGCCCTGCCATCCTGCGCTTTCTGCGCCGCTGCGTGCGCGGTGTCGCCGGCTTCGGAATCGACGTGACGGTCTGCGGGGAAATGGGCGGACGCCGGCTCGAGGCGCTGGCCCTGCTCGGCATCGGCATCCGCCGCCTCTCGATCACCCCGGCTGCCGTCGGGCCGATCAAGGAACTTGTCCGGCAAGTGGACATTCCCGAAATCAGCCGGGCGATGGAAGGCTGGCTTGCCCTGCCGGTGAGCGACATGCGCTCGACTTTGCTGGCTTGGGCCGCCGAACGGGGCATTGCTTGCGACTAACCGAGACTCGAGCCCGCCCGGGCGCGGCAACGCTTGACTTGTTGCGTGGGCAGGGCAATCCATGCTTCCGGGAATTCCGGACCATGGCTCCGGCAGGGAGTTGAATGGCGGAACAGGACCCTCTTGCAGCCGAGCTTCCGCTCGACGGGGCCGGTACGCGCTTGCGCCGTGCGCGTGAGGCAAAAGGCATGAGCCGTGCCGACGTTGCCGCATTGACCCGGATTGCTGAGCGGCACATCATCTCGATCGAGGAAGGCCGGTTCTCTGATCTGGCGGGCAGCACGTATGCAATCGGTTTCTCGCGTACCTATGCGCGAGCCGTGGGGCTGGACGAAGCCGAAATGGCGCAGGCCGTGCGCGAGGCGCTGAACGCGTCCCGGCAGCCGGAGGCGCGCATGCAGCCTTCTTTCGAGCCGGGCGATCCCGCGCGCATTCCTGCCTCGGGCCTTGCGTGGATCGCGGCGCTGGGCGCGCTGGTCGTCGCGGCGCTTGTCTGGCTCCTGTGGCCGTCTCAGTATTCGCCGTCGATCGGTCTGCCCGACCTGACCGGCGAACCTGAAGCCGGAGCGTCAGCGGCGTCGACGCAGGCCGTCGCTGCGACAGGCGCTGCGGCCCCGGCCGCCGATCCGCGCGGGGCGGTGGTCCTCACCGCGACGGCGCCGCTGGTCTGGGTCAAGGTCTATGACAGCGCCGGAAGCCAGCTGTTCCAAAAGGAAATGGCGCAAGGGGAACGCTGGCAGCTTCCCGAGGGCGCGCAGGGCCCGATGATCCGTACGGCGCGTCCGGATGCCCTCGCGATCACTGTGGGCGGACGCCCGGTTGCCCCGCTGGCTGACCGCCAGGTGACGATCCGCGACATGCCGATATCCGCGGCTGCGCTGCTGGCCCGCCCTTCTGCGGGCACTACTCAGGTCAGCGCATCGGCCGCTGGTGCAGCGCCGGTTGCCAACGGGGAGGCAGCTGCGCAATTACGGCAAGCGCGGCCTGAGCCGCGCACGACCTTGCCCGAGCCGCCTTCGCCCCGGCTGCAAGCGGAGCCCCGGCCAGCGCCTCAACCAACGCCTCTGGCCGCGCAAACATCCACCGTTTCCGAATAGCCGCCCCTCGACAGGCGCGCGCCGCTGCGGCAATCAGGCGCGCGGTCTGTCATGGTTAATGTCCGGTACTGGCATTCTGGTGCAGACTTGGTGTGACTGTGCGAGTTGCGGGAGCAGGTACGACGATGTGGAACGGGCAGGCGCAGCGGCGCCGGACGCAGGGCATGAGGCTTTCGGTCACTATGAGAGCCGTAGCGGCGCTGGCGGTTCCACTCGCAGCCGTTCCGGCGATGACTGTTCCCGTGCTGGCTCAGGATACGTCCGAAGCGCGGCTGCGCCGGATCGAGGGTGAGCTTCGCGCGCTCCAACGCAAAGTATTCCCGGGCGGCGACGGCAAGTTCTTCACGCCCGAGATCACGGCCGCGCAGGCTCCGGTTGGAACGCCCGGCACGCCCGCGACCACGCCGGTCACAGATCTCCTAACGCGCATGGATTCGCTTGAGGCACAGATTGCGCGGCTGACCGCGCAGACCGAGCAGAACGGCAACCGGCTGAACCAGATCGAGGCAAAGCTGGGCATGGTGGCCGCTCCGGCAGTCGGTACGACCGTTTCTCCCTCCGCCACCCCGGCGCCTGCTGCTGCGTCGACGGCTGCTGCTGCGGTGACAAGCGCTGCCCCCGCCGCGCCGCCCGCGCCGGCCGCCGCGCCTGCCGTGACCCCGACGCCCGCCGTGGCTCCCCCGCCGGCCGCAACCCCGACCCCCGCCCCCGTGACCAAGCCCGTGCCGGTTACACCGGCGGCACCCGCCGGCCCGAGCGCGCAGCGCATCGCCGCCGTGCGCGCGATCGTCAAGCCGCAGACCGACGATCCCGGCGACGATGAATACAGCTACGGTTTCCGGCTGTGGGAAGCGCGCTTCTTCCCCGAGGCACAGCAACAGCTCAAGCTTTATGTCGACAAGTACCCGCGCCATCCGCGTGTCAGTTTCGGCCGCAACCTGCTCGGCCGCGCCTTCCTCGATGATGGAAAGCCGCGCGAGGCCGCGACGTGGTTCCTCCAGAACTATCAGACCGACAAGGGCGGCGCCCGTGCATCCGACAGCCTGCTCTACCTCGCGGTTGCCATGAAGGAGTTGAAGGACAACAGCCGCACCTGCATCGCGCTTACCGAATTCGCGCAGACCTATGCTGCCGAGGCGGCCGGCCGGCTCAAGTCCACCTATGACGCCGCGCGCGCCGGAGTGAAGTGCAATAGCTGACCTCCCGAAGTCGGCCGTCGTGCCGGACGCGGAACGGGTCCGCAGGTTCACTGAGGCAACGCGTGCGCTCCTGCCCGATGCCGGTTCAAAGCTGGCGCGGCTCGCCCTTGCCGTCTCGGGCGGACCGGACAGCCTCGCACTTCTCGTTCTTGCACGGGCGGCGTTTCCGGGCTGCGTCGAAGCTGCCACCGTGGACCACGGCCTGCGCCCCGAAAGCGCGGGCGAAGCGGCGGCGGTCGCGGCAATCTGCTCCATTCTGGAGGTTCCGCACGAGACTCTCACGGTCGCGGTCGCGGCGGGGAACATACAGGCCGAGGCCCGCCTTGCGCGGTACGGCGCGCTGGCCGGGTGGATCGAACGGCGCGGGCTTGCCGCGCTGCTAACCGGCCACCATGCCGACGATCAGGCAGAGACCTTACTGATGCGGCTCAACCGGGCGAGCGGCGTGGCAGGGCTTGCCGGCGCGCGGGCGCGCAGCAATGTTCCGGGAACGCCGCTTGCCCTTATCAGGCCGCTGCTCGGCTGGCGCCGCGCGGAACTGGCTGCTATCGTTTCGGACGCCGGCCTGACCGCCGCGCAAGACCCCTCCAACGCTGACGACCGCTTCGACCGGGTACGGCTGCGCAGGGAGCTGGCCGACGCTGACTGGCTCGACGTTCCGGCGGTCGCAGCCTCTGCCGCGCACCTCGCCGATGCCGACGCCGCGCTCGAATGGGCGGCCGCGCGCGAATGGCAGGAGTGCGTGCGCAAGGAGGGGCCGGGCGTGATCTACCGGCCATTGGCGCCGCGCGCGGTCGCACTTAGGGTCATGGCGCGGATCATCGCAGAGATGGAAGGGAGTGATCCTCGCGGCAGCGCCGTCGCGCGGTTGTTCGATCAGCTGATCGCGCGGCAACCGGGTTCGATCGGCAACCTCGTGGTCAGGCCGCTCGCCGGCGGGTGGGCGTTCAGCCCGGCACCAAGACGCAGGCCGGCTGAATGACACCTTTAGCGGGGAAAACACCGCCGCGAAGCAATCCAGGGCGGCCCGTGATACCCTGGATTGCTTCTCCGGACCCTCGGCAAAGCCGAAAGAATGCCACAAGTCCCAAGCTGCATTGACCTGGGCCGGGCGGCAACCGGTGCGGTCCGATCATATAAGCGCAAATACGGTCAGGAATCGACCAGTGAATCGCCTTTCTGGACCATCTTGCCGCGAGTAATGAACACCCGGTCGCCGAGCTTCGTGGTCTCGAAGGTCTTGCGGGCAAAAGCCTCGGGCATGCCGATGCAGCCGTGGCTGGCATAGCCCCATTCGACCGTGGTCGCGTGCAGCGTGATGCCGTCGTTGGTCAGGCGCTGCATCCACGGCATCGGGGCGTCGTAGAGATTGGAGACGTGGTCGCGCTTCTTCTCGGTAATCGGGAAAATCCCCGTCGGCGTCGGCTTCTCCTGGCTGCCGAGCAGGACGGCCGCCGCGCCGATCTCGTATCCGCCGCGAAAGATCGAAAGCACGCGCGCCTCAAGGTCGACGGTGATGACGATCGGCCCGTCGGGCACGCCGGCGTCGTCCCAGTGCCATTCGCCGTACTTGATGGGGCCCTTGATGGGCAGCACCCGCTTGATGACGAAGCGGTCATCGACCGGAGCTGACGCCACCCGCACCGGCATCGGCTCGGGCGATGCCACCCCTGCGGTTTGTGCTTCAGGCACGTCAGCCTCGCCCGCCGAACTGTCCCGGCTGTCTGCAATCAGGATCGCCGCGCCGATGCCGATCAGGCCGACGACCATCAGGCCCAGCATTTTCCATCCGTTCGGCATTGTCCTCGCCCGTCGATTCTGGTGCGAAAGCGAACATGCCCTGATCGCGGCGTGCTGGCCAGCGGTCTTGGCCGAGCGTTCCGCAGCGGTACGCGCGCGAGCCATAGGTTAACGCGGGCGCTTATCCGTGCGCGCCGAACTCGTTGGCGATGGCGGTCGCGATGCGCAGCGCCAGCGCGTTCGCGCGCGCGATGGGCTCGATATGGTCGCGGTGGATCGCGGCGTAGCCGGTGGCCCGGTCGTCCGGATAGTCGGTCGGCTCGGACACCGTGAAGTCCTCGATCCGGGTGACGCGGGTGGGAAAGGCGCGGCGAAGCTGTGACAGGGCTTCGTCGATGCGCAGCGTGAACACCATTTCGAGCACGTCGTCGCGGCTGATGTCGTTGGCGCGGCTGAAAGCGGGGACCATGGCCGCGCGCAGGAACATGTGCTGGAACAGCGCAAAGCGAAGCGCCTGGAGCACGCCCAGGCTGCGGCGGACATGTTCGCGGTCTGCCAGCGGCGCCTCGTCGGGGACGAGTGCGAGCAGCTGGTGAAGCTTCATGGCATCGACGCGCAGCCTTGAGGCTAGCCGCCGGAACACGCCGGCCCGGTCGTCCTTGGTGAGGTATTCCGCCAGCTTGAGGCAGGCATCGGCAATGCCCTGCTCGTCGCCGCGATAGGGCCGGCTTGCCCAGTAGGCGGAATTGAAGAGCTCGCCATAGGCGGCGACCGTCTTGATGCTACCCAGCGCATTGGCGGCGCGCACCAGCCGCATGATCTGCCGCCCGCGCGGGCTTTCGCGCAGGAGGGCGGCAATTTCCTCGCGGTTGCCGTCGGCCGCGGTGCCGACCCCGGCAATGACGTTGAGCGGATAGCCCAGCTGCTGGAGGATCGCGTTATGCGGGATGGCGCGGATCTGGCGCAGGCTCATCGAGCGGTCGGCCGCAAGGTCCGACTGGCGGCGCGACTTGCGGCTGCCGGTATCGTTGAGCATGCCAAGACCCATCGCAGTGACGCCGCGCGCATAAGTCTGGCTGTTCAGGAAATCCTGCTGGATGTTGCGGATCGCACGGTAGAAATCGAGGCTGATGTCGGTGCGGCGATAGAACGGATCGGCTGGCGCCGAGGCATCCGCGTCCCACGGCGGCAGTTCGGCAAAGCGGGTCAGCGTTGCTAGTGCCAGAGCATCCGAGCCGAAATGGAGATAGCCGTCTCCGCCCTGAAAGCTCACTTCGGGTTCAAGCCGGATTCCCGCCCGCACGAAGCGCCGCCGCGCCCAGGGGGAAAGCGGCCAGGCCAGCCGGTCCTCGAACGATCCGGGATGGTTGCCGCGCCCCATGCTCTCGCCGTGGGTGTTGAAGACCAGCGCCGCAACATCAGTCAGGCCGTTGGCGACCATCGCCTCGGCCAGCCGGCCTTGCAGCCGCTCGATCGCGAGCGAAGCAGGGATCTGACCGACGAAGCGCCCGGCATCGGAAAAGCCGGTCTGGATCGCCACGCGCCCGCGCGCCCTTACATAATCGCGGTAGGCTTCCTCGGCGAGCAGGGCATCGAGGAAGCGCCCGCCATGCTCAAGCGCGCTTTCGGTTTCGAACAGGGGCGAGACGTCTACCTTGTCGGCAATGCCGAACATCCGCGCGAAATAGAGCGCGGCGAGCACGGTGGTCGGCTGCTCGCATTCGGCGATCAGCATGCGGATCGGCGCGTCGGCATCGATATGCCGCAGGATCTGCGCCATGGCGAGGAACTGGCGCACGGCGGTGCTGTTCTCGATCGCCAGCGCCGCGAAGTTCGAGCGCAGCGGGCGCACTTCGGCGAGAAGTTCGCGCATGCGCACCAGCGCCGCCTGGCTCGACAGGTCCAGCAGCCCATCGGGATCGATCCGGCGGCGGATGGCGTTCTGGAGTTGCGAGCTGTTCACCCGGAAATGCACCCAGCCCATGCCGAGCCCATCGGCCCGCATGGCGGCGGCGGTGACCAGAAGCTTCCGGGCAGTTGCCGCTTCGGCGTGCGCCGCCTCCCGTTCCAGTTCCGCGATGACCGCGCCCAGGCTGGTCAGCTTATCAGGGTGATCGGCAGTCAGCGCGTCGGCGACTGCGGACAGGCGCGCCGGATCAGTCAGATCCTCGCCAAAGCGCGCCGCAATCCCGGCCGCCAGCGTTCCGGCGCGGGCGAGGCGGGCTGCGAGATCGGGCGCAGCTGTCTCAAGAGCATCCGCGTATCCCGCCAGACGCTGCGCCTTTTCCTCGAGCCGGTAGCGCACCGAAGTCATCCACGTAATGTCAGTGCGGCCGTCCATGTCATAGCCGACCCATGTCGCCAGCCGCAGCGGCAACGGCTGGAACGCGCGCCACCGCTTTGGCCAGCGCGCCTGCGCGGTCTCAACCAGGATGGCGTTAATGCGGTCGCGTGCGGCCTGCGCACGGCTCATCGCGGCCATGGCGGCGGCGTGTTCGCTTTCGAGCGTGATCGTGTCGCGGGCTTGCGGCGCGGCGCAGACCGTCTCGGCGGAGAGGTCTGCATGCGAGGCTGCTTGGGCAATTGTGTGCGATTCAGCCTGGCTGAGCAGGAACGTCGGGTGGCCGGTGAAAACGACATGGGCCAGCGGGCGCTGCCAGCGCGCGGCAAAGGCTCCGAAATCCTCCTCATCGGCAAGCGTGCGCAGCCGCGCCTCGTTTTCGGCCGGGGTCAGCGGGCCATTGATATGGACCAGCCGCGCGGCGCGGGCGCGAAGCCCCTCGCATTCGAGTTCCGCGACGAGAGCCTCGACGGCGTCGAGCGAAAGGTCGCCCGTCTCGATGCGGCGCGACAGTTCGAGGCCAAGCTGGAACACCGGATTGAACAGCGGCGTCTGCACGGTCTGGGCGTGAAGCTCCTGCAACCGCTGGCTGAGCTGGGCGACATCGGTCATGCTGAATGCTCGCATTGGAAAGCTGCCGCGGCCCCATACAGGCCGGGCTGGGGATGGGTGAGCAGGTATACGGGGATCTCGCTCAACATGGCTTCGTAGCGTCCCTTCTCGCGAAATCGTGCGGCAAATCCGGTGCCGCGCAAATGTTCGCGCAGGCGGTGGGCAAGGCCGCCTGCGATGACCACTCCGCTTGCGCCGTGAGCCAGCGCATAATCGCCCGCCGCGCTGCCAAGAGAAAGGCAGAACCGCGCCACGGCCTGCGCCGCATGCGGATCGCTGCCGGCAAGCCCGCGCTGCCATAGATCGGCATCGGGGATTGCCGTATCAGCTTGACCTCCAGACGCGCGATAGATTTCGGCGAGGCCCGGTCCGGATACCACGCGTTCGAGCGAAACGCGGCCCCATCTGGGCCGAAGCGCCTGCAAGAGTGCATCGTCGAACGCGTCGACCGGGGCAAAGCCGATGTGGGCGCCCTCGGTCGGCTGGACGTGATAGCCGCCTTCGAAGCGATGGAGGTGCGCCACGCCGAGACCGGTTCCCGGTCCCAGCACGCTGATCGTGCCGCTTGGGGGCAAGGGCCGCTCAGGGCCGCACAGATGCTCGAAGGCATCACCCGGCAGCTGCGCGACGGCATGGGCCACCGCGCCGAAATCGTTGATGAACGTGATGGCGTCAAGCCCTAGACGGCGATCCAGACCCCCGCGCTCGATTACCCAGCTGTTGTTGATCATGCGCAGCACCGGCCCTGTGATCGGCGCGGCAATGGCAATCGCGGCGGCGCGGGGCAGGGGGCTGTTCAGCGCCTCCGAGAACCCGGCCCATGCCGCTTCGATGCCGGCATAGTCGCTGGTCATCAGCGTCACCGGCTCTCCAAGCGTGATCGCGCCGTCGGGGCCGATCCGCGCTATGACAAGCCGCGCATGCGTGCCGCCAATGTCCAGGGCGGCGAGTTCCACCTAAAGCCCGCCTTCGGCCAGCATGGCGGATGCGCCCTGTTCCGCGCCGCTGGCGAGCCGACGGAACATGGCGAACAGCTCGCGTCCCATGCCCGCCATGTCCTCGCGCGGCAGGGCCGGAGTGCGGGCGGCCAGGTCTGCGCTGGTTTCCAACCGACCATCGTGAGCGCAAAGCCGCACCATGTCGCCGTCGCGGAGCAGCGAAAGCGGCCCGCCTCCCAAGGCTTCGGGTGTCACGTGGATCGCCGCCGGCACCTTGCCCGATGCGCCCGACATGCGCCCGTCGGTCACCAGAGCGACCTTGTGGCCCCGGTCCTGGAGCACGCCGAGCGGCGGGGTCAGCTTGTGCAACTCGGGCATGCCATTGGCGCGCGGCCCCTGAAAGCGGACGACGACGACAACGTCGCGATCAAGCTCGCCCGCTGTGAACGCGGCTGCAACATCTTGCTGCGTTTCGAATACGCGCGCCGGGGCCTCGATGGTCCAGCGTGAGGGATCGACAGCGCTGGTCTTGAAGGTCGCGCGCCCGAGGTTGCCCGCAACCAGACGCATTCCGCCATCGGTCATGAACGGAGCGGCGACGGGGCGCAGCATTGCGGCGTCGCCGCTCTCGCCGGGCGAGGCGCGCCAGAAAAGTGCGTCATCTTCCAGCAACGGCTCCTGCGCATAAGCTGCCATGCCCCCCTCGCTGACGGTCAGCACGTCGCCGTGGATCAGCCCCGCGCCGAGCAGTTCGCCTACCACATATCCCACGCCGCCCGCCGCATGGAACTGGTTCACGTCGCCCGCGCCGTTGGGATAGACGCGGGCGATCAGCGGGACCGCCGCAGAGAGTTCGTCGAGGTCCTGCCAGTCGATCAGGACGCCGGCCGCGCGCGCCATGGCGGGCAGGTGGATGGCGTGGTTGGTCGAACCCCCGGTCGCCAGCAGGCCGACGCAGGCGTTGACGATCGCCTTCTCGTCAACAACGCGGGCGAGGGGACGCGGATCGCTGCCCATGCCGCTGATCGCGGCGAGACGCTGGACCGCCGCGCGGGTCAGCGCGTTGCGCAGCGGCGTTTCGGGAGGCACGAAAGCCGCGCCCGGCATGTGCAGGCCCATCAGCTCCATCATCATCTGGTTGGAGTTGGCCGTGCCATAAAATGTGCAGGTGCCGGGGCTGTGATAGCTCGCGCTTTCGCTTTCCAGCAGCTCCGCCCGGCCGGCCTTGCCTTCGGCATAAAGCTGGCGGACCTTCTGCTTCTCGCGGTTGCCGATCCCGGTGGGCATCGGGCCAGAAGGCACGAAGATCGCGGGCAGGTGGCCAAAGCGCAGCGCGCCGATGAGCAGGCCTGGCACGATCTTGTCGCAGATGCCGAGCATGGCCATGCCGTCGAACATCGCATGGCTCATCGCGACAGTTGTGGACAGGGCGATGACGTCGCGGCTGAACAGCGACAGTTCCATGCCGTCCTGTCCCTGCGTCACGCCGTCGCACATCGCCGGCACGCCGCCCGCGACCTGGCACGTCGCGCCAACCTCGCGGGCGTAGAGCTTCATGCGGTCCGGGTAGCGGCCATAGGGCTGATGCGCCGAGAGCATGTCGTTGTAGGCGGTGACGATGGCAAGGTTCGGCCCGCGCGCGTTCGCGATTGCCGCCTTGTCTTCGAGCGCGGCGGCAAATCCGTGCGCAAGGTTCGAGCAGGACAGCGCCTCGCGCCCGCCGTGCCGCTCGCCTTCGCGGGCCATGAGATCGAGATAGCGGCGGCGCGTGTCGGAGGAGCGTTCGATGATCCTTGCGGTGACGCGCTCGACGGCGGGGTGGAGCGGCGCGTTATTCATGCCACGACACTCCGTCGCGCTCGGTAAGGGCAATGGCAGCCGACGGTCCCCAGCTTCCCGCCGTATAGGGTTTGGGCACGATCCCGTGCGTGGCCCAGCTGGCGCGGACGGCGTCAATCCAGTCCCACTGCGCTTCCACTTCGTCGCGGCGGACAAATAGGGTCTGGTCGCCTTCGATAAGATCCAGCAGCAGACGCTCGTAGGCAATGCGCTTTTGCGGGCCGGCAAAGGCATCGGGCATCGCGATGTCGAGCGGCACGGCGCGCAGGCGCAGGCCTTCGCGATCAAGTCCCGGCACTTTGGCCATCAGGCGCAGCGTGATGTTTTCCTCGGGCTGGATGCCTATGATGAGGCTGTTGGGTTCGGTCCGCGCGCCCTTCCCGGCGAAGATCGAGTGCGGCACACGGCGGAACTGGACGCAGATCTCGGTCTTGCGGGCGGGCAGACGCTTGCCGGTGCGCAAGTAGAAGGGCACGCCTTTCCAGCGCCAGTTGTCGAGATGGGCCTTGAGCGCCACGAACGTCTCCGTGTCGGAAGCCCTGCCCAGCTCCTCGTCATAGCCGGGCACAGGCTGGCCGGCGATGGCGCCGGCGCGGTATTGCCCGGTGACGCTTTCATCAGGGGCGATGAGGCGCAGCGAGCGCAGCACCTTGACCTTCTCATCGCGCACCGAGGTGGCGTCATAACTGGCGGGAGGCTCCATCGCGACCAGCGCGAGCAACTGGAGCGCGTGGTTCTGCACCATGTCGCGCAGGGCGCCCGCGCCTTCGTAGAAGCTGGCCCGGCCTTCGAGCCCGACCGTCTCGGCCACGGTGATCTGGACATGATCTATGTGGGCCGCGTTCCACAGCGGCTCGAACATCAGGTTGGCGAAGCGCAGCGCCAGCAGGTTCTGAACGGTTTCCTTGCCAAGGTAGTGATCGATGCGGAAGATGCGGTCTTCGCTAAAGGCCGCCGCGACCGCGTCATTGATCGACTGGCTGGAGGCGAGATCGTTGCCCAGCGGCTTCTCGAGGCCGATGCGCGAGCGTTCGCCGGCAAGACCGCTACTGGCGAGGCCTTCGATGGTGCGTTCGAACAAGTCCGGCGCGGTGGACAGGAAGATCGCGAGCCCCTCGGTCGGCTGGCCCACCTTTCGCGCCAGATCGGCGAAACCGGGGGTGTTGCTGGCATCGAGCGGCTGATAACCAATGCGGTTGAGGAACGTCGCGACGCTGCCGCGCCGGTCTGCGGGGAGATACTTTTCGAGCGCCGCGCGAACGAAATTGCGATAGCTCGCATCGTCATGCGCCTGCCGCGCGGTGCCGACCAGTTCCAGCCCCGGGTCGAGCAGTCCGTCGCTGTCGAGCGCGAACAGCGAGGGCAGCAGCATGCGCTGGGCAAGATCGCCGGTGGCCCCGAAAAGAAGCAGGCGGTCTGCGGTGAACCGGGCAGATGCAGTCGCTGTCATGGGGTCCCTTTTTCGCAGGTGCAGCGTAGCAGGGCGATTCGGTCAGGACCAGCCCGGGAAAGTCCGCTGCTACACTCGCCGCTCGGTATTGGCGGTATCGCAACGCCTCCCGCACCGTTATCAACCCGTCATGGCAGCGCGCGTTCCCATGGCAGTCATCGTCGGCGGCGGCCATAACGGTCTCGTCTGCGCCTTCTATCTCGCGCGCGCCGGGCTCAGGGTCCGCGTGCTCGAGCGCCGGAGCGTGGTGGGCGGTGCGGCCGTGACCGAGGAGTTCGCCCCCGGCTTCCGCAACTCGACCGCCAGCTACACCGTCAGCCTGCTCCAGCCGAAGATCATCGCCGACATGCGCCTGGCCGATTATGGTCTGCGTATTGTCGAGCGCGCCGTGGGCAATTTCCTGCCCTTCGAGAGCAGCTACCTCAAGCTTGGCGGCGGGGTCGCCCGTACCGCTGGAGAGATCGCCCGGCTCAGCCCGCGCGACGGCGAAGCCTATCCCCGCTATGACGGGGCGCTGGGCCGCATCGCCGACCTGCTGCGTGACATGGCCCTGCGCGAGCCGCCCAATGCCGGGGGCGGGCTGGCGGCAGTCATCGCCGGGCTGCGTCAGGGCTGGCCCCTGTCCCGGCTCGATCTTGCCACTCAGCGAGACCTGCTTGCCATCTTCACCAAGTCGGCGCGCGAGTTCCTCGAGGGCTGGTTCACCGACGACCGGGTGCAGACCGCCTTTGCCTTCGATGCCATTGTTGGCAACTTCGCCGGGGTATCGACACCCGGCTCGGCCTATGTCCTGCTGCATCACGTTTTCGGCGAAGTAAACGGCAAGAAAGGGGTGTGGGGTCATGCCATCGGCGGCATGGGGGCGATCACGCAGGCGATGGCAGCGGCCTGCCGCGAAGTGGGCGTCGAGATCAGCCTCGAAGCACCGGTCGCGCGCGTCCTGACCGATCGGGGCCGCGCGGTGGGAGTCCGGCTGGCAAGCGGAGAAGAGATCCCGGCGGATGTGATCGCCGCCAACGTCGGCCCGGCGCTGCTCTACCGCGATCTGGTCGATGACGATGCTCTCGACGCCGATTTTCGAGCGCGGATCGCGCAGTACAAGACTGGATCGGCGACCTTCCGGATGAACGTCGCGCTGTCGGAACTACCAGATTTCTCTGTCCTGCCGGGCCGCGATCTGGCCGAGCACCATAGTGCAGGGATCGTCATGGCGGGCGGCATGGATGCGATGGACCGCGCCTTTGACGAGGCAAAGGCGCATGGCTGGTCGCGCGAGCCGATCGTCGAGATGCTCATCCCCAGCACGCTGGACAACACCCTTGCGCCAAGCGGCGCGCACGTTGCCAGCCTGTTCTGCCAGCACTTCGCGCCGCAGCTGCCCGGCGGGCAAAGCTGGGACGACGCGCGCGGGGCGGCGGCGGACTGCGTGATCAATGCGGTGACACGCCACGCGCCCAATTTCCGCGCCAGCGTGATTGCGCGGCAGATCCATTCACCGCTCGATCTCGAACGCAAGTTCGCCCTGGTGGACGGCGACATCTTCCACGGCCGGATGAGCCTCGACCAGTTGTGGGCGGCGCGGCCCCTGCTTGGCTCTAGCGGCTATCGCGCGCCGCTGGCAGGGCTGTACCTGTGCGGATCGGGTGCGCATCCCGGCGGCGGGGTGACCGGCGCGCCGGGGCACAATGCGGCGCGCGCCATCCTTGCCGACCGCAGCCCGGTGGGGCGCCTGCGCCGCGCGCTGCAAGTCTGAGAACGTCAATTATGACACAGACTGGCAGAGCGCGCGTCGAGCCGCTAGACCGGCGCCATGTCCTCAAGCGGTCCGCATGTTCTGGAACACATCCGCACCCCGGCACTGATCGTGTCGAAAGGGCAGGTCGCGTTCGCCAACGCACCTGCGCAGGCCTTGTTGGGGGCGCACATAACCGGGCAGGACGTGCGTATCGCCATCCGTAACCCCGGCGCCATCGCCGCGATCCTGGGCGAAGGCGGCGGAACCGCGCGGGTTGAGGGTCTTTCGGTCAACGGCAGCGTCTGGGAAGTCGATTGTCACCTGCTTGGCAGCGACGAGCGGCTGGTCACGCTCTACGACCAGTCGGTCGAGGCGAGTACGGCGCGCGCCCACGGCGATTTCGTCGCCAATGCCAGCCACGAACTGCGCACGCCGCTTGCCGCCATCCTCGGCTATGTCGAGACCTTGGGCAATCCCAAGGCAGGCGACGATCCCGCCACCCGCGCGCGCTTTCTCGGCACCATCCGGCACGAGGCGCTGCGCATCCAGTCGCTGGTCGAGGATCTCATGTCACTTTCGCGGATCGAGGCGCTGAAGCACGATGCGCCGTCCGATCCGGTCGACATGGTGGAGGTTGTCCGCAGCGTCGCCGGCGAGTTCCGCGAGCGCGCCGCGATTGATATCACCACCAACAGCGAGACCGCACCGATCCTGGGAGACCGGGGCCAGATGGCGCAGGTCATGCGCAATCTGATCGACAACGCGGCCAAGTATGGAAAGCCGGACGCGCCGATCCTGGTCACGCTTGAGACTACGGCGACCGGCTGGCTGGCGATCGCAGTCCATGACAGGGGCGACGGCATCGCACCCGAACACCTTCCCCGACTGACCGAGCGTTTCTACCGCGCGGATACTAGCCGCAGCCGGGCTGCCGGGGGAACCGGGCTGGGGCTCGCCATCGTCAAGCACATCGTCGAGCGGCACCGCGGCCGCTTCGACATCACCAGCCGGGTTGGCAGCGGGACCACGGCCTCACTCATGTTGCCGCTTCGCGATATGTGACGGGATTGTGACATGAATTCGGCGATTGTCACAAGAGTGTCATGGGGCGCAGCTAGGGCGCCGGTGTGTTCATGAAACCCGGGGGTCTCTCCATGCGTCTTTCTGTCAAAACCGCCGCTGCCGCAGCTTCCATCCTGGCGCTTGCTGCCTGCAACAATTCGGGCGGATCGGGCTCGACTTCCCGCGACTATATCCGCGCGGTCGGCTCATCCACGGTCTATCCCTTCGCTACCGCCGTGTCCGAAAAGTTCGTTGCTGCCGGCTTCAAATCGCCGGTGATCGAATCGACCGGGACCGGCGCGGGCATGAAGCTGTTCTGTGCCGGCGTGGGCGCGGCCCACCCCGATGTCGCCAATGCGTCACGCCGCATGAAGCTTTCCGAGTTCGAGGATTGCGAGAAGAACGGGGTCAAGGACATCGTCGAGATCCAGATCGGTATCGACGGCATTGCCTTTGGCGAGGCGCAGGGCGGCCCGGGCATGACGCTCACCCCCGCCGATGTCTACAAGGCACTGGCCTCCAAACCGTTCGGCAAGCCCAATACGGCAAAGACCTGGAAGGACGTCAATGCTTCGCTGCCGGCAGAGCCGATCCTCGTCTATGGTCCGCCCTCGACCTCGGGTACGCGCGATGCGCTGGCAGAACTGATTCTCGCCAAGGGCTGCGACAGCGATCCCGCGATGAAGGACCTCAAGAAGTCCGACGAAAAAAAGCACAAGGCAGTCTGCACCGAAGTGCGCGAGGACGGCGCCTATGTCGATTCGGGCGAGAACGACAATCTCATCGTCCAGAAGATCGCCGCCAACCCCCGGGCGCTCGGTGTATTCGGCTTCTCCTATCTGGAAGAGAACGCAGACAAGCTGAAGGGCGTGGCCATGTCGGGCGTGATGCCGACTTACGCCACAATCTCGGACTTCAGCTATCCCGGCGCGCGCCCGCTCTACATCTACGTCAAGAAGGCTCATCTCGCCGCGATCAAGGGCCTGCCCGAATTCGTCGCCGAGTGGCCGAAGGCGTGGGGACCGGAAGGCATGCTGAAGGCCAAGGGCATGGTCATCGCGCCTGACGCCGTGCGCGCCGCCAACGCGGACGTGGCCAGCAAGATGACGCTGCTGGACAAGTCGCAGCTGAAGTGATCTTTCGCCGGGCATGACAACCTCGATTATTCTTCTGGCTGTTGCCGCGCTGGCTATCGCCGGCTGGCTGGCTGCGCGTGCCCGCGCGCGCAGCCTCTACACAGGGCGCGGTTCTCTGCACTCGATGCCAGTCTACCATGGCTGGCATCTGGTGTTGTGGACGCTCGTCCCCGCGCTGCTGGCTTTCGCCGTTTGGGGCTCGGTCTCTACGCCGCTGGTCGAACAGGCAGTGCTCGCCGATCCAGCTGCGGCCGCTCTGCCGGACAGCGACATGGAGCGGGCCGCGATCCTGGCCGAAGCCCGCGTGCTGGCAAACGATCCAGCTGCGCCCGCCTTCCACGATCAGTCGCGAACGCTGGCTGAAGCGACCGGGGCGGCGCAGAGCCGCTTCGGCCTGATCGGCGCGTTTCTGGTGCTCGTTACGGCCTTCGCCGGCGCAGCTTATGGCTATACCCGCATTACAGCCCGCTTCCCGGCGCGCACACGGGTCGAGCGGCTGGTCATGCTGGCGCTGCTGCTGGCTTCGCTCGTCGCGATCCTGACGACGGCGGGGATCATCGGCTCGCTGGTGTTCGAGGCGGCGCGCTTCTTTTCCTATGTCTCGCCGCTCGATTTCCTGCTGGGCACACACTGGAGCCCGGTGCGCGACGTCAGCCCGGACATGGGCGAGCGCTTTGGCGCGGTGCCGCTGTTCTGGGGCACGCTCTATATCGGGGCGATCATCGCCATGGTCGTCGCCATCCCGCTCGGGCTGATGAGCGCGGTGTTCCTCACGCAATACGCCTCGGCGCGCGTGCGCCGTCTGCTGAAACCCCTGCTCGAGATTCTCGCCGGCGTGCCCACCGTGGTCTATGGCTATTTCGCCGCGCTCAGCGTCGCGCCGCTGATCCGCGATCTGGCAGGCGCGCTGGGGCACGACAATCCGTCCACCGAAAGCGCGCTGGCCGCGGGCCTTGTCATGGGGGTGATGATCATTCCCTTCGTCTCCTCGATGGCGGACGACAGCATGGCAGCTGTGCCGCAATCTATGCGTGATGGCAGCCTGGCGATGGGTGCGACCAAGTCGGAAACGATCAAGAAAGTGCTGCTCCCCGCCGCGCTGCCCGGCATCGTCGCGGGCATCATGCTGGCGATCAGCCGCGCCATCGGCGAGACGATGATCGTGGTCATGGCTGCAGGCGCGGCCGCCCGGCTTTCTGCCAACCCTTTCGACAGCATGACAACCGTGACTTACCAGATCGTCCAGCTTCTGACCGGCGACCAGGAATTCGACAGCCCGAAAACCCTGTCCGCCTTCGCGCTGGGGCTGGTGCTCTTCGTGGTCACGCTGGTGCTCAACATCGTGGCGCTGAGGGTCGTGAAGCGATACCGGGAAGCTTATGAATAATTGGCAGACCCCCGCGATGAAGGAACGCTTGGCGCGCCGGCATGCCGCTGAAAAGCGTTTCCGCGCGCTTGGCTACGCTGCCATCGGCCTGTCGCTGCTGTTCCTGGCAGTGCTGCTCGTCGTTATGATCGGCAACGGCATTTCAGGGATCGACTGGGCGTTCCTGACCGGCTCCGATGCCACCGATCCGGCCCTTGCCGGCATCTGGGGCGCGGCCAAGGGTTCGTTCCTGACCATGCTGGTCACGCTGGTCCTGGCGTTTCCCATTGGCGTTTCGGCGGCGATCTATCTTGAGGAATTCGCGCCGCGCAATCGCTGGGTCGATCTGGTCGAAGTCTCGAT
>JBEIPK010000041.1:0-22804 GCA_040377095.1 Novosphingobium sp.
AAAAGCTTTCCCACTCGTCATTGATGAAATCACCGATCTCGTAGCGTTCGCCGGCCTCGAGGCAGACGACATCGATCCCGCGCTGGGCCAGTTCGTTGGACAGAGTGCCGCCGCCGGCGCCCGAGCCGATCACGACGACGACATTGTCGTCATTCAGGTCAAAGGGTGCTGCTATGTCCGATACCCTTATGCCGGAAGCCAGTCGATATCGTCGAAGCCGCGCTTCAGATATCCGCCGTGTTCTGCCGAGGAGCCCTCGTAACCGAGCAAGGTCCAGACTTCAGGCTGATTGTAGAGCGCCGTGACCATCTTCGAGCGGACGGTCTGGAAGAACTGCGAGCCTTCGATGGCTTTCAGGAGTAAAACGCGGTCAGCCTCCGCCGCGAGGGACGCGTAAGCCTTGCCGAATTTCGCGGTGGCCGCGGCATCGAGCGCACGCACGCCGTCCTCCAGCAGGGTGCCGTTTCCGCTGACTTCGGACAGCGCCTTGTCGATCGTGATGATCGCGTTCTCGTAGAGCGTGTCAGGCAGGCGGTCATGCGGGTAGATATCGCGCGCGACCTTGAGCAGGGTGGCGGCCGCATCCGCCGACCGGATCGTCCTGAGCGACGCGGCCAGCGCCTTCGCATTGCCGGCCGATCCGATGGTGGCGGCCAGGACGGCCGTCCCGCCCCATCCCTGAAGAACCCGCCGGCGATTGAGTTTCAGCGTCTTGTCTGGCGTTCGCATCGTGTGTCCTCCCCGGATTGGTTCGTGCGCTCTCAGAGATACCGTCCATTCCGATGCAGGACCTCAATCTTGTAGCCGTCCGGGTCCGAGATGAAAAAGAAGCGGGCCAGCGGTACGCCCCGGTGGATCATGTCACTGATCTTCGTCGGCTCAATGCCTGCCGCCGTCAGCCGGGCATGTTCGGCGTCAAGATCAGGGACCGTGACGGCGATGTGTCCGTATCCGGTGCCGAGCGCATACGGCTCGCTCCGCCCCTTGTTGATGGTGAGCTCGATCTCGACCTCGGTCTCGTCGTTCCGCAGGTAGACCAGCGTGAAATCGTCGAAGGGGAAACGGTCCCGCACTTTCAGCCCGAGCGCCTTGTCATAGAAATCGATCGAGGTGTCTTC
Organism: Novosphingobium sp.; assembly: GCA_040377095.1. Classification (GTDB taxonomy): domain Bacteria; phylum Pseudomonadota; class Alphaproteobacteria; order Sphingomonadales; family Sphingomonadaceae; genus Novosphingobium. The sequence continues at coordinate 1,119 of JBEIPK010000041.1, forward strand.
GTCCATGACCCGGATCATCGTGTGAATGATTTTTGACATGCTGACCTGTCCCGCCTGCCCCGAAATTATCGCTGCGATTGCAGATAGTTGATGATGGCCGTTCGCTTCGCCGGGTCCGCGATCCGGACCGCCATCGTGGTTCCGGGCGCGAACTTGCGGCTATCGGCGATCCAGGCGTCGAGATTGGCGCGGGTCCAGACGATCCGCTGCTGCTGGAGCGGTTCGCTGTAAGTAAATCCGGCCTGAGTTCCTGCCCGGCGCCCGACAATGTGGGCAAGCGACGGTCCGAGCCGGGTTTGCCCACTCTCGACGCTGTGGCAGGTACCGCACTGGGCCATGAACTGCCGGGCGCCGTCAATCGCAGGGTTCGCCGTCTCTGCCTGCAGGCGAAACGCAGGCGGCGGGATGGTCGTGCCGGCAGCGGCCAACAGCCAGAACGCCGCCCACAGAGATGCACGCGAGCGCTGGGGTGCCTTGTTCATCAAAACGTCCTCAACCCTTTTTTCGTCGCGTTGCGGGACCTGTGATCCTCGAGCCAGCGCCCTGATGTAATCCGACGTTTCCTCGGAAACATCAAGGGCAAACTATTGCGCTGCGGCCCTGCTTCGCTTAAACCCAGAACAACGCAAATCATCAGATTTGCCAAGATGTGCCCTGAATTCCGAATTTTCATCGCTTTGGCATTTTTTTAAAAATTGGCGCCGGCGCAAGTCGAGTTCAGCGATGAATACAAGTAGATCCGTGGTTTCTTGGGAAGGACCAGACTATGAGCAGGTATGTCGAACTCGTCGATGCGTTTCTCACCGCTTACAACGACAAGGACTTTGACAAGATGGCCTCCATGCTGACCGACGATGTCGACATGGCGCATTTCAATCGTGGCGCGGCCTTCAGAAAGAAGGCCGACCTGCTCGCGGTGCTCCCCGCCTTTGCCGAGGTCCTCGCCCCTGATCGCGCCTTTTCGCCAGCCCTTCGCGTGACCGCGTCGGGCAACACCGTCGTGCGCGAGTCGGATTTCACCGGAACCGCAACTCAGGACGTTCCCGGTTTTTTCGACAAGGGTCCGTTCACGCTCCGCCTGTGCAGCGTCTTCCGCTTCACCGACGATGATCTGATTGCCGAATGGAAAGATCACGGCTGATCGGTTCCGCGCCCCGTCTTGCGCGACTTCGTGACATCACTGACATTTGGATTTTTGCGGGAGACAAGCTGTAGACGGTGAACTGTTTCAGACGCCGTTCGTGGGCCGCGCCGGGCAGCTGCGCATCGCTCAGGACGTTGCTCCCCGCTTGCTGGTGGACGCGGTTGTCGCAGAGGCCAAATGACAGGCATCCCACGTTCACGGCAACGATGCCTGGTGATGGGCGCGTCCCGGGCTTCGGCCGCGAAATTGTCCGCATGAGCGTGCCCTCAGCTGGCTATTATTCGGCGTCGAAGTTTGCGCTGGAGGGGCTGTCCAAGGCGCTCAGGGCAGAAACCGCGCCTTGCTCCATTGGCGTGACCGTCGTTGAGCCGGGACCGTTCCGCACGGGCTTCGCCGGCAGGTCGCTGGTGGCCGAGGCGGCCTGCCACCTTGATTACGATCAGACCGTGGGCACGGCCACCAGGCAGACTCAGGGGGACAACGGCACTCAGCCAGGAGACCCTGTCCTCGGCGCCGAGGCGATCGTCCGTGCCATCGATATGGACGCTCCGCCATTCCAGCTTGTCCTCGGCGTCATGGCCTGGGACGTCATCAGCGATCAGCTGAAATCCGAACTCGCAGAACTGGACGTGACCGCCGCGATGTCGCGGACCACGGAGGCAGTGGACATCTGAAAACGGATGCGTCTCCGGACGGTCGCAGGCGCACCCGACGCCCGAGCCAGATTTCCGGCGGATGGAGATCATGCACCGCCTCCTCTCCTTCGCGGCGCCGGTGACCGTGCTTGGCGCGGTGGCCGGGGGCGCACGGGCTCATCTGAGCACGCGCGCGCGCAGGCCAGCGCTTGTCAAAGAACGCTTTCCAGCCAGGCTTTGAGCTGGCCCTTGGGCGCCGCGCCCAGTTTTTCGGCGACGCGCTTGCCGTCCTTGAACAGCACCATCAGCGGAATTGACTGGACCCCGATCTGGCCGGGTACGCCCTGGTTGGCCATGATGTCCATCTTGGCGATGGTCACCCGGTCGGCCAGTTCATCGCTGATTTCCTCCAGCGCGGGGCCGATCATTTTGCACGGACCGCACCAGTCAGCCCAGAAATCGACGAGCACCGGCTTGTCTGACTTGAGGACATCGGCATCGAAGCTGGCGTCGGTGACGGCTTTGGTCGGCATGTGAGAACTCCTGAAAGGTGGTTTCCACTAATCTAGGACGATGCGCCGCGAAGGCAACAGCGCCATCGCGAAAGCTTTAGTCTGCGCCCTGCAAGGCGTGCTTGTGCGGGGCAAGCAGCGTGTCCGGCAAGTCGATCAGGAGGGGGGCAGCGGTATAGAGAACAGCTGCTTCCACGCTGCGTCCGGGATAGGTCGCTTCGAGCGCCAGGGCATAGGCCGCCATCTGGCGCAGGACGCTGATCGGAACCTCCCTGGCCGATGCCGGAACCCGGCGCGCCGACTTGAAGTCGATCAGGCGAATGCGCTCGCGGCCGACCAGCAGCCGGTCGATCGTGCCGGCGACGACCTGTGTGCCGACCAATGCCGCGATCGGTACTTCTGGCAGGGCATAGGGGCCGAACAGCTCCGCCCAGTCCGGTCGCGCCAGAACCCGAAGCACGCCCGCCAGTGCCTCCGCGCGCGCCTGGGCGGGTAGGTCGGCGGCATTGCGCTCCAGCCAGTCGAGCGCGGCGCTTTCCCGCACGGCTTCAGGCACTTCGGGCAGGCGTTCGAGTAGACGGTGAATGACCACCCCGCGCCGGGCCGCCTGCTTTACCAAACCCGGCGGCCACGGCGGATCGGGCGAGGCATCGTCGCCCAGGGACGACGGTGCCAGGGGCCGGGCCGGACGAGGCTCTGCTCGCAGAGGCGCGCCCAGCCAATCCGGAAGCGCGGGGCGGACTTCGGATGGGGCCGCCGCGCCCGCAACATCGCACACCCCCGGCGGCGTTCCGCAGGCCAGCCGCCTGCCGAAGATCGGATCGTCGGTTTCATCTGCAGGATCGAACAGCAGACGCAGCCTCGCGTACCAGCTTGATGGCGCAGGCTCGGTCTCCTTGAGGCCAAGTGGTCCGCCGATGAACAGCGCCTCCTTGGCGCGGGTCATGGCGACGTAGAGCAACCGCCAGTGCTCTTTCATGTCCTCAGCAGCGGCCTGCGCGGCCTCCTCGGCGATGCGGCCGATGCGTTCTTCCTTGCGAAGGCCCGGCAGGGGAACGACGCGCTGGCTGTCGAGCGGATCGGCGATCGCCAGCGATGTGTCGCGCCCGCGCGCTTCAGGATTGCCGGTCGCGTCTGCGAGGATGACGATGGGTGCCTCCAGCCCTTTCGAGCCGTGGGCGGTCATGACCCGCACCAGCCCCGCGCCTTCGCCCGTCTCGCGCTTCAGCTCGCTCTTGCCGGCATCGAACCAGTTGATGAACCCTGCAAGACTTGGCGTCGCGCCGGCCGCATAGGCGTCGGCTGCGTTGAGTAGCTCGTCGATGGGATCGTTCACCTCGTGCCCCAGCCGCGCGACAAGCCGGCCGCGCCCCTGCCACGGCCCGACGAGAATCCAGTGCAGCAGGCTGCACGGCGGGGAGAAATCGGCGCGGCGCAAAAGGTCGGTCAGCTGCTCCATCGCGGCGGCGACGTCAGGGTGCGAGGTGCGGCGCAAGAAGTCCCACAGCTTGACGCCCCTCTCCCGGTAGCCGTGCTCCAGCAGCTGTTCCTGACTCCAGCCGATCAGCGGCGAGACGAGCAGCGAAGCAAGATTGAGATCGTCGAGCGGCTGCGCGGCAAAGCGCACCGCCGCCATCAGATCGCGCACCGCCAGCGGCGCGCCGAGCCTCAACCGGTCCACGCCCGCCACCGGAACGCCTGCGGCATGGAGCCGCGCGACGATCAGCCCGGCGAGCTCGCGGCGCTTGCGCACAAGTACCATGATGTCGCCCGGCCCGGCGCGCCGATTGCCACCCTTGACCAGCACGTAACCCTCATCGAGCCATTGACGAACCTGCCGCGCGATCAGCTCGGCCATCTGACGATCCGGGCGGGAGAGCCAGTCCGGCCCTGCCCCGTCGGTTTCTTCGGCCTCGTCCAGTTCCTGCCCGATCTGCGAGTTTGCCACCGGTTGCCACAGCGTGACAGTTCCGGGCCGGTCCTCACCCCGATGCGGCGCGGGCGGCTCCGACAGGCCCAGATTGCTGTGACCGATCAGCTTGATGGCCCTGTCGACGAATTCAAGCAGCGGCTGCGCCGTGCGAAACGAGTGCCCAAGGTCGAGGTCGAGCAGATCATTCGCCGGAGAACCACCGCGCATCCCAGGCGACCCGGCCGCCGCGCCGTTCATCTTGCTCGCGAGGCTCCCGTGAGCCGCCTCGAAGTTTTCGGGGCTGGTGCCCTGGAAACGGAAGATCGCCTGCTTGTAGTCCCCCACCACGAAGAGCGTGCGCATAACGTCGTCGCGCTGGCCGAGGCCGGCGAAGAAATCGCCGGTCAGCGCATCGATGATCCGCCACTGGGCGGCGTTGGTGTCCTGAGCCTCGTCCACCAGCACGTGGTCGAAGCAGCGGTCGAGCTTGTAGCGGATCCAGTCGGCCTGTTCCGAACCACCCAGTAGCCGCGCGGCGACGCGGATCTGGTCGTCGAAATCGATGAAGCCTTCGCGCTGCTTTGCCTCATCCCACGCAAGCGCGAAGGCGCGGCCCAGTCTCAGCGCGGGGACCAGCCGGTCGGCCAGTGCCAGCAGGGTTTGCAGTTCACGGACCTTGCGCGAACAGTCAAGCACGCGCCACGCGGCAGCGGCGTATCCCGCCTCCAACTTCTCAAGCGCGGCCTCGTCGCGGACCGTGTCCTTGAGCGTGAACAGGACGCTGTGAAGCTCGCCGAGTGCCACAAGCCGCGCGGCTGGGCGGCCCTGCAACCATTCCCCGATCACCACCCGCCCTTGCTGGCCTTTTTTTCCGCTCCACTGTTGGTAAGCGGACAGGCACTTTCGCAGGGCCGCGCAGTCGAAAACGTCATCGCCGCACAGGGCCGCCAAGTGGCTGTCGTCCGCATCGCTCGGCAGCCCCAGCAGGCGCAGCACGTGAACACGCATGTCCGCTGCCTGCCAGCTGCCCTGCCCGATCCACGCCTCGCGCGCCTCGGCGCAGCGCAGCAGCCAGCTCTCGACCGCATCCGGCCCGATCCGCAGACTGAGATCGGACAGCGCCGCGAGGAGCTGCGGATCGCCCAGCCTGTCGTCCTCGGCGTGGACCAGCATCTCGGCCAGCACCTTGCGCAGGAGGAGCAGGCGGTCGCGGTCTTCCATCGCCTTGGTGCCGGGCTCCAGCCCCGCCTCGTGGGGGAACGTCGCCAGGAGCCACTGCGAAAAGGCGTGGATCGTATCGATGCGCAGGCCGCCGCCCGGACAATCGAGGACGCGCGCAAACAGCCGCCGCGCCCGGCTGCGGGTGTCGGGATCGAACTCGGCGCCGATGGCGCGCAGCTCGTCGGTCAGCGCGACATCGCCCAGCCGAACCCAGCGTGCGAGCCGGGCATTGATCCGCGCCGCCATTTCCGCCGCGCCCGCCTTGGTGAAGGTGAGGCACAGGATCTGAGAGGGATCGACGCCGGGCCGCAGCAGCAGGCGCAGCACGCGCGAGGACAAGACCTGCGTCTTGCCGGTTCCTGCCGATGCGGACAGCCACACGGTATGATCGGGCGAGACGGCGCGCAGCTGGTTCCCGATCAGGGGGTGGGTTCCAGCCCCTGTCATGCGCGGGATTCCTCGCCCGCACTTCCAAGCGCAATGATCCACTCATCCAGCCGCATCAGCTGATCGTAGTCATTATAGCCGCCAAGGTCGGGATTGAGCCGCGCCGTGAATGGCTGGCGGCCGAGAATCCAGCGGTCTATGGCATCGTCGAGATAATCCGCCGTTGTGGGCAGGAACTCATCCCGCGGGATGCCGGTCTTTTTCTGGCCCTCCTTCACGGGCTCGGAGCAGAAGCCGAACCCGTCGCCACCCTTCTGCTTGCCGAGCGACCAGTATTCGAACTTTTCAGCCTCGCCCTCGATGCCCTCGAATCCGCCCGCACTAGCGATCAGGCCGATTAGGCCAAGCTGGAGTGCGTAGCCATTCTCCACCATCGTTCCCGACGGCGGCATACCTGTCTTGTAGTCGATTATGCCAAGACGCCCATTGGACAGCCGGTCGATCCGGTCGGCGCGGCCCTGGATGCGCACGCCGCGCACCGTCATTTCGCCGGAAACCTCGCTCGCCAGCACCTGGCGTCCATCGGCGGCGAGGCGCTGGGTTTCGCGATCGATCCATTCGAGCGCGGCAAAGATCCGCGGCCGCCACAGCGATCGCATCAGCGGATGCGCCTGCATCTTTTCCAGCTCGCGCTCGGCAAAAAAAGTGATCCCGCCCGGCGGCTGGCCCGCGTCGTGCCATGCCTTGAGGATATCGTGGGCAATGGTGCCGCGCCAGGCCGGAGAGGGTTCCGCATCGAGCGGATCGGGGCTGCCGAGCCGCAGGATGTCGCGCGCGTAGAACTGGTAGGGATCGCCGCGCAGCCGGTCGAGCCCGGTGACCGAGATGGCGACCTTGCGCTGCTCTGGCGAAGGATCGGGCTGTGGGCGCGGATAGGGCACGTGCACGGGCGGCGCGGCATCGATTCGCCGGGCAAGATCGACGGCGCGCGCCTCATGATGTGAAGCCGCCTGTTCGCCCAGCAGCGCCTCGATCCTGAGCACAAAGCGCGAGGGAATCACTGGCGCGCTGTCGTCGCGGTCGGACCAGCTCAGCACGACTTCCGGCGCGCCGAGCGCGGCGGCAAGGTCGTGCGCGGAAAGCCCGATGCGGAAATCAGCGCCGGGGACGCCGAGCGCCCGCAGCACGGCCGGCGGCAACAGCGAATCCGGTTTGGGCACGCCGGGCCACACGCCTTCGACCAGCCCGCAGCACAGCACAAGGTCGGCCCGGCTCATCCGCGCTTCGAGCAGGCCATAGATGGCGACGCGCGGATGCCCGCCCCACGGGGGCCGCACCGACACGCGCTCCATCGCGTCGCGCAGAACGACATGGAGGTCGGCGCGGCTCAGCTCGGTTCCCGCCGATGCCGCCGCCGCGCCGAGATCCTCGACGAACGTGGACAGCGACCGCCCGTCGGCCTGCGCCCAGAGAGCTTCACCGCACAATGCCTCTGCCGCTGCTGTGAGAACATCGAGCAGAGTGGCAAGCGGCGCCTCCTCGGGCATTTCGAACAGCGGCTCCAGCAGGGCCTCCACTTGCTGCCACCATTCGGCAAAGCCCTTGCGCGCGGCCAGCGCGCGGATCGGCGCCAACCCCGGACCGGGACGCGGACCGCGCAGTGCAAGGTCAGCTGCGCGGACCAGCTCGAGCCATGCTGCGCGCCCCTCGCCCGCCCGCACCAGCGGATGACCGAGCAGGGCAATGAGCGGGACCGGCGCGACATCCTCCGCCACAAGCTGCGCCAGCAGCAACAGCAGCCTTCCCGCCGGTGTCTGCGAAAGCGGCGTGCCCGCGCTGTCGTCGGCGGCAATGTCCCAGCGGCCAAGATGCGCGGCGATGCGCGAGGCAAGCTTGCGGTCGGGCGTGACGATGGCGACGCGCCGCTCAGGCACCTCGAGTGCCTCTCGGGCCAGGATGGCGACCGCCTGCGCTTCTTCCCCGGCGTGGGCGCAGCGCATCAGGCGAACGCCCGAAAGACGCCGCTGGTCAGCCGGCAGGTCAATCCATCTCGCGCTGGCCTCGGGCGGGAGGAACAGGTTGGAGATGGTGCGGCTGCGCGCGGGCGGCGCGGCACCGATGCCCGAGCGGTGCCAGGGCCGGACCTCATCGCGCCCGATGCCCATACGGTTGAGCAGCAATTTCAGGTGATATTGCGGATGCGTCACCGCGTCGCCGCTGGCGAAAGGCGGGTCGCCGGGCTCAGCGGGCGCGCCTGCGGTGCCGAGCGAATTCCACACCGCTTCGTCCATCGCCAGATCAAGATCGGGCAGGATCACCGCGCCTTGCGGCATGTGCGCCACGACGCGCAGCAACCGCGCCAGCGGCGGCGAGGCGCTGGTCACCCCTGCCGCAACGATGGGATGCGCGGGCGGACTGGCCTGCCAGCGGCGAGCCGCATGGTCGAACAAGAGGTTGCGCCGGATCGGTGCGTCGACTTCGCCGGCTCCGTCAAGCTCTGCCCGCCAGCGCGCCAGCACGGTCAGGAATTCGAGCGCGGCGTTCTGCCAGTGGTGCGCCTGCTCGCCAATGATGCCGACGACGCGGTCTTCCAGCAGATCGTCGAGACCAACCCCCTCGACCATCAGGCGGTCCATCGTCTGCCCCATGTCCCAGGCCCGGCGCAGCAGAGCCGGGCCGCTGCTGCCATCCGGCCCCTGCTGGTCGCGCAGGAACGCAGCAAGCCTCAGCCAGCGACGCACCGGATCGGCAGCAGGCGGGATTGCCGCACCGGCACCCAGCGGATCGAGCAGCGGACCCAGCGTATCATCGAAATCGAGGTCCCCGACAACGGCCATGCGAGGCAGGAGGAGCCCGCTCCCCGAAAGCCGGACAAAAGCCTCTGTCACGATCCGCACCGCGCGCTGGCTTGGCAGCAGCAGGGTCAGCCGGGCGAGGCCCAGGTCGGGATCGGAATAGCGCGGGATCAGTCCTGCGACGAGCGCGTCGGCAAAGCCCCGGTGCGCAGCGATGGAATAGACTGCCGGACCGCGCTTTGGCCCGCCCCCGACCTCATCTTCGCCTTCGTCAGGCACGGGTCAGCCACGCCGCCGTCGGCGCGATGGCTCCGGGATCGCCAACCTCGAACCACAGACCAGTGTGCGAGATGCCGTAAAGCCGATCCTCATCGATGGCGCGCTGCCACAGCACGTTGGTCGAGAACGGCCCCTCGGGCGCATCGCGGAGCAGGCGGCGCGATACTAGCTGGATGCCGCTGTAGATGAACGGCGCAATGCGGCCGGTCCGCCGGCGCGTCACCCGGCCCAGCGGATCGAGGTGGAAATCGCCTTTGCCGGTGTAGTTCCGGGCGCGGGCGTGCGGCACCATTAGCAGCAGCGCGTCCATCCGCGCCGGATCCCAGGCCTCGGACAGCTCGCGGAACACATTTGCCGGCCCGTCGAGCCAGATGTTGTCGCTGTTGAGGCAGAAGAACGGGTCCGGCAACTGCGCCTGAGCGTGGACCATGCCGCCCCCGGTTTCGAGCAGCAGGGCACGCTCATCCGAAATGGTGATGGCCGGCGGCGCGGCGCGGTTGGCAAGATGAGCCTCAAGCGCGTCGGCCAGATAATGCACATTGACCACCGCCTTGGCCACGCCCGCCTCGCCGAGACTGTCTAGGCTGTAATCGATCAGCGCCTTGCCCGCGACGCGAACCAGCGGCTTGGGCTGAGTCGCGGTGAGCGGCCGCATCCGCTTGCCCAGCCCGGCAGCCAGCACCATCGCTGTATCGGAAGCAAGCGCGGGTCGGCTCATGCGTCGAACGTCCCGCCATGCGCCTCGCGCAAGTGGGCCGGGATATTGGCATCGAACCACGCAGCCACGGGCGCGAGCGCAGGATGGGCGAGGTCGCGCTCGAGCAGCGCCCATACGCGCGGAATCAGTGCCAGATAGCGCGGTTTGCCGTCGCGCTTCCACAGGCGCACGAAGATGCCAACGATCTTGGCGTTCCGCTGCGCGCCGAGGCGGGCATAGTCGGCAAGGAAGTCCTGCCGCTCGGCCCCGGTCGCGGCGAGATACCGTTCGATCATCTCGGCTTCAAGACCGGGGCTGACGTCGCGCCGCGCGTCTTGGAGCAGCGAAACCAGATCATAGGCTGCATGGCCATTCAGCGCGTCCTGGAAATCGAGCAGCCCCTGCTTCTGCAAGGAGCCGAGGAGCATGATGTTCTCCGCGTGGTAATCGCGCAGTACCGACACACCGGGGCGCTGGCGCGGCAGGACCGGCGCAAGGACCTTCTGCCAGGCATCGGCATAGCCAGCGCCATCGACATAGAGGTTCCGGGCCGGGCAATACCAGTCGATCAGCAGCTTCGCCTCGCGCTGGTATTCGTTGATGCCATAAGCAAGGAACGGGCCGGGCGGCAGTCGGTGAAGCTCGACAAGAGTGTCCACCGCAGTGCCATAGACCGCGCGCTCGTCGGCAGGCCACTCGTCGAGATAGTCTCGCATCCGCGCCTCGCCGAAGTCTTCCAGCAGGACAATCCCGCGCTCCTGCTCAGCAGCAAGGATCCGCGGCGCGCGAAGGCCATTGGCATCGAGCCACTGCGCGGTACGCAGGAACGGCTCGACATCTTCCTGCGGGGGAGGCGCGTCCATCAGCATCGCGGTGCGTTGCCCCTGCCGAATGCGGAAATAGCGCCGGAACGAGGCGTCGCCGGCCAACGGCTCGATTGCCGCACCGTCCCAGCCGGCGGAGGAGAGGAAAGCATCGAAGCCTTCGGATCGTGTCACGGACATGGCATCCGCCCTAGCCAATCGGCACCCGGCTCGACAATGGCCGTGCGCCCTTCATCCGCAACTTCGAGCAGGATCGAAAGACACCCCGCCTCGTGCGAGAAGTCGCCGGCATGATCGGGCCACTCGGCCAGAAGGGCGGCTTCGCTACGATAATCGTCGAGGCCAAGTTCCGCCGCCTCCACCGGATCGTTCAGGCGGTAGAAGTCGGCATGGACAACCGGAAGACGCACGTCCGGCGGATGGTACGTCTCGATGATGGTGAAAGTCGGCGACGGCACTTCGCCTTCATGGCCCAAGGCCCTGAGCACCGCGCGTGCCAGCGTGGTCTTGCCCGCGCCCAGACCTCCGGTGAGCGCGACAACGTCGCCCGGCCGCAGCTGCCGCGCAATCGCGCCGCCCAGCTCTTCCATCGCCGCGAGATCGGGCAGCGAAATCCTCACGGCAGTTCGATGATCGCGGCTGTACCCTGCCCAGGCTCGGAGAGAAGCTCGAAGTGGCCGCCATGCGCCTCGATCAGCTGGCGGGCAAGCGGCAGGCCGAGGCCTTGCCGGCGCTCCGCCGTCACGCCATCCGCGCCGACCTTGAGCCCGCCGAGCGCGCGGGCAATCGCGGCGGCGTCCATGCCGGGGCCGTTGTCGGAAACCACGATCTGGATGCGGCCCTTGCGCCGCGACACTTCGACGAGGATGCGGCCGCCCGCTGGCGTCGCGGCAATGGCGTTGTCGATCAGGTGGCCAAGGGCCCGGCCCAGCCTGCGCGGATCGCCCGAAATCTGGCCTGCGCCCTTATCGCCGCGCAGATCAAGCGTCAGGCCGGCATCGCGGATACGGGTCGCGCGGTCCTCCACCAGCCTGGTGACGAACGCGAACACGTCAATGTCCTGCATCGCGAGCGGAAGCATGCCGGCTTCGCTCTGTGACAAATCCAGAATGCTCTCGATCTGCTCGCCCAAGCGTTCAACCGAGGTGAGGATCGCGGCAACGTATTCGCGGCCTGCCTTGCTGAGCTCGCCGCCAAGGCCGGCCTCGAGGAGTTCGGCAAAGCCGCCGATGGAGGTGAGCGGCGTGCGGAATTCATAGCTCATGCTGGCGAGGAACCGCGTCTTGATCGCGTCCGCCTCGATCAAGGCGGCATTGCGCTCGCGCAGGGCCTCTTCGGCTTTCTGCGAATCGGTGATGTCGAGCACGGTAAGCAGGCCGTTGCCATCGGGCAGCGGAACGCCCGCGAATTCGAGCGTGCGCCCGTCCGCCAGCTGGATCCGCCCGCCGGTCTGGCTTCGATCCAGCGTCGCGGCGCGCACGACATCGCCGACAGCCTTGGCCTGAGCGGTTTTCCTTAGCCGCGCGCCGATCCGCTCAAGCAGCGCCTCGATCCGGGGGTGCGTGTCGAGGAACGAATCGTCGAGGCCCCAGTCGGCGGCAAAGCGCCGGTTCCAAAGATCGAGCCGGCCATCGGGGGAGAAGACCGCGAGCGATTCGGAAAGACTGTCGAACGTTGCGGTGCGCGTGCGCAGAAGCGTGTCGCGCGTCGCCGATAGCTGGAGATGCTCGGTACGGTCCTCGGCAAACAGCAGCAGGCCGCCATCGGGCAGCGGCTGCGCCACGATCCTGAGGTGTGTCCCGCCCGGCAGCGGCCAGGCCTCTTCCTGCGCCTCGCCGGCCGAGAACCACGCGGCCCGCTCGCGCCGCCACGCCGGGAAATCCCGAGCCTCGGGAACGCGGCCAGCCTCGCGCGCAATGTCGAGCATCCGTTCGAACGAGGGCAAGTTGAGCATGTGCGCCGGTGTCAGAGCGAAAATACGCTGGAAGGGCTGGTTGGCGAAGGTGAGCACGCGCTTCGCATCGAATTGGGCAACGCCGGCTGAAAGCAGGTCGAGCATCGAGCGCTGCGCCTCGCGGAAAGCGCGGAAGGCACGCGACTGCTCTTCCATGTCCTCGATGTCGATGGCGTAACCGGCAATGCCCTCGTCTCCCAGCGGCAGGTCGCTCACGCGGAAGGCGCGGCGCTGGCCCTGGATCGTGACCGGCACGATTCGTTCGACCGGAAGCTTGCGGGCCGCAGCCTGCATCGCGACCTGCGCGGCGGTGAGGCCATCGACCGATTCGACCAGCTCGGTCCCCGCGCCGACCACCGCCTCCGCGCTCATTCCGCCCACTGCGGCAACATATGCGGAATTGACCAGCCGCAAGCTGCCGTCCGGCGCGCGGAACCACATCGGCATCGGCGCAGCCTCGATCAGGGAAACAAGCGAGGCAAAGTCGCTGCGCGCGCGTGCCGCTTCTGCCCTCAGCTTGACCAGCTCGCTTTCGCTGTCGCTGAAATCGAACACCCAGACCAGCGCCGCGCCGCCCGGCGAGACTTGCGGATCCGCCAGATGTCCGCGCAGTGCAAGGCTGCGCCTCGATCCGCGCGGGGTGACGACCATGCGGAACGGCGAGGCCGTTTTCTGCGTTCGCCGCACGTTCTCGGTGAGTTCGGCCAGTTGCTCGGCCGTAAGTCCTCGCTTGCCGCTGTCCAGCTCGGAGAGGTACTGCGGCACGCCGTCGAGCCCCAGCCAGGGGGCCAGCCGCGCGGGAGCCTCGATCCGGCCATCGGCCCGCACCAGCAGCGGCAGGGCGGGCGATTCGTCGATCATCCGCGCCAGGCGCCGAGCCGACTGTTGCCCCGCCTCAGCCTTGCGCTGGCCGGAACGGGCCGAAAGCACGGCCCAGCCCGCCGCAACGGTCCAGCCTGCCATCAGCAGCCCGATCAGGACGAGCGCGATTTGGGAAAGCAGCATAAGCCGTCAGCTATGCGGCTGCGCGGCGGATTACAATGCTTCTCGTCGCCCTGTGCGGCAGGTCAGCGCAGCGCGGCGACCGACCTGCCGGCACGGAAGGTCAGTAACGGTAGTGTTCAGGCTTGAACGGACCCTGCTGAGCGACTCCGATATAATCCGCTTGACGCTTGGAAAGCTGGGTCAGCTTCACGCCCAGTTTTTCCAGATGCAGCGCGGCGACTTTCTCGTCGAGGTGCTTGGGCAGGACATAGACCTTGTTCTCATACTGCGCGGTCTTGGTGAACAGTTCGATCTGCGCCAGCGTCTGGTTGGTGAACGACGAGCTCATCACGAAGCTGGGGTGGCCGGTAGCGCAGCCCAGGTTCACAAGACGCCCCTTTGCAAGCAGGATAATCTGCTTGCCATCCGGAAACTCGACGAGGTCGGTGCCGGGCTTCACTTCGGTCATCTTGTGGTTTTCCAGCGCGGCGACCTGAATTTCGCTGTCGAAGTGGCCGATGTTGCACACGATGCTCATCGGCTTCATCGCGCGCATGTGATCGATGGTGATGACGTCCTCGTTGCCGGTGGCGGTCACGAAGATGTCGCAGCGCGTCACGGCTTCTTCCATGGTGACGACCTCATAGCCTTCCATCGCGGCCTGAAGCGCGCAGATCGGGTCGATCTCGGTAACCATGACGCGCGCGCCGCCCTGGCGCAGCGAGGCGGCGGAGCCTTTGCCCACGTCGCCGAAACCGGCAACGCAAGCGACCTTGCCGGCCAACATGACGTCGGTCGCGCGGCGGATCGCGTCGACCAGCGATTCCTTGCAGCCGTAGAGATTGTCGAACTTCGACTTGGTGACGCTGTCGTTCACGTTGATCGCGGGGAACGGCAGCTTGCCGTCCTTGGCGATCTGGTAGAGACGGTGGACGCCCGTCGTGGTCTCTTCCGAAACGCCTTTGATGTGGGCGACCGACATGGTGAGGTAGCCGGGGCGCGCCTTGACGAAAGTCTTGAGCGCGCGCTGAAACTCGATCTCCTCGGCATTCGCGGGCTCGGGCATCACGTCACCGGCTTCAAGCCGCGCACCCCACAGCGCGAACATGGTGGCATCGCCCCCATCGTCGAGGATCATGTTTGCAGTCACGTCGCCCCAGTCGAATATGCGGCCGACATAGTCCCAGTAATCGGCCAGGCTCTCGCCCTTGATGGCAAACACCGGAATGCCGGCCGCGGCAATGGCGGCGGCGGCGTGGTCCTGCGTCGAGAAGATGTTGCACGTCGCCCAGCGGACTTCAGCGCCCAATGCGACAAGTGTCTCGATCAGCACGGCGGTCTGGATCGTCATGTGGAGCGACCCTGTGATGCGCGCGCCCTTCAGGGGCTGGGCGGCGCCGAATTCCTCGCGCAGCGCCATCAGGCCGGGCATTTCGGTCTCGGCAATCGCGATTTCGGCGCGGCCGAAACCGGCAAGCGAGAGATCGGCAACGACATGATCGGGGGCGGTGTTGACGGCTGTAGCCACGATGGACTGCTCCTGCTTGACGGTTCGGCTCGCCGCTGGCCGGCGTGCGCCATAATGGCGGGCGCCATAACCGTTCGCCCTGCATGATGCAAATATAAAGAAATCTTTATATGATATGTCAATTGCCGCCGGGCGGGGAGTGCCTATATCCCTGCGGCTTAGGTTTCACTTGCAGAAAAGGATGCAGATCATGGCAATCTCCGTTGGCGACCGCCTTCCCGACGTCAAACTGACGAAGGCCACAGAAAACGGCCCCGAGGCGGTCCAGTCGTCCGATTATTTCAAGGGCAAGCGCGTGGCGCTGTTCTCGGTGCCGGGTGCGTTCACACCGACCTGTTCGGCCAAGCACCTCCCCGGCTATGTCGAGAAGGCGGCCGAACTCAAGGGCAAGGGCGTCGATGAGATTGCCTGCACCGCCGTCAACGATGCCTTCGTCATGGGCGCCTGGGGCAAGGCCAGCGGGAGCGACGACGTGACCATGCTGGCAGACGGCAATGGTGAGTTCGCGCAGGCCGTGGGCCTGACGATGGACGGCAGCGGCTTCGGCCTTGGCCAGCGTGGCCAGCGGTTCTCGATGGTCGTCAATGACGGCGTGGTCGAACAGCTCAATGTCGAGGCGCCGGGCGAATTCAAGGTGAGCTCGGCCGAACACATGCTCGGCCAACTCTGAGGCCAATCAGCGCGGCCCGGTCTTCCTTGCGGAGGATCGGTCCGCGGCCTTTGCTAATACCCCATCAGGCTGAGCACTTCCTTGCGACTGCGCTCGTCCTTGAGGAAAGCGCCCATCATGCGGCTTGTCACCATGCCGACACCGGGGGTGCGCACGCCGCGCGCGGTCATGCAGGCGTGGCTCGCCTCGATTACAACGGCGACACCTTTGGGCTTCAGGTTGTCCCAGATGCATTGGGCGACTTCGGCGGTCAGCCGCTCCTGAATCTGCAGCCGCCGCGCGAAACCGTGCAGAACACGCGCCAGTTTGGATATGCCGACGACATGGTCCTGCGGCAGGTATGCGATCGCCGCCTTGCCGATGATCGGCGCCATGTGGTGTTCGCAGTGCGACTGGAATGGAATGTCCTTGAGCAGGACCACCTCGTCATAGCCGCCGACTTCCTCGAAAATGCGCGACAGATGGACTGCCGGGTCCTCGCCGTATCCCTGGCAGTATTCGCGCCAGGCCCGCGCCACGCGCGACGGGGTATCGATCAGCCCTTCGCGCTCGGGATCGTCGCCGGCCCAGCGGATCAACGTACGGATAGCATCCTGCACGTCGTCCGGAACCGGCGGCTTGCCGGCAGGCTTGTCTTCGTCAGGCCCGACCAGACTGCTCATGTCTTCGTTTCTCCCAGCCCGGACGGCGCAGAAATCCGCCGCCCCGGAATAGACCGCGCTTGCGCCCGATCGGTTCAAACAATTCGCCCGGTCGCTCGGGATCAAGCAGGGCACTGTCGGCAACCGCTATTTCCGCATCCGTCAGCGGAGGCAAGGCATAAGGCACCAGCCGCTTGCCGGGCTGCCTCGCCGCGTCGATCATCGCAGCCATCGATCCGTGCTCATCGAGCAGGCGGGCGACATCTTCCTTGGTGACCGAGCAATGCTCCGCCAGCAGGCGATGCCGCAGGGCTGTAATCGCCGCTCTGATCGCATCCGCCGACGCCGCATTGGCGGGCCGCTTTGCGTCGATGAACACGTCGCATTCCGAATCGAGGCCCATCGAGCGGTTGTTCATGTTGGCCGAGCCCACCCGGACAACTTCGTCGTCGACGATCAGAAGCTTGGCGTGGACATAGATCGGCGCGCCGCCCGATGTCAGCGGCACATAGATGCGGAAGCGGTTGCACGGATCGTGCTCGCCTACGGCATGGAGCAGACGGACCCGCGCGGTGTCCATCGCGGTCTGTTCGAGCCAGCCATCGGCGGTGAGCGGATTGATCACCACGATTTCGGGCGGATCGGGCGCATCGAGCCGCTCGGCAAGGGCCTCGGCAATCCGGCGCGAGGCGAAATACTGGCTCTCCGCATAAATGAAACGCCGTGACGCGGCGATCTGTTCTACGAAGAGGTCCTCGATCTCGGTCACTTCCGGGTAGCTTCGCCACGCGGCGCTGGTGCGCGCAATGCCGACCTCGACATCGCGAAACTCCGCCTGGAGACGCTCGGGCCAAGGGCTTTCATCCTGCGGCCAGCAGGGTTCGAGCGGCGTGCCGCCGGCACGCGCCCAGCGCGCCCGCCCCAGATCGCCCAAGGCGCGCGCGACATCGCCTTGCATGATCATCGTCACGTCATGCCACGGGCCGTAGAGCCTGCCATTGGGGCGCTTGCGGCGGACGTCCTCGTGCAGGTGCTCGGGCGTGTCCCAGCGATCCGACGTCATGTCGATCCCGCCGCACACCGCCACACAATCGTCGATCACCACGATTTTCTGGTGATGGCTGCACCCGATGGGGTGTGCCGAATCGAACTTGAAATCGATCGAACGGTTCATCAGCCAGCGCACCAGATCGAGGATCATGGTGCCGCGGAAGATGAATTTCAGCGCGCCGAAATTCCATTTGAGAATACGGATTTCCAGACCCGGCCGGGTCTTCACCAGCCAGATGAAAAACGCACCCACCCGGGCAGGAAACCGGCTCCGCCTCGGCAGGTTCCACCAGCGCCGCCCCCGCCCCAGCCTGATCCGCGAATCGAAATCCCAGCCGATCAGGAAGATTCGTTGGCGAGCCTTGAGCATCGCGTCCTGGATCAGCTCGAAATAGGCGGCAGCATCGACGACGACATGCGCCCGCTCTGCCTTGGCGAAACGCCAGACCGATGGGGACACGCCAATTTCGGGATCGTCACCGGATTGCATCGCCCCAACCCTAACCCCGGCGGGAGGCCGCGTCATCCCTCGTCTTGTCGGAGGGTGGCAAGATGGTGGTGGACAGGGCTGGATTCGAACCAGCGTACGCTCTCGCGGGCAGATTTACAGTCTGCTGCCATTAACCACTCGGCCACCTGTCCACACCATTTGCCGGTGGCGGGTAACCCCGCTTGATGCAGCCTCCAGGGAAGCTGCCCGGCCGAGAGGCGGCTCCAATGGCGAAGCAAGCCTTGCCTGTCAATGGGGCGACTGGCAGGAGCGGGACAAGTGACATGGCAAGGTGTGATCTGGGATGGCAAGGCGCGGGATGGACAGAAGAGGGAGTGAGGCCAGCGGCGGGGCGGAGAAGCCGGCCCGGGCGCTGCGCGGACGCGCCGGACGCATGAAAGGCGGCCGCGGCAGCGGCGCCTCTGGAAACGGCACGGTGCGGCTCTGGGGCCGCCACGCGGTTGAGGCCGCGCTGCTCAACCCTGACCGGGTGCACCGCAAGCTGTGGGCCACGCGCGAGGGCGTTGCCTCGCTGGACGGCGAGCTGCCGGCGAGTTTCAATGTCGAATACGCGCAGGCAGCCGATCTGGCCCGCCTCGTCGCGCGCGATGCGCCGCATCAGGGACTTGTGCTGGAATGCGAGGGGCTGGCGGATGTCTGGCTTGACGACGTGCTTACGGGCGATCCGGCGCGGCCGCTCGTCGTGCTCGATCAGGTCACAGATCCGCACAACGTCGGCGCCATCCTGCGCTCGGCAGCAGCATTCAATGCTTGCGCCATCGTCACGCAGGACCGGCACGCACCGCCCGAATCGGGCGTCGTTGCCAAATCGGCGTCGGGCGCGCTGGAGATCGTACCCTGGGTGCGCGTCGTCAACCTGGCCCGCGCCCTCGAGGAAGCGGCTGAGGCCGGGTACTGGCGCATCGGGCTTGCCGGCGAGGCGCAGGCGACGCTGGCCGAAGCGCTCCCCACCGGACCTGTGGCTCTGGTACTCGGCGCCGAGGGCGAAGGCATGCGGCGCAACATTTCGGAGCACTGCGACGCGCTCGCCCGCCTGCCGATCAGCGACGCTATGGAGAGCCTCAACGTCTCGAACGCGGCGGCAATCGCGCTCTATGCGGCGGCGACGCGGACGGCCTGAATACTCAAGCAACAGCCTGAATACTCAAGCAAAGGAACCCGGCGATGCGGTTGAACCAACGGCCTTTGGCGATCGCCCTTGCGGCGCTGCTTTCGATCACGCTCGCAGGCTGCATGCTGATGCCCGGCAAGTTCACATCATCGCTCGACCTTCGGCGCGACGGGACGTTCACATTCGTCTATGTCGGACAGATTCACATGCTGAGCCTGAGCAAGCTGGCGCGGATGGGCGAGGATTCAACTTTCGCGGCCAAGTGCCACGGCGACGGCGGCGAGGAGCGGCCCTGCTCGCCCGCAGAGACGGCAGACCAGAAGAGGCAGTGGCAGGATAGCCAGACAGCAGCAGCCGAGCGGCGGCGCCAGGAAGCGGAAAAAATGAAGCCGCTTCTGGGCGGCATCGACGCTTCCGATCCGCGCGCGGCCGAGGAGATTGCCGGGCGGCTGCGCAAGCAGGCGGGATGGCGGCGCGTCGCTTATCGGGGCGACGGACTGTTCGACGTCGATTTCCTGCTGAGCGGCCGGCTCGGCCACGATTTCCAGTTTCCGACGATCGAGCGGTTTCCCGCCTTCGGCGCCTTCGTTCAGGTCGCCCTGCGCAACGACGGGACGGTCCGGGTCGATGCCCCGGGGTTCGGCCCGGCACCCGGCGGCAGTCCGTGGCGGACGATGATGGAACTGGGCGCCATGGACGAGGGCAAGACCGGCCGGCCCCAACTGCCGGTCATGGACGGCACGTTCACGCTGACCACCGACGGCGAGGTGCTGGCCAACAATACTGACGACGCGCCCGCACCCGATCCGGCGGGCAAACGCCTCGTATGGCAAGCCAATCCGCGCACGGCGGCGGCGCCGATGGCAGTCATCCGTCTGCCAAAGTAACTCCCGTGCGAGAAAGGCTGACGCCAGACGCCAAAACGCCGCGCCTGCGCGAGCAGGCACGGCGTTTTGCGGGTTCGGCCGGCCTGGGGACGGCCCCGGACTGCAACCTTAGTTGACAGCGTCCTTCAGGCCCTTGCCGGCCTTGAACTTGGGCTGGCTCGACGCCTTGATCTTCATCGGCTCGCCCGTGCGCGGGTTGCGGCCGGTCGACGCCTTGCGCTTGGCGACCGAGAAAGTGCCGAAGCCGACCAGGCGGACTTCATCGCCGCTCTTCAGAGCGCCGCTGATGGCTTCGAAAACGCCTTCGACAGCCTTGGTCGCATCGTTGCGCGTGAGCCCGCTCGATTCGGCGACTGCACCAATGAGATCGTTCTTGTTCATG
The DNA here is from genome assembly GCA_040377095.1 of Novosphingobium sp. Lineage (GTDB taxonomy): Bacteria > Pseudomonadota > Alphaproteobacteria > Sphingomonadales > Sphingomonadaceae > Novosphingobium. Next base: position 21,243 of record JBEIPK010000041.1, read on the forward strand.
ATAATATCCCCCTACCTTGTCAGTGGAAATGATTTTGCGGAATTGAACGACTTGAAAAAAGGAATCGCGACGCGGTCGCGCCGGAAGAGAGCGAGTTTTCCGTCGGCTGTCAAAGCCAAAAGGGCAGGAAAGAGGGGTTTTATCCCCGCATCTGCGCCGTTTTCGACGAAATGAGGCTTCGCGAGGCGGGTTTTCCCGAAACGGCACGGACCCGCCCCGCCCCGACAGGGGTTCAGGGCGAGTCAGCCGCCGCTTCAGTGCGCCGTCGGCACGCTGGGTGCCTGCTGGTGCGGCGGCACGACAGCCTGGCTCGCAAGCTCGTCCGCCTCGGTCCATTCTATGGCTTCGACGGGGTTCACCAGTGCGCGGGCCAGCACTTCGTCGATGTGCGACACGGGCACGATTTCCAGCCCCTCGATCACGTTGGCGGGGATCTCGGCGAGGTCCTTGCGGTTCTCTTCCGGGATCAGAACCGTGGTGATGCCGCCGCGCAGAGCCGCCAGCAGCTTTTCCTTGAGGCCGCCGATGGGCAGCACCCGGCCGCGCAGCGTGACCTCGCCGGTCATGGCCACGTCCGATCGAACGGGATTGCCGGTCAGGGTCGAGACAATCGACGTCACCATGCCAATGCCCGCCGACGGTCCATCCTTGGGCACCGCGCCTTCGGGCAAGTGGATGTGGATGTCCTTGCGCTGGAAGATCGAGGGCTTGATTCCGTAAGCCGGAGAGCGCGCTTTGACGAAGCTGAAGGCGGCCTGGATCGATTCGCTCATCACTTCGCCCAGCTTGCCGGTTGACCGGATCGCTCCTTTGCCCGGCACGGTCACACTTTCAATGGTCAGCAGTTCGCCGCCCACTTCGGTCCAGGCAAGGCCGGTCACCGCTCCGACCTGATGCTCGTCGTCGGACATCCCGTGGCGGAACTTTCGCACGCCCGCGAACTCGCCGAGGTTCTCCGCCGTGATGGTAACGGCGGTGTCCTTGCTTTCGAGAATGCGGCGCAGCGATTTTCTTGCCAGTCGTGCGATCTCGCGCTCCAGTGTGCGCACGCCCGCCTCGCGGGTGTAATACCGGATCAGGTCGCGCAAGGCCTCGTTGGTCAGCGTGAATTCGCCCGGCTTCAGCCCGTGCGCCTCAACCTGCTTGGCAATGAGGTGGCGCTCCGCGATCTCGACCTTCTCGTCCTCGGTATAGCCTTCGAGCCGGATGATCTCCATCCGGTCCAGTAGCGCCTGCGGCAGGTTCAGGCTGTTGGCGGTGCACACGAACATGACGTCCGACAGGTCAAAGTCCAGTTCCAGATAGTGGTCCTGGAACTTGGCGTTCTGTTCGGGATCGAGCACCTCAAGCAGCGCCGAGGCGGGATCGCCCCGGAAATCCTGACCAAGCTTGTCGATTTCGTCGAGCAGGAACAGGGGGTTGCGCGTGCCCACCTTGGAGAGGCTCTGCAGGACCTTGCCGGGCATGGCGCCGATGTAGGTGCGGCGGTGTCCTTTGATCTCGGCCTCGTCACGCATGCCGCCCAGCGAGAAGCGGTAGAACTCGCGCCCCAGCGCGTTCGC
>JBEIPK010000034.1:0-26632 GCA_040377095.1 Novosphingobium sp.
GAACCGCACGTTGAAAAGGTGATTGAGGCAGGTTTCGTCGTCAGGAAACTGGCGGAAAAACTGCGTTGTGGTGAGGGGCTTCGTGCTCATGCACCATTCTATACCCCATTCGTTCTACGTATGCAAGGGGGATAGACGCCTACTCCTGTCTGCGCCTCACGCAGCTCCGCGCGATCTTGGATCAGGCGGTCATTGCCCGCTGCCCGCCGCAACGCAAGCCGTGTAGAGCAAGCAATCTTCCCCGCGATAGCCCCACAAGTGCCCCATGCCTGCCGTCGCTCCGATGCCGTTCGGCGGCTCGTATCGAAAACGATCGCAGCGGGTGAAGGCGTCCCCGCGCTTCATGAGGCTGGCCCACGATGCCCGATATAAGGTCGCGGCCTCATCGCGCGTTATGCAACCCGCCGACGCCTCGCGCCGCCGGTCAGCGGTCATCGCGGCTCTCCTGCACGCCGCCACCACGGCGCGGGCGTAGTCATTTGCGGCTTCGCCAAAGTCAGGCTCTGCATCATTGGTGCCCTCAACCCAAGAGTTGTGAACATCGGTTGCACCTGTGTCATAGGCGGCGCTCAGGAGGTCCACCATCGCCTCATCCGGCTGCTGCGCCTTGAGGGCGGCGATGATGGCGGGGAGGTTGTTGAGCAATCTAAGGATAAATGACTGGTCTAAACCCTTGTAGCAGTGTGCTAGTATCATCTCATCTGCCCCAACAACGTAGAAAGCGCCGTACAGTTCTTTCTCGCTGTACGGCCCCGGCACGGCCTTCGCCGCCAGCGCCTCAAGTTCCGCGATCTGCTCAGGCGTCATTGTTCATCTCCTCGCGGTTCGATGCCGAAACGCGGAATCGAACTGAAAAGGTTGGACATCGCCAGCGCGGGACTCGGCGGGCTTCCGTCGGTCAAGCGATATGGTTGGGCAACGCTATGTTGCTGAGATTTAAGGCTTGTTCCGCACCGTCCCCGGGCACCATTTGCCTGATCGCCGATGGCATTCGTCGGACGGGGCCGACAATCTTTATTGCACCAACAGCCCCGTTCTTTCGGCGCTAGACTTTGCTTGCCTCGGCTCGCAAACCAATTCTAGAGTGCACACCGCCGAACAGCCGGGCTTGCCCGACCTGCAGCGGCCAGAAAGACTGATAATTTGGCAAACCTGCGTGTGTTCGTCTTAAACGGGATGGGGAATAAAAAATGAATCTGGCTTGGTCGCAATCTTGGTTGGACGAATTCACGAATGTCGACGCGATGATGGATTTTTATAACGAGACGGTGGATTTCGAGGATCTGACCTTGGGCCTCGTTTTTACACACCGCGACGAGGTTCGCACCTTTTTTGCGACCTTCGGCCTGCCCGGTGCGGGTAGACATAGTTTCACCGCACACCGTTACATCGGTACGGAAAACGAAGGTACGATCGACTGGACGTGGCACGCCGATCACGAAGGCGATTTTATGGGACACCCGGCAGCCGGAAAGCACACTGAAATTCGGGGTGTTTCCGTGATGACTTTCAGCGGCGGAAAGATCAGAAGCCAGTTTGACCTTTGGGATTCGGGCGCGGGATACAAGCAACTTGGCGTAGCTTAATTGCGGGCTGCGACAGCGAGCGCACGTTTACATCTGCATTGCCCAATTCGCTGGTCAGGACGATTCCGTCAGGCTTGAGCTGTGCCTTGAGCAAGCGCTGCGGCGCGCCGAGCGAATGTGAAGGGCGTGAGGCCTTATCGAGATGGCGATATCCATTCACTCAGACGTTTCTTGACCTCGGGCGCCATCGGCAACTGGCCAATGACCGCATCTGGGCCGGACAGGAGGATTCTCGGATCTGAACGCAGTTGCCGCAAGGCCGTTTGCGATTCCGCCCGCTGGCCGGCCTTGGCGAAATAAGCCGCTCTCAGCAGCAGCAACAGCGGCTGGCCGGTATTGTGCCGCTCAAGATGAAGGATGTGCGGCTGCGCCGACTGAACATCGTTCCGCATCATGGCGGCGATGAACAGTCCGACATGCTCCCAGGGAAACTTCTCGCCGCTTTCGACCTTCAGTTCGTGCAGGAGGGTTTCGCCGGCCGGAACATTCCAGAACGCAAGCAAGCTCGCCGCCATGCCCTTGACAAGGCGGTTGCTCTGTCTGGCCCGGATCGCGTCGTTCGCAGCCTGAACCAGAAGCGCCCGGTCGCCGGAAAAGGCATAGGCCCGCGTCAAGGCAAGTTTCAGCGGCGCCACATCCGGGTTCAACGTCACGGCTTGCCTGAGGACCCCGATAGCCTCCTTGAGCGTACGGTCACGCTTGCCTTGCATTTCCCAAACGGAGCGATCGGTCAGGGTCCAACCGTAGAGGAAGGCTGCCGTCGGCCGCTGCGGTGAAGCGCGGTACCATGCGCGCGCGCACTCGGTCAGATCCTCATCGCCGATCGTATTGAACGTCTGGACCCCTGCGGTAAATCTCAGCCAGCAACCGCGTGGTGTATCGGCGTTATAGCCGCGCCGCCGCAGGTAGCTGTTCAATGCACCACCCGGCGTGGCAATCAAGGCAGCAATGTCATCGGCCGACCTTTCGTCCGCAGCACTCTCTCGGCGAAAATCCTCGGCCCACGCGACGCGGTGCGACGCTTTCTCCATCAAGGCGATGTTGACGTCCGTGCCTTGCCCGGTGGGGTTTGTGTGAAGCTGAACCACGAATTCGCTGTTGCGAGCGTCTTCCACGACGCGAAGCCCGACGTAGTGGGAGAGTGCCTCGGTCAGCTCCTGGCGTTGGGCCTCGAGCTGGTCCCTGGCAGATTCGGAGACAGGCCCGGTCGCGGCGGCAACAACCGATACGGTCGGCATGTCGTTGACCAGCCAGACCGGATCGATACGTTCGGACCACCAGTCGAACAGGAAGGCAGCGACGCCCAGAAGGACAACGAGCGCCGCCAGCCACTTCAGCGAAGTGCGGTTGATCGGCAATCTGTGCAGTGCGCGGCTGCGGCCCGTCGTATTGGCATGGGCAACGAGTGTCCCACCTGTGACGATGCGGACCTCGTAGGTCCCTTTATCGATATGAAGCCGGTCCCCCGGCGGCTGCGATTCGTAGTGACTGGATAGCGCCCTTCTCAATCGCCCCACAGCCACTCGCGCATAAGTGTCGGCCTCTTCGCTTTCGTCCTCCGAACGGCCAAGCCCCTCCACGGCGATCGTGTATGATTTGATGGGTTCGCCGGCCAAGGTCCGCTCGACCAGATAGGTCAGCAGCCGGGAAAGAACGGGCGAGCGACTGAACGGCTCGGCCGCGAGAACGCGATCCGCTTCGGCCCTGATCCGGGCAGTACCGTTCTCAGCGCGCTGGCAGTCCACTCGTTTCCTCGAATTGAGATTTCACCGACGCCTCGGCGAATACGGTTGCCGAATCCGGTCGCGGATAGCACCGCGCAGGCGAAGACGGAATACTTTCCGCAGCTTAGGCCTGCGCGCCCGGATTATTGCGATTGAGGCGCAAGATCAGTGCATTAAAAGGTTATCAACCAGCGTTCTGACGCCGTATCGAGGGGTATCGCGAGGCAAGAGAAACCGTATTTCACTTACTTTACTACAGTTTACCTCCATACGTCGTCTAATGAACAAGCCCCACCAATCGCAAACCCAATCACGCAGAAACGCAGTCCGACCTGCAAATGGTGCGCCGACCAAGCTTGCGTTCGCTGAACCCACGCTTCGGGAAATCGTGGTAGGCACGCCCGAACATGCGCGGGTCAAGGCAGCTCTCGAGGCAATCCGGGCAAAGGGCTGAACTTCCCTTTCTGCACGCGCCCTGCGAAGCATGGGCGATGCTCCGCGTGCTTATTGTCACACGCTCGCGATCATACGCAAACCGGTCAGCGGCCGGGCGGCACGTAGTTGCGTGCGGCTTGGCACGAGGTAGTTCGGGCACCTTCGTGACGGCTCAATTTCGCTCATGGGGAAGATTGGTGCGCCCGACAGGATTCGAACCTGTGGCCCCCAGATTAGGAATCTGGTGCTCTATCCTGCTGAGCTACGGGCGCGCGCCAGAGACGCTTTATGGCAACGCCTTTAGACAGCGTTGTACCGAGAGGCAATGCGCAGACGGCTCAGTTTGCCTCACCCGGCGGCACCACCGGAAACGGCAGAGACGCGACTGCGATCCCTTCCTGGAGAAGCTCCTCTGCTTCCTCTATCGTCGACTGGCCGTGGATCACTTCGTGCTCCCGCTCGCCATAGTGCATGGCGCGGGCGCTTTCAGCGAAGCGGTCGCCAACCCATCGGGACGATTTGAGGGCCTCGGCCTGCATCCGGGCAAGCGCCCGCATCATGGCCGCAGCTTCCGGCGGGATGGGGGCATTTTGCACCGGCGTCGGGGCTGACGGAGCCGACCCGGCCGGAGGCAGGCCCTGTGATTGCGCGCCCGATCGCTGGTTGCCCTTGCGCGCAAGCATCGGCGCCATGGGCGCCTTGACGATATCATGCGATTCGCAATGTGGACAGGTCACCAGGCCGCGTTCCTGCTGGCTGGCAAAGTCCTCGGACGAGCCGAACCAGCCTTCGAAACGGTGCCCGCCGGCGCGGCATTCAAGGTCGAAAACGATCATGACGTTTGTTCATGTGGCGATTTCGCGCCGCTTGGCAAGAGAGTGCGGCGATTGGCAAGGCTGGGAAGCTGCGCGCGGACTTCGCCAATCCGGCCCATGTCCAGCTCGGCAAAGCCGAGTCCCGATCCCTCGCCGCCCATGTCGAGCAGAACATCGCCCCAAGGATCGACGACCAGGCTGTGGCCGTAGGTGCTGCGACCATCGGCATGCGTGCCCACTTGCGCGGCGGCGATCACGAATGCGCTCGCCTCGACCGCGCGCGCGCGCTGCAACAGGTGCCAGTGCGCCTTGCCGGTCGGCACCGTGAACGCGGCGGGAATTGCGATCATGTCGCAGAACACCCGGCCAAGCGCCTCGTAGAGCGCGGGAAAACGCATGTCATAGCAGATCGACAAACCCAGCCGGCCGAGCGGCGTCGGTAGCGACACAGCATCGGTCCCGGCGACATAGGCGTTCGATTCGCGCCAGCTTTCCCCAGTTGCCAAATCGACGTCGAACATGTGGATCTTGTCATAGCGTGCCGCGATGGCCCCGCCCGCATCGATGACGAACGCGCGGTTGGCCCACCGCCCGTCATCGCGCGCGATGGCCAGCGAGCCAAGCGCGATCCAGATACCCCGCGCCGCCGCCGCCTCGCGGGCCACGGCCAGGACGCGGTCCTCGTGCTCCGGCACGATGTGCTGCGCAGCGCGAGCGCGGTTCCGGTCAATCAGATTGGTCATTTCCGGCGTGAACAGCATGGCAGCGCCGTCCGAGGCCGCGTCGCGCGCCGCCGAGACGACTACCGCCGCGTTCTCCGCCGGATCGATCCCCGACGTCATCTGGAGGAGCGCGATGCGCGGCAACGTCAGAGGCCCAGTAAGGCGTCGAGCTTGCCTGCATGGTCGAGCGCATGGATGTCGTCGCTTCCGCCCACCGGCCGGTCATCGATCAGCACCTGCGGCACGGTCAACGCGCCGGGCACCCGCGCGCGCATCTCGTCACGTTTGGGGCCTCCCATCGTGATGTCGTATTCCTCGAACGCGACGCCCTTGCGCGCCAGCAAAGCCTTGGCAGAGACACAGTAAGGGCAGCCCCACTTGGTGTAGATCTCGACTTTCGGGACAGCCATTGTCTTCGTTCTCCACTGTCTGCGCTTCATTGTATCGGGGGCTTGAAACACCCGGCGGCTAACATATCTCGTGTGGCGTGTCATGATCCGCAAGCCCGTCCACGCAGGAGGGCATCAAGGAGAAGGCACACTGGCGGCGCGCCAAACGGGCGCCGGCAGGTCCGAAAATTGCTCAATGGAGGATTTTTGCCATGAACCGTATCGACTTTTCACCCTATCGCCGCTCGATGGTCGGGTTTGACCGCCTGTTCGACATGCTGGAAAACCAGAACCGCGGCGGCAGCAGCGACAACTATCCGCCCTTCAACATCGAGAAGCGCGGCAACGATGCCTACCGCATCACGCTCGCGGTCGCCGGCTTCAAGCCCCAGGACCTCGACATCACCGCCCAGCAGAACCTTCTCGTCGTGCAGGGCCGCAAGGGCGATGAGCCGACCGAGGGCCAGCTGCTCCACGTTGGCATCGCCCAGCGCGGCTTCGAGCGCCGCTTCGAACTGGCGGACTATGTCCGCGTCGAGAGCGCCGGGCTCGAGGACGGGCTTCTGGTCATCGACCTCGTGCGCGAAGTGCCCGAGGCGATGAAGCCGAAGAAGATCGCCGTGGGAACGCGCGCGCCGCTGACGGTCGTTGAAACCGGCAAGGACGACGCGGCCGAAGCGGCAGCGTAACTGGCGCGTCCTGAGCGGCGCGTCATACTCAAAAGATGAGCGCCCTCGGGGCAGTTGGGGGTGGACCTGGGTTGGTCCACCCCCGCGACGCTTGCGCGCCGCACTGCTACGCGAAGATCGTCCGGGTCGCTGTTGACGATCGACACGAGGCAGCAGCGAAACCTGGTTGATGCCGCGCGCCGCACGGCTTCAGGCAGCGAATTACGCCGCCCGCCAATTCCTGCAATCTGTTAGGAGAGGCTGATAAGTTCAAAAGTGAACTTAGAGCAAGCTCAAACCAGTCGAGATTGGCGCAATGCTGCCTCGATGAACCCGCGGAACAGCGGGTGCGGCTCGAATGGGCGGCTCTTCAGTTCGGGATGGAACTGGACGCCGACGAACCAGGGATGGTCCGGACGCTCGACGATTTCAGGGAGCAGGCCGTCGGGCGACATGCCTGAGAACACAAGGCCGCCCTGCTCCAACGGCCCGCGATAGGCGACGTTGACTTCGTATCGGTGACGATGGCGCTCCGAGATGCGGGTGGTGCCATAGATCGCCGCGACATGGCTGTTGCCGGCAAGCTCGGCCTCATAGGCGCCGAGCCGCATCGTGCCGCCCAGGTCCCCGCCCTCGGCCCGCGTCTGGAGCCCTTCATCGCTCATCCACTCGGTAATGATACCGACAACGGGCTCATTGGTCGGGCCGAACTCGGTGGACGAGGCGGCCGCAATCCCGGCGGTGTTCCGGGCACCCTCGATGCAGGCCATCTGCATGCCGAGGCAGATGCCGAAAAACGGCACCGAGCGTTCGCGCGCAAAGCGCACGCTGGCAATCTTGCCTTCCGTCCCGCGTTCGCCGAACCCGCCGGGCACGAGTATGCCGTGCATCGGCTCCAACTGGGCTGCGATGGCGGAATCGTCGTCGTTCTCGAAGATTTCGGCGTCGATCCAGCGGATGCGGACCTTGACCCGGTTGGCCATGCCGCCGTGCACCAGAGCCTCGTTGAGCGACTTGTAAGCATCTGGCAGGCCGACATACTTGCCGACCACCCCGATGGTCACTTCGCCTTCAGGGTGAAGGTGCCGGTCGACGATGTCGTCCCATTGCGAGAGATCGGGTTCGGGCGATTCCAGCCCGAAATGATGCAGCACCGCCGCGTCGAGCCCTTCCTCGTGGTACTGGAGCGGAACGGCATAGATGCTCGGCGCGTCGAGCGCGGGAATGACCGCTTCCTTGCGAACGTTGCAGAACTGCGCGATCTTGGCCCGCTCGTTTTCCGGTAACGGCTTTTCGCAGCGGCACAGCAGGATTTCGGGCTGGACGCCCAGTGCGGTCAACTCGCGCACCGAATGCTGCGTGGGCTTGGTCTTCAGCTCGCCCGCCGCGGCGATATAGGGCACCAGCGTGACGTGGACCGAACAGGTAACCTCGCGCCCCATTTCGTTGCGCAGCTGGCGGATCGCCTCGATGAAGGGCAGGCTCTCGATATCGCCGACCGTGCCGCCGATTTCACAGAGCACGAAATCAAGCCCATCCGTCTCGGCGCGGGCGAAGTTCTTGATGGCGTCGGTGACGTGCGGGATGACCTGCACGGTCGCGCCCAGATAATCGCCGCGCCGCTCCTTCGCGATGATGTCGCGATAGACCCGGCCCGAGGTGATGTTGTCGCCCTGGTGCGCGGAAACGCCGGTGAACCGTTCGTAGTGTCCGAGATCCAGGTCGGTCTCGGCCCCGTCGTCGGTCACAAAGACCTCGCCGTGCTGAAAGGGACTCATCGTGCCCGGATCGACGTTAAGATAGGGGTCGAACTTGCGGATGCGGACCTTGAATCCGCGCGCCTGAAGCAGTGCCGCAAGGCTTGCCGCCATCAGACCCTTGCCAAGCGAGGAGACCACGCCGCCGGTGATGAAAATATACCGCGCCATGGGAGACGAGCCTTAGTGCCAGTAGTGGGAGGTGCGCAAGCCGCGACTGGGCTCCGCCATCGATCAATCCACAGGCAAGGCGAAAGCTTGCCCTGCCCGTGCAGGGTCAGCATCCACGCGAATGGATCAACGCGCGGCGCTGCCAAGCGGATCGGCGGGAGCCGCAGCATCGGCCGATGGCGCAGCGACCGGCCCGCCCGGAGCAGCAGCGCCCGGCCCGGCAGCGCCCGCCAGCGGATCGCCGTTCAGCGGAAGGCCGCTTGACGGAGCGGTCGGAACCGAACGGTCGAGCGTGGTGTCGATCGACCGGCTCGATGTTGCCCCCACCGCCAGCACGGCAAGCGCGATGCTGAGGACAACGAAGATGGTCGCCAGAACCGCAGTCGTCCGCGTCAGGAAATCAGCGGCGCCGCGCGCCGACATCAGCCCCGACGGGCTGCCGCCCACACCCAGTCCGCCGCCTTCGGAGCGTTGGACGAGGATGACGCCGACCAGTGCTGCGGCGACGAGAGCCTGGAGCACGGTCAGGAAGATGAAGAGCGACATGGGCAAAATTCTCTCGGCTGGTTCGGGGCGCATCTAGGCCCGGACAGCCGCGCGCGCAACCCGCTGTGCCAATCATGTCCGGACGGGACGGTCGCCTCGCCCCGCTTCAGTCGCCCGAATCGGCCAGTGCAGCCGCCGCACCGATGATCGCCGTGAAGGTTTCGGCGACAAGACTCGCCCCGCCCCCGCGTGGCCCCCCCCCGTAATTCGCCGCCAGCAGCGCCGCCGCGTTGCCGGCCTTGTCCGAGCCGCCGTAGAGGATGCGCACGCCGCTGCCAGCCTCGCCGTAAATCTCCACGAGCTTGGCGCGAATTTCGCCGTGCATCGCGCCCACATCCTCAACAGACGGGACCCGCCCGGTGCCGATCGCCCAGACTGGTTCGTATGCCACGGAGAGCTTCAAAACTGCGTCGTCGCCGCGCGGCAGAGACCCGTCGAGCTGGCTAGTTACGACCTTCGTCGCCTTGCCCGAATCGCGCTCGGCCTCGGTCTCGCCGACACACAGAATGACGCTCAACCCAGCGACCTGGGCCGCGACGGCCTTGGCCTGAACCAGTGCATCACTTTCACCGTGCAAGGCGCGCCGTTCGCTGTGGCCGAGGATCGCGAAGTCGGCGCCCGCATCGGCAAGCATTGCGGCGGAAATGTCACCCGTGAACGCACCGCTCGCTTCGGCATGGCAGTCCTGTCCGCCGACGCCGATTTCCTGCACCGCCTCGCGCAGGGGGTTGACCAGCGTGAAAGGCGGCGCCAGCGCGACCTGCACGCCGGGGAGTCGGCTTGCAGCACGATCGATGGCACGGGCCTCCGCCAGCATGGCCCGCGTACCGTTCATTTTCCAGTTACCGACAATATAAGGCAGGCTCGCCATCTGGTTCCCTTTGAAGAAAATCCGAATCCGGACCCCATTGTTGCGGCGCAGCTAGGCAGAGCTTGCCGCAAAGTCAAAAGGCCAAACGAGCGTACGCGCGACTTGTGCCGCCGGTTCAAGGCAATCCATAGAAATGCGCAACCCGGTCAAGCGCCAGGCTCAGAACCAGCTTGCCGCTGCGCGATGGCCAAGACAGCGCGCGTTCCGCGTCCGCCAGCGCCTCGCCTGCGCAGACGGTGCGCCACAGGATGTCGGAAAGCCCGCTTCCCGCTTGCGCGATGGCGCCGTCGAAGCGGGCCTTGGCGGCGATCTGGCGCTCGCTGGCATTGAGCCCGCGATCCCCGCCTGAAGGCGAGCGGACCGGGTCCCAGCGCATGGTCAATCCCGGAGAGAGTCCAGCGAACTCCCAGTCGGCCCGCAAGCGCTCTCCCGCGTCGTACTGCCGCGCACTTAGGTGACCACGCGCGAAGAGCCAGGCGAGCGGCGATTCGCCAAGGTTCACCGTAACACTGCGGCCGCCCGGCAGCGGTGCTCGGCGGGTTGGGCCAGCATCGGTCAGTTCGCGTTCGACGAGCTTGCTGCGCATGTTTTCCCTTTCTTGTCAGCCAAGCCCCGATCTTGCCAAACCGGTGCATCTGTAGGAAAGCAGGAAACCGAATTGGTTGGAGAGGCGGCGCTATGATCAACCGAATTCGCGATATACGGCGGCAGAAGGGGCTGACCCTAGCCGATGTCGCCGAACGCTGCGTCCCGCCCACCACGGCGCAGACGATCGGCAGGCTGGAGACTGGCACGCGAAGCCTCTCGCTCGTCTGGATGAACCGCATCGCGGCGGCTCTGGACGTCGATCCGCAGGTCCTTCTCCGCGCCGAGCAGAGCGCGCAGCCGTCGGTCGTGGCGCGCCTGACCGCTGGCGGAGCTGAGCCGGTCGAGGCGCCGCACGAGGCCATCCTGCCGGTCGCGCTGGGCGGCGAGGCTCCCCTTATGGCACTGGACGTGGCGGAGAGCGCGGGCGAATACCGGGCCGGCGATCAGGTCTGGCTGCGCGAAATCGCCGACGATCAAGCGGCTCGCGCCATGAACCGCGACGTGCTGGCGCCGCGGTCGGGCGGGCGGTACGCGTTCGGCCGCCTGATCGACCGCGACGCCCCGCGCATCGCGATCCTGCCACCGGGACCGGGCCAGCGCCAGATCGTCATCGAGAACCCTGCCTGGATCGCTCTGGCCGAGATGCTGGTGCGCAAGCTGTGACAACCTTGCGCGTCCTGTCGATCAGCACGCTTTTCCCCTCGCCTGCCCGCCCGGCGTTCGGCAAGTTCGTGGCGGCGCAGATGGCGGGCGTCGCGGCCCGCGGTGACATCGACCTGACCGTGATCAACCCGATCGGCGTACCGCCATGGCCGCTCTCCCGGTTGGCGCCTTACCGAAGCCTCGCCGCCATGCCGCAGGCAAGCGAAACAGCGGGCGTCCCGGGGCTCCACCCCTGCTTCCGCCTGATCCCGCGCTTGGGCGCCATCTCGAACCCCGCCCGCATCGCCAGGGCCATTCTTCCCTTGGTACGCAGGCTGCACAAGGAGCAGCCGTTCGACCTCATCGACGCGCAGTTCTTCTTTCCCGACGGTCCGGCGGCGGCGCGGATCGCGGCAGACCTCGGCCTGCCCTTCACTATCAAGGCGCGCGGGTCTGACATCCATCACTGGGGCAAGGAGCCACGAGCGCTCAGGCAGATGCTGGACGCCGCGAGCCGGGCGACCGCGGTCCTCGCCGTGTCGGAGGGTCTGCGCCGCGACATGATCGCGCTGGGCATGCCCGGGGACCGGATCGCCGTGCATTATACGGGACTGGACAGGGCGCGCTTCCACCCCGTGAACCGCAGCAAAGCGCGCGCGCAGATCGTCGGTGTCCTTGCCATACCCTCAGACGGGTCGCTGCTGGTTACGCCCGGCGCGCTAATCGCGATCAAGGGCCAGCGCCTCGCCATCGAAAGCCTCATCGCCCTGCCCGGCGCCCAGCTCGCGCTGGCAGGGACCGGCGCTGACGAAGCGGCTCTCCGCGCACTAACAGTAAAGTTCGGCCTCGAAAGCCGGGTGCACATGCTCGGGCACGTCAGCCATGATATCCTGCCGCTTTTGCTTTCGGCGGCGGACGTGATGGTCTTGCCCTCGGAGCGTGAGGGCCTCGCCAACGCGTGGATAGAGGCCATCGCCTGCGGCACGCCGCTGGTCATCCCGGATGTGGGCGGTGCACGCGAAGTTGTGCGCGCACCTGCTGCGGGACTGATCGTGGAGCGCAGCGCCGAGGCCATTGCGGAGGGCGTCCGAATGATCGTCGCCCAGCCGCCTTCGCAGGCGGAAACGGCTGCCCAAGCGGGCCGGTTCAGCTGGGAGGCGAACGCCGCGCAGCTTGCCGCCATCTGGCGGGAGGCCGCGGGAACGCGCTGATCAGGCCTGGTTTCTGGCCCGTTCGCGCGCAAGTCGCTCCTGCCGCTCGGTCGGGCTTTCGGGCGGCACGAAGCTCGACGAATCTACCTTGAGCCAGATCAGGATCGGCGCCGCCATGTAGACCGAGCTATAGGTGCCGACGAAGATGCCCAGCGTGATCGCAGCCGTGAACCCGAAGATCACATCCGGGCCCAGCGCGAGAAGGGCAACGAGCGTGATCAGCAGCGACAGCGAGGTCACGACCGTGCGCGACAGCGTTTCGTTGACCGACAGATCGAGCAGTTCAGGCACAGGCATCCGCCGGAACTTCTTCAGGTTTTCGCGGATCCGGTCATAGATCACGATCGTGTCGTTCAGCGAATAGCCGATCAGAGTCAGCAACGCGGCGACAATATTGAGATCGAACTCCATCTGCGTCAGCGCGAACATGCCTATGGTGAGCGTCACGTCATGGACCAGCGCGAACAGCGCGCCCACGCCGAATTGCCACTCGAAGCGGACCCAGATGTAGATCGAGATGCCCAGCATGGCGAGGCCCAGAGCCCACATGCCGGTCTTGAACAACTCTCCCGAGACTTTCCCCGAGACCGAGTCCACCCCGTCGATGCGCGCGTCAGGATGGCCCGTCTTGACGCTCGCGATGATCTTCCGCGCCATCTGATCGGCAAGGCCGGCATCGCCGTCTGCTCCTTCGGGCAGTTTCATCCGGATCGAGACTTCGTTGGGCTTGCCGAACTGCTGGATGATCGGCTCGCCGTAGCCAAGGTTGCCGACATTCTCGCGCAGTTCCGCAACCGGCGCTTCGGCCGAGCGCTCGTACGTCACGCGGATCATCTGGCCGCCGACGAAATCGACGCCGAGGTTGAGGCCGCGCGTCATCACCAGTGTGACCGACAGCGCCATCAGGATCAGGCTGACGACATAGAAAGGCACCCGCCAGCGCAGGAAGCGGATGTTCGTATTGTCGGGAACGAGCTTGAGCAGTTTCATCGCAGGTTCCTCACAGATTGAGGTCCGAGGGCCGCGCCTTGCGCAGCCATCCGGCCACCCACATCCGGGTCAGCGTGACCGCCGTGAACACGGAGGTGGCGATACCGATCATCAGCACGACGGCAAAACCCTTGATCGGGCCGGAGCCGAACAGGAACATGAGCACGGCGGCAATGACGTTGGTGATGTTGGCATCGAAGATGGCGCGGCTCGCTTCCTTGTAGCCCATCTCCACCGCCTGGACGACGCGCCGTCCGCGCGCGCGTTCCTCGCGGATGCGCTCGTTGATGAGCACGTTGGCGTCGACGGCAGCGCCGATGGTCAGCACGAAACCTGCGATCCCCGGCAGCGTCAGCGTGGCGTTGGCGATGGCCATGATCCCCAGGATCATCAACACGTTGATGATCAGCGCGACGTTGGCATAAAGCCCGAAGCGGCCGTAGGTCATGAAGATGAACGTCATCAGCGCGATTGTGCCGATGAGGAAGGCGATGGCGCCCTTGCGGATTGAATCGGCGCCAAGATCAGGGCCGACAGTCCGCTCCTCAACCACCTTGAGGTCAACCGGAAGTGCGCCCGAGCGTAGCGCGATGGCGAGCTGGTTTGCGCTCTCCACCGTGAAGCTGCCCGAGATCTGCGCGCTGCCGCCAAGGATCGGCTCGTTGATGTTGGGTGCGGACAGGACCTCCCCGTCGAGGATGATGGCAAAGGGCCGGTTGACGTTCTCGCTCGTCAGCTTGGCGAACTTGGCACCGCCCTGCTGGTCGAAAGTGATCGAGACGACCGGCTCGTTCGTCTGCGGCTCGAACGACTGCTTGGCGTCGGTCAGCGAATCGCCCTTGATGCCGCCGAGCCGCTTGACCGCGATGGCGGCAACTTGTCCCTCGGCATTGGCGCCACGTGCATAAGGCACGATCTGGCTTCCGGGCGGGGCGATGCCTTGGGCGATGTCGGTTGGCGAAGCGGTCCCATCGACCAGCTTGAATTCGAGCTTGGCGGTTTGTCCAAGCAGGTTCTTGAGCGCCTGCGGGTCCTTGAGACCTGGCACCTGCACTACGATGCGCTGCGCGCCCTGCCTGATGATCGTCGGCTCGCGCGTACCGAGCGCGTCGATGCGCTTGCGGACGACTTCGATGGCGGTATCCATCGCGCTGCTGACCGCTTCGTCGATCCCCGCCTCAGTCGGTGTGAGGACAAAGCGGCTGGAATCCTGGACGGCGATGTCCCAGTCGCGCTGTCCGGTCAGTCCGGCGCCCGTCGTCAGCGGCAGGATCGCATCCCGCGCGGCGTCGACCTGCGCCGGGTTCTCCAGCATGAAGGTCAGGCGACCTTCGCGGCTGGAAATGTCGCCGATGCGGATCGCGGGGCTGGCCTGACGCAGCCGGGCGCGAACGCTCTCCTCCATGTTCTCCAGCCGCTGGGCACGTACTTGACGGGGATCGGCCTCGAGCAGGATGTGGCTGCCCCCGGCAAGATCGAGGCCAAGGTTGACCATCGGCTTGGGCAAGGCTGCTGGTAGCGATACACCTGCCAGCGAGGCGAGTGTCGGCGCCGCGGCTGCGATCGCAACCAGCGTCAGGGCCCAGAACCAGAGCTGCTTCCAGCGCGGAAAGTCGAGCATCGCTACGTCAGCTTTCGCGCGGTTTCGGTTGAGTGGCCGCCTCGGTCAATGGCGCCTCAATCATTTGCAGGCGCGCCCGAAGTCGGCGAAAGGACATCGCCTATGGTCGCCTTCACGGCCTTGACCTTGACGTTGGGGGCAAGCTCGATGTCGGCATAGTGCTCATCGACCCGCACCACCTTGCCGACAAGCCCGCCGCCGGTAACCACCTGATCGCCCTTTTTAAGCGCGCCGATCTTGTTCTGCTTTTCCTTTTGTGCGCGCATCTGCGGGCGCAAGATAAGGAACCAGAAGATCGCGACCATGGCGACGAGCGGGAGGAACTGAAGCCAGGCGGGCGGCGCTTCGCCAGAGGCGGCCGCGGCCGAAAGGACGGTAAGGAACGAGCTGTTCATCGGGGGAAACTTTCCTCCAGGGGACTGTCCGGGCCGGACTGGCAAGCCATCGAATGACGCCGCCGACGCTGCCCGGTCAGCGATTTGGCGGCGGTTAGCAGCAATGACAAGGGGTGGCAACGGGCGCAGGCCCGCGTTTTCCCGGCGCGAGCGCGCTTGCCAATGCCGGCGTGCCTGCCTATAGGCCGCCGCCTCCGGTCCTGCTTTGGCGGGGCCTCTGGTCGGGACGTAGCGCAGCCTGGTAGCGCATCACACTGGGGGTGTGGGGGTCGGAGGTTCGAATCCTCTCGTCCCGACCAATTCTTGCCCGGCCGGTTTCCCATCCGGCAAACTCCTGTCCGGAAGGTGAGCCGCCAGATGTCGGGCTGGACCTACCTCGCACTGGCCATCGCAAGCGAAATCGCGGCGACCTCCGCGCTCAAGGCGAGCGACGGGATGACCCGCCTGGGGCCCGCCGCGATCTCGCTGACCGGATACGCAATCGCGTTCTTCTGCCTTTCGCGCTCACTCCAGACAATTCCGCTTGGGGTGTCCTACGCGATCTGGTCCGGGGTCGGCATTGCAGTGCTCACGCTCATCGGCGTGGTCTTTTTCCGCCAAACGCTGGGCGCGGCGGACGTGATTGGGACCGGGCTGATCGTCGCGGGCGTGCTGGTGCTCTACATGTTCCGCTGAGAGTTCGCGGTCGGTCTTTGACGACATTGCGGAGGCCGCGCTTGCCCAGATGCGCCGCGAAGGCCGGCTCCACGGCAAAACCCGTTAAGTGTCGACGTGCCCAAACAATGCTTGACTTGCGGCGCGATTCTTCGATAGTCCAAAACAAACAGTTGTTTTATCCGGACGCCCTCCATTCAGTCATTGAGGGCAAAGGCATAGCGTTAACACTCGGGATCAATGCTGGAAGCATCGCTAAAACCCCTGAGGTGAGAGAAACAGGCGTTCCGGCCCGCCGCGCAGCGCGGTTCCCCAGCAGAAGGTGAGAGGCATGCAACCCGATTTTGATGCAGTAGTCATCGGCGCCGGAATGTCCGGCATGTATCAGGTCTACAAGCTTCGCGAGCAAGGCTTCCGCGTCAAGGGGATAGAGGCCGCGCCCGACGTTGGCGGCGCCTGGTTCTGGAACCGCTATCCGGGTTGCCGTGTCGATTCGGAAAGCCACACCTACAGCTATTTCTGGTCGCCGGAACTGCTTCAGAAGTTCAACTGGACGGAGCGCTTTGCCGGCCAGCCCGAGGTCCTGTCCTACCTTCAGATGGCCGCCGATCACATGGACATCCGCAAGGACTACCTGTTCAGCCAGCGTGTCCGCTCGGCCCGCTGGGACGACGAAAACAAGTGGTGGGTCGTCCAGCTTGAGGAAGGCGGATCGATCCCCTTCACCACCCGCTTCCTGTTTTCGGCGATGGGCCCGCTTTCCGCGCCCCAGATGCCGAACGTCCCCGGCGTCTACACGTTCAAGGGCGATTGGTACCATACCGGCCGCTGGCCGCGCGATCCCGGCAGCAACCGGGGCGCGGACATCGACTTCGCCGGAAAGCGCGTCGCCGTCATCGGAACCGGCGCTTCGGGCGTTCAGGTCATACAGGAAATGGCCAAGGTCGCCAAGGACCTCTATGTGTTCCAGCGCTCGCCCAACTGGTGCAACCCGCTCGGCAATGCGCCGGTGAGCCAGGCCGAGATGGACAAGATCAAGGCCGACTACGATAGCCTCAACGCCTTCTGCGACACCACACTATCCGGCTTTCCCCACAAGTGGATCGACCAGGATATGCTCGACGTTCCGGCCGAGGAACGCGAGGCGAAGTTCGAGGAGCTTTACCAGGGCCCGGGCTTCCGGCTTTGGCTCGGCAACTACAAGGGATACCTCGAAAACGCCGAAGCCAACGCGATCGTCACCGACTTCGTGCGCCGGAAGATCCGCGAACGGGTGAAAGATCCAGTTATCGCGGAGAAGCTCACCCCGCGCGATCACGGCTACGGCACGCGCCGCGTGCCGATGGAGACAAAGTATTACGAGTGCTTCAACCAGGACAACGTCCACCTGATCGACCTGCGCGACACGCCGCTCGAAGCCATCGAGCCGACCGGTCTTCGCACCGCCGACGGCACGCTGACCGAGGTCGACGTTATCGTCTATGCGACCGGTTTCTACGCCATTCGCGGATCGCTCAGCCGTGTCGAGATCTATGGCAAGGACGGGCGCTCGCTCAACCAGACATGGAAGGAAGACGGCATCGAGACCTACCTGGGGCTGATGATCAATGGCTTCCCCAACCTTTTCACGTTGGTTGGTCCTCAGAACGGCACCGTGTTCTGTAACATTCCGCGCTGTTCGGCGACGGCGGTCGACTGGAACACCCAGCTGATGCAGGTCGTCAAGGACAACGACATAAAGATGCTGGAACCCACGAAGGAGGCGAGTGAGGACTGGGTCCACCTGTGCAAGCAACTTCTGGAGCACTCGCTGATTGCCACCACCGGTTCCTGGTTCACGGGCGT
The DNA here is from genome assembly GCA_040377095.1 of Novosphingobium sp. Taxonomy (GTDB): domain Bacteria; phylum Pseudomonadota; class Alphaproteobacteria; order Sphingomonadales; family Sphingomonadaceae; genus Novosphingobium. Next base: position 17,631 of record JBEIPK010000034.1, read on the forward strand.
GAACAAGAACGTGGCCGGCGCGCAGCAACCGGAGATACTGTTCTACGCTGGCGGCAACCCGCAGTTCAAGGAATTGTGCCAGGAGATCGCCGCCGATGGCTGGCGCGGCTTCCAGTTTGACGGCAAGCCGGCGGTCAGGATCAGCGAGCCGGCATGAGGCTGACCCCATGACGCCAGCGGACGTCCTCGACGCGCGGCTGTCGCTCGCCGGCAAGACAGCCGTGGTGACAGGCGCGGCGAGCGGCATCGGTCTTGCCACCGCGCGGCTGCTCGGTGCGCTCGGCGCGGCGACTGTCTTTATCGACCGTGATCCCGCAGGGCTGGCATCGGCGGTCCAATCGGCTGACGGTTTCGCACCAGCGCGTTCGTTCGAAGTCGATCTGGCCGATCCTGCCGCCGTGGAGAGCTGCTTCGCGGCCATCACCGCGCAATGCGGAGGGATCGACATTCTGGTCAATTCCGCCGCGCTCAACGTGGCAGGCGCCAGCGTCGATTATGACCTCGAGACCTGGCAGCGCGTTCTTGATGTCAACCTGACGGGACTGTTCCTCGCCTGCCGGCTCGCGGCGCGCTCCATGATCGGGCGGCAGGTTGGCGGCTCGATCGTCAATGTCGCGTCGGTCGGCGGGCTCGGGGCCAACATAACCGGGCGGGCCAATGCCAACCCATCTTACCGGGCGAGCAAAGGCGGCGTCGTCAACCTCACCCGCGCGCTCGCCGTCGAGTGGGGCGCGCAGGGCATCCGCGTCAACGCCGTCGCGCCGGGCTATGTCCGCACGCCGATGATTGCCCGGCTGACAAGCGATCCCGCGCGCGAGGCCGCTGCGGCCGAGAAGGTGCCGCTCGGCCGCCTCGCCGAACCGGATGAAGTGGCCTGGGTCATCGCCTTCCTCGCCGGGGGGGGCGCGTCGATGGTCACGGGCCAGATCCTGCCCGTCGATGGCGGGTTGACGTCTTGAGCGCCTCTGCCGGCAAGAAGCCGCATGTTCACCCTGTCGACGAGGCCTGGCTGGCGCTCGGCAAGGAAGCGCCGGTCGGGCCCGCGCTCGATGTGGTCGATGCGCACATCCATTTGTGGGACTTCTCCGACCCGCCCTACTTCGCCGATTCCTATGCCCGGGACGCGAAAAGCGCCGGGGTGAGCGCTTCGGTCTATGTCGATTGCACGATGGGCTACCGCGAGAGCGGCCCCGAGGCACTGGAGAGCGTGGGCGAAGTGGAATTCGCCGCCCGGCAGGCCCAACTCGCGGCCGGCAGCGGCGTGGATGTCGCGGCCGGGATCATCGGCTGGGCCGACCTGAGACTTGGCGAAGCAGCTGGTGACGTGCTTGATGCCCTCGCTCGGGCAGGCGGGCCGAACTTTCGCGGGATCCGCGTGCGGGCCAACCACGATCCAGATCCGCAGGCCGGTTACGGGCCGCAGGGCACGGCCGCGGGACTGCTGCTGCGAGACGATTTCCGCCGCGGGCTGGAGCAGGTTCAATCGCGTGGACTCGCCTTCGATCTCTATGCCTTTCATACCCAGCTACGCGAAGTGGCCGACCTGGCTCGTGCCTTTCCCGATCTTCCGATTGCGCTCAACCACACCGGCGGCCCCATCGGCATCGGGCGGTATGCATCCATCCAAGAGCAGGTTCATGCTGAGTGGCTGGAAGGCATGGAAGCCGTCGCGGCTTGCTCTAACGTGTCGGTCAAGGTCTGCGGGTTTGCGATTTCCCGCATCGCGATTATCCCCACGACACCCCGTGCTGGTCCATTTTCATCGGAGGAAGTGGCCGACCTTTGCCGGCCCTGGACCGATCCGTGCCTGCGCCTGTTTGGCGCCGATCGCTGCATGTTCGGCAGCAATTTTCCGGTCGATAAGGTCGCGCTGCCACTGCGCACGCTGGTCAACGCCATGAAGCGCCTGACAGCCGGTCTTGGCCTCGCCGGGCAACAGCGTTTCTTTGCCGCCAATGCGCGCGCTTTCTACGAGCTGGGGCAAGCCGCTCCTCAAAGGACCTAAGAATCGATGGATTTCAGTTTCACTGAAGAACAGCGCATGTGGCGCGACGTCGTCAACGGGTTCATGGACCGCGAGTTCGGGCGGGACCTGACGCTGAAGCACGACACCAGCCGCGAATTTCCCGAAGATCTTTATCGCAAGATGGCGGCCGAGGGCTGGTTGGGCCTCCTGATCCCCGAGGAACTCGGCGGGCTTGGCATGGACCGCGACCCGGTCATGTTCGCGATCTTCTGCGAGGCAATCGGCAAGTATAGCCTTGATACGGCGGCCTGCATCATGACCTCGATGTTCACGGCCACGAACGTCGCGCGGCACGGCACGCCCGAACAGCATGATCGTTATCTCAAGCCATTCCTCGCCGGCGAGGCGAAGTTTTCGATCTCGATCAGCGAGCCGCAGTCTGGATCGGACGCGGCGGGCGCGCGCTCTACCGCGCGGCTCGACGGCGACGAATGGGTGGTCAAGGGGAACAAGGTCTGGTGCTCGGGCGCGCACCTCGCCAACACCTGCATTGCCATGATGCTGCGCACCGGCGAGAGCCGCTACGATTTCAGCGTTCTGCTGGTGCCCAACGATACGCCCGGTCTCGAAATCCAGAAGATGGATACGCTGGTGCGGCGAAGCCTTGGTACGACATCGTTGTTCATGGACGACATGCGACTGCCGAAGGACGCGCTGCTCGGCGAGGTCGGCAAGGGCTGGACCTATATCGGCGAACATCTCAATTTCGAGCGGTTGTCGATCGCTGCCTCTCAGATCGGCAATGCCCGAACTGCGCTTGACGATACGGTGAACTACCTCGGCGAGCGCGATGCCTTCGGCAAGAAGCTCTCGCAGTTCCAGGTTCTCAAGCACCGCATGGCAGAAGATCAGGCGAGGCTGTCAGCCGCCTATTACCTCGTTTATGCGGCGGCCTCCGCGATGACGCGCGGCGAGGACGCGACCGCGCTGGTGGCGCAGGCCAAGCTCATCACGTCTCAGACCTTTTTCGACATTGCCACCAACGGGATGCAGGCACTGGGCGGCTATGCCCAGTTGCCCGAATTCCACATGGAGCGCTATTTCCGCGAGGCGAAGCACGGCATGGTCGGCGGCGGAACCAACGAGATCCTGCGCAGCATCATTGCCCGGTCGATGGGCATCTGAGTTACGCGCGCGGCTGTATTTTAGCAGAGAAGAACCGAACATGGCCCTCGCCCCAAACGTCGAAACAGATGGCAAGCCCAGGCTCGCGATCATGAACGCCGCGATGCACCTGTTCGGCAAACAGGGCTTCACCGGCACTTCGATGCGCGACATAGCTGGCGCGGTCGGCCTGCTGCCGGGCAGCCTCTATGCCCACATCGCCAGCAAGGAAGCGCTCCTGCTGGACATCATCACCGATGGCATCGAGCGCTTTCTGGCCGTGGCCGAACCGCAGGTGGCTGCGGCAGGTGACCCGCTCGTGCGGCTGCGCAACATGATTGCCGCGCATGTGGAAGTGGTGGCCGAAAACCCGGAGCGGTCGCAAGTCGTGTTCCACCAGTGGCGCTTTCTTGCCGAGGACAACCTGCCCGAGGCGATCGAACGTCGCAGCCGGTACGAGGCGTGCTTTGCACAGGTCGTCGAGGACGGCGTCCGGAGCGGCCAAATGAAGGCCGATCTTAACCTGCGGATCGCGGTGCTAACCATCCTCGGCGCGCTCAACTGGACGCCGGAATGGTTCTCGCCGGCAGGAAAACTGAGCGCGCGCGAGGTGGGTGAAAGCATGGCGGACGCCCTGCTCGGCGGAATTGTTGCGTAATGCACCCCATTATCGGTCGCGGCCCAAATGATCGGTCACCTTGACTCGAAACGAGACCCGGCATAGGCTCAAAACAAATGATTGTTTCAGGGGATTTGCGATGAGCAGGGTCTTTACCGACCCGCAGCCCAAATGGTTCGAGGATTTCGAACTTGGCGACGTAATGACCACGCGCGGCCGCACCGTCGACATCGGTGATCTCACCCAGTTCGCGGGTCTGACCGGCGATCATTACCAACTCCATACGGACGCTGCGTTCATGGCCGGCAACCGCTTCGGCCAACGCATCGCACACGGACCGCTGATCTTTTCATTCGCGGTCGGGCTTGTCGGGCTCAGCGGGTTCTACGGCGACGCCATTGCCGCCCTGATCGAGGTCACGGGCCTCAAGGCGCTCAAGCCGGTGTTTCCGGGAGACACAGTCCATGTCGTTGCGACCGTCTCTGTCCACGACGCCAGTGGGCCGAGGTATGGGACGCTTGGGGTGACATACTCGGTGCGAAACCAATCGGACGAGGAAGTGATGACCTTCCTCCAGACAATGCTGGCCAAGCGCTGCCAGCCGGAGACCTGACAATGGCCGAACAATGGACCCTCAACGTCACGGCGGGTGCGGCCAACGATCCGGTTTTCGTGGGCGTCGGCGAAATCCCGACCGGCAAGTTCCCCGATCGCGGCTTCATCGAGGCGCTGACCAAGGTCGCGCTGCTCGCCCTCAAGGACGCCGGCATGGTGCCGCGCGACATCGACACGATCCTGCTCATCCCCAACCTGCACAGCGCGGCGGATCAGGCTGATCTGGTGTTCTCGCGCATGGTCGAGGAACTGGGCATCCATGGCTCGTGCAAGTCGAGCTACATGGTTCACTCGGGAGGATCTACCAGCGACAATGCGGTTCGCGCGGCACATGGCCTGATCACGGCGGGCCACGCGCAGAACGTGCTGGTCCTCCAGTGCGAGCGCTGGGGCAGCGCCGATCTCAACGAGATGATCACGATGCTCTCGAAGAACGGCATCCCGGGTGAGTGGGAACTGCCGACCGGCATCCAGTTCAACGCGATCGGCGCGATGATCACGCGGCGATACATGCACGCCTCGGGCAGCACAGCCGAAGAAATGGCCTCGATCTGCGTAACCTTGCGCAAGTGGGCCAACCTGAACGAAAACGCGATGTTCTATGAAAAGCCGCTGACGGTCGAGCGCGTCCTCGCCTCGCAGATGGTGGCCGATCCGCTTCATGCCTTCGAGTGTCCGCCGATGGCCGACGGCGCCTGCGCCTTCGTCGTGACCAGCACCGAAAACGCGAAGAAGCGCGGCCTATCGAATGTGGTGCGTCTCGCCGGCTCGGGCGGCTGCGTCAGCCACTACTGCCTCAGCCAGGAAGCGGACCAGGCCGTGCTCGGCTGGCCGCTCGCGGCGGAACGGGCGTGGAACCAGTCCGGCTGGGGGCCGCAGGACGCTGACGTGCTGGAAATCTACGACAGCTATGCTGCGGTCACTGCGATTGCGCTCGAAGGCATCGGCATCGCGCCCAAGGGCGAAGGCGCGCGCTGGATCGCCGCCGGAAGCGGCGACCCGGGCGGCAAGCTGCCGCTCAACACCAACGGCGGGCTGCTTTCGGCAGGCCACACCGGGGTTGGCGGCGGCACGGCGCTGCTGGTCGAGGGCATCCGGCAGCTGCTCCACCGCGCGCCGTCGAAGCGGCAAATCGAAGGCTGCCAGCGCGCCATCATCGGCGGGACGGGCGGCAGCTACATGGACGCGCAGATCCTGCTTCTCGAACGCACCAAGCTGGGGGCCTGATCCATGCAAACACCCAAGATCGTTGCCGACTTCCGCGCCGGTCTGGCAGGCGGCAAGCTTCTCATCCAAAGCTGCGGCGATTGCGGCAAGGCCAACATGTGGCCGCGATATGCCTGCCCGCACTGCCAGTCGGAAAACCTCGGCTGGGCACAATCGGAGGGAAGCGGCACGCTGCACAGCTTCTGCGTCCTGCGCCAAGGCGCGCCGCAGGGTTTTGAGCTTGATTTGCCTTACGCCATTGGTGTGGTGAAGCTCGACGAGGACGTCCAACTCGCCGTCCGGCTCAAGCCGGACGCGCCTGCCGACTGGTCAAGCTACCGGTGCGACGACCGGGTCGAGTTCGCCGGCAAGGAAGATGGACGCGAATGCGCCACCTTCAGGCGCGCGAACCGGTAGTCCCATGAACACCTTCGCCTTCCTCGCAAAGTCCGCACGGCACCGTCCAGACGGGCTGGCCCTGCTTCAGGGCGAGGAAGTCATCACCTACCGCGCGTTTCACGAGGCCGCATTGGCGATCGGCGGCAACCTGCTTGCCAGCGGGCTGAAACCAGGGGACCGCGTCGCCTTCTGCCTCGCCAAGTCGCCGCGCATCATGGAACTGATGTTCGGCTGCTTTGCCGCCGGGCTCGTCGTTGTGCCGGTCAACGCCCGGCTTCACGCGCGCGAGATGGCGTACATTGTCACCGACAGCGGCGCCGCAGTGCTGGTCCATGGCGAGGAGTTCGCCGAAGGGATCGTCGCAAACCGCGAGCTGTTCGGCGGCGTAAAACGCTACTGCACAGGGACGGCAGCGGACACCCTGCCCTATGCGGCGTTGCTGGAACCGGACAACGCTCTGCCCGCCGCGGTCGAGGCCGCGCCCGAGGACCTGTGCTGGCTGTTCTACACCTCGGGTACCACGGGGAAGCCCAAGGGCGCGATGTGGAACCACCGCATGGTGCGATGCGTGATCATGAATTACCTCGCGGACCTGCACAACATCCAGCCAGGTGAGATGGTTCTGCACTGCGCGCCAATGTCGCACGGCAGCGGCATTATTGCCCTGCCCGCCGTGGCGCGCGGCGCTGTCAACGCCATCACCGACAGCGCCAGCTTTGATGTCGGCAACTTGCTTGAAACCGTGGCACGGCTCAAGGTCTCGCACATTGCGTTCATGGCGCCGACCCAGATCGTCAAGATGGTGGAAGACTACCGCCCCGGCGCGTACGACATCTCCAGCCTTAAGGCGATCTGCTATGGCGGCGCGCCGATCTATGTCGACCAGCTGCGCCAGGCGATCGAGACCTTCGGGCCAATCTTCGTCCAGCTTTATGGCCAGGGCGAGGCACCGATGACCATCACGGGCATGAGCGCCGCGCTGCACAGCGCGCTTCTCGCCGCCGGAGATCCCCGCATCGGTTCGGCCGGGCAGGTCCGCACCGACGTCGAGGCGCACTGCGTCGATGCGGAGGGCAATCGCCTCCCTCCCGGAGAGGCTGGCGAGGTCGTGGCGCGCGGCGATGTCGTCATGCCCGGCTACTGGCAGAACGCGGAGGCGAGCGCAGAGGCGCTTCGCGGCGGTTGGCTGCATACTGGCGACATCGGCTATTTCGACGATCAGGGCTTCCTGTTCCTGCTCGACCGCGCCAAGGACATGGTGATCTCGGGCGGCAACAACATCTATCCGCGCGAAGTCGAGGAAGTGATCATCCTCCACCCCGGTGTGGCTAACTGCGTCGTCTTCGGCATCCCCGACGATTACTGGGGCGAGGCCGTGCATGCCGTCGTCGTGCCGAGGCCCGGTGCAACTCTGAGCGCGCGCCAGATCATCGATTTCTGCGGCGAGCACATGGCGGGCTACAAGAAGCCCAAAGCGGTCGATTTCGTCGACGAACTGCCAGTCAGCGGCTATGGCAAGATCCTGCGCCGCGAAGTGCGCGACGCCTACTGGCAGGGACATTCGGGCCGGATCGGCGGGGGTTCCGGTGCAAAGGCGGCAAGCTCATGAGGCAGGTCGCAATCGCCGGGGCCGGCATGTCGCAGTTCGGCAAGCAAGTCGGGCGCGGCCTGCGCGGGTTGACGCTGGAGGCCTTGGACGGTGCCATAGCGTCCTCGGGCCTCGGCTTCCACGATGTTGACCGGGTCTATTTCGGCAATGCCATCGCGGGCACCGTGGTGCAGCAGGACATGATCAAGTCGCAGGTCGTATTTCGCGGGCACCCGCTGGCGCATGTGCCGATGATCAACGTGGAGAATGCCTGCGCCTCGGGCGGGTCCGCCTTCATGCTGGCGGTCGAGGCGGTGGCGAGCGGGCAAGTCGAGGTCGCATTGGCGATCGGAACCGAGCAGATGAATCACGCCGACCGCACCCGCGCCTTCAATGCGCTGCGCGGATCAACCGACATTGAGGAAATCGGCGAGGTCGAGCCGGGATCGGAGTCCTCGAATTCGATCTTGATGAATTACTACGCGGGCGTGGCGCAGGCTTATCTCGACAGTTACGGCGCCACCGACGCCGACTTCGCACGCGTCGCGGTGAAAAACCGCCATCATGCAGCCCACAATCCCCTCGCCTTCCTGCGGGGCGCGCAGACCGTGGAGGACGTGCTGCGCGCCCGCGTGATCGTGCCGCCACTGACCCTGCCGATGTGTTCGCCCGTGACGGACGGTTCGGCGGCCATCGTGGTGTGCTCTCTGGACAAGGCGAGGTCGCTTGGCGTTCCGGCGGTGCTGGTCCGGGCCTGCCGGATGGCCTCGGGCGCTGCCGGTCACCCGGTACGGGACGCCGCCGAACGGGCGAGCGCGGCGGCCGGGATTGGCGCGCTCGATTGCGACCTTTTCGAATTGCACGACGCCGCCGCGCCGGCCGAATTGATGCAATACCACGAGATCGGCCTGTGTCCGGTCGGTGAAGGCGCGCGGCTGCTGAATGATGGCACCACCACGCTGGGCGGCCGCTATCCGGTCAACGTCAGCGGCGGCTTGCTCAGCCGGGGTCACCCGCTCGGCGCAACCGGCTGCGCGCAGCTTCACGAACTTGTCGTCCAACTGCGCGGCGAGGCCGGTTCGCGGCAGGTGGAAAACGCACGGCTCGGCATGGCGATAAATGGTGGCGGCTGGCTCGACGGCTCCTATGCTCTCGCCATCGCGACGCTGCTCGAACGGGTCTGAGCCATGACATACGAAACCATTCTGCTCGACCGCCCAGCAGACGGGGTCGCGCTGATCACGCTCAACCGCCCGGATCGCGGCAACGGCGTCGTGCCCGAACTCGCCGCCGACCTGATCCACGCGCTCGGCGCGCTGGAAGCCGACTTCTCGGTGCGCGTGCTGGTCATCACCGGCGCGGGCAAGCAATTCTGCGCCGGGGCTGACCTTGTCGAATTCAAGCGCTACCTCGATGAAGACCACGCCCGCAGCCAGGAGCCCTAC
>JBEIPK010000066.1:0-3858 GCA_040377095.1 Novosphingobium sp.
ATGCGCAACCTGCTCGCCGAGCATGTTGCCAGCGCGTCGACGAAGCGCACCGTCGCAGTAATTGCCGAGCGCGACGGAGGTGCCGCCTCCGAGGTCGCCGAAGCGAAAACCGCAGCACGTCCGGCGGCGGCGCCGATGGTGCAGGTGCGGGGCGCGGTGCAAACCACAGCCGCGCTGCCTGAGCCGACGCCCGCTCCCGCGCCGCGCGCGCCCGCGCCTCAGCAAGCCGCCGCCCAGCCGCCGGCCGCCGAGACCGCTCCCCAAGTGAAAAACACACCACCGGCACCGTTCACCAATGGCGTCGTCTCCGCTCAGCCGCTCGCACCGATCCCCGGCTCCGCCGAGCCAATGACGCCGGTGCGGGTCAAGACCGTGCAGATCAGAGCCGGCGCGCCGATGAAGCTTGCCTCCGCAACCGCGCCCCAAGCGATCCCTGCTCCCGCGCCGACCGTGACCGCAGCCCTTCCGTCTGCGCCCGCAGAGACGTCGAACGCCGCCGTCGCCAGGAGCCAGAAGGCCGAGATGCCGCCGCAGCCCGTTGGTCACGGCACCGGCCATGGCGTGCTCGGCGTGCTGCCGGCAAACTCCGTTCCCTCGCAGGCGCTGGCCTACGCCGACCCGGCGCCCCGTGCCGCTGTAGCCGCGCCGCAGCCAAAGACGATCCAGGATAACGGCGCCGTAAAGGCCGTGCATCGCTCCGGCTGGATCATTCAGGTCGGTGCGCTCGAGAGCGAGAGCGAAGCGCGCCAGCGGCTCGACTCCGCCCGCGACCACGCCAAGAGCCTGCTCGGCAAGGCCGACCCGTTCACCGAGACCGTCGCCAAGGGCGACAAGAAACTCTACCGCGCCCGCTTCGCCGGTTTCGAGGACCGGGACCAGGCCGAAGCCGCCTGCAAGGCACTGAAGCGCTCCTCGATTTCCTGCATCTCGATGCGAAATTAGTCGGGGTCACCGTCGATAAGAAAAGGCCGGGCTGATGCCCGGCCTTTTCGTTGATGCGACGTCAGATACAACCAGCAACCTACTGTTTTGGCATATCCATGCCCTTATGCGGATCGCTGTCATGCTTCATGCCGTCCATATTTCCCATGGACGCCATGTTGCGACAGCAGGGACACATCATGCCCATGCCCAATGGCTTCTTCGACATCTGGGATTTTTCGCCAAAAGGATCGTCGGCGGCTGTCGAACGCCCGCACATGCCGGCCTGCCCGCCCTGACTTGAACCGCCGCACATGGCTGCAGCAGGAACTACAGCCGCCATGATCAGGATCACAGCACTCGCGATTGTCACGCGCATAGCAAATCCTCCTCGATCCGGTGGACCCTCGCAGGAGCAGACCGCACCGCTGCCCGCCCGTCAAGTTGACGGTGGGACGGCCGAAACCTCCCGTCAACCATTACTGGATAAAACTATACACTCATGCGGTACCGGCGCCAACGCTGGACCGCGGGCGCAAACCGCGCTCAGGGGCAGCAGCAGAGACCGGCCAGAGCCATCGCGGGCAGTTGCGTGATGTCGTCTGGAGTTAGTTGCGATGCGTGCGAAGCAGAGTGTCCTTGGCCTCGTTTACCCGGGCCGCGAGGTACGTCGAGCCCCCCTGGTCGGGATGCAGTTTCTTCATCAGGCCCCGGTGCGCACGCCCGATCTCCTCCCGGCTCGCCCCCGGCTTCAGGCCAAGGATCTCATAAGCCTCGTCCGCCGTCATTTTGCCGCTCGCCGGCTGGCTGCGATTCCGCCCTGCCCCTGCGCTCTCCGCGTTCTCACGCCATCGGGGAAACCGGCGGTCCAGATAGCTTTCAAGTAACGCGCAGCTCTCCGCGTCGAAGCTCGTCATCATCGCCGCAAGCTGCGGCAGATCGAACTCGTCGAGATCGTGACCCGCATGCGGGCCAGCGACGATCTTGCCATTGAGCGCACCGGTGTCGTGATCGAGCACCATCTCGACAAACTGCGAGCGCACCTGCGAGGCCTGCCCGCCAGACTTGCGGCCGCCGAAGTTGGCAAAGCCCGATGCGGCCAGCGGCGACCAGCCCAGCAGACCCGCGCCGAAAATGCCGAGCGGAATCGCGACTTCGAGGTGGCCCCTGAACCCTGTGAACGCTGCAACAGCCAGACACAAGGCACCGCCGAGAAAACGAAGAGCCTTGGCAAGCCGCTTGGGATCGGCCGCACGAAACATCTGCAAGCCGAGATAGATCACGACGACAGCGACAATACCGGCAATCAGGGTTGGCATGGCAGGGTCCGGCGATCTCGTCTCGTATCCGCGGCCACGGTGCAAGTGGGGCCGCAATCCTTCTCAGATGGTCATCCCATGCCCTGCCCGCCAGCCGCTTGCAACCGGCGGGACGGCTTGCCGCAGGCAGGGAAGCGGCTAGTCTACCGGTTTACCGCCTCAATACGGGCTCTGAATATTTCAGGAGGCATTTCATGATGCAGCGATTTTCGCCGCTTGCCGGTCTCGCCGCGCTCCTCGCGCTGTTCTGCTTTGCCACTGCAACGCCTGCTTCCGCTCAAGCGCCGAAGCAGCTTCACAACAAGTCGATCTTCACCAGCACGACCATCTCCATTCCCGGACGCGGCAGCGACGGATCGACCTCCGACCGGCCGCGCAGCATCGAGCGTGTGATCTATATTTCGAGCGCAGGTCGGGTATTCGCGAAAGTCACGCGCTCCGTCGGCAAGAACCAGCAGCAGAAAGAGCGCGGGCCCGAAGCGTCCGGCGGAGGCGGCGGACTGCGTTTTGCCGGCAACCGGCTGACGGGCGTGCTTCAATTCCAGAGCGGCGCAAGTCTGATGAATATCGACTTCGATCCGAGCTTCCAGAGCTGCACCGTCAGCGTGATCATGGGCCGCGACAGCGGCAAGCCGATCGTCTGGAAGGGACTGAACGGCGTCACATACACGTCGACGGGTGCGCCCGTTATCGGCGGACATTCATGCTCGATCCGTGAGGGCAATGCGCTCGCGAACTGACGCGACGCGCCTCGACGAGATGTGATGGCCGCGCGCTGGCGGGTCCGCCGCTGATCTGCGAAAAGCAGCGGCAATTGGAAACCCGCAGGAGAAGCGCGTGCGCATTGCAGTGATGGGATCGGGCGGCGTCGGCGGCTATTTCGGCGCGAAGCTCGCCAAGGGCGGCGCGGATGTGACGTTCATCGCCCGCGGCGCGCACCTTGAGGCGATGCGCAGGAACGGCCTGAAGATCGACAGCGCGCACGCGCCGCTCGAGCTGCCGAAGGTCAATGCCACGGACGATCCGTCCACCATCGGCAAGGTCGATATGATCCTGTTCACGGTGAAGCTGTGGGACACGGAGTCCGCGGCAAGGTCACTGGTATCGACCATCGGGCCCGACACCGGATTGATCTCGTTCCAGAACGGTGTGCAGAAGGACGACATGCTGCGGCCGATCGTCGGCGACAAGGCATTGATCGGCGGCACCAGCTACATCGCGGCATCGATCAAGGAACCGGGCGTCATAGCGCATACGGGCGTGAACCAGCGCCTCGTGTTCGGCGAGTTCGACAAGCGCAAATCGAAGCGCGTCGAGGACTTTCACAACGCTTGCGCCGCGAGCGGTATCACCGCCGAGATCAGTGCGGATATCGGCGTCGAGATCTGGCAGAAATTCGTGTTCCTGGTCGGAATGTCGGGTGCGACCGCATCGATGCGCGCAACCGCCGGTGAAATCCGCGCCAATCCGCAGAGCCGGCAGTTCATGCTCGATCTCATGAAGGAGGTGGTGGCGGTCGGCCGTGCGCGCGGCGTCAACCTGCCCGCCGACTACGCTGAACAGCGCATCGCCTTCATCGACACGCTGCCGGCCGAGATGATCGCCTCGATGTACGGCG
>JBEIPK010000017.1:0-43000 GCA_040377095.1 Novosphingobium sp.
AATCGACCGGGAGCGGTTCGCCCCCCCCCGCGTTTTGGGCCGCCACCAGGTGGGCCAACCGCGTGTGCGCCGCCTCGCGCCCCCGCAGCCTTCGGCCCTTGAGCAGCAGGCGGTCACCCTGCTTCCAGCTTGCTACGTCGGCCGCGCTCAGGGTGTCGAGATCGACGCGGATGGCTTCCTTGCTGGGCGCCCAGTGAACCTTGGGCCAGTCGTCCAGCCTGGGCGTTTCCAGATAGCGGGGCCCGCAGCCGTCGAGCGTGAAGTGGGCGTGGCGCGTGGCGGCGCAGTTGGGGATCATCGCCACGGGCTTGTTGGCGGCATGGCACGGCCAGTCGAGAATCTTGACATCGAGCACGGTCGATAGCCCCCCAAGCCCCTGCGCGCCGATGCCCAGCGCGTTGACCTTGTCGAAGATCTCGATGCGCAAGGCCTCGATATCGTTTGCCGGGCCGCGCGCCTTGAGCTGACCCATGTCGATCGGCTCCATCAGGCTCTGCTTTGCGAGCTTGACGCAGTGCTCCGCCGTGCCGCCAATACCGATGCCCAGCATGCCCGGCGGGCACCAGCCCGCGCCCATCTGGGGCAACATCTCGACCACCCAGTCGGCAATGTTGTCGGACGGGTTCATCATCTTGAACTTGGACTTCGCCTCGCTGCCGCCGCCCTTGGCCGCGACATCGACCGAAACCTTGGCACCCGGCACCATCTCGACCGAGAGAACCGAAGGCGTGTTGTCGCGCGTGTTGCGGCGGGTGAAGGCAGGATCCGCAAGTACCGAGGCGCGCAGCTTGTTCTCGGGATGATTGTAAGCGCGGCGCACGCCCTCGTCGACGACCTCCTGAAGCGAGCGCGGCGATTCAAGCCGGCAGTTCTGGCCCCACTTCACGAAGACATTGACGATGCCGGTGTCCTGGCACAGCGGGCGATGCCCTTCGGCGCACATGCGGCTGTTGGTGAGAATCTGCGCAATAGCGTCGCGCGCGGCGGGGCTTTGCTCTGCCTCGTAGGCTTCGCCCAGCGCGCGGATATAGTCCATTGGGTGATAGTAGCTGATGTACTGCAACGCATCGGCGATGCTGTCGATGAGGTCTTCCTCGCGGATCGTCACCATTTCGGCCATGGACGGACTTGCTCCCTGCACTCTGGATTCGCTGGCAATGGCAGCGCCATAGGCGCAGGCGTGCGTCCACGTCAAAGGCGCTTGGCGGCTGCGTCAAAGTTGCTTGGCGAGGCCGGGCGCTTCGCCTAAAGCGGGCACCAAATCCGGCGCAGCGCCTGCCCTGGCTCGGCGCGCCGCATAGGGAATCCGGTTGACCATGACGACTTCTACCCTGACGACCGCGAGTGCCACAGCCGAAGCCCGCCGCACCATGATCGACAGCCAGCTGCGAACCAGCGGCGTCACCGATCAGCGGGTGCTCGGCGCGATGATGCGCGTCCCGCGCGAAGACTATGTGCCCGAAGGCGCGCGCGCCGCCGCCTATATCGACCGAGCCGTGCCGCTGGGCGAAGGCCGATTCCTTGCCGCGCCGCTGGTCCATGGCCGCATGCTGGCCGAAGCCTCGCCCACGCCGCAGGACAATGCGCTGCTGATCGGTGAGGCCGCCGGCTATCTTGCCGCGCTGCTCGGCCCGCTGGTCGGCTCGCTCGACACGGTCCCCCCCGCCGATCTTGCGGCAAAGCGCCGCAAGGGCAGCTATTCGCTGATCGTCGTCGACGGCGCGGCGGAAGAACTGCCTGCCGCGCTCGCCGCCCTTCTCGCCGACGAGGGGCGGCTGATCACCGGCGTTGTCGAGCGCGGGGTCACGCGGCTCGCACTTGGCCGCAAGGCAGCGGGCGAGATCGCGCTGCTGCCGCTCGCAGAACTTGGTATTCCGGTGCTTCCGGAGTTCGCGGCGCCCCGGCGGTGGAGCTTCTGAGTGACGCCATCGACGCCCGGTTACCGCATCGTGCGCTCGGCGCTTCTGGCCGGCTCGGCGATGCTTCTTTCCCTGCCTGGCCCCGCATCGGCTGACGACCTGCGCGAGGCGCTGACCTCTGCCTACCAGAGCAACCCGACGCTTGCAGCAGCACGCGCCAACCAGCGCGCTGTGGACGAGAACGTACCGATCGAGCGGGCCGCCGGCCTGCCCTCCGCCAATGGCGAGGTGCAGTACACCGAGTTCGTCAAGCGCAGCGCCAACAGCTTCACCAGCCCCGAACGGGCGCTTTCCGCCAATGTCTCGCTGGCGGTCCCGGTCTATTCGGGCGGTGCGGTGCGCAACGGGGTGAAGGCTGCCAAAGTCCGTGTCGAGGCGGGGCAGCAGGACCTGCGCGCCACCGAATCGGCGGTGTTCAGCCAGGTCGTCGCGGCCTACATGGATGTCATCTTCAACCAGGCGCTGGTCAGCCTCAACCGCAACAACGTAACGGTGCTTGGCACAAACCTGCGCGCCACGACCGACCGCTTCGAGATCGGCGACCTCACGCGCACCGATGTCGCCCAGTCGCAGGCGCGGCTTGCCCTTGCACGGGGCGACACCCGCACTGCCGAGGCGAATCTGGCCGGCGCGCGCGAACAGTACATCGCCGTGGTCGGCAAGGCGCCCGTCGCGCTCGAGCCGCCGCCGCCCCTGCCCAACCTTCCCGCCACAGCCGAGGATGCCGTTGCCATCGCGCTCAACTCGAACCCCGATCTTCTCGCCGCGCGCGAGCGCAGCAAGGCGGCGGGATATGACGTCAACGTCGCGGGGTCATCGCGCCTGCCGCGCGTCGACGTGTTCACGGGCGGCGGCTACAGTGACTATTTCGGCACGCTCGGCGGATCGAGCAGCACTGCCTTCTCGCAGAGCGAAAAGTCTGCGCAAGTCGGCGTGCGCGCGACCATCCCGCTGTTCCAGGGCGGTCTTCCCGCAGCACGGCGGCGGCAGGCACAGGCACGCGAGGGCGCTGCGCTCGAACAGGAGATCGCGACCGAGCGCGACGTCATTGCACAGACGCGCGCCGCATTCGCGTCGTGGCGTGCGGCGAACGAGCTGATCGAATCAAATCAGGTCGCGGTCGAGGCGGCCAGCTTGGGCCTTGAGGGCGTTCGCGCCGAGAACAGCGTCGGAAACCGTACCATTCTGGACATTCTCGATGCCGAGCGCGAACTGCTGCAGGCGCAGGTCCAGCTCGTGACGGCGCGGCGCAATGCCTATGTCGCCGGCTTCTCACTTCTGGCGGCCATGGGCCGGGCGGAGGCGCGCGATCTGGGGCTGGACGGCGGGATGCTCTACGATCCCGAGGTCAATTACCGCCGCGTAAAAGGCAAGTGGTTCGACTGGGAGAATGATCCGGCACCGACCGCGAAGTCGACACGAACCGTTGACACGCCGGTGCAGGACGGTTCAATTCAGGACAGATAGCGCCCCGCCCCATGAGTCGGGACAGGCGTTGCAGGGGGAAGTACGGCGATGCGCCAGGCCAGTGAACCGACGGTCGAGGAAATCCTCGAGTCGATCAAGAAAGTGATTGCGCGCGACAATCGCGTTTCCCCGGCTGACCAGCGCCCCGCCTTCGAGCCGGTTTTCCCGCCCGAGACCGCCAGTGAAGACAGCGTCGAGGGCGACGAGGACATCCTTGACCTGACCGAAAGCGCAGCCCTGTCGGACCACGATCAGGCCGAGGATGATTGCGCCGATTTCGCACGCTATGGCGACGTCTCGGCCGAATCGGACGATGCGACGCCGCTGCTCGATGCATCCTTGCGCTCCTCGATGCGCGAATCGCTGGCCGCTCTGGCCATGCTGTCCGAGCCGGGCGCCCAGCCACAGATCGTCCGCTCGGGCGAGACGTCGCTGGAAAGCCTGACGCGCGAATTGCTCCGTCCGGCGCTGGCCGAATGGCTGGAAAACAACCTTCCGCCGCTGGTCGAGCGTCTGGTTGCGGCCGAGATCGCGCGGATCGTCGGCAAGCGCGGGTGAGGCGAGGCCTGCCCACGCGGCCCGTTCAATGACTTCAGTTCCGGATCTCGAACGCGCCCGCGCGGCGCTGGCGCTCAATGGCAGCGACGGCATCCGCCGCCACATCTTCCTTTGCGCCGAGGCTGAAAAGGGCGAGTGCTGCCCCCGCAGCGTCGGCACGCCGGCGTGGAAATACCTCAAGCGCCGGCTCAAGGAACTGGGGCTTGACCGCGGTGGCGGCATTGCCCGCACCAAGGCCGATTGCCTCAAGATCTGCGCGGCCGGCCCGATCGCGGTCGTCTGGCCAGAAGGCGTCTGGTATCATGGCTGCACCGAGGCTGTGCTCGAACGAATCATCCAGGAACATCTCGTCCGCGGCGTACCGGTGGAGGACTATCGGCTCCATCCGGCCGAAAATCCCGCGAAAGCCTAGGTTCCGTTCTCGTCGTCGAGCGGATTGACGATCGATTCGTCGTGCCCCGTCCCGCTTGACAGGAACACCAGCCCCATCAGTGCCGAACCCAGCAGCATGACGCCGCCTATGCCGAGCGCGGTGGCAATGTACATGTGGATCGAAACTTCGCCGCTACGGCGATAGAGGATCACGACCGCGCCGACCACCAGCGTCACCGTGATCAGCATCATCCAGCGCATGATCCGGCGATAGCGCGCCCAAGCGAAGGCGGCGGCATGCGGATCGTCGAGCGGAGAGCGGGGAACCATGCCGGGGGACATGGGGGCTTCGGGGCGAAAGCGCAATCTGCGCCAGGCCTTCAAGCAACTGGCGCGCGCGCGCATCCTGTGGCACACTCATCACGCAAAAATAACGGATGGAGAAGGACATGCATGTAGGCCTTCTGCTCGAAAGGCGCGATCGTCCGGTCATCTGCTGCCAGAAAGGCGCCACAGTCCGCGAGGCTGTCGCCGTCCTGGCCGCCGAACATATCGGGGCCCTGCCCGTGATGGCGGGCGGCGAGGTCGCGGGCATCTTTTCAGAGCGCGACTTGCTCCGCCTCGTCGATAAGGGCGGCACCGACATTCTTGAACGACCCGTCAGCGAAGTGATGACTGCGCCTGCGATCACCATCGCGCCCGACATGCCCGTGCTCCATGCGCTTTCGCTGATGACTCAGCGCCGCGTTCGGCACCTGCCGGTCGTTTCGGGAGGCCGGATGATCGGCTTCGTCTCGATCGGCGATCTCGTCAAAGCGCGCATCGACGCCATCGAATCGGAGGCCGAGGCGCTGCGTAGTTATATCCAGATGGCCTGAGCCGCAGGCGATTTCCCGCGCCGCTGCTTGCCGTTGGACCTGGCTGCGCCTAGATTGCAGCGATGAACATGCCCACAGACCTTGCAGCACCCGTCACGCTCAGTGCTTCGGCGGCGAAGCGCGTCGCGGCCATCGCGGCAAAGCAGGGCAAGCCTGCCTTGCTACGCCTGTCCGTGGAGGGGGGCGGATGCTCGGGCTTTCAATACCAATTCGGCCTGGCCGACGCGCCGGAAGCGGACGACACTGTCGCCGAAACTGACGGCGTTCGCCTTGTTGTCGATCCGGTGAGCCTCGATCTAGTCGCGGGCTGCATTGTCGATTTCGTGGAATCGCTGGGCGGCGCTGCCTTCAAGGTCGAAAATCCGAATGCGACCGCCGGCTGCGGCTGCGGGTCCAGCTTCGCGGTCTGATCCGGCTAAACGCTTTGCGCATCGCAACGTTCAACATCAACGGCATCAAGGCTCGGCTGCCGCGCCTGCTTGAATGGCTGGAAGAAACGCGGCCCGCCGTCGCGTGCCTGCAGGAAATCAAGACGCAGGACGAGGGCTTTCCCGCCAGCGACTTCGAAAGGATCGGTTACGGCGCGATCTGGCACGGGCAGAAAGGCTTCAACGGCGTTGCCATCCTCGCCGACGGAGCGGCCCCGGCCGAAGTGCGGCGCGGGCTTGAGGGCGATCCCGAGGATTTGCATTCGCGCTATATCGAGGCTGACGTCAAAGGTGTGCGCGTCGCGTGCATCTACCTGCCCAACGGCAACCCGCAGCCGGGGCCGAAGTTCGATTACAAATTGCGCTGGATGGAGCGGCTTCGCGCCCGGATGCGCGAGATTCTGGCCGAGGAGGTGCCTGCCATCGTCACAGGAGACTTCAACGTCATCCCGCACGACACCGACGTCTGGTCACCGTCCGCGATGGCGAGCGACGCGCTGATGCAGCCCGAGGCGCGAGACGCTTATCACCGTTTGCTTGGCGACGGCTGGAGCGACGCGCTTGCGCTGCACAATCCTCGCGGCGGGGTCTGGACGTTCTGGGACTATCAGGCCGGCGCCTGGCAGCGCGACCACGGGTTCCGCATAGACCATGCGCTGCTCTCGCCCGAGCTGGCCGACCGGCTGGCGGCCTGCGGAGTCGACAAGGACCATCGCGGGCGGGAAAAGGCCAGCGATCACGCCCCGGTCTGGGTCAAGCTGCGCGGTTGAACACCAGCTCGCGCCGCGCCCTGGATCAGGGCGCAGCGCTGCACTTGCCGGTTCTCAACGATAGAAGATGTGATTGTCGACCCGCGCCACGCGCTTCAACCGCCAGTTCGGTGAGACGTGCGAGGCATGGAAGAACAGTGCGCCTTCGACGGGACTGCGCCAGCTGCCCGAATCGGCGATGCGGGCAATTGCCACAGCTTCGCGCCAGCTGCGCGAAGACTGGTTGATCGCCGGCATGGCCCGGCCGCGCACGAACGAGAACTGCGAGGGCTGGAACACCACGCCGCAGTAGCTGGCGGGGAAGCGGCCAGAGCTTGAGCGCGCCACGATGACCCGACCGACCGCGAGCTGGCCGGCGAGCGAGGTGCCCTTGGCCTCGAAATAGATGGCGCCGGCAAGGCAGGCGAGCTCGCGAGAAAGATCGCCTTGCGACTGCTTGTTCACCAACGCGACAAGCGAGGAAGCGGAAGGAGTCTCGAATGAAGGCTGACCGGTCGGTGCCGGCGGCGCCGCATCTGAAACCGACGGATCGGAGATTGGCGCCTCGGGCGCGTCCTGTCCGGTCGGGAGCGGCTCTGTCTGTGTGGAGGGCTGGGCCGGTGCGAGAGGAACTTCGACAACGTCCTGCTGGACGGTCTGGGCCACTACCTGCTGCACTACGGCCTGGGGCTGCATGGCTTGCGCGATGGCGCCGGAACCGCTGGTGCTGATCAGAGTCGCGATCATTGTAGCGGTGACAGCGATCAGGCTGGCCGCGCGTAACTGTTTGCTCATCGAATCCGTATTCAGGGCGGTGGGCGCACCAGGCGCAGGAGAAGCGAGCCCACGCCAGATGGCGTTTGCGGCCGCTGTAGTCCTGCCGGCTACCCCCCGTCTGCGCGCTTGTCGATGAAGCCGGTTTGCCCGTCGACCGCCTGCGCAAGGTCAGGGGCCTATGATATTGCAGTGCAGCAATGTCAACCTTTGCGACTTGCTATGCCGATGAAGCGTTCGGCGTTCGCGATATCCAGTTCAATGATCCAGATGTCCGGGTCCTGAACGACCCGGCGATCCAGAAAATCGTGAAATAACTGTTTATTGTCAATATCTTGAGTGAGAGCCGGGTGCCAGTGCCGGCTCCCGTCGACGGCAGGCATCCGCTCGTAAAGCGTTGAATTACCAAATCTTTGCACGGTCACGACGAGGATCGAGCCCGAGTCGGCATCCCCCTTGTGAAGCACGGTCGCAAAACCGCCCTCTGCCTGCACCTGGCGTAGCAGGGCAGACACTTCGAGGTGGGCGGGAAGGCGTTGATCCAAGCCGCTCAGCCCCGGGGCGGCGGCGCGCCGTAACCCGCGAGGCCCGACAGCGGAATATGCGAGCGCATGAACGTGCCGGTGCCGCGCCCGATCTCCTCGCCCTCGTCATCGACCAGCCGCGCCTCGGCCACAAGAACCCGGCGCCGGCCGCTGATCCAGCGTCCCTCGGCGAAGACCGGGCCGGACCTGACCGGCTTGGTAAAATGCAGATTGAATGACGTCGTCAGAAGAAAACGGTCTGTAATCAGCGTGTTGGCAGCATAGAAAGCCGCATCGTCTAGCATCTTGAAATAGATCGTGCCATGCGCTGCACCTGCCGCATGGTGGCAGGTCTCATCGACCGTGAAGTCGATGCGCGCGCGCCCTTCACCGTCGATCGACAGCACCGATCGGAACAGGTTGTTGACGGGAGCGGCCGCGTAAAGCCGCTCAAGCGCGCGCCAGTGCAGCGCGGCACCACTGGCGCCTCCCGCATCGGTCGTATCAGGCGGCGTCGCGGTCGATGACATTGCTGAGCAGCCCGTAGAGGGCCTCCGGCTCGCGCGCCTCGACAAGCGCGCCGTGCATGCGCTCGTCGCGCATCATGCGCGAAATCGCCGCAAGGGCATGGAGGTGAGTCGCACCGGCCTGTTCGGGCGAGAGCAGTCCGAAAACGAGATCGACCGGCTGGCCATCGGCCGAATCGAAATGCACCGGGTTTTCCAGACGCAGAAAGACCGCGACCGGCCGTCCCAGTCCGGAAACTCGGGCGTGCGGGATGGCAACGCCGCGACCGAAGCCCGTGCTGCCCAGCGCCTCACGCTCCTCGATACGGCGCATGATTTCAGCGCGGTCCAGCGCGTAGACCGATGCGAACATGTCCGCAAGCGCCCCGAGGATAGCCGTCTTGCTGTCTGCGCGGATCGCTCCAACAGCTTCGGGAAGAAGTGTGAACAGGGCCATATCAAATACTGACGAGCTGGAGAGAGGGTTAGGACGGCTGGCCCGTTTTCCGCTCGCGCTTGTAAAGCGCATCGGAACGCCGGACTGGCCGCCAGCCATGTGAACCCGTGAACCGCGACCGCAAGGCTTTGAGCGTCAGCCCGGTTCGACCCAGCCGATCGAACCATCGCCCCGGCGGTAAACCATATTATGCTTGCCCGTGCCAGCGTTTTTGAAAAGCAGCGCCGTGGTGTTGCGCAAGTCGAGCATCATCACTGCGTCCGACACAGTCGCCTCGGGGACGCCGACCCGCGTTTCGGCAATCACGACAGGCGCATCGACGAGCACTTCCTCGGCTTCCTCGGCAGGCTCCTCGAAAATGACATAGGCGGCCTCTTCCTCGCGCGCGGCCTGCGCGGATTGCTCGTGCCGGTCCTTCAGGCGCCGCTTGTAACGCCGCAGCTGCTTTTCGATCTTCGCCGCGGCCTGATCGAGGGCGACATGCGCGTCATTGGCGATTGCCGCGCCCTTCAGAGTGAGCCCGTGCATGACATGCGTCACGATATCGCAACGGAACGCTCCTGCCGGGGCGCGGCCAAAGGTGACCGCGGAAGACAGTGCCCGGCTGAAGTACTTATCGACAATTCCTGTCAGGCGCTCGGCAGCATGCGTCTGCAGGGCCTCGCCGGTGTCGACCTGATGACCGGAAACGCGAATATCCATGGACATGTGACTCCTGGCTTATGCGCCCCACAAGGGCGCGGAAACGGTTTTCAGAAACGCTGCGTGCGCAGCAAGTTCCGCGGCGCTGGCAGAATGCGGCCGTGCGGGTCGAAGCGGGCGATTTCCCCGAAGCGCGATGACAGTCGTCACCTGGATCGTCGCCTCACGCACTTCACCGGCAAGTTCGAGGCCGATCTGGCGGCCTCCGGTGAGCTCGACATAGACCTGCGCCAGCAATTCCGCGTCGAGCAGCGCGCCGTGCAGCGTGCGGTGGCTGCGATCGATTCCATAGCGCGTGCAGAGCGCATCGAGCGAAAGCTTGGCGCCGGGATGACGGACCCGCGCAAGAGCAACGGTATCGATCATGCGGTCCATCGCGACAGGTTCGCGATTGCAGGCGCGCAGTTCGGCGTTGAGGAACGCGAAATCAAACCCGGCATTATGTGCCACGAGCGGGCTGTCGGCCAGAAACGCCATCAGTGCGTCCGCCTGTTCGGCGAAGCGGGGCTTGTCGGCAAGGAACCGGTCGGACAGGCCGTGGACCGCCTCTGCCGCCGCGGGCATGGCGCGTTCAGGATTGAAATAGGCGTGGAAGGTGCGGCCCGAGGCAATCCGGTTGATCATCTCGATGCAGCCGATTTCCACCATCCGGTCACCGCTGTGCGGATCGAGCCCTGTGGTCTCGGTATCGAAAATGATCTCTCGCATTCCTCTCCATATCGGCCCGGTACGGGCACTAGGCAAGGGGCGAGGGGGCCAATTATCCCGCTTTGTGCAGATGATCGACCAGTGCCGCGACCTCGGCCCGCGTCTCGTCCAGCGAAGTGCCGGTATCGATGACATAACCGGCGCGTGCACGCTTTTCCGCGTCGGGCACCTGAAGCGCCAGGATCTGCTCGAACTTCTCGCGCGTCATGCCCGGACGGGCGAGAACCCGCGTCCGCTGGACGTCAGCCGGGGCCGAAACAACAGCGATACCGTCAACCTGCTGGTGGCCCCCTCTCTCGAACAGCAGGGGAATGTCGAACACCACGAGCGGCGAAGAGGCGTGCTGTTTCAGAAAGTCGGCCCGCATCGCCGCGACGGCAGGGTGGACGATGCGCTCCAGCCGGGCGAGCTCTTCGGGGTTGCCGAACACGGCCGCGCCAAGCCTGGCCCGTTCGACGCCGGCAGGGCCGGTGCTGCCGGGAAACGCCGCCTCGATCGCGGGCAGCAGCGCACCGCCTGGTCCCTGAAGTGCGTGAACCGCGGCATCTGCGTCGAACACGGGTACTCCGAGATCGCGCAGCATCGCCGCGACGGCCGATTTGCCCATGCCGATCGAGCCGGTCAGCCCGAGGATGAAGGGACGGTCACGCTCAGCCACCGGTAATCCTCCGCCGCAGTTCCGCGTCGCGCTCTCTCGGCGGACGCTGGCCGAAGAAGCGCACAAACGCATGATCCGCCTGACCGATCAGCATTTCCAGTCCGTCGACCGTCCGGAATCCGGCTGCACGGGCATCGCACAGGAACCGGGTGTCGAGCGGTGACGTCACGATGTCATAGGCGACGCTTCCGGGCGGAGCATGGCTCCAGTCGAAGGCGAGAGGCGGCTGCCCGGTCATGCCGAGCAAGCTGGCGTTGACGACGAGATCGCAGCAGCCATCGCGGTCGTCGAAGGCAAAGTCGGTCGGCCCGGCGAAATGTGCCAAGTCGATTGCGTGGTGTTCCCCGCCGGGATCGAGTTCGTCCAGCAGGGCGCGCGCCTTGTCGGGATCGCGCCCCGCCACCACCAGCACGAAGCCATGCCCCGCCAGACCGGCAATGACCGCGCGCGCCGCGCCGCCCGTGCCGATGACACGCGCCATGCGGAACAGATGCTGCTCCGCCAGCAAAGGCCCCAGCGGTTCGAGGAAGCCCGGTACGTCGGTATTAAAGCCTTCGAGCCTGCCATCCGCGCCGCGTACGATCGTATTCACTGCTCCGACACGCGCCGCGAGGGAGTCAATTCGGTCAAGCAGCGGAATCACGGCCTGCTTGTGCGGCATGGTAACATTGCAACCGCGCCACTCAGGATCGCGGCGCCGCGCGGTCAGGTAATCGGCAAGCCCAGCCGCCGCCACATGGGCCGCGCGGTATGCTGCATCGATGCCCAGTTCCTCAAGCCAGAAGCTGTGGATGGTGGGCGATTTCGACTGCGCGATGGGATCGCCGATGACTTCGGCGTAAATCCGGCTCATCGCGGCAATGCCCCCAGATCTCGCAGCGCCGCCAGCACGCGCAGCAGCGGCATGCCGAGGATGGTGAAGTGATCGCCCTCGACCGCCTCGAACAGCTGGACGCCAAGCGCCTCCATACGGAACACTCCGACGCAGCCGGAGACCTCGGGCCATTCCCTATCAAGATAGGATTCGATAAACGGATCAGTGAGTTGCCGGACCTTGAGTGAAGCCGTGACGTCATCCTGCCAGACCATCTCGCCGCCCCGCGCCAGCGCTGCCGCGCTGTGGAGCCGCATGATCCGGCCCGAAAAGTGCCGCAAGTGCGCGGCGGCATCGGCACGGCTGGCGGGCTTGTCGAAGCGTCGGCCTTCGACTTCGACCAGCGAATCGCCGCCCAGCACCAGATTTTCAGGATGCAGCACCGAAACGGTCAGTGCCTTGGCCCGTGCCAGCGCTGCCGCGATGTCTGCCGGCTCTGCGCCGTCCAGCCGGCCCTCGAGCGCACGCTCGTCGACAGCGGCGGGAACAGCGCGATGTTCGATGCCGGCCGCTGTCAGCATGGCGCGGCGCGACGCGCTCTGGGAAGCAAGGATCAGCATCACGACTCTGCCGAGCCTGAATTGCGGCGCTCGTTGTAGAGGTTGATCACCGCTGCCGCCGTTTCCTCGATGGAACGGCGCGTCACGTCAATAACTGGCCAGCCATTGTCCGCGAACATCCTCCGGGCGAACTGCACTTCGCGGAAAACTCTGTCGGTATCAACATAGGACGTGTCAGGCGTCTGATTGAGCGACAGCAGCCGGTTGCGCCTCACCTGGACCAGCCGCTCGGGCGCGGTGGTCAGCCCGACGACCAGCGGCCGCATCAGCCCATAAAGCGCGGATGGCGGCGGACTTTCGGGTACGATGGGTATGTTGGCCACCTTATAGCCCCGGTTGGCGAGATAGATGCTGGTTGGGGTCTTCGAAGAGCGGGACACGCCTGCCAGCACGATGTCGGCCTCTTCCCAGTCCTCCCAGGCAATCCCGTCATCGTGCGCGATGGTGAACTGGATCGCATCGACCCGTGCGAAATAGGCATCGTCGAGCGCGTGCTGTCGGCCGGGGCGACCCTTGGCCTGTTGGCCGAGCGCAGCCGCGAGCGCATCAGTCACCGCATCGAGCGCCGCGACCGAGGGCAGGGCCAGCGCGCGGCAGCGGTCTTCCAGATGGCGGCGTGTTTCGGGATTGACCAGCGTGAAAAGGACAAGGCCCGGATGTGTAGCAATCTCGCCCATGATACGGTCAAGATGCTGGAGCGAGCGAACCATCGGCCAGAAATGCCGGATCACTTCGCGCCCGTCGAACTGCGCCAGCGCCGCCTTGGCGACCATTTCGAGCGTCTCGCCCGTCGAATCGGAAAGCAGGTGGAGGTGAAGCCGTGACATGGGACCTGCTCGCCGCGCCGTTGCTGTTGAATCGTTGCTGTGGAAACAGGGCGCATAAACCACGGGACAGGCGCGCTGACAACTTGGGCAGCCATTTCCATACCCGGTTCCGGCACGCGGCAGGGCAAGTTGTGGACATGTGCATGCTGCTTCCCACAGGCTGGGGACAACGGGGACAACCATTGGTTGACGCGCACGCCAAGCGAGTCGGGCTGCTCCTGCCTCTGTTCATCGCCGGACAAATCGGGCAAGGCGCGGTTGTTCGCGCTTTCCACAGGGCCAACTAACTACAGAATCCTTATCTATAATATTAATAGTTATTGATTGGACGTTCCCTCCGCGATGACCTCGAGCCTCCTCTTGCGCACCCTGCGCGGCGAAAACACGCCCGAGCGTCCCGTCTGGCTCATGCGCCAGGCTGGCCGCTACCTGCCCGAATACCGCGCCTTGCGAGCGCAGAAAGGCGGGTTCCTGCCGCTGGTCTACGATAGCGACGCAGCGGCCGAGATCACGCTCCAGCCGATCCGTCG
Source organism: Novosphingobium sp. (assembly GCA_040377095.1). Lineage (GTDB taxonomy): Bacteria > Pseudomonadota > Alphaproteobacteria > Sphingomonadales > Sphingomonadaceae > Novosphingobium. The sequence continues at coordinate 13,492 of JBEIPK010000017.1, forward strand.
TTTCGGTTTCGACGGCGCTATCCTGTTTTCGGACATCCTGATCGTGCCTTACGCCATGGGCCAGGATCTCGAGTTCCTGGCCGGCGAGGGGCCGCATCTCTCGCCGCGCCTCGTCGATGCCGCACTGGACAGCCTGAATGCCGTGCCAGGGCGGCTGGAACCCATCTACGAGACAGTCGCAAAGGTCCGGGCAGGGCTGGGCGCCGGACGCACCCTGCTTGGCTTTGCAGGCAGCCCATGGACCATCGCGACCTATATGGTCGCTGGCGAGGGCAGCCGCGACCAGCATGAGGCGCGCGCACTGGCCTACCGGGATCCATTGGCCTTCGCTGCGATTATCGAGGCCATCGTCGCGGTGACCGTCGATTACCTCTCGGGCCAGATCAGGGCCGGGGCGCAAGGCGTGCAGTTGTTCGACAGCTGGGCCGGCAGCCTCGCGCCCGCCGAGTTCGAGCGCTGGGTCATCGCGCCCAATGCCGCGATCATCGCCGCTCTCGGGGAACGCCACCCCGAGGTGCCGGTGATCGGGTTTGCCAAAGGCGCCGGTGAAAAGCTGCCTGCCTATGCGCGTGAAACAGGGGCGGCGGTCGTCGGGCTTGACGAGACCATCGACCCCCTGTGGGCGGCGCAGAACCTGCCCGAAGGCCTGCCGGTGCAGGGTAATCTCGATCCCCTGCTGCTGCTGGCAGGCGGCAACGAGCTGGAAAGGCAGGTCGCCCATGTCCTCGATTGCTTCGCTGAGCGGCCTCACGTCTTCAATCTGGGCCACGGCATCGGCCAGCATACGCCAATCGAGCATGTCGAGCAGCTGCTGGCCGCCGTGCGGCGCTGGCGGCGACCTGCGTGAACAGATTTCCTGACCGGCCAGAGGCTGTTACAATGCCCCCATGCAGGTGCTTGCGATGATTTATCTCTGGCTAAAGGCCGGACACCTTGTCTTCGTCATCTTCTGGATGGCGGGGCTGTTCATGCTGCCGCGCTATTTTGTCTATCATCAGGAAACGGATCCGGCCTCGCCCGAAAATGCGTTGTGGATTGACCGGGAAGGCAAGCTCCTGAAAATCATCCTTTGGCCCTCGCTGGTGATTGTATGGGTTCTGGGGCTGGCGCTGGCCATGACCACGGGCGCGTTCGGGCAGGGTTGGTTTCATGCCAAGCTGGCGCTGGTCGTCGCGCTTACAGGCTACCACGTCTGGCTTGCCAGCTACCACAGGGCGCTGGCACGGGGCGAGCGCCGGCTGACGGGCCGGCAGCTCCGTCTGCTCAATGAGGTGCCCGGCGTAGCTGCGGCACTGATCGTCGTGCTGGTGGTGGTCCGCCCATTCTGACGCGTTGACGAACGCGGCGCTTGGCCCTATCGGCCGCTGACCGGCTTTGCCTTGCGCCTTCGCGCGGGGCCATCTGCGATCTGCTTTCCCCAAGCCCATTTTGATCCGCCGGCCGAACACAATGCATCCCAACGGAAATTTCTTATGCACCTGAAAGAACTCAAGAAAAAGACATCGGCCGACTTGGTCGAAATGGCCGAAGAACTGGGCGTCGAAGGTGCGTCTACCATGCGGCGGCAGGACATCATGTTCGCCATCCTCAAGGAAGTGGCCGAAGACGGCGAGGAGATCATGGGCCTCGGCACGATCGAAGTCTTGACCGACGGTTTCGGCTTCCTGCGCAGCCCGGAATCGAACTATCTCGCCGGGCCTGACGATATCTACGTCTCGCCCAACCAGGTCCGCAAATGGGGCCTGCGCACGGGTGATACGGTCGAAGGCGAAGTGCGCGCGCCGCGTGACGGCGAACGCTATTTTGCGATCACGCGCCTCACGTCCGTCAATTTTGACGATCCCGATGCCGTGCGTCACCGTGTCAATTTCGACAACCTGACGCCGCTCTATCCCGACGAGCGCTTGCGGCTCGACACGCTCGATCCCACGGTCAAGGACAAGTCGGCCCGCGTGATCGACCTGATCAGCCCGCAGGGCAAAGGGCAGCGTGCGCTGATCGTTGCGCCGCCGCGCACCGGCAAGACCGTGCTGCTGCAGAACATGGCCAAGGCCATCACCGACAATCACCCCGAAGTGTTCCTCATCGTCCTGCTGGTCGACGAGCGGCCCGAGGAAGTCACCGACATGCAGCGCAGTGTGAAGGGCGAAGTGATTTCCTCCACGTTCGACGAACCCGCCACGCGCCACGTCCAGGTGGCCGAAATGGTGATCGAAAAGGCGAAGCGGCTCGTCGAGCACAAGAAGGATGTCGTCATCCTGCTCGATTCGATCACGCGGCTTGGCCGCGCCTACAACACCGTCGTGCCCAGTTCGGGCAAGGTGCTGACCGGCGGCGTCGATGCTAATGCACTCCAGCGGCCCAAGCGCTTTTTCGGCGCGGCGCGCAACATCGAGGAGGGCGGATCGTTGTCCATCATCGCAACCGCGCTGATCGATACCGGAAGCCGCATGGACGAGGTCATCTTCGAGGAATTCAAGGGCACCGGCAACTCGGAAATCGTGCTGGATCGCAAAGTGGCCGACAAGCGCATCTTCCCCGCGCTCGATGTTGGCAAGTCCGGCACGCGCAAGGAAGAGCTGCTCGTCGCTAAGGACCAGCTCTCCAAGATGTGGGTGCTGCGCCGCATCCTCATGCAGATGGGCACGGTCGATGCGATGGAATTCCTGCTCGACAAGATGAAGGACTCCAAGAGCAACGAGGATTTCTTCGCGACGATGAACCAGTGATCCGGAGCTGCGCGTGACATTTACCGACCTTTCGCTGCTTGCTGGCGCAGCCACCACTTCGCTGGGTGGTCCGGCCGAAATCTGGCAGCACATCGTCAATGACTTCTCGAATATCGGCTCGCCGGCAGCGATGGCGGCATTCCTCCAAGTTCTGATGATCGACATCGTGCTGGCCGGCGACAATGCCATTGTCGTGGGCGCTCTCGCGGCCGGGCTTCCGGCCGATCAGCGAAAGAAGGTCATCGCCATCGGGGTGATTGCCGCGCTGGTTCTGCGCATTGGCTTTGCGCTCACAGTCACCTGGCTCATGGGCATCGTCGGGTTGGTCCTCGCGGGCGGCTTGCTGCTGCTTTGGGTTGCGTGGCGGATGTACCGCGACATCAAGGGCCACTCTGCGGCCGAGTCGCCGGGTTCGCCCGAAATCGAGGGCGACGAACATTCGGGCCTTGCCGCGCCCAAGAGCTTCGCCGCAGCCGCCTGGTCGGTCGCGCTTGCGGACGTCTCGATGAGCCTCGACAACGTCCTCGCCGTGGCGGGTGCTGCGCGCGAGCATCCGGGCATTCTCATCGTCGGCCTGATCGTGGCCGTGGCGCTGATGGGTGTCGCCGCCAACTTCATCGCCCGTTACATCGAGCGTTACCGCTGGATCGGCTGGGTCGGCCTCGTCGTGATCATCTACGTCGCGCTCAAGATGATCTGGGAAGGGGCCCACGAAGTGGCGCCCTATACCCAGGCCTTCATGGGCTGACCCTGCCTGCAACCCGGACTGGCCAGCGCCGGTCCGGGGCAGGGCCGGGAGTTCTTAGCGCAGGTGGCGCTCGAAGAACTCGGCGGTTCGCTGGTCAGACAGCCGCGCGCCGGCCTCGTCGCGCCGGACACCGTCCTCGGCGGCAAAGCCGTGATCGAGGCCTTCGTAGTCATGGATGGTGACGTGGGGATTGCTGTCCAGCCCTTCGTGCATCGCCTTCTGCGCTTCGGGTGGCACGAAACCGTCAGCGGTCGGCACATGCAGCAGCAGCGCCTTGGCGATGGCCTTTGATTCGTGAAGCATCTCGTGGATGCCCACCCCGTAATAGCCGACCGACGCATCAATGTCGGTCCGCGTCGCTGCCATGTAGGCAATGCGGCCGCCCATGCAGTATCCGACGAGTCCGATCTTGGGCACCCCCTGTTCGCGGCGGATCCAGTGAATCACGGCCTCCACGTCCTTGATGCCTTCGTCGAAATCGTGCTTCATCATGTACCCGATCGCTTCCTGGAATTGCTCTGGAATGTCAGAGTCGAGTTCGATGCCGGGCTTCTGCCGCCAGAACACGTCAGGCGCGACCGCGAGATAGCCTTGCGCGGCGAAATCGGCGCATTTCTTCCGGATGCCCGGGTTCACGCCGAAGATTTCCTGGATCACGATCACGGCGCCGCGGGGATCGCCCGCTGGCCGTGCAACATGGAGCGGGATTGTGCCTGAGCCGTCGAGTGTCGGTGCGGACGCATTGGTCGTCATTAGGTTGCTCCTGAATTGGTTGGCCTGGATGGAACTTCGCCCGCGCTGTGGACTTTGCCAAGCCCCTGTGTCAGCACTTTGGCATAGCATCCTTGAATGCTTGATGGCGCCATTGTGTTTCGGGAGGCCGCGATGAAAGTGAACGTCGAAGTCGATTGCACGCCTGAAGAGGCGCGGCGGTTCCTGGGTTTGCCCGATGTCAGCAGGGCGAATGACGCTTATGTCGAGGCTGTCACCAAGGCCATGCAGGGCGGCGGCAGCCTCGAACAGATGCAGGAATACGTGAAGCAGCTTGCCCCAATGGGCGAAATGGGCATGCAGATGTTCCGCCAGTTCCTCGAAGGCAGCGGGCTGGGCAGCTCCGGTCCGGGCGGCTCCGGCCTGGGTGAGGGCGGGCGCAAGAAGGGCGCCTGAACGCAGGCCCTATCGGGGCGGAACGCGCAGGGACCATGGACGATACGATATTCGCCCTATCGAGCGGTGCCCCGCCGGCTGCCATCGGCGTGATCCGAATCAGCGGCCCGTCGGCAGGCCCCGCGCTCGAGCGACTGGCGGGGAGCTTGCCCCAACCGCGCCGCGCCAGCTATCGCCGGCTACGCGATGATGCGGGCGAGACACTCGACCGGGTGCTCGTCCTGTGGTTCCCCGGCCCGGCGACGGCGACCGGCGAGGACTTGGCCGAATTGCACTGCCATGGCGGGCGGGGGGTGATTGCCGCCGTCGAAACCGCGCTGGCCGGGCAGCCCCGGTTGCGCCGCGCAACTGCGGGAGAGTTTACCCGGCGCGCCTTCCGTAACGGACGGATCGACCTTGCCGAGGCCGAGGGGCTGGCAGACCTGCTTTCGGCCGAGACGGATCTTCAGCGGCGCAGCGCGGAGGCGTTGGCTGGGGGCGCTCTGTCGCGGCAAGTGGATAGCTGGCGTGAGGAAGTGCTTCGCTTGTCCGCCTCTGTCGAGGCCGCGCTCGATTTCTCGGACGAGGACGATGTGGGCGAACCGTCGCCGGCCTTGATAAGCGGGATTGCTGCGTTGAGAAGCGATCTCGTCCATTGGCTGGAACGGCCGCGCGCCGAAATGTTGCGCGAAGGTTTCCGGGTGGTTCTGGCCGGCCCGCCGAACGTTGGAAAAAGTACTCTTTTCAACTGTTTGGTGGATAGCGAAGCCGCACTGACCTCGCCCAGCGCTGGCACGACACGCGATGTGCTGACCCGTTCGGTTGCGATCGAGGGTGTGGCGTTCCAGTTCTTCGATACGGCAGGCCTGCATGAGGGCGCGAGCGATCCGGTCGAAATCATGGGCATCGACAGGGCGCGCTCCGCAGCGGACCTCGCCGATCTGGTGCTGTGGCTGGGCGAGGATGGCGCGGGTCCCTCAGGTGCCTGGGAGATTGAGAGCCGAATCGATTGCCCCGACCATTCTCCGAAACGACAGCCGCGCCACCGCATCTCGGCCACAACAGGTGAGGGTATCGATGCGCTCAAGCTCTCGCTGGTCGAGTACGCGCGCCGGGCCATGCCACGACCGGGCGAGGTCGCCCTCAACGCGCGCCAGCATTCGCTCCTGTGCCAGGCTGAGACGGCGCTGGCGCTGGCCCGTGTGGAAACAGACCCGTTGCTGATCGCCGAAGGTCTCAGGCTTGCCCGACAGTCTTTTGACCGGCTGACAGGCAGGACCGGGACGGAGGACATGCTGGATGCTCTCTTTGGACGCTTCTGCATCGGCAAGTGATGTTCCACGTGGAACAGCGGATGCCTTCCTTTTTGACCCGCCCGCCTTGATGACTTATGGGTTCGACCATCATGCAGGGCTTTGACATTCTGGTCGTCGGCGGCGGGCACGCAGGGGTTGAGGCTGCCGCTGTCGGCGCAAGGATGGGTGCGCGCGTCGCGCTGGTGACGTTCGATCCCGCCGCGATCGGCGCGATGAGCTGCAACCCCGCGATCGGCGGACTTGGCAAAGGACACCTAGTTCGCGAGGTCGACGCCTTCGACGGGATCATCGCCCGCGCGGCCGATGCCGCGGCAATTCATTACCGCATGCTCAATCGCTCGAAGGGGAGCGCCGTGCGCGGCCCGCGCATCCAGGCAGACCGGACGCGCTTCAAGGCCGCCGTCCAGGGGATGATGGCGCGCCAGGGCGATCTTTCGGTGATTGCCGGCGAGGTAACTGCACTGGTCGTTGAATTCGGACGCGTTGTCGGGGCGGAGCTTGCGGACGGTTCGCGGCTCGACGCGCGTGCCGTTGTCCTGTGCACCGGGACGTTCCTCGGCGGCACTCTGTTTCGCGGCGAGGAGCGGCTGGTTGGTGGCCGCATCGGAGAGTCCGCCGCGCACAGGCTCGCGGCGCAGCTGCGCGACGCGGCATTGCCGATGGCCCGGCTCAAGACTGGTACGCCGCCCCGGCTCGACGGGCAGACCATTGACTGGGCACGTTTGCCCGAGCAGCCCTCTGATGCCGATCCCTGGTCCATGTCCGCAATGGAATCGCAGCGCGTCCTGCCCCAGGTGTTCTGTGCGATCACGCGCACCAACGAACGCAGCCACGACGTCATCCGCACGAACTTGCATCGCTCGCCGTTGTTTTCGGGCGCGATCGATGCGCGCGGACCGCGTTATTGCCCCTCGATCGAAGACAAGATCCACCGCTTCGCCGACCGTGATGGTCACCAGGTGTTTCTTGAGCCGGAGGGACTGGACACGCATCTGGTCTATCCCAACGGGATCAGTACCTCGCTTCCCGCCGATGTCCAGCTGGCGATGCTGCGCACGATGGAGGGGCTTGAGCACGTCGACATGGCCGTGCCGGGCTATGCGGTTGAATACGATCACATCGATCCGCGTTCGCTGCGGCCCAGCCTTGAACTGCGGGAGCTGCCGGGGCTTTACTGCGCGGGCCAGATCAACGGGACCACCGGTTACGAAGAAGCCGCAGCGCAAGGGCTCATCGCAGGGATGAATGCCGCAGCACGAGTGCTGGGCCGCGAGGCGCCGCCGCTCGACCGGGCGAACAGCTACATGGCAGTGATGACCGATGACCTGACCTTGCACGGCGTCAGCGAGCCTTACCGCATGCTGACCGCGCGCGCCGAGTATCGGCTCCGGCTTCGGGCCAATAACGCAAGTTCGCGCCTCACGCCGCTCGCACTGGCGGCAGGCTGTGTCGGACCGGAACGGGCGGCGTGGTTCAAGCAAAGAGAGTCCGCGAAGGTTTCCATCGAGATGGCGCTCGACACGGTGGTCAGCGCGGGCGAACTTGCCACCATCGGCCATACCGTGCGGCTCGACACGGGGCGCAAGCCCCTGCGTGAGTGGTTGCGCTTTGATGGGGTCACGCTGGAAAGCATTGCCAAGTGGCTTCCCGATCTTTCGTTCGATGATCCTGCACTGGCGGAAGAAGTGGGGGAAGACGCATTCTACGCGCCGTACCTGGCCCGTCAGGACATGGAACTGCGCGAACTGCGCGCCAGCGAATCCTTGCTGCTGGGCGATCATTTTCCCTTTTGCGAAACGCCGGGACTGTCTGCCGAAATGGTGGAGCGGCTGAGCAAGGCCCGGCCCGATTCGCTCGCTGCGGCTGGGAGAGTCCCGGGCGTAACCCCAGCGGCGCTGGCGGCGCTGCTTGTTCATGCCAAGCGGAGAGCGGCGTGATCACTGACGAGGCGGAGGCGAAGGCCTGGCTGCGTTCGTTGCCGCAATGCGACGAGACGGCGTGGGACCGGCTTGATCAGCTGGTTGCTTTGCTGCGTGATGAAAACGAGCGGCAGAACCTCGTTTCTGCAGTCTCGCTCGATGAGGTATGGATTCGCCACGTTGCCGACAGCGCCCAACTGCTCACGCATGTTTCACGTGAAACAGGTCTTTGGCTCGATCTCGGCAGCGGCGCAGGTTTCCCTGGATTGGTTGTCGCCTGTCTCCAGCCCGAGCGAGATGTAATTCTGTCCGAAGCGCGACCGCTTCGATGCGACTGGCTTCGGGGAACGGTCCGGAAACTTGACCTGATGAGTGTTCGAGTGGCGGAAGGGGCAGTTGAAAAGCAGGTGCTAGAACCCGCTACCGTGATTTCTGCCCGGGCATTTGCACCACTCCCGCGCCTTCTCACACTTTCCGCGCGTTTTTCCACCCCGGATACGGTATGGCTCTTGCCCAAGGGACGTTCGGCGCGGCAAGAACTTGCTGAACTGCGCGGTTGGAACCACACGTTTCACGTGGAACAATCGTGGACGGACGGCGAAGCGGGCATCATCGTCGGGACATTGGCCGGCAGGAAGGGGAAATCCCGTGATCAAGGTCGCGATTGCTAACCAGAAGGGCGGTGTCGGCAAGACGACGACAGCCATCAACATTGCGACGGCAATGGCGGCCACTGGCTGGAAGGTCCTGCTGATCGACCTCGATCCGCAAGGCAACGCGTCAACCGGGATCGGCATCGCCAGCGGTGACCGGGTGCGTTCATCCTATGATGTTCTTGTCGATCAGACCCCGGTGCGGGATTGCATCATGCCGACTCGAATCCCCGGTCTCGACATCGTGCCGGCGACAGTCGATCTTTCCGGGGCCGAGGTCGAGCTGGTTCAGGTCGAGAACCGGACAAACCGCCTGCGCGATTCGCTCGCGCGCGATCTGGGCTATGACATCTGCTTCATCGACTGTCCGCCTTCGCTCGGGTTGCTGACGCTGAACGCGCTGGTATCGGCCGACACCCTTCTGGTGCCCTTGCAGTGTGAATTCTTCGCGCTGGAAGGATTGAGCCAGCTGCTGCAGACTGTCGAGCGGGTGCAGCAGCGCTTCAACTCCGATCTTGGTATCATCGGCATCGTGCTGACCATGTTCGACCGGCGCAACCGGCTGACAGATCAGGTTTCCGACGATGTCCGCTCGTGCCTCGGCAGCCTGGTGTTCGAAGCGACCATTCCGCGTAACGTCCGCCTGTCCGAAGCGCCAAGCCACGGCCTGCCAGCACTGGTCTACGATCATGCCTGCGCGGGAAGCCGGGCCTACATGGCGTTGGCGCGTGAGCTGATCGGGCGCCTGCCCGAACGGAGGATTGCCGCGTGAGCGAGGATCCGGTCGTCCGCTTCTCCGTGCCTGGCGCCGAACCCGCGCCGCCCGCAGCCAAGCGCAAACCGCCGGCACTTGGGCGCGGGCTGGGCGCGCTGCTCGGAGAATCGCGGCGCGAGGAACCATTGGCCTCCGCAGGCGGGAACGACAGCGCGGGGGCGGCGGGCGGCCTCGCCAGCGTGGCCGTTTCGGATATCGAGCCGCATCCCGGCAACCCGCGCCGCAAGTTCGACGAAGGCGCGCTCGATGAGCTGGCTGCCTCGATCCGCCAGCGGGGCGTGATTCAGCCCGTCATTGTCCGCCCGTTGGGGCAGGGCCGGTTCCAGCTGGTTGCTGGGGAACGCCGCTGGCGCGCGGCGCAGCGGGCGCAGCTCCACGAAATTCCGGCGCTCGTGCGCGACCTCGGCGAGCGCGACGTCGCCGCCCTTGCGCTTATCGAGAACCTCCAGCGCGAGGACCTCAATCCGATCGAGGAAGCGCGCGCCTATCAGCGGCTCTCCGAACAGGAAGGCATGACCCAGGCAGAGATCGCGAGACTGGTCGACAAGAGCCGCAGCCACGTTGCCAACCTCCAGCGGCTTCTTGCCTTGCCGGAAGATGTGATCGATCTGGTCGAGCAGGGCGATCTCAGCATGGGTCACGCCCGCGCGCTGATCGGGATCGAAAACGCCGCCAACCTGGCGCGCGAGGCCGTGGCAAAGCAGCTGTCCGTGCGCGACGTTGAGCGTCTTGCCCGCAAGGTGAGCCGGGGGACGACTGCGCCGCGTCAGGCGCGTGCTGGGCGCGACAGCCCCGAGGATGCCGATATCGCGGCGGTGCAAAGCCACCTTGAGGAATTTCTCGGCCTGTCGGTGCGGATCACGACCGATCCGGACCCGCGGTCGGGATCGGTCACCATCCGCTATCGAACGCTCGACCAGCTTGACCTGATCTGCCAGCGGTTGACCGGAGGCGGCGTATAACGCACTGATCTAAATCGTTTATTGCGTCCGGACCCGCTTCTCCGGCACAACGCGGATGCGCTTGTCGCGTGGCGGCGCGCGGTGCGGAACAGTGCGACGGCTCGGAATGACTTCCTCGATTGTCTCGATCACTTCCCGCTCGCAATTCGCCTTGCGTGCGGGAAGCATCACCGGAACGAGCATGTAGGGGCCGGACGGCGCCATCATCATGGGCGCGGCCCGGCAGCAATCGCCGCTGTGCCCGCCCGCTTCCGTCGCATGACCCGCATTCATGTGCATGGGCATCGTGTACATCGGCTGGCCTGCGAGAGCCTGGCCGGCGTAGGCTTGCATCTGATGTTCGTGATGCGCGCGGGCACTGGCATAATAGTCGTCGAAATAGCTCTCGCACTCGTCGGGGCCCTGCGCCGGGTGCCCGTGATCCTTTCGCCGTTCTCGCCGCCACTCGCGCGGCCATTCGTCGCGGCCAGCCAGACGGCGGCGGCACTCGGCCAACCACTGCGCTCGTCCGGGGATGGCCTCAGCGGGAAGCGCCGGGACAGCACCCGCCTGGCCGGGCGCAGCAACAGGCGGGACGGAACCAGTTGGCGGCGGTACCTCGGGCCTTGGATCGTGCCAGTCATTGTGGGCATAAGGGGCGCCGACGCCATCCTGCGCGGCGGCGGGCTGGATACTCAGAATGCCGGCGAGCGCAGCTGCAAACATTGCTGGGGCCGGTCGGAAATTGAAAAGGCGCGGCATGGACATTTCCCTGGCACTGCCCCTTGCGGGGTGACTCGGCCCAAAGGCCGGTCGCTGGCTGTTAGTCGCGGAGGCTAACACGGGGCCGCCCGCGAAACCATGCGTGCGGGACTTGCCGCGTGCCACCTGTCCCGTTTCGGAGCAGGATTGGATTGCTGCGTCAGGAACCTTCGAAAACCGCGCGCGCGATTGCTGCTGCCAGGGCCTCAACCCCGCGCGCGTCGGCCTCGTCGAATCGCGCGGGCTCAGGGCTGTCGAGGTCGATAACCGCGATGACCTTTCCGTCGAGCATCACCGGAACGACCAGTTCCGAGCGGCTGGCGCCATCGCAGGCGATATGGCCGGGAAAGGCTTGCACATCGGGCACAATCTGCGTTTCCGAGCGCGCGGCGGCGGTGCCGCAGACGCCCTCGCCGAGGGGAATGCGGATGCACGCGGGCTTGCCGATGAACGGGCCGAGCACCAGTTCATCATCCTTGACGCGGTAGAACCCGGCCCAGTTGAGCCGGGGTACGAACTGCCAGATCAGCGCGGCGATATTGGCCATGTTGGCGATCGCGTCAGGTTCACCGGCTACAAGCGCCGCAGCACTGCCAGCCAGCTCGGCGTAAAGCGCCTCCTTGCTGATGGATGCCTCGCTTGAAGGCGCGAATTCGTACATTGGCGAGGCTCCAATCGCGCGACGGGCATTGCCGCCCGGCGCGGCTGCGCCTATTTCCATGCCATGTCATCGCGATTGCGCAAGTTTCTCGTCGGCCTGGGCGTTTTTGTTCTGGTGCTGGGCCTGTTCACTGCCTGGGTCTGGCGCGGCAATCCGTCGGACCGCCCGATCACCGACAGCATGGGATCGCGAATCGAACTGGCTGAGGCGGACAGCGAGCGCATACCCAGTTTTTCGCTGCCAAAGCCGGTGGGTTGGGCGAGGGGCGAGAAGCCGGTCGCAGCGCAGGGGCTGAGCGTGACGCGCTTTGCCGAAGGACTGGATCATCCGCGCACCATGCTGACGCTGCCCAATGGCGACGTTCTGGTGGCCGAAACGAACGGACCTCAAAGTCCGAATTCCAGCCTGACCGATATCGTGATGGGCTGGTTCATGAAGCGCGTCGGGGCCGGCGATCCCTCCCCCAACCGGATCGTCCTGCTGCGTGATGCCGACGGTAACGGCACGGCCGAGCAGCGTTTCGTGCTTCGCAGCGCCGACCTCTCCTCGCCTTCGGGCCTGGCCTGGGGGGACGGCACGCTTTACATTGCCAACCACGATGCTTTGCTGGCCTTTGCCTTCACGCCCGGCGCCACGACTCTGACGGGCAGACCGCGCAAGCTGACGAACCTGCCGCCCGCCGGCAATCACTGGATGCGAAATCTGGTCCTCGCACCTGACGGCAAGCACCTTTACGTCGCGGTCGGCTCTGCCTCGAACATTGGCGAGAGGGGGATGCAGGCGGAAGAACGTCGCGCCGCGATCCATGAGATCGACCTCAAGACCGGCTCCCGCCGCCAGTACGCGGGCGGCATGCGCAACCCCAACGGCATGGCGTGGAACCCCTCGACCGGGGAGCTGTGGACGACGGTGCAGGAGCGCGACCAGCTTGGCCCCGATCTTGTGCCCGATTACCTCACCAACGTGCCGGTTGGTGCGCAATACGGCTGGCCGTGGGTGTACTGGAAGGACGTGATGGACTGGCGCGTCAAGGACCCGATGCCCAGCTTCATGACTGAATATTCGCGGCGTCCCGAGTACGCGCTGGGCGCCCACGTTTCGGCGCTGGGATTGGTTTTCGCGTCGGGGGGCAACCGGCTGGGCGAGCGCTTTGCCAATGGCGCTTTCATTGCCCGCCACGGCTCGTGGAACCGTATTCCGCCTTCTGGCTATGACGTCATTTTCGTGCCCTTCGATGCGCGCGGCAATCCGCAGGGTAAGGCTGTTTCGGTGCTGACCGGCTTCCTGACCGGCAAGGGTACGACGCGTGGCCGTCCGACCTGGCTGGCGTGGGACCGTACCGGAGCGCTTCTGGTGAGCGACGATACCGCAGGCGTGATCTGGCGTGTGGAAGCGCCCGGCGCCGCGCCTTCAGTGGGGCCAAAGCCGGTGGTTGAGGAGCGCATGCCGCCGCAGCGCTCGATCGAAGGCAACCCTGAGGGACGGTTCGAAGCCACGCTGCGCGAGCAGTACGCGCAGGATCCGGAGTAAAGCGCGCCGGCGGCAGTCTCTAAAGAGTGCGCCCGGCGCGGCCCGCGAGTTCGACCACATAGTGCCACGCCACCCGGCCCGAGCGCGCGCCGCGGCGGCGCGACCATTCAAGCGCGTCGCCGCTTTCCCATGCAAGGCCATGGGTTTCTGCGTAACCGGCTATGATCGCAAGATAATCGTCCTGACTGCAGGCGTGAAAGCCCACGGACAACCCGAACCGGTCTGCCAGCGCCAGCCGGTCGTCCACAACGTCGCGCGGGTTGATCGGATCGTCCTGTTCCGAGGCATGGCGCGCGACGATGGCGCGGCGGTTCGACGTCACCGCCAGCCGCACATTGGCTGGACGCGCCTCGACCCCGCCTTCCAGCCAAGAACGCAGCAGGCGCGGGCCGTTGCTGTCGCCCTCTTCGAAGCCGAGATCGTCGATATAAACGAGGAACCGGCGGTCGACCGGGCCAAGCGCGGCAAACAGAGCCGAGAGGCCCGAAAGCGCTTCCTGCGCGACCTGGACCAGCGCGATCCGTCCATCGGCCTGCTGCGCGGCGACGACGCCGGACCGGATCAGCGCGGACTTGCCCATGCCGCGCGAGCCCCACAGAAGCATGTCGTGCGCCGCGTGCCCTGCCGCCAGCCGCGCGATGTTGCCGGCGACGATGTCTTTCTGCGCCTCGATGCCGCGCAGCAGACCGAGTGGCGGCGCCTCGATGGCAGGCACGCAGCGTGCGGCGTTGCCATGCCAGACATAGGCCGGGGCATGCGTCCAGTCCATCGGCGGCGCGGAGGGCGGGGCGAGCTTTTCCAGCGCCTTGGCAATGCGGGCGAGGGGGTCGCCCTGATCCTCCGGCGTATCGGTTCGGCTCATGCAGTCAGAGCCTCGGCGTCGAGAGCATAGAGCATCGCCGCGCCCGCCCTTGCTGATGCGCCAAGGCCCATGGCTTCGGGGACGATGTGGCCGATGAAAAAGCGCAAAACCGCCGCCTTGGCCCCGGCGCGCGGCGAACCTTCCGCCTCCAGCGCGCGCAACTGGCGCAGCAACTGCCAGCCGGCGACCAGAACCGCGCTCATCGTCGTGAAGGCGGCGCTACCGGCCAGCCGGTCATCGAGCGCGGCGTCATGGAGCATCCACTCCCCGGTTTCGCGACAAAGCGCGGCCAGCGCGGCCAGTGCAGGATGATCGCCGGCCTCGCGCCCGATATCGGTCATGAGCGCGGCGAACACCTCGCCGCCCGCCATGTCGAGCTTGCGCGTGACGAAGTCCGCCGCCTGGATGCCGTTGGTGCCTTCGTAGATCGGCGTTATGCGCACATCGCGGTAGTGCTGCGCCGCGCCGGTCTCTTCGATGAAGCCCATGCCGCCGTGGACCTGCACGTTGAGGCTCGCGACCTCGCAGCCGACCTCTGTGCCCCAGGTCTTGATCAACGGCACCAGCATGTCGGCGCGGGCTTGCGCGGCCTCGTCCCCCAGCGAACCGCGATCGACTTGTCCGGTGGTGTAATAAAGCAATGCCCGCGCCCCTTCGGTGAGCGCGCGCATGCGCAGCAACATGCGCCGCACGTCGGGATGCTCGACAATGGCGACCGGGGTCCTGTCCGGGCTTCCGGCGCGGGTAGACTGGATCCGCTCGCGCGCGAAAGTGCCTGCCTGCTGCAAGGCTGCCTCCGCGATCTGCAGACCCTGGCTGCCGACATTGATCCGCGCCGAGTTCATCATTGTGAACATCGCGCGCAAGCCGCCGCCTTCGTGGCCGACAAGTTCGCCGATGCAGGCATCGTTGTCGCCAAAGCTCATCACGCAGGTGGGCGAGGCGTGGATGCCCATCTTGTGTTCAAGGCTCACGACCTTGAGATCATTGCGCGCGCCAATCGATCCGTCCTCGCCTACGAGGAACTTCGGCACCACGAACAGCGAGATGCCGCGCGATCCTGCGTGAGCGCCGGGAAGCCGGGCGAGAACCAGATGGATGATATTGCCCGAAAGTTCGTGTTCGCCCCAGGTAATGTAGATCTTGGTGCCCTTTATCCGGTACTTGCCGGCATGCGGGCCGCTTTCGATCGGTGTCGCGGCGGTGCGCAGCGCGCCGACATCGCTGCCCGCCTGCGGTTCGGTCAGGTTCATCGTGCCCGACCACTCGCCGCTGATCAGGCGCGGCAGGAAGCGGGCTTTCTGATCGTTGCTGCCATGGTGCGACAGTGCCTCGATCGCCCCGACCGTGAGGATCGGCAACAGCGTGAATGCAAGGTTCGCCGCGCCGAGATTTTCCATGGCGCAGCAGGCGAGCGAAAAGGGTAGCCCCTGCCCGCCATGGTCCGGCGATCCGGGAAGCGTGTTCCACCCGGCCTCGACATAGGCGCGGTAAGCTTCGGCAAAGCCGTCGGGCAGGCGCACGACGCCGCTTTCCACGCTCGCGCCCTCGACATCGCCCTTGCGGTTGAGCGGCGCCCAGACGCCGGCGGCAAAGGCGCCAATGCCCTCGACGATGGCGCGCGCCATGTCGGGTCTCGCGTCGGCGAAACGCGGCGCGGCGGCCAGTTCATCAAGTCCGGCATTGACGGCAAGTGCCGTCAGCTGGTCTTCAACAGGGGGCTGGTATCCCATCATGCTTTTCCTTGGCTTTGCCTGCTTTCGCCTATAGCCCGCGAGGCATGACGGGCAACAGCCAAACCCTGTGCGTGGACGCCGACGACGAGGGCATTGCCAAAGCCGCTGATCTCCTGACGGCGCGCGGGATCGTCGCGTTGCCGACCGAGACCGTCTACGGCCTCGCCGCGCGGGCCGACAGCGATGCTGCCGTGGCTGCAATCTATCGGGCCAAGGGACGGCCAGATTTCAACCCCCTGATCGTGCATGTGCCCGATCTCGCCGCCGCGCGCAGCCTTGCCCGGTTCGATTCGCGGGCCGAGGCGCTTGCAACTGCGTTCTGGCCCGGCGCGTTGACCATGGTCTTGCCGCGCCGCGAGGATGCCGCGCTGGCCGCTGCCGTCACGGCAGGTTTGCCGACAGTGGCGATCCGCTGCCCGGCGCATGCGGTCATGCGCGCGGTGCTGTCGGCGACCGGGCTCAACCTCGCTGCGCCATCGGCCAATCGCAGCGGCGGGGTGAGCCCGACCCGTGCGGCTCATGTCGCGGCATCGCTGGGCGATCGGGTTGACCTGGTCCTCGACGGCGGAGCCTGCGCCGCCGGTCTCGAATCGACCATTGTCGCCCTGCGGGACGGGGGACGCTGGCAGGTCCTGCGGCCCGGCCCGGTCACCGCCGCGCAGATTGCGGCCGTCGTCGGCGCCCAAGGTGACGTCACGGCCTCAAATGGACAGGAAGGGCCGGGCGGGATCGAGGCGCCGGGCCAGCTCGCCAGCCATTATGCGCCGGGAAAGCCACTGCGCCTGAACGCCCGCACGGCCGAGGCGGGCGAATTCCATATCGGGTTCGGCACTATCGCGGGGCAGCGCAATCTCTCGCCCTCAGGCGATCTCGCGGAAGCGGCGGCCAATCTTTATGCGGCGCTGCACGAGGCGGCCGCGGCAAGCCAGCCGCGTATTGCCGCCGCGCCGATTCCGGATGTGGGCATCGGGCTTGCCATCAACGACCGCCTCCGCCGCGCTGCTGCCTGAGCGCACGCGCGCCTAGCGCCAATTCGAGCGCAAGTCCGCGATCTCGTCCGCATAATCATCGGCTTGCTCGCAGGCTTGCCGGTCGCCGTGGTGACAGTCGCGGCGCGCGCGCTCTTCATTGCGCTCCAGCTTGCCGAGCCGCTCCTCGCGGCGGCGCATGTCGCGGCCCCGCTTTTCATCGGATTCCGACTGGCTGGTGGTAGCAAGGTCGACTGCCTTGCCTGCGACGCGGACCGGTGCCGTCGCGACGTCGACAACTGTCCGGGCGATGCAGCCGGTGAGGAGAAAACCGGACGCGAGCGTACAGGCGATGGGAATGGACAGGCGAGCCATGCCCCGCGATGCCACATCGATCATGGCAGCGCCATGAACCTGCGGCGGTTCGATGAAAAAGGCCGCCGGGTCTCCCCGGCGGCCTTTTCGATGAGATGTCTTGTGTCGCCGCGGATCAGGCGCTGACGGGCGCCGTTTCGTAATACCTGGGCGCATGCTCGTTAAGGATCGCGAGGATCTTCTGGAGCGCGGCCGGCTCATCGGTCTTTTCCATCGCCGCCAGTTCGCGTGCCAGCCGCGACGAGGCCGCCTCGAAGATCTGGCGTTCGGAATAGCTCTGCTCGGGCTGGTCGTCGGCGCGGAACAAATCGCGCGTCACTTCGGCAATCGACACGAGGTCTCCCGAATTGATCTTGGCTTCGTATTCCTGGGCGCGACGCGACCACATCGTGCGCTTGACTTTGGGCTTGCCGGTGAGCGTGTCGAGCGCCTCGCGAAGGGTCTTGTCCGAAGACAGCTTGCGCATGCCGATAGCCTCGACCTTGTTGACCGGAACGCGCAGGGTCATGCGTTCCTTTTCAAAGCGCAGCACGTAAAGCTCGAGCTGCATGCCGGCAATTTCCTGGTTCTGAAGCTCGATGACCCGGCCAACACCATGCTTCGGGTAAACGACGTAATCTCCAACGTCGAAGGCATCCGCCTTGACTGCCATGTATCGTCCTTTCACTCGGAAGGCTGTCCGCATGGATGCCTTCCTTATTGACGAGGGAGGAAAACGAACGACCCTTCGTGAAAATGCACCCGGAAGGGTGCATGTCACTGGGTCCGACTGTTCCGCCCCGCCTTCAAGAAACCGGCTGTCCGGAAACACGCGTTCCCGTCAGTCGTGACGATATATAACATTGCTGTAACAAAATTACCATACCCCGAGGCCCCCGGTTTCCCGAAGGCTCGCACAGGCGGCGCCCATTACCGGGCAAAGCCGGTAATTCGAGGATTATCAGTCGCCTTCGCCGGGTTCGGCGGAGAAATACTTCTCGAACTTCCCGTCCTCGCCCTTGTGCTCGTCGGCATCGGGCGGCGAATCGCGCTTGGTCGTGATGTTCGGCCATTCGGCGGAATACTTGGCGTTGAGTTCGAGCCACTGTTCCAGCCCGCTCTCGGTATCGGGCAGGATCGCCTCGGCCGGGCATTCAGGTTCGCACACGCCGCAGTCGATGCACTCGCTGGGATTGATTACCAGCATGTTGTCACCCTCGTAGAAGCAGTCGACAGGGCAAACCTCGACGCAGTCCATATATTTGCAGCGAATGCAGGCGTCGGTCACGACATAAGTCATAGCTGCAAATCCTCTTCGGCAGCGGTGTTCTTCACGGCCGCTGCTACGGGCAAAGCGCGGCCGCCGTCAAGCACCCGATAACAGGCCTGCGCTTCGCTGGCCGGCCCCCGCCGCGCGGGCAGGATGACAATCTCCACGACGTGGACCCCCTGCATGATCGGCAGCGTCAGCACATCGCCGGGCACGATCTTCTGGTGCGAACGTTCGACGCGGCGGCCGTTGAGACGAAGGTGCCCGTCTTCCGCCATGGTCTGGGCAACCGACCGGGTCTTCGTAAAACGCAGAAACCACAGGAGCTTGTCTATGCGCATCGAACCGGGCGGGGGCGTCATGCTTACCGCACGAGTTCGGCCAGCGCGGCGAAGTGGCCGTGCGGGCTGGGAGCTGGAGCGGGCCGAACTTCAGACGCGCGGCGCGCGGGCGTCCATAGCCAGGTGACGGGCGCAGCCGGGCCAAATGCTCCCTGAGGCAGGGGGTGGGGCACGCGCGGGCGAAACCCCGCCGCCCGGAGCAAGGCGGCATGGCTGGCGGCGTTCAGCCCCATCGAGATCGCGTGCCCGCTTTCGATGCGAAACGGCTTTCGCCCCGCTGCCATGCGTGCCGCATGCGCCTCGCGCAGCAGCTTTTCGGCCATGTCGGCGCGCAGCCACTGCCCGGCGAGGCGGCGATAGCCGAACGGGGCCTGCGTGCCCCGAGCCGGTGTGATGACCGGCCGCATCGCGGGATCGCCGGGAGGCTCGCCGCCGTCCAGGCTCATCCACACAGCGACAGCGGCGGGGCGCAGCATGCCCGCCACGAACATGTCGAGCGCGCCGACCGTGACGCCAAGCCGCGCAAGCGCCGTTCGCTGAAATTTGTCGAGATCGTCGATCCCCGAAGCGGCGCGCGGCAGGACGCCGCCAGCCTCGACTAGCCGGATGAGTAGCGCGCGCAGCGCCGGGCCACCCTCGCTCGAACGGCTGGCCGCCTCGAGGCGGGCCAGTCCCGCGAGCGGCTTGAGGCTCCGCGCCAGCCAGCGCCCGATGCTGGCGGCAAGACAATCGCGCGCCGCGGCGGGCAGGCCTGCAATTGCGATATCGAGCTCAACGCGCGGCTCGCTCACCGAGCGGCCACGCTCAAGCCTCGCCAGCGAATTTCCCTGCCACGACAGCGCGCCGCCTGAAAGTTCAAGCGCGACCTCGCCCGCATCGAGCGCATTTGCCAGCGCATCGGCACGCGCTGAGACCAGCCGGGGGACGTGGCGTTCGGCGGCGGCCAGCAGAAGCTTGCGGTCCTCATGGCGAACATTCGCGTCCACCGTGAAGCGAAACCCGCGCAAGCTCCCGATCTGCTCGCCATCGACAAGAACTTCGTCGCCTTCCAGCGTCACTGGCAGCATTCCGGCGTCGGACCCCAGTTTTTTGATCAGGACACTGGTGCGGCGGTTGACGAATCGCTCGGTCAGGCGGGCATGGAGCGCATCCGACAGCCGCGCCTCCGCCGCGCGCGCGCGCGCGGCCATTTCCTCTTTCGCGCGAACCCAGTCGGGCCGCTGGGTAATGTACGACCAACTGCGAATCGCGGCGATCCGGCCCTGAAGCGTGTCGATGTCGCCGGAGGTATTGTCGAGCTGCGCGATGGCCTGCGCCACAAAATCCGCGCCGAGTTCGCCTCGCCCCAGATCCTGCCACAGGCGCGCGACAAAGCGCGAGTGCGTTTCCGCGCCGTGCTGCCGGAAATCGGGCAGCGAGCAGACTTCGCGAAAGCGCGCGACCTGAGCCCGGCTCTTGATGTGGCCGGAAATTTCCGGGTCCTCGGCGAGCCGCTTGATGACGGCAAGGTCGATGGCTTCTGGCGCGGGGGCAAGCTCGGGCCGCTCGGGCGGACGTTCGAGGTCGGCGATCAACGCGGAGAGACTGTCGCAAGACGGTTCCGCATCGCGCCAGAACAGGCGCGTGAGCGGGGCAAACCTGTGTTCTTCGATCGCGTAGACTTCCTCGTCGGTGAACGCGGCGTCATGGTGGCGGGTGCCGGAAAGCGTGCCGAACGTGCCATCCTTCTGGTGACGCCCCGCGCGACCGGCAATCTGCGCCATTTCTGCAGTGGTCAACCGGCGCTGGCGCACCCCGTCGAACTTCGAAAGCCCGGCGAATGCGACATGCCCGATGTCGAGGTTGAGCCCCATGCCGATGGCATCGGTGGCGACGAGATAGTCGACCTCGCCCGACTGGTAGAGCGCGACTTGCGCGTTGCGGGTCTGCGGGCTGAGCGCACCCATGACCACCGCCGCGCCGCCGCGAAAACGCCGCAGCATCTCGGCAATGGCATAGACCTGCTCAGCTGAGAAGGCGACGATGGCGCTGCGCGGCGGAATGCGCGACAGCTTGCCGGCTCCGCTATGCGACAGCGTGGAAAAGCGCGGGCGCGTGACGACCTCGGCCTCGGGCACCAGCGCCTTCACCATCGGCGCCAGCATGGAGGAGCCGAGGATCATCGTCTCTTCGCGGCCGCGTGCGTGCAGCAGCCGGTCGGTGAATATGTGCCCGCGCTCGCGGTCCGCGCCCAATTGCGCCTCGTCGAGCGCGACGAAGGCGAGGTCGGCGTGGACGGGCATCGCCTCGACCGTGCAGAGCAGCCAGCGCGCGTCCTTTGGCTCGATCCGTTCCTCGCCGGTGATCAGCGCCACCCGGCTCTCGCCCTTGATGGCGCAGACCCGGTCATAGACCTCGCGGGCCAGCAGGCGCAGTGGAAAGCCGATCGCGCCGCTCGAATGGGCGCAAAGCCGCTCGATCGCGAGGTGGGTCTTGCCGGTATTGGTCGGCCCGAGGACCGCCTTGACAGCGGCGTCCTGCCTGGACGCACCCACGGGGCCGGAAAAATACGCCATTGCAGGCACGTATGTGGCATCGCGACTGCTTTCCGGCAAGGGCAGGCAGCCGCGCGGAGGCCCGCTTAATCCACAGTCTTAGCCAATTCGTAACCTTGATGGCGCAAGGCAGGTTGGCAGGTAACAGGGGTCGGTATCTTGGCATTTCGCGAGTTCGCTGCGGGCGAGAACTGGCCGGCTGCCGCAAGCGGCGCTGTGCCCGGCTTGCCGGACAGCGAAGCGCCGCGACTTTCGATCCGCGCCCGACTTCGTGCAGGCGCCGATCCTGCGCCGTTCATGCGACTTGCAGGGACTTGCCGCAACGCCTTGCTACGCTCCCGTTACTGGATCGAGACCCGCTGGGAGCAGTGGGACCCGGTGCATGACCTGGCCGAGGAGATCGGCTCAGCGCGCTGGGTGCGCGGCATGGGCACGATGCTGGGTCTTTCCATCTTCGCGCTGTCGTTCTGGCCCGATTTCAGCGAAGTCGAGGCCGCCACCACCCTAACCGGCGACAGGTCCGTCCGCGATGAATACCGCGCGCAGATGATCCTGCCGCTCGCATTCGGCGGCGAAAGTGGCAGCCGCATGGGGCCGACCGCTGCTGTCGTGCCGATCGCGCATGCGCCCGAACGTCCCCGTATTTCCATGACCACCACGCTGGGCGAGGGAGACAGCTTTGGCCGCATGTTGCAGCGTGCCGGCGTCGGCGCCGACGATGCTGGTCGGGTCAGTGCATTGGTTTCGGGCGCGATTCCGCTTTCAGGGATCGGGCCGGGCACGCGCTTCGACCTGACGCTCGGTCGCCGCGAGGCTGCTGGCACACCGCGTCCGCTTGAGAAACTGGCGTTCCGCGCGCGCTTCGATCTTGCCGTCTCCATTGAACGGCGTGGCGGCTCACTGGCACTTGGCCGGCAGGCCATCGCCGTCGACAGCACGCCGCTGCGGCTCACAGGTACAGTCGGCCCGGGGCTGTATCGCTCGGCGCGGGCGGCGGGCGTGCCGATCAAGGCGATCCAGGATTACCTGCAGGCGCTAGATTCGCACGTCGATCTCGAATCCGGCGTCGCGCCGGGCGACCGCTTCGACATCGTCGTCGGCTATCGCCGCTCTGCGATGGGCGAGAGCGAAGTTGGCGACCTGATCTACGCCGGGCTCGAGCGCGGCGGCACCCCGAAGGTCCAGCTCCTGCGATGGGGGGGCGGTGGCGAGGGCGGCGGGCAGTTTGTCGATGCCGCCAACATCGGCATGCAGCAGGCCTCAACCCGGCTCTTCGCCCCGGTCAACGGACGCATGACCTCGTCCTTCGGCATGCGCCGACACCCTATCCTCGGCTATGTCAGGATGCACGCTGGCGTCGATTTCGGCGCGCCGTGGGGTTCGCCGATCCATGCCGTGAGCAGTGGAACGGTATCTGTCGCGGGCCGCCACGGCGGGCACGGCAATTATGTGCGCATCGAGCATGGCGGCGGTCTCGGCACGGGCTATGCCCACATGAGCCGCATCGCGGTTGCGCCGGGAACCATGGTGCAGGCAGGACAGGTCATCGGCTATGTCGGCTCGTCCGGCCTCTCGACAGGCCCGCACCTGCACTATGAGCTCTACAAGGGCGGCCAGACCGTCAATCCCGCTGCCGTCACATTCCTTGCCCTGCCGGCCATCGACGCGAAGCAGATCGCGGCGGTCAAAGCGCGGCTGGCGGCGATCAAGGCGATCCCGGTGGGACGGGCCTTCCAGACAAAGGCCTCAAGGCAAGTTGCCGTTCTCTCGGCTGCTGCTGCGGGGAAGTGAGCAAGCGGCGGGCGCACTGTTGATGCATGGACTGATTTGCGCCTAGAGGTGCTGGCCATGGTCCACGATCCAGCCCCTTATCCCGCGCTTCGCCTGCGCCGCACTCGCGCCGCGGCGTGGAGCCGCTCCCTGCACCGCGAGACGGTGCTTACCCCGGCCAACCTCATCTGGCCGCTGTTCGTTACCGACGGTACCGGCGCCGAAGAGCCGGTGGCGAGCCTGCCGGGTGTGTCGCGCTGGTCGGTCGACGCCATCGCGGCGCGCGCGCGCGAGGCCGTTTCGCTCGGCATTCCCTGCCTCGCGCTGTTTCCCAATACCCAGCGCGAACGCCGCAGCGACCGGGGGGAGGAGGCGCTTAACCCCGACAACCTGATGTGCCGTGCCATTCGCGCCATCAAGGATGCGGTGGGGAGCGACATCGGCGTGCTCACCGACGTCGCGCTCGATCCCTATACCAGCCACGGGCAGGACGGGCTGATCGACGGCACGGGTTACGTCCTCAACGACTCAACCCTCGAAATGCTCGTCGGCCAGGCGCTGGTCCAGGCCGAAGCCGGCGCCGACATCATTGCTCCCTCCGACATGATGGACGGCCGCATCGGGGCGATCCGCGCCGCGCTCGAAGAGGCGGGCCACGTCAACGTCCAGATCATGAGCTATGCTGCCAAATATGCCTCGGCCTTCTATGGCCCGTTCCGCGATGCGGTTGGCAGCGGCGGGCTGCTCAAGGGCGACAAGAAGACTTACCAGATGGACCCTGCCAACGCCGAGGAAGCCTTGCGCGAAGTGGCGCTCGACCTTGCCGAAGGGGCCGACAGCGTCATGGTCAAGCCGGGGCTGCCCTATCTCGACATCGTGCGCGCGGTGAAGGAGCGGTTCCAGGTTCCGGTCTTCGCCTATCAGGTCAGCGGCGAATACGCGATGATCGAGGCGGCGGTGGCGGCGGGCGCGGGAGAGCGCGACGCGCTCGTGCTGGAAACACTCACTGCGTTCCGCCGCGCCGGATGCTCGGGCGTGCTGACATACCATGCGGCCCACGCGGCGAGGCTGCTGGGTGGCTGACATCGCCGGGGCAGGGCAGGAAACCCTGGCGGTGAAAAGCGGCGCCTCCCGCCCGCTGTTCGTTGCGACGATCCTGACGGGAAGCTTCCTGCTGTTCCTTGTCCAGCCGATGGTCGCGCGCATGGTCTTGCCCCGGCTGGGCGGCGCGCCAAACGTCTGGAACAGCGCGATGCTGGTCTATCAGGCGCTGCTGCTGGCAGGCTATGCCTATGCGCACCGGCTGAGCCGCCAGCCCCTGCGACGGCAGGCCCGCATTCACCTGACCTTGCTCGCCTTCGCGGCGCTGACCCTGCCGATCACGCTGATGAGCCTGCCGCCCGCCGCGCCGGGCTGGGAAGCGCTGTGGGTGCCGGCGCTGTTCGTGCTCAGCGTCGGGCCGGTGTTCCTGCTGGTGTCCGCGCAGGCCCCGCTGATGCAGCGCTGGTTCGCTGCCGATCCGCGCGCGGGCGAGCCTTGGGCGCTCTATGCAGCCTCAAACCTCGGCAGTTTCGCAGGGTTGATGGCCTATCCGCTGCTCGCCGAACCGCTCCTGCCGCTGACCAGCCAGAGCTGGGCGTGGAGCCTTGGCTACGGCGTGCTGTTCGTGCTTGTGCTTCTGGCCGTGCGCGCGCGCCGGAAGCTGGCGGAGGTACCTGCGGAAACGAGTCGAGTCGCGCACGACGATCCGCCTATCACGCGTCGCCGCACGATGCTCTGGCTCGTGCTGGCGGCCGTGCCGTCGGGTTTGATGCTTTCGACAACGACGCATCTTACCACCGACATCTTCGCCATGCCGCTGCTCTGGGTGATCCCGCTAGGGCTCTATCTACTGAGCATGGTTTTCGCTTTTTCCGACCATCGTCTGATCGCCCGCGCGGTGACCCTGATCGGGCCTCCGGTCGTCCTTCTGGCGGGCGGCATGGCGATGGTTTCGCGCCATTCGACGTCGCTGGTGCAGGTACTGGTGACGATCGGACTGCTTTTCACGATCTGCACCGCGCTCCACGCGCGTCTCTACGAAAGCCGGCCCGCGCCTTCGCAGCTCACCGGGTTCTATCTGGTGATGTCGGCGGGCGGCGCGCTGGGCGGGCTGTTCACCGCATTGCTCGCACCGCTGGTGTTCGACTGGACGTGGGAGCATCCGCTGCTGGTACTGGCAGCGGCCGCCCTGTTGCCCTTGCCCGCGTGCTTTGACTGGCGGCGGATGAAGGGGCTCGACTCCAGCCAAGCGATCGTTTCCGGAGGCGTCGTCTTCGCGCTGGCCATTTTCTTGTGCTGGATCCTTTACGGCGTCGCCGGCGAACCCGAGCCGGGTCCGCAACGTTGGGTGCTCACGGGCGCGATTGTTCTCCACGGCCTTGCGCTGGTGCCGTGGCGCGCGGCGTTCCTGGCGGTGCTTGCGATGCTGATGCTGGCTCAGGGCGGGGCCGAGACGATCCGTGCCTCGACCGAGGGCCTGCGCACGCGCAGCTATTTCGGCATCTATACGGTGCGCGATTACAAGTCGCTCAAGCTGCGCATCCTTGCCCACGGCACGACGCTGCACGGCGAGCAATCGACAGACCCCTCGATGAAGCTGCTTCCCGTGAGTTATTACGGGCCGGGATCGGGGGTGGCGCTGGCCTTTGCCAATGCGCCCCGCCTCTATGGCCCGCATGCCCGCATCGGCGTGCTGGGACTTGGCGCGGGAACGCTCGCCTGTTTTCGCCAGCCCGGTCAGCAATGGTGGTTTTTCGAGATCGATCCGGTGGTGCTGCGTTATTCGCAGGATCGCACCTTCACATATCTTGAGGACTGCGCGCCCGATGCCAAGGTCGTCATCGGCGATGCACGGCTGGAACTAGCGAAAATGCCGGGCTCCAGCCTTGACCTGCTGGCGATGGACGCGTTCAGCTCTGACGCGATTCCGATCCACCTCATCACCGACGAGGCGATCGGCGAGTATCTGCGGGTGCTGTCGAAGGACGGGCTGCTGCTGGTCCACATCTCCAACCGCTTCATCGAGCTTGAACCGGTGCTGGCGGCCCTCGCCCGCAAGCGCGGCCTTGCCGTGGCGCTGCGCGACGACATTCCGCCGCAGGGCGGGTTGCTCACGCCGTCGTCATGGGTCGTCATGTCGCGCGATCCCGCCCGGATCGAGGCGCTGCGCCGTGCGGCGCCGCTGTTCAAGTGGAAGCCGCTGCAAGAACCCGCGCCGCGTGCTTGGAGCGATGACCACGCCTCTATCCTGCCCTATATCCGTTGGAACAGTTTGCTAGGAAGGCAATGACCATGATCGCCCGGCCCGACGTCACCATAATCGCGTTTGGCGGCAAGTCGCCGCGCATCCATGACAGCGCCTTCATTGCGCCGGGCTGCCGCATCATCGGCGATGTCGAGATCGGGCCGGATGTCAGCATCTGGTATAATTGCGTGCTGCGGGCCGACATCAATCACATCCGGATCGGGGCGCGCTCCAACATCCAGGACGGGACCGTCGTCCACTGCGATGCGCCCGACGAGCACAATCCCTCGGGCTTTCCCACGCTCATCGGTGAGGATGTCCTGATCGGGCACATGGCGATGGTCCACGGCTGCGTGCTCGAGGATCGCGCCTTCGTCGGGCTGGGCTCGATCGTGATGGACGGATCGCGCATCGAATCGGACGGGATGCTGGCTGCCGGCGCGCAGCTGACCCAGAACAAGACGATTGCCTCGCGCCAGCTGTGGGTCGGACGGCCCGCCAAATACGTGCGCGACCTGACCGACGCCGCGCTCGCGGAAATGCAGGCCGGAGTCGCCCGCTATGTCGAGAACGGGCGCCGACACAAGGCCGCGCTGGCGCAAGGCTGACGTTGGCGCGGCCCCGGACTGATCTTCCGCCGCCGGAGATGGTGCGCGCGCTGGTGGATGGCGAGGGCCGGCTGGCAATCCGCGTGACGCCGGGCGCGCGCAGCGAATCGCTGGAGATCGCGGGCGGAAGGCTGCTGGCCAAAGTCCGCGCGCGGGCCACAGATGGGGAGGCGAACGCGGCGGTCCTCGCATTGCTGGCCAAGGCGCTTGGCCTGCCGCCCTCCCGGCTCGCCTTGCTGCGCGGCGCGACGTCGCGCGAGAAACTGTTCAGGATAGGTGGCTGATCAGCGATCAGGGTCTGACCAGGGCACGGGCGGCAATCCCTTGTCGCGCAAGCGCAGCGCCAGTCCCAGCGCAACCCCGACACCAATCGCCAGCGTCAGATCGGTCAACACGGTCAGGGCCATCGTAAGCACCAGAAGGAGTCGGTCGCTGACCGGAGAGGCCCAGTATTCCCGCCACTTGTGCGGCTCGCTCATGTTCCACGCCGTGGTCAGCAGGATCGCCGCCAGCGCCGGCATGGCGAGGTAACCGGCCAGCGGGGCAGCCCCCACCATGACCGCGAGAATCACCAGGGCATGGACGAGACCGGCCACCGGGGTCCTCCCTCCCGCGCGCACGTTGGTTGCGGTCCGGGCGATGGCGCCGGTCGCCGGCAGGCCTCCGAACAGCGCGGAGCCGATGTTGGCCCAGCCCTGGGCCATGACTTCGGCATTGGGCCGGTGGCTGCCTGCGATCAGCCGGTCCGCGACCATCGCGGAGAGCAGCGACTCGATCGCCGCGAGGAAGGCGATGACCAGCGCCGAAGGGAGCAAGTCCAGCAATTTGCCGGCCGAAATCTGGGGCAGCGACGGCATGGGTAGTCCCGCAGGCAATGAACCATAGCGCGAACCGATCGATTCGACGGGCAAATGCAGCATGGCGACCGTGCCGGAAACGGCCGCCATGGCCAGGATAAGGCCGGGCCAGCGCGGCATGACCCGCCGCAACACGATGATCAGCAGCAGGGACACGAGGCCGGTCAGCACGGCGTGGCTGTCCATGGTTGCCCTCGCGCTCCACAGGGCCGCGATCTTTGGGAGGAATTCCGCGGGCAGGTTCGCCGCATCCAGCCCAAGAAAGTCTTTGAGCTGGCTCGATCCTATGATGACCGCAATGCCGATGGTAAAGCCATTGACCACCGGCTCGGGAACCAGCTCGATCAGGTTCCCCGCCCGCAACAATCCTGCCACCACGAGAATACCTCCGGCCATCAGCGTGGCAAGGACCAGGCCGTCGTATCCGTGGGTGGCTATCACGCCATAGACCACCACGATGAAGGCTCCTGTCGGCCCGCCGATCTGCACCCGGCTGCCGCCGAGGAGGGAGATGAGGAATCCCCCAACAATCGCGGTTGCAAGCCCGGTGGCAGGTGCCGCGCCCGATGCGATCGCAATCGCGATGCTGAGGGGAATGGCAACGAGTGCCACGGTGATCCCGGCCAGCAGATCGCCGCGAAACAGCGCAGCGTCATATTCCTTGAGCGTGCTGAAGAGCTTTGGCTTCATGATTTCAGACTAGGGCTGGGCCGGCGATCGACGCAAGGTCTCAATCCCTCGCCATGCCCCGCGCCATCTGGTCGAGCACGTCGCCCAGCGCCCCCGCAATCTCGGCATCGGCGGGGGCGACGTCGGCAATCGCGCGCTTCATGGCCTCGGACCACTGGGCCGCTGTCTGCCGGGTGATCGCGAAAGGCTTGTGCGCGCTCATCATGCATTTGCCGGGGTTTAGCTCAAACCAGTCGCGCGGGCCGCCGGCCCATCCCGCCAGGAATAGGGGCAGCGATTTGCGCATCGGCGCAAGATCGGCCGCATGCATGGCGCGCAGCTCGGCATAGGCAGGGTCACTGTCCATCAAGTCATAGAAGCGCTCGCAGATCGCCTCGAACGTCGCATGGCCACCCAGCCGCTCGAAGGGCGATGCGGGTGTCGTCATTGTCTCTGGCTCGGTTGCCACGCTCTTGTCTCCATCGCGGACGATAACGCTGTCAGCCTCGCCGTTAGCGCCGGTCCCCGCCCAGACCCTTGATCGGGATCAATCCCGAATGAGAGATTGCAGCGTCTCGATCCGATCTGCCTCATGTGCGGGCTTGTCGGCCCTGATGCGGGAGATGCGCGGAAAGCGCATGGCGAGGCCGGACTTGTGGCGCTTGCTGGCATGGACCGAATCGAACGCGACCTCGAGAACGAGGCTCTTGTCGGTCTCGCGCACCGGGCCGAACCGGCTGAGAGTATGCGTGCGCACGTGCCGGTCGAGCCACTTCAGTTCCTCATCGGTGAAGCCGAAATAGGCCTTGCCCACCGGCAGCAGCTCCGCGCCCCGATCCGGATCGCCGGCCCAGCAGCCGAATGTGAAATCGGAATAGAACGAGGACCGCTTGCCCGAGCCGCGCTGCGCGTACATCAGCACACAGTCGACGATGAGCGGCTCGCGCTTCCACTTGTACCACAGCCCGGTGCGCCGCCCGGCGATGTAGGGCGAATCGCGGCGCTTCAGCATCAGCCCCTCGATCGCCTCGTCCCGCGCACCGGCGCGGATTTCGCCAAGATGTTCGAAATGAT
>JBEIPK010000008.1:0-66246 GCA_040377095.1 Novosphingobium sp.
GCCGCCCGTCCAGTTCAAGGACGCCCCACGCCCGTCCGCTTTGCTCGATGCGGTCGTCCGCGCAATAGGGCGGGCAACCCTTGGCGTTGGCGCTGTAGGCGTAAGGGGGATGCGAGCCCTCGAACGTGTAGTCGAGCTTGACGCGGTCGTTGGCAAATCGGGTAACGCATTTACCGAACTTGAGATCGTGCGTCATCGAGAAGGCGTCAATGTTCCAGTCCGAGAAGTCCATGTCGTCGGGCACGGGCCGGTCGGCCATCCCGATGACCAGCGGTTCGGGGCCGACTCCCGGACCGAACAGATAAATCACGGCGCCGGCCTCTCCCGCGCTGTTGACCCAGGTATAGCTGAACAGGGCAATGCCCTCTTCGGGCAGGTGAACCAGTACCGGAATCGATTCGCGGTCCGCTGCAATTGCCGGGTTCAACCTGTGCCGTCCGTCGTTCACCGCATCGACCGTGAGGCCGGGCCGGGTCAGCTTGACATTCTCGAACATTCATCTCTCCAGGTACAGATATATCAGGTGTTCCAGTAGGTTGCCAGTAGTAGCACGGTAACCGCGGCAAGCCAGATCGCGAGAATCTGGCGCAGTGGTTTGTGCCGCCATCCAAGCTCCATGTACTGATCGAAGACGATATGGATCTTGAGCGCCGCCAGCAAGATTGCGAGGCTAGTGGCGATCCTGGGGTCGAAGTGAACTTCGGCCATGAAGAAGCCGATCAGGGTTGCTGCCACGAGTAGCGCCCAGACCAGCCAAACCGGCCATTCGCGGTGTTCCGGGGCGCCGTTCATGCCGCGCTCTGCAGATAGAGCATGGCGAACAGCACGATCCACAGGAGATCGACCATGTGCCAGTAGGCGCCGCCCGCTTCTATCCAGCGCAGGCGATCGGCCTGCAGAAGATCGCGGCGGCAGCGCCCGATCAACACGGCAAGCACGCCGATGCCGATCGCGAAATGGAGGAAATGGATGCCGGTAAAGACGAAATAGTACGTGAAGAATTCATTGGTCGCGAGGCTGACGCCATGCGCGATCTTCGTGCCCCATTCGACTGCCTTGGTCAGCGCGAAAATCGAGCCCACCCCCATGGTCAGGATCAGCGACGCACGCGCGCGCGCCCAGTCCCCGGCGCGGGCCTGACGGGTTGCGCGCGCCATGAACGCGCCGCTGGTCAGCAGGATCAGTGTATTGGCAAGGCCGAGATGAAGATCGAGCTGCGCGCGCGATGCCTCGTAAAGCGCGGGTTGCTCCATTCGGCCGAACGAGAACAGCAGGAAAAAAATCGCAAAACCGCACATGTCGGCGACGATGAAGAACCATACGCCCTGGTCGCCGGGCAAATCGCTTTTGCCGGCGGCCAGGCCCTCCTGCGACACATCAGGCATGTGCCGCGCTTCCCGCCGCGTCGCCGCTTTCACTGCGGATGCGGTTGATGCCCTTGATTACGTACCAGGTGATGATCGGGGCGTAGACGAAGAAGATCATGAACTCGATCCAGAAGTTCAGGATGCCCTGCCGGGCGAACGGGCCCGACTTGAAGAACGGCATCAGGCATTCGGCCGTGAACATGATACCCACCCAGATCGAGTACCAGCAGACCCACTTGGGGAACAGCGGCACGGCGCGCTTGTCGAGCAGGCAGCCGAAGCCGAGCGCGAGCATCTGCACCGATGTCACCGAATAGCCCAGGTCGATCAGCAGCCAGGCGGCGTCATAGAGCAGTTGAAGTGTCTCGTCGGGCAGGGCTTCGGGACGGTAGGCGCCGGCCAGCCAGAACGAAGATGAGACGAGGATGGGGCAGACCGTGAGGCCCGCCCCCCAGACCTGAAGATCGGTAAACAGGTGGCCGCGGCCCAGCACATGGTCCATGACCTTGCCGATGGCGATGCCCCAGACGGCGTAGCTGACAGCAAACGTCATCGAAATGACCATGCCTAGCCGGACCATATTGGCATTTTCGCGAAAATAGGCAGCAATCACCGAGGCTTCGAGGTCACCGCCGTAAGGCGGCAGATTGTGTCCCAGGTAGCCCCAGAAGATGATGAAGATGCCCATGAAGATCATGCCGTTCCAGGCACAGAACTTCCATGCGCCATAGCTGGGTTCTGTTGTTAGCGGTGCGATGCCCATCCTGCTCTCTCCCATTCCGCCTGCGCCGCAGGCAATTGCCCGAATCGGCCGGTCATGCCTGTCTGCACGATCCGGCCGCCCCTGCTTCCTTCGATCAGAATTTCACGGTTGCTTCAACTCCGTCCATGCGGGGCTGGGCGCGGACGCGGTAGCCATTGCCGAACAGGCTCTCGATCGGGATGCCGAACGGACAATAGGTTCCATGGTCAGGTTCTTGACTCAGCCGGCGATCGGCCAACGATCGGTCTAATAGGTCCGGGCGCGGAATCCTGGGCGAATGCCGGGGCTGCAAGGCTTGCGGCCAGAATGATTCTCATGAACACCCTCTTCCATGTCGATGGAGCAGATTCTGCGTCATCTTTTTTGCGTGACCTCGGTACGCAAACTAGTCTATGCATGATGAATGTCAACCGATTTACAAGTTGCAAGCGATGCGAATCGTTACCATATCCCTTTGCGGAATGGCCTGACGGAGCCGGTTGGTTCTTTCCGGACTGCTGGCTGGGATGACCTGACGTGCTGAAGAAGCTTTTTTCCCGCAAGCCGCTCCCGAAAGTGGAACTCGTCCCTTCGGGCCAACGGTTCGAGGTTGGCAGGAACCAGACTGTGCTGGAAAGCGCGCTGGCGCTGGGGATCGCGTATCCGCACGATTGCACGGTGGGCACTTGCGGCCAGTGCCGCAGCCGGCTGGTTGCGGGCAAGGTCGATGCCATCACGCCGTTCGGTTACACGCTAAGCCGCGAGGAACTGGCCGCCGGGTATATCCTCGCCTGCCAGGCGGTTCCCGAATCGGACCTCACGCTTGAAGTCGATCTGGAATCAGTGGGTGAGCCTCCCGTGCGCCAGCCAGCCCGGCTGGTCGAGAGCCGCGACCTCACGCACGACATCAAGTGCGTGACATGGGAAGTGGCGGAGCCTGTCCGCTACCGCGCCGGCCAGTACATGAACATCTCCTGGCCTGGCGGTCCGGGGCACCGTTCGTACTCCTTTTCGTCGGCGCCTGGCGCCGACGGCCTCACCCGGCTGTCGACCTTCATCCGCAAGGTGCCGGGCGGCGCCTTTACCGAACGCCTGTTCTCTGACGATTTCGGGGATACCGAATTCGAGGTGGAGGCACCGCACGGCAGCTTCTGGCTTCGGGAGGGCGACGGCCCGATCCTGCTGATTGGCGGCGGCAGTGGACTTTCCCCGTTGATGAGCGTTCTTGATGACGCGGCCGCAATGGGTGTGTCCCGCGATGCGATCCTGCTGTTCGGCGGGCGCACGGCGCGCGACCTTTATTGTCTGGACGAGATCGATGCGATCGCGGCGAAATGGCGCGGCACGTTCGATTTCAGGCCGGTGCTTTCCGAGGAAGACGTGCCGGGCCGCCTTCATGGCATGGTGACGCAGGAGATCGGCGCCGCGATTGCCGATCTTGGCGGCGCGGCGGGGCTTCAGGCCTATCTCTGCGGACCGCCCGGTATGATCGACGCGGGCGTCTCGCTGCTGACGGCGGGCGGCGTGCCGCTTGCCGACATTCACTATGACAAGTTCACGGATGCGAGCAGCGGAACTGCCTGACTTCGCAGCGGGAGAGGAAAAACGGACATGAGCGTTTCGCGCAATGAATTCTACATCGGGGGCCAATGGGTCGCGCCTGCCAGCGACCGCACCTTCACCCTGATTAACGCTTCCACCGAAGCCGAGATCGGCACGGTTCCCGAAGCAGTCGAAGCCGACGTCGACGCTGCCGTCGCAGCCGCGCGCAAGGCGTTCGAGGCCTCGGGCTGGTCGGATGCAAAACCGGCCGAGCGGGCGGCCGTGATGGAACGCTTCATGGCGGCTATTGCTGCGCGCGGTCAAGACATCGCCAAGGCTGTGAGCGCGCAGAACGGCATGCCGGTTTCGCTCAGCCAGTTGCTCGAGGGGCAATTTCCCGTCGGCATCGTCCAGTACTACGCCGAACTGGCCAAGGGCATGGGCCAGCCGGATGTAAGACCCTCGCAGATGGGCAAGGAGACGCTGGTCGAAGGCTCGCCCATCGGCGTCGTTGCCGCCATCGTACCTTGGAACTTCCCTGTCACGCTCGCGCTCAACAAGGTCGCCCCGGCCATGGCGGCGGGCTGCACGCTGGTCATCAAGCCGTCGCCCGGCACCGTGCTCGACAGCTATCTTCTGGCCGAAGCAGCACATGAGGCGGGCGTTCCCGCCGGCGTCGTGAACTGGGTCGCTGCCGACCGTGATGTCGGCGCCTATCTGGTCAGCCACCCGGGCGTCGACAAGGTCGCCTTTACCGGCTCGACCGCAGCGGGCCGGATCATCGGGCGGACTTGCGGCGAGCTGCTGCGCCCCGTGACGCTTGAGCTGGGCGGCAAGTCGGCCGCGATCCTGCTTGAGGACGCTGACATTGGCACTTTCCTGCAAGGCGTGCCGATGGCCTCGATGCTCAACAATGGGCAGGCCTGCTACAACGGCACACGCATCCTTGCCCCGCGCGGACGCTATGGCGAAGTGGTCGATGCGCTGGCTGGGTTCGCCAGTTCGCTCGTCGTCGGCGATGCGCTTGATCCCGCAACGCATGTCGGCCCGATGGCATCGGAGGCGCACCGCGCGCGGGTCGAAAGCTATATCGAGATCGGCAAGCAGGAGGCCCGCCTCGTCGCGGGCGGCGGCCGTCCGCGCAGCACCAACCAGGGCTGGTTCGTGGAGCCGACGATCTTTGCCGACGTCGATAATTCGGCCCGCATAGCGCAGGAAGAGATCTTCGGCCCGGTCCTTTCGGTCATTCCCTACGAGGACGAAGCGGACGCAATACGCATCGCCAACGACAGCCAGTTCGGACTCGGCGGTTCAGTCTGGAGCGCCGACAGCGCCCACGCCACCGACGTCGCGCGCAAGGTGCAGAGCGGTACCGTGGGCGTCAACGGCTACATGCCTTCGCTTGGCGCGCCGTTTGGCGGCATCAAGGCGAGCGGTCTGGGCCGCGAGTTCGGCCCGGACGCGGTCGGGGCCTACCAGAACACCAAATCGATTTACGTGATGGGCTGATGCGGCCGCCGGGTTTTGGTTGCACCAGGACCCGGCATGCCAGATGGCGAAGTCCCGGTTCATTTTATATTCGGACGGGCAGGAGATTGCGACGGTGACGACGGTGGGAGACAATTCATCGGAAAGCCGTTCCTTCGCAAGCCCCTGCACCGGGCACACGATCAACGCCGCGAAATACAATCTGCGCGACTATGGCGGTTACGTGACGGGGTCCGGCGGCAGGCTGCGTCGGGGCGGTCTGTTCCGCTCGGGCCAGCTCGATCACGTCGGACGGGACGACCACAGCCTCCTCCAGCGGCTCGGCGTCGGGGCCATCGTTGACCTGCGCGGTCCGGCCGAACTTGGCGAGGGCGATTCTCCGGCATTCGAAGGATTCACCGGCAAGGTCCTGTTCGCTGAGGCAGTCGACAACCTCGTTCCGCACTCGATGGATCACCTGATCGGAGTCTAATCCACCGATGAGGTGGCAGACCAGATGATCCGGGTCTACCGGCGGTTGCCGTTCAGCGATCGCTTTCGCCAGGCTCTCACCAACTATTTCGACGCTCTTGCGGGCGTTGGCGAGGGCGCGGGCCCCCCCCCATTTATACACATCTTCGCCGGCAAGGACCGCACCGGCATTGCCGTCGGTCTGTTCCTGCACCTGGCGGGCGTGCACAATGACGACATCTATGCCGATTACCTGGCCACCAACGACATGGGCGAGGAGCGGATCGCGCACGGTCTTCCTTCGCTCGACAAACGTGCCGGTGGCAAGGCGCCCGAATGGGTCCTGCGCGAAGTCATGGCGGTTCGTCCCGAATATCTCGACGCGATGTTCAAGGAAGTCATCGAGCGTAGCGGCGATCCGGCGGCGTTCCTGTCCGCCGCCACAGAACGTTCTCCCGCAGACCTCGCCGCGATCGTCGGGCGCTGGACCGTATGAAGCAAGTCCCATGAAAAACCGCCGGTGCCCGCCTGGGCACCGGCGCTTTCGTGTTTCCGGTGTTGCCGCTTATTCGGCCGGGACTGCAGCGTGATCGGGTGCGTCGTCGAACCAGTTGGGCCAGCCGGCCTTGCGGTTCTGCTCGCGCGCGATTTCACGTTCGCCTGGTGAGGCCATCTCGTTGTCCCAGCGCTTCAGCGCGGGCTTGACGACCATGTTGTGCCACAGCGGCGGGATCAGTGCGGAAAAGAAGCACACGAACACCGACGGCATCGGGACCCACTTCAGGTCGGGCTTCAATTCGTGGTAGGCTAGGTAGCTGTTGGTGTGGTGATCGGCGTGATTGGTAATCTCGAAGCCGAGGATGCGCGACAGCGGCTTCAGATGGTTCCAGACGTGCCGGCGGTCGATCGCCGTGCCTTCGATGCGGATCAGGCCATAGTGCTGGAAGTAATTGAAGCTTTCCACCCAGAAGCGCGCGCCGACCATTCCGGCAAGGGCGACCGCCACGGCAGTCCAGCCGCCGATCGCGTAGATGATCGACTGGAAGATGACTTGCGCGAGGACGGCTTTCCAGATGCGATGCTCGATGCCCCAGCGCGCCTTGCCCATCTTCTCGAGATTGTCGCTCTCCGAACCCCATGCTTCGCGCGTCGACACCAGAACCGCGCGCGGCGTGAACTTGTAGAGGCTGACCCCGCGTGCCGCAGTATCGCCGTCAAGCGGCGTCGCGACATGGATGTGATGGCCTACAACGTGCGCGATCTCGCGCGTGCAGTCGAGATAGCAGACCTGGCAATAGCGGCCGACGAAGCGGCGCAGCTTGCCGCGCTGGTGATACAGTTCGTGCGTGGCGGGAACGAGCGGGATGACGCTGAGCCATGCGCACGAGGCAATGACGCCGGCATATTCCCAAGCCGGGGCGCCGGGATTGCGTGCTACCCAGACGGCGGCTGCCAGATAGATGACAGGGCCGAGCAGCGAGCTCAGCCAGGCCGGAATGTCGGCCAGTGTCTTGTTGGTGATGCGCCGTTCGGCAAAATCGTTGGGCAGGACCGAATCGATCAGCCCGAATACGGGCAGGCTGGCGATGCCCACGAACACCCATGGCCCGCCCACGAAGAAGCTGGCAATCACGGCAAGCTGCAACACGGCGCCCAGATAATAGCGAGCGTAATCCATTTTCGTTCTCCCGGGTTTTTCGCCCATTTTCACGTTCTTATTATACGCAAAATCTGGCTTTGGCAACAACTTTGCCCATGGAAGCAGACAAACGCATCGAAACACCCTAAAGGCCGGCCACTATGAAGATGCGCGAACTCGAAGCGAAGACCGGAATCAACCGCGAGACGATCAGGGTCTATTTCCGCGAGGGCCTGCTTCCCGAACCCAGCCGCCCGGCACGCAACGTCGCGGACTATGGCGACGAGCATGTTCGCGCGATCCTGGCGATCCGCAAGCTGCAACACGATTCGGGCATGACCCTGCCGCAGATCAAGTCCGTGCTCAACGGGCAGGCTCCCAAGCGTGACATGGGTGCGGCTGCATTCAGTCATCTTGAGGAACTCGTCTCTTCGCGAGTCGGGGTCGAGCAGGGTTTGGTGCCGATCTCCTCGCTGCTTGAGCGGAACCCCAAGGCGGCGGTCGACGCCCGCGCTCTTTCGCGGATCGGCATCATCGAGCTTCACAGCACTCAGGAGGGCACCGCGCTCAGCGTTACCGATGCGGGATTACTTAATATCTGGGCGCGGATGCGGCAGGTTGGCTTCGATGAAGCGCATGGCTTCCCGCCGAGCATTCTCGACTATTATGTCGAAGCGGCGGAATATGTCGCGGGACGCGAGGCGCAGATTTTCCTCGATCAGGTCGAAGGACGCATCGGGGAAGACGACGCGGCCGCCATGCTGGAATTCGCGCTGCCTGCGATGCTCAACTTCTTCGGGATCATCCGCCAGAAAGCGTTCCTGCGTTATATCGGCGGACGCACCAGCAGCGGAGCTGATATCACGGTGTCCAAACCCGGATCCAGCCCCGCGAGACGCAGGGCGCTACAGCGAACGTAACCGGTCGGCCAGCCATTCAGCCTCGACGTCTTCCGAGATGTCGTCCGGCTGCGCCCAGAAGCGCCTGACCGCAGACCCTGATACGAGAGCCGCGGCGGATCTTACCGTGCGGACCGCTGCGTCCCGGTCCCAGCCCATGGCGACGAGCCGCTCGACCCAGGCCTCGTAGATCGGCGTGCGCAGACCCGCCACGGCCGCGCGAACATGCGGGCTGAACGCCGGATCCTTGGTCGCATCGAGTGTCATGCCGATGGCGACCCAGAACCGGTCACTGAAGAAGAAGGCCCGGAACTCGGCAAGCATCGCCTGAAGCACGCTTTTCGCATCCTTGGCCTCGGCATCGAGCCATGTCGAACTGTCGTCGCGGGCCAGCGTCAGGGCCTGCTCGATGGCGGCCAGGATCAGTGCGTTCTTGTCAGGAAAATGGTGCAGGAGCGCGCCTTGCGAGACGCCCGCTGCCTCGGCCACGGACCGCATGCGAAGCGCACCCGTGCCGCCGGCCGCGACTGTCTCATAGGCCGCGACAGCGAGGCGTGCGCGCATTGCCTCGCTGCGTTCGGCCTGGCTGCGCCGGCGCGGCGGCTTGTCCGCCTGCGCGTTCACGGCCGGGCTATCTTCAATCGCACAGGCAGTCCTTGTAGCGTTCGCGGATCACTTTCTTGTCGATCTTGCCCGTTGCGGTCATCGGGACCTTTCCGAAGAAAATACGGTCCGGCATCCACCACTTGGCGACGCGCGGCTCAAGATAAGCAGCGACGTCCGCCTCGCTGAGATCCGCGCCGTCGTGCGGCTCGATCAGCATGACAGGGCGTTCTTCCCATTTGGGGTGATAGACTCCGGCAACTGCCGCGACCTTCACGCCGGGGCAACCTGCCGCCGCGTTCTCGAGGTCGATCGAACTGACCCATTCGCCGCCCGACTTGATCACGTCCTTCTTGCGGTCGGTAATCCGCATGAAGCCGAAACGGTCGATGGTCGAGATGTCGCCGGTGTCGAACCAGCCCTCCGCGTTGCAGGCGGTCTCTTCGGCGCGGAAGTAGCGTTCCAGCACCCAGGGGCCGCGCACCATGAGCGCGCCGGATGTTTCGCCGTCGTGCGGCAGCGGCTTGCCATCGTCGTCGACGATCTCGATCTCGATGCCGAACAGCATCCGGCCCTGCCGGGTCCATATCTGCTCCAGCGCCTCTTCGCGGCCCAGTTCGTCGAGCGCCGGGGTCGGTGTGGCGACGACGCCGAGCGGGCTGGTTTCGGTCATGCCCCAGATCTGCTGAACAGTGACGCCCACTTTGTCGAAAGCCACCGCCATGTCGCGCGGCACGGCCGATCCGCCAATGAACACGCGCTTCAGGGTGCCGGGATTGCCGCCGGTCTTGGCAAGATAATCGAGGTACATCGTCCAGATGGTCGGCACGCCGCCCGTGAACGTGACGCCCTCGCTGCGGATCAGTTCATCAAGCGAGGCGCCGTCCATCCTGTCGCACGGCAGGACGAACTTGACGCCGTTGATGGCCCCCGCGAACGGCAGGCCCCAGGCCGTGGCGTGATAAAGCGACTGGCAGGGCATCACCACGTCGTGCGCGGCAAAACCCATTGCACCGGACAGCCCGCCCGCAAGGCCGTGAAGCACGACCGAGCGGTGTGAGTACAGCACGCCCTTGGGATCGCCCGTCGTCCCCGAGGTGTAGCAGAGGAACGCGCCCGCGTTCTCATCCATGCTCGGCCAGTCGAACGTGGCCGGCTGCGCGGCGATCGCCGTCTCATGGCACAGCATGCCCTGGATCGCGCGTTCGGCATCGGACAGCACGACGAACCGCTCGACCGTTTCCAGATGGGGCCGGATGCGCTCGACAATCGCAGCCATGTTGCGGTCAAGCAGGAGGACGCGGCTGCCGGCGTGGTTGATCGTGTAGATCAGGTGCTCGTCTGGCAGGCGCGGGTTGGCGGTGTGGAGAACCGCGCCCATGCCCGGCACCGCGAAGAACAGCTCGTAGTGGCGGTGCGTGTTCCAGGCCAGAGAGCTGACGCGGTCGCCTGGAACTATGCCCAGACCTGCGAGCATGCCCGCAGTCTGCGCGACGCGCTCGTAGCAGCGCGCATAGTCATAGCGCCACAGCGGCTCGTCGACATTGCGGCTGACGATCTCGCGGGTGGGGTGGGCGGCAGCGGCAAACCGGATGATGTCGATGATCGCCAGCTGGCGCTGCTGCATCAGTCCGGGAAGCGTCATGAAACCCCCTTGAGGAACGGGATGACGAGTTCGACGAAGCGGTCGCGGCGTTCGATCTGGGTCCAGTGACCGCAGCCGCCGAAGACATGCAGTTCGCTGTTCGGGATCACCTGGTTGAAGCGGATTGACCGATCGACCGGGACAATGACGTCCTCACGTCCGTGGATGATCAGGGTGGGATGGGTAATGGCGGCCAGCTTGTCGTCGCTTGTGGCCAGCTCTCCGAGCCAGCGCTGGCGCGGCTCAGGAAACAGGCTGGAGTACTTTTCGTGCGCGCCAGGCCGGATGCTTGCCTCATAGCGAGAACGCACGATCTCCTCCTTCACCAGCGCAGGATCATACGCAAACGTGTGCATGAGGGCGCGCATGTTGTCGAGGCTCGGTTCATAGCCCCAGACTTCCTGGAGTCCGGTGGTCATCTCGAACCCGGACTGACCGGCCGAGCCCATGAGGACGATGCCGGCCACGCGTTCGGGATGTCTGGTCGTCAGCGCCAGGGTCAGCGCGCCGCCATAGGAATTGCCGATGAAGTGCGCCCGGGCGATGCCGAGCGCATCCATGAAGCCGATGAGGTGCGACACCCAGCGTTCCATCGAGAAACCGTCGATGTCATCGGGAAAATCGGTATAGCCAAAGCCGAGCGTATCGGGCGCATAGCAGCGGAAATGCTGCGCAAAATCGGGAATGACGCCGCGCCAATTGGCATAGGCCGTCACGCCCGGACCCGACCCGTGGATCAGGATCAGCGGATCGCCTTCGCCCGCCATGATATAGTTGGTAGCAATGCCGCCCACATCAACGGAGAGGCCGATTTCCGGATTGTCGCTCATGTTTTCTCCCGTTCCATTCCAGCGCGATTTCGCGTTTAAAGCCCAGCGCGATTTCGCGTTTAAAGCATTGTCGTGCCGCCGTTGACGCTGA
This sequence comes from Novosphingobium sp., assembly GCA_040377095.1. Taxonomy (GTDB): domain Bacteria; phylum Pseudomonadota; class Alphaproteobacteria; order Sphingomonadales; family Sphingomonadaceae; genus Novosphingobium. Next base: position 11,297 of record JBEIPK010000008.1, read on the forward strand.
TGACCTGTCCGGTAACGAAGGCCGCTTCGTCAAGGCACAGGTACGCCACCATCGAGGCGATTTCCGATTCCTTGCCGCCGCGTCCCATCGGGATGACCGCATAGACTTTCTCGATCAACTCGGGGTTGACCTTGCGGATGTCCTCGACCTGCTGGGTATCGACCACACAAGGCGCCACCGTGTTGACCGTGACCCCGTCGCGCGCGAACTCGCGCGCCAGGCCGGTCGTCATTCCGTGCACGCCGCCCTTCGCCGCGTTGTACGCCGCGTGATCAACAAGGCCGTTGCGCACCGAATCCGCGCCGAGGTTGACGATGCGGCCATGTCCGGCACGCTTCATGTGCGGCAGGACCAGCCACGAGCACCAGAGCGCCGTCCACAAGTTGCGGTCGATGGTCTCGACCAGTGTCTCGGGCGTGTGATCGAGGAACGGGCGCAGGATGCCGCCGCCCGCGTTGTTGACGAGGATGTCGATCTTGCCGAAGCGCCCGATCGTCTCGTCCACCAGTTGCTCGGCCACCTCCTGGCGGGCCAGGTTGCCCGAAAAGGGCACGACCCGCTCCGCCTCGCCCAGTTCGTCGGCGGCAAGCGCGGCGCTTTCGTAATCGAGATCGCAGACGATGACGCTCGCCCCGTCCGCCAGCAACCGGGCGGCGATGGCCTTGCCGATGCCGCGCCCGGCACCGGTGACGATCGCAATCCGGCCGGCAAGCGGCTCAGCCACGGCGCGCGACTACAGGGCTGCCCTTGCCGAAGCGCGGATCGGGCTTGCTGCCCCAGATATCCATCACTTCCGCCTTGTGCTCCAGTTCGCGCGGGCCGCGCGCGCTGTCTTCCTCGAACAGTTCCATGCCGAAGCTGTACTCCGCGGTATTGCCGTCGGGGTCGAGGAAATAGAGGAAAATGCTGGTCGAGGGGAGGTGGCGTCCGGGGCCGAACACGATCGGCACGCCGGCGTCCTTCATCCGGTTCTTCGCCTTGCCGATGTCGTCGACGTCAGTGACCATGAAATTGACGTGGTGGTAAGTGTTGGTCTTCGTGCTCGACTGGAGCAGGGCGAGGCTGTGGTGCAGCGGATTGGGCCAGCAGCGCAGCCATTCGGCGACGCCCTCAACCCGGTCGGAGACGGCAAAGCCCATTTCGTCCACCCAGAAGCTGTGCGACGCGCCAAGATCGGCGACATTGAGCACGACGTGGCCGAGCCGGACAATCTGCGTGATCGGCCCGTCGAGCGGTGCGGTCTCGATCGCCTGGCCGGTGTAGAAATCGATCTCGATGCCAGTGACCGGATCGGAGAAGAGCAGCGAGCGCGCCACGCGCATGGCGGCACATCCGGACTCGTCCCGCCATTCGGGGGCAAGCCCGAGCCTTTCGGCAATGTCGTGCGCGCGCGTCAGATCGGCGTCGCCCTCAAGCTCAAAGCCGATGCCGGAGATGCCGGCCTCTGCTCCCGCTTCGAGTACGAGGTCGTGCGGCTTGTCGCTGCACCTGAGCCAGGCCGATCCTGCGTCCTCGCGGGCGAGCGTCAGCCCGACGAGATCACGGTAAAAAGCCTTGCTCTTGCCAAGATCGGGGCATCGCAGCCGGACATAGCCAAGGCGGGAGAAGCGTACGGGATGTTCCATGACCAGTCTCTTCAAAGAATGATGCTGATGCGGCCGTGGGGACGCAAGGCCTCCATGTCGAGCACGCATTTCTTGCCGGCGATCATGAGTTTGCCATCGCGCTCGACCAGATCGTGGAGGTAGTGGCCGACATAGACATCGGTGGTGATGTCCTTGCTGCGCCATACGGCAAACGACGAGCGCGCGCGGATTGTGTCGCCATCGCGCGATACGCGCACGTTGGAGATCAAGTGCCGCACTTTCGAACGGGGCCACTCGCTGTGCGCGCCGATCTTGGAGAGGCGGATGACGCGTTCGTTCATGCGGATGCGATCGTCCATGATGTAGAACAGCGCGCTTTCAGGCGTTGCGCTGTCACCGTCCACGTCGCTTGGCGGGACGTGGTAGAACGCATCCTCCGTGAACAGTGCCAGCCATTCATCGAGCTGCCAGCGGTCAATGAGGTCGGCTTCGAGATAGAGCAGGTCCTCGACCCGCAGCCGCAGCATCAGGTTGTCGTCCATGTTCAGGCCTCCACTGCCGCCATCCGGCTGTCCCATTCTCGCCAGTAGCAGCGCATCTGTTCCTCATCGTCGTACGAGAAGCCATCCGTGCGGCTCATGCCTTTCGAAATGTCGTTGTAGAGAGCCTCACCCCCCACGGCGTAGCCCTGCTGGCACTTCTCGATCGCTTCGACGTCATCTGGCGTCGCGAAGCCGCCCGGACCGAGGAACTCGGTGAAGTTGTAGAGCCGGTACTTGCGGCGCCACTCGCTTTCCTCGACCGGCGCGAGCGCCCAGGCGTTGACCTCGACATAGTCGGGCGCGGTCGGGAAGAACGTGCGCACGGTGATCGCCATGATGTCGTTGACGACGAGGTTGGGGAAGATCACCATGTTGCGGTTTTTTGTGGCGATCCGCTCGGCTCGCTCCTCGCCGAGGCGCGCCACCAGTTCCTCGCGGACCCCTGCGATCTCGGCTTTGCCTTGCTCGCCCCACAAGGGCACCCAGCTGGCGATCGGACGGCCCCAGGGTGCGGTGTATTCGACCGCCGCGTGACCGTGCCCCAGATCGAGCGCCGTGCCGGAAAGCGGCGTGCCGCCCAGCGCGTCGTTGGTGTTCTTGAGGTATTCGAGATAGGTCGAGTGAGTGCAGGCGGCGTGATAACCGTCGAAGCTGTTTTCGGCGAGCAGCTTCCAGTTGCCGCGAATGGCATACTCCTGCGTTCCACCGACAACCTGCATGCCGCTGGGCGAGTGCTGCGACAGAAGGGTGAGGATGTCGCCGGCCTCGGCCAGATAGGTCGCCAGGTCTTCGCCGTCCTTGGAGAAATTGACGAAGAAGAAGTCACCAAACCGATCGAAGCGCGGAACCGGCACCATCTGCTTTTGCGGATCGGTTTTGAAGCCTTCTGGATACCCCGAACTCCCCGGCAAAGTCATCAGATGCCCGTCTGAACCGAAGGTCCAGCCGTGATACATGCACATGAAGGCGGGCGACTTGCCGTGCCGCTCGCGGCAGACCAGCGCGCCGCGATGCGGGCAGGCGTTGAGCAGCGCGTGGAAATTGCCCTGGCGGTCGCGATTGAACAGGATCGGGCGCCGCGCGACGGTGCGCGTCAGGAACGAGCCGGGTTCAGGCAGCTCAGAGGCATGGCCGAGATAGAGCCAGCAGTTGTTGAATATGGCCTCGTACTCGCGTTCGAAAACGCGGCGATCCGTGAAGGCCGCTCGCGGCACCAGGAACTGACTGGCGCTGCGGTCCTCCGAGATTCGCGGGATTGTCCTCTCCATGCCCTTGACTCCGATGCTAAAGCCGGTAGTTATAACAAACCGTGCGCCCGGTAGGTAAATAGAGTCGATCGGCGCGTCAAGCGAATTTGAGGCCGGCATGGCATTAGTGACCGGCCCGAAAGGGGAGAGGAGATGACCGTCAGTTCAGGGCAGCAAGACCGTGTCCGCGCGGCGGCAAGAGCGCTGGGCCGCAACGGGCTGGTGCATGCCTATGGCCATTGTTCGATGCGCCTCGATACCGAGGCTTTCCTTGTCTGCGCCGCCATGCCGATGGGGCTGATCGGGAACGAGCCAGGTGCCGTGGTGCCGGTGAGCGGCCCGCTGCCCGAAGGCGTCCTTGGCGAAGTGCGCATCCACCAGGCAATCTATGCGCGGCGTCCCGACGTGGGCGGCATCTGCCGGATCATGCCCCCCGCGCTGATGAGCCTGTCGACACAGGGAATTGTCCCGCGACCCCGCCACGGGATCGGCGCCTACTTCGCGCCGGCGCCGGCATTCTGGACCGACCCGCGCCTGCTCCGCGACGATGGGCTGGCGGCGGAACTGGCAGACTGCATGGGCAGGGGCAATGCCATCGTCATGCGGGGCAACGGCGCTGTCGTTGCGGGCGAAAGTATCGAGCAGGCAGCCGTCCTTTCATGGTTTCTCGAAGATGCGGCCCGCGTCGAGCGCGATGTGCGGTCGATGGGCTTTGCCGGGGACAGCGGTCTTCTGGACGACGCCGAAGTTGCGGCCCGCCAGGTGTGGAGCGGCGGCGTGGTCGAGCGCATGTGGCAGTGGCTATGCCGTCCTCAGGCCCAGGCGTGATTTAATAAACTACTTGACTGGTTTTGCGCTGTGGCAGTAACGGTCCAACCAATCAGGCTGGCGCGCTGACCATGAAATTCAAAATGCCACGCAAGCAATGGCGGCGCGCCTTTGAGGGAGTGAGTGAAATGAAATCTGTTACCCTGTTGAAAGCCGTCCTACTCGTCACGGCCGCTACGCCGCACCTCGCCCTTGCGCAGGACGCGGTGCCCGAAGAGGCCGAGGCACTGAACGCCGGCGCCGATATCGTCGTTACGGCGCAGCGCCGCTCTGAACGTCTTCAGGAAATCCCGGCGACGATTTCCGCGCTCGACAGCGCGAGCCTCAAGGCCGCTGGCGTCGTCGACATCAGCAACATCGCGCCGCGCGTCCCCGGCTTCTACGCTGGCGGGTTCGGGTCGAGCCGCCCGCAGCTCTACATTCGCGGCATCGGTACGCGCCAGTTCGATCCGGGTTCGGAATCCTCGGTCGGCGTGTTCGTCGACGAAAGCTACCTTGGCCGCACGGGCGGCGTGCTGGGCACGCTCAAGGACATCGAGCGCGTGGAAGTGCTCAAGGGTCCGCAAGGCACGCTCTATGGCCGCAACACCATCGCAGGCGCGGTCAACGTCATCACCAAGGGTCCGACCAGCTCGCTCTCGGCCGAAGCCGAAGTCGGGGCCGGCAATTACGACAGCATCGATGCCTTTGCCGCTCTCTCGGGGCCGATCGCGGGCGATGCGATCAAGGGCCGCGTGGCAGCCTGGCACAGCAAGCGCCGCGGCTACATGACCAACCTGCGCACGGGCAAGCACCCGCAGGGCCTCGACAACTACGGTGGCCGCGTTCGTCTGGAATTCAACCCGTCGACCAACATCAAGATCGACCTGATCGGCGAGATCATGCGCGATACCGGCGCCTCCTTCCAGGGCGAGAGCATCGGCAGCGTGACTAATCCCAACGGCATTCTGCTGGGCCGCGCCGGACTGGTGCCGATCAAATCGTCCAATCCGTACAAGCAGACCTATACCACCGACACGGATTATAACCGCCATGTCGATGCCCTGACGGCCAAGGTCCAGTTCTTCACCGACGTTGCCGACATCGTTTCGGTCTCGTCCTATCGCAAGATGAAGTACAAGGACGACCGCGATTTCGACAATACCAGCCTCGATGTGATCCGGCAGATCAGCGACGAGGATTCCAAGCAGTACTCGCAGGAACTCCGCCTCGTCTCCAATCGCGAGGGTGCGCTGTCGTTCGGAGGAGCGCTCGACTGGATCCTTGGTGCTTACTATTACAAGGACAAGAGCAACCACAGCGATACATTCGACTTTGGCGCAGACAGTGTGGTCGGCGAAGGTGGCCTCGACAAGACGATCGGCGAGTACCGCACGACCAGCCTTGCCTTCTTCGGCCAGGCCACCCTCAACATCTCAGACCAGCTGAAGATCACGGCCGGTGCCCGTTATACCGAGGACCGCAAGCGCTCGACGCTGAGCGGCACCACAACGGACGCGCGTCCGCTGGTCGCCGCCCCTTTCACGCAGGTCAATCCGAAAGTGAAGTTTACCTCCTTCGATCCGAAGGTAACTCTCTCGTGGCAGCCCAACCGCGACCTCAACTTTTACGCAAGCTACGGGCAGGGCTTCAAATCGGGCGGCTATCAGTACACGCCGCTGACCGCAGCGCAGGCGGCGCTGGTCTTCCAGCCCGAAGAGATCGATGCCTACGAAGCCGGCGTCAAGGCCATCTTCATGGATGGCTCGGTGCGGGCCAACGCCGCGGTCTATCGCTACGACTATGCAAACCTGCAGGTCTCGCGCGTCGTGCTTCTGCCCGACGGCTCGACCCCCTCGCTCATCACCAACGCGGGCAAGAGCCGCATCGAAGGTGCCGAGCTTGACGTGACGCTGCGCCCGACGGACGGTTTTGAGGTCAACCTCGCCTATGCCTACACCGACGCGAAGTATCAGACCTATATCGCCGGTGCGAACAACTTCTCCGGCACCCGGATGGTTCGCGCACCCAAGCATTCGGTCAACGTCAGCGCGCAATACACCATCGAAACCGGCGCCGACAGCGACCTGACCCTGCGCGGCGACTATGCCATGCTCAGCGATTTCTTCCACGAGCCGGGCCAGGGTGAGCTTCGCTTTGGTTCGACCATCCCGCTGACGCGCGAGGACGGCTATGGCCTTGCCAATGCTCGGGTGACCTACCGCATGGGTAACTGGCGGGTCAGCGGCTGGGTGAGCAACGTGTTCGACACGCACTATCGCCGCACGGTGCTGGCGCTGCCGGGTCAGGTGATCAACCTTTATGGCCAGCCGCGCACCTGGGGTGCAACTCTCGGCTGGTCTATGTAAGGAAGACGCGAAGCCGCACGCTCGGGAGGCAGGAATTGGACCATTACGACCATCTTGCCCTTGAGCGTCGCGGCGACGTGCTGATCGTGACGCTCAGCCGCCCCGAGCGGCTCAACGCGCTCAATCCGAAAGTCATGGCTGAACTGGGCGACCTGTTCATGTCGCTCGACGATAGTCGCTCCGACGTGCGCGCCGTGATCCTGCGCGGGGAAGGCAAGCACTTCTGCGCTGGCGCGGACATCGGCTCGGACGCCTTTGCGCCGCAGGGGCCGGGCCGGGCTCAGCGCCAGCACGCGATGCAAAAGCTCGCCTCGCGGCTGATCCGCAGGATGCGGAGCTGTCCGCAGCCGATCATTGCGCTGTGCCAGGGCGCGGTGGTTGGCGGCGGCTTCTCCATTGTGCTGGCGGCCGATGTACGGCTGGCGGCGCCCGATTGCCGGATGAACGCGGCCTACCTGAAAGTCGGGCTTGGCGGCACGGACATGGGATCGGGCTATCTGCTCACCCGGTTGGTCGGGCATTCGATTGCCTCGCGCTATCTGCTTACCGCCGAGTTCATTGGCGCCGAGGAAGCCCGCGCCATCGGGCTGGTCGCCGCGATCCACGAGCATGACGCCTTGCTCGACGCCGGCCTCGAAATGGCGGGCCTCATGCTCGACGCCTCGCCGATGGGGCTGCGCATGACCAAGGACGCGCTCAACATTCTCGTCGATGCGCCCAGTCTCGATGCGGCGCTGGCGCTGGAAGACCGCCAGCAGGTCATCCTGATCGAAACTGCCGATCACCGCGAGGCGATGGCGGCGTTCACCGAGCGCCGCAAGCCGGTCTACCGCGACGAATGACCACCAACTGGCAACAGCGCCCCGTACTCGACGGACTGATGATGCGCGAAGGGCTGCTGCTTTCGCGCCTGATCGACTATGCCGCTGATTATCACGGCCAGACCGAAGTCGTTGCCCGCGAGCTTGACGGCAGCATTGCCCGCTCGAACTGGGGAGAGGTCCGGTGCGGCGCGGCGCGGCTGGCGAACGCCCTGGTGTCGCATGGCCTTGCAGGCGAATGCCGCGTCGCCTCGCTGGCGTGGAACACGCTGGCGCATCTTGAAACCTACTACGGCGTCCTCGGGCTGGGCCTGCCGCTGCACACGCTCAATCCGCGTCTGACCGCCGACGATCTTGCCTACATGATCCGCCTTGTCGGCGACGATGCGGTGCTGTTCGATGCGGACAACGCGGCGCTTGCTGGCGAACTCGCCGCGATGGTCCCAGAGGTGCGGGCGTGGATCGGCATCGGCGACATTCCGGCCGACGTGCGCGAACGAATGCCGGTTTACCTCGCGCTGGGCGACCTGGTCGCGGGCCAGGCCGAAACGATCGCTTGGCCCGAGTTTGACGAGAACCGCGCCGCCACGATCTGCTTTACCTCGGGCACGACCGGGCGTCCCAAGGGGGTTGCCTATACGCACCGCTCGATCACGCTTTCCACGATGAACATGTCGATGGCGGACATGTATGCCGCGGCAGTTCCGGGCGAGGCCGAATGCGTCCTGCCCATCGCCGCGATGTTCCATGCCAATGCCTGGATGATGCCGTTTTCGGCGGCAATGAACGGTCAGAAGCTGGTCCTCCCGGGTCGCCGCCTCGATGCCGAAGCGGTCGTCGATCTCATCGTCAGTGAAGGCGTCACGCTTGCTGGCGGCGTGCCGACCGTCTGGGCGGGCATTCTCGATGAACTCGACGCGCGACGCATCGGGAAGACCACGCTCCATACTGCGCTTGTCGCCGGCACGCCGCTGCCCGGCCACCTGCTTGACCGGATGGCACGGCGCGGCATCATCGCGCGCCAGAGCTTCGGCATGACCGAAGTTCCCGGCGCGGCGCGGGCCGCACCGCCGCTCGGGTCCGACCGGTTGACCGAACACGAGCGGCAGGCGCTGGCAACGCGGCGTCAGGGCCGGGTTGCCTTCCAGGCGCGGATGCGGATCGTCGATGCGGAGGGCAAGCCCCTGCCGTTCGATGGCGCGGCGGCGGGGTCGCTTCTGGTCAAGGGGCCGACCGTCCTGTCCCGCTACGTTGGCGAAGACGCAGCAGAAGCGCGCGACTGGCTGGCGACAGGCGACATTGCCGTGATCCATCGCGATTCGACCGTGGCCATCGTCGACCGCGAGAAGGACGTCATCAAGTCGGGCGGCGAGTGGATCAGCTCGCCCCAGCTTGAGGCCGCGGCGGCGAGCCATCCCGCCATCGCGGCTGCCGCCGCCATCGCCGTGCCGCATCCGCGCTGGCAGGAACGCCCCCTGCTGGTCTGTGTTGCGCAAGGCGGAGCAAGCGTCAGCGACGAGGAATTGCGCGCGCACATGGCCGGCAGCGTGGCGAAATGGTGGCTTCCCGAGACCATCATGTACCGCGCCGACTTGCCCATGACGGCAACAGGCAAGATCGACAAGGCGGCGCTGCGCCAGGAATACGTGGAGGACGCCGGACGTGACTGATTTGGCCGAAAGGATCCGTGCACTTCACGCCCGCGATGCTGCGAGCGGTTTCATCGCGCGCCGCGCCGGGGACATTCCCGTGTCCTACGAGACCATCGCTGACGAATGGCTGACCGCGATCCTGTGCCGCGACGTACGGGGGGCGGCCGTTGTCTCGCACCGTCTCGACGTGCCGGACGAAGGCACCAACAACCGGCGCCGCATCTTCGTTGAGTACAACGAGGCAGGTCAGTCGGCCGGTTTGCCGCGTTCGGTCTTCTGCAAGGCGACGCAAGGCCTTCAGAACCGCATGATGCTGGGCCATTCGGGCGCGATCCTGTGCGAAGTGAGCTTCTACAATTTCGTGCGCAGCCGGCTCGACTTCGAGGCACCGCGCGCATTCCATGCCGCCTACGATCCCGAAAGTTTCAATTCGATCATCGTGCTGGAGGATTTCGCCGGCCGCGCCGAATTTTGCGACGAGACCACGAAAGTCGACCGCGCGTTCGTCGAGCGGCAGGTCGCGCTGCTCGGCCGGATGCACGGCCAGTTCGATCGCTCGCCACTGTTCCTGGCAGAGCTTTCGGTGCTGCCGACCTGGCACGACCGCTTCAGCAACCTTGCCCGCTTCAACTTGCGCGAGGGCTGCGAGGCCGGGCTGATCGAAGCGTGCGAAGTCGTGCCGCCGCGCCTCTTCGCTCGGCGCGACGAGATTTGGGACGCAACGATGCGCTCGCTGGAGATGCAGCGCATGCTACCGCTGACGCTGTGCCACGGCGATGTCCACCTCAAGAACTGGTACGTCACGACGGACGGCGAGATCGGACTCGGCGACTGGGGGGTTACGCACCGCGGTCACTGGTCGCGCGACTTGGCTTACATGATCGCCACCGCCCTCGAGCCCGCTGACCGGCGCGCCTGGGAGGGCGACCTGATCGCGCTCCACGGCGAAGCCATGGCCGCGGCCGGCGGCGCACGGCCTGATACCGATGCTGCGCTTCTTGAATATCGGCGCGCGCTGATGACTGCGCTTGCCTTCTGGACCATGACGCTGAAACCATCCGACGCCTTCCCAGACATGCAGCCCGCGGAGACCGCCCTCACGTTCATCGGCCGGCTGGCGACGGCGGTTGACGATCTCGGCAGTCTGGACGCCTGCGCATGACCGTGAAGGCCCGCGATGCCGACTGGCGACAGCGGGCCAGTGGCGGCCCGGCCAAGACCGGAGCAAAGGCCCGCGTATTCGAGCAGGTGCGCGATTCCATTCTCAACGATATCCGTCGGGGCAAGCTCGTGCCCGGAAGCCGCCTGCCCAGCGAGCGCGCGCTGGCCGAGGGGTTCCATGTCGGCCGACACGCCGTGCGCGAGGCGCTGCGCACGCTGGAGATGTCGGGCGTGCTGCGCTTTGCGCCGGGCACAAGCGGCGGCGCATTCGTGCGCGAGCAGAGCGGCAAGGGCGTCAGCTCGTCGATCCGCGACATGATCGTGCTTGGGCGCATGCCTCTCAAGGACCTGATGGCGGTGCGCGTGAATCTGCTGATGCAGGCTGTCGAACTCGCGGTTGAACGCGGCGAGGAATCGGATTTCGCCGCGATTGACGACAATATCGAGATGACACAGCGCCTTGTCGCAGAAGGCGATCCGATCGCGACCATCGCGCCGCTCATCGAATTCAATCGCTTGCTGGGCAAGGCCTCGCACAACCTCGTGATGGCGATGTTCATAGATTCGCTCGCGGACATCATGCAGGACATACTGACGACCTACATGTTGCCGACGGAGATCGACGTGATCGGCCCGCGGCGCGAAGTGCTCTGCGCGCTGCGCCGGCGCGATGCCGCGTGCGGCGTGGCGGCGATCCGCGCGCACTATGCCCAGACGACAGGTTATGTGCTTGAACGCGTGGAAGCGATGGCTGCCGCCCCCGAGCCAGCGCCGGCAACCTGACGCCAATCCCACACCCGGAGTCGCACGCCATGGATTTTCTTCCCACCGATCACTTGCGCCACAGTCCGGACAGCTCCGGTCGCATGCGCGATTCGCTGTTCTGGCAGGCGACCTTACCCGGTTCGCGGCTGGGCTTTCAGGCCTATCTCTACCTGACGCACGCTGGCAAGGCGGGCTTCAATGTCTGCGTCTGGGGCGAGGATGCCAAGCCTCTCGTCTTCGATTTTTCGGAAGGCACCATTCCCGACGACATGGACCTGGACGACTTCTCGTTCGGCGGCCTGCGCCTGCGGAAGACCGGCTTCGGCGAGCCGGCGCGCGTCGAATACGAGAGCGCCAAGGCAAAACTGAGCTTCACCTTCACTGGCTCGCACAGCCCGTTCAGCTACCGCGCAAATCCCGACGGACTACCCGCCTGGTTCGCCGCCAATCGCTATGAACAGACGGGCACCATAGCAGGCTCGATCGTGGCGGGTGGCCGCACCATCGCGCTTGAAGGCATGGCGCACCGCGATCACAGCTGGGGCAACCGCGACTGGGGCGTGCCGCATCACTGGAAATGGTTCGTGGCCTATACGCCGGACGCCTCGCGCATGATCAACGGCTGGATCTGGATCGCGCGCGGCGAGTGGGGCTGCGCCGGCTATGTCGTGCGCGACGGCCGGCAAGTGGCAATCGCTACCATCAAACAGAGCGGAACCTATCAGGCGGATATGAGCCAGCAGTCGCTGCGCGCCGAGATCACCGACGTGGAAGGGGGCGCTTGCCTCGTCGAGCTGGAGCGCTTCGGGCTGGTCAAGCTGCCGACCAAGGACCGCTTTGGCACGCTGATCCAAGAGGCGGCCTGCACCGGGCGGGTCGATGGGGTGGCAGCTGCCGGCCAGTACGAAACGCACTGGCAGAAGGCCTATATGGACTATCTCGTCGAAGCAGGCGCGACCGGATGAGCGAGATCTTCACGCCCGATATCAGGGCGCGGCTTTCCGCGTTCCTGGCCGAACGCGGGCTGGGGGCGGGGCCGCTTTCTATCTCGCCCATCGGCGACGGGCACAGCAACCTCACTTACCGGATCGAATGCGAGGGCCGCGCGATGGTTCTGCGCCGCCCGCCGCCGCCTCCGCTCCCGGCGGGCAGCAATGATGTGCTGCGCGAGGCAATGTTCATCGGCGCGGTTGCGGCAAGCGGAGTCGCGGTTCCCGAACTGCTGGCCACCGGACAGACTGGCGATGTGTTCGACGTGCCCTTCTATCTCATGTCGATGGTCGACGGCGTGGTCATCACCGACACGATGCCGGATTTCCTGTCCGGCGCCCAAGCCGTGCCCGCGATGGCCGAGGCGATGGTCGAGACCATGGCGCGGCTCCACCGGATCGACTGGCGGGCGACGCCGCTGGCGTCAAGCGGACGGCCCGATGGCTTCAATGCACGTCATCTGAAACGGATGGCCGGGATCGTCACGCGCGGGGATGGCACGCTCGAGCCGGGCTACGCCGAACTTCACGAAGCGCTCGCTGCCGAAGTGCCAAGCGAAGCGGGGGCGGCGGTGATCCACAACGATTTCCGGCTCGGCAACGTGATGTGGCGTCCCTCGGCACCGCCCACCCTTGTCGCGGTGCTCGACTGGGAACTGGCGACCATCGGCGATCCGCTGATGGACCTGGCCTACCTTGTCATTTCGATGCCGCTCGGCGGGGAATGCCGCAATCCGATCCAGGACATGGCGGCCGCGCTGCTCGGGCCGGGCCTGCCCGATGCCGACGGGCTGTGCAGTCTCTATTTCGAGCGCTCGACCATCGCGGCCCGGCCGATTGGCTGGTACGCCGCGCTGGTCAACTGGAAGCTGGCCATCCTCTACCGCTACTCGCGGCTGCGCGGCGAGGACGCCTATTTCGCGGACCCCTCGCACGAAGCGCGTTTCCTCGCCGAGGCGTGGCGCTGGCTCAAGTAGGCGCCATTTTCGGCGTCAGATACTGCGCCCGACCAGTTCCTGCATGATCTCGGACGTGCCGCCATAGATGCGGCGTACGCGCGCATCGCGCCAGACGCGGGCGATGGGATATTCGTTCATGTAGCCCGAGCCGCCATGCAGCTGAAGCGCGGCATCGCATGCCATCCACTGCATTTCGGTGTGCCAGTACTTCGATGCCGCAGCCTCGTCGGCGGTCAGCTCGCCGCGCACATGGCGGGCAATCGCCCAGTCGATGTGCGCCCAGCCGACCTGCAGCTTGGCCTTGATGTCGGCTAGCGTGAAGCGGGTGTTCTGGAATTCGATCACTTTCTTGCCGAACGCGGTGCGTTCGCGGGTGAAGGCGACGGCCTCGTCGAAGGCGCGCTGCGCGGCGGCCTGCGCGGAAATGGAAATGGAGAGCCGCTCCTGTGGCAAATCGCTGACGAGATAGATGAAGCCGCGGTTCACTTCGCCGATCACATTGCCGGCGGGCACGCGCACGTCGTTGAAGAACAGCTCGGACGTGTCGGCCATCCACTGGCCCACCTTGTCGAGGTTGCGGCCGCGCGCGAAGCCGGATCGGTCCGCCTCGACAAGGATCAGCGAGGTGCCCTTCGCGCCCTCGGCAGGATTGGTCTTGCAGACCGTGAGACTGACGTCGGCGTTCTGGCCATTGGTGATGAACGTCTTGGAACCGTTGATGACGTATTCGTCCCCTTCGGCCCGCGCGGTGGTGCGCACGCCCTGGAGGTCGGAGCCGGCGCCCGGCTCGGTCATGGCAATGGCGGCGATGGTTTCGCCGGTCAGCATTCCGGGCAGCCAGCGCGCCTTCAGTTCGTCCGATCCATAGCGCAGCACGTAAGGCATGGTGATGTCGCTTTGCAGCGTGATGCTGTCCGCCATCATCGCATAAGTGAATTCCTCGTTGAGGATGGCGTTGAACGTGAAGTCGAGGCCGGGGCCGCCGTGCTCTTCCGGCATGGTGGGGCACAGCAGGCCTGCTTCGCCGGCCTTGAGCCAGAAGTCCCGCTTGACGACGCCGGCGTCTTCGAATTCCTCGACCCGGGGGGTGAATTCGCGGGCGATGAAACGGCGGACCGATTCGCGAAACGCACGGTGTTCTTCGCCAAACAATAGGCTATCGTCGCGCTCAAGCATGCTTTTCTCCCGGCTTTCCGCCATTCCCAAGATATTGCGTATTGCATATACGCATGATACTGTAAACTCAATTACTGAACCGGTTTACAATCCGGACGGGGAGCGAGCAAGAGAGGAGAGACCATGGCTACCATTGCAGTTTCACCCGCCGAGCTGGAAAAGCTTGACGTTTCACGCGCCGAACTCTGGTCCGGCAATTCCTGGCGCCCGTATTTCGAGCGGCTGCGCAAGGAAGACCCCGTAAGCTTCTGCCCGGAAAGCGTTTTCGGGCCCTACTGGTCGATCACCCGCTATGACGACATTGTCGCGGTGGAGGAAGATGCGAAGACGTTTTCCTCATCGTGGGAACATGGCGGCATCGTCATTTTCGACATGCAGGATACCGGCGTCCAGCTGCGCATGTTCATTGCCATGGACGATCCCGAACATGCCGAAAAGCGCAAGGGCATCGCCCCTGCCGTCACGCCTTCGGCCATTGCAAAGCTTGCCGCCTCGATTCGCCAGCGCACCGCAGACCTGCTCGACAGCCTGCCCGAGGGCGAGGCATTTGACTGGGTGCATTCGGTCTCGATCCCGCTGACCACCGCGATGATTGCCACGCTGTTCGATTTTCCCTGGGACGAGCGGCACAAGCTGGCCCCCTGGTCCGACTGGGCCGCCAAGATCGACATCGGACCCGATCCGGTGCTCAATGCCGAGCGCGAAAAGCACGTGTTCGAAATGGCTGCCCGCTTTCGCGAGCTCTACGAGGAACGCAAGGCGCAGCCCCCCAAACCTGACCTGCTGTCGATCATGGCGCACGCCGATTCCTACGGGGAGATGGACGAGCAGCGTTTCATCGGCGCCATCGCGCTGCTGTTGGTGGGCGGCAACGACACCACGCGCAACTCGATGTCGGGCCTGATCGAGCGGATCAATCTCTACCCCGATGCCTGGGCGGCGGTGAAAGCCGATCCGAAGCGACTCGCCACCGGCGGCGCGACCGAGACGATCCGGCTCCAGACTCCCATTGCCCATATGCGCCGCACTGCGACGCGCGATGTCGAACTGGGCGGCAAGACCATTCGCAAGGGCGACAAGGTCGTAATGTGGTACAATTCGGCCAATCGCGACGAAGCCGTTTTCCCCGATGGCGACCGCTGGGACCCTGAGCGCGAGAACTCGCGCCGCCACCTCTCGTTCGGCTATGGCATCCACCGCTGCCTTGGCGCCCGTCTGGCCGAGCTTCAGCTCACCACGCTGATCGAGGAAATGGCGAAGCGCGACATGAACGTGAAGATGGTGGGCGAGCCCGAGCGCCTGCCCTCGTGTTTCACCAATGGTTATGAGCACATTCCCGTGACGATGAGCCGCAGCCATGACTGACGCGGCCCCTCATTATCGCTGCCTCAACTGCGGATACGAATACGACGAAGCCGAAGGCTGCCCCGATCTCGACATCCCGCCGGGGACGAAGTGGGAAGACCTGCCAGAGGATTTCCTCTGCCCGCAGTGCGGCTCGGACAAGCGCGACTTTGAAGTCCGCGACTGATCGAGGCGGCTGACAGGGCGGCGTCGCCGGTGTAAGCGGGGGCGGCCTTTCCAAATCTGCGAGGATGCCGCTCATGACCGAGAACGCCCCTGAACTCGTGCTGGCCGGCGGCCTCGTCCATACGCCGGCGGGTTCGGGCATCGCCGACGTCGCGGTGCGGGGCGGGCGCATCCTTGGCATCGGTTCCTACCCAGATGCAGGCCGGCGGATCGAATGCACCGGGCTCGACGTGCTGCCCGGCGTCATCGACAGCCAGGTTCATTTCCGCGAGCCGGGGCTGGAGCACAAGGAAGATCTTGAAAGCGGCAGCCGGGCCGCCGTCATGGGCGGCGTGACTGCAGTGTTCGAGATGCCGAACACCTCGCCCAACACCGATTCGGAAATGCGCGTCCACGACAAGCTCGAGCGGGCGCGGCACCGCATGTTCTGCGACCACGCCTTTTATGTCGGCGCGACTAGCGAGAACGCGGCCGATCTCGCCCATCTCGAGCGGATACCCGGCACGGCGGGCGTCAAGATCTTCATGGGTGCGTCGACCGGTAGCCTGCTTGTCTCCGATGACGCGGCGCTGGCCCGCGTCCTCGCCAGCGGCACCCGCCGGGTCGCCATCCATGCCGAGGACGAGCCGCGCATGCAGGAACGCGCGCACTTGCGCATTGAGGGCGATCCTTCCTCGCACCCGGTCTGGCGCGACGATGAAAGTGCGATCCTGGCCACGCGCCGTATCCTGGCGCTGGCCCGCGCGGCGCGGCGTCCCATTCACGTGCTGCATGTGACCACGCCTGCGGAACTGGAACTGCTCGCACAGCACCGCGATATCGCGAGCTGCGAAGTGACTCCGCAGCATCTGACGCTGGCCGGGGAGGAGGCCTATCCAAGCCTTGGCACCTATGCCCAGATGAACCCGCCGATCCGCTCGGGCGCGCACCGCGACGGGCTGTGGCACTGGCTGCGGCAGGGCGTGCCCGACGTGCTGGGATCGGACCACGCGCCGCACACCATCGAGGAAAAAGGCAAGACCTATCCCGCCACTCCCAGCGGCATGCCGGGCGTGCAGACGCTGCTCCCCCTGATGCTCGATCATGTGGCGGCCGGGCGCATGACCCTCGAACGCCTGATCGACATGACCAGCACTTCGGTGCAGCGCGTGTTCGGCCTTGTCGGCAAGGGCCGCATAGCGGCGGGCTACGATGCCGATTTCACTATCGTCGACCGCAAGGGCACCTTCACGGTGACAGACGCCTGGCTGGAAAGCCGCTGCGGCTGGTCGCCGTTCACCGGCATGAGCCTGCGCGGCCGGGTCGTCGGCACCATCGTGCGCGGCCATACCGCGATGTGGGAGGGCCAGCTCGCCAATCAGGCGCACGGCGAGGCCCTGCGCTTTGCGGGCGCGCTCTGAAAAAATCGTTTCCTGACAGGCTTGTTGCGGACTGTTCATAAAAATGCGCGTAAAGATGAACGTGCGGATGGCCGGGCAGTGCTCGCCAAGGCCGTCCGCACCATCTTTGCGCAGTGCGGCGCTGCGCGGGGCGTGCGGCAGGTCAACCGCCCTGCCGCATTGCCCGGGCGCTTCCGGACCCCTTTCCCCGGAAGCGCCCCTCGGGGCAAACGATCCCGCCATTAACGCGATTTTTGCGGCCCTGCGCTAGACAACGCGCATGCTCCGGCGGCTTTCCCTTCTGTGCACCAGCGCGCTTCTCGCTGCTTGCGGCGATGAGACCGGTAGAGTGCCCGTGGTCGAGCGCGACCCCGCGATCGTGGGCGCGCTCAACGATCCGATCATGACTGACCCCGACCTTTCGGGGCAGAACCAGGCCAATGCCGGGCTATCGGGGCTGGGCACGTCCAATGTCGAGATTCCACCCCAGGATCGCGGGCCGGACGCAATTGCGGCGGCGAGGGCTGCTGCACTCAAGCTGGCAGGCGGAAGCATCGCGGCTGCTCCCGCGCCCGCAACAGGAGGCGCCGACCGGCCCCCCGAAGGCGCCATGACCGCGGGCCAGCTTGCAGCCGTGAGCCATCCGCAGTGCGCGCGCCGTGCCGTATACAGCGCCCGCTGGGCCGCTCTGCTGCCGGCTGCCCTCAACGTCTATCCGCGCGGTGCAGTGCAGGAAGCGGCCGGCACGGACGAAGCGGGATGCCGCCTGCGCGTGGTCAATTTCCGCACGCCTGTCCCGTCCGGCGAAGTGATCGACTTTTACTACGCGCGGCTGCGCAAGGCCGGCTACACGGCGCTGCGCGCCCGGGAAGGCAGCGACGACGTGCTGCGCGGCACCGGCGGGGCTTCGGACTATGTGATTTATGTGAGGAAGCTCGACGAGGGGATGACCGAAGTCGACCTTGTCTCGACCGCGCGCTGAAACTGCCCGGGCTCAGGCGTCGCGCAGGCCCACACCGATCAGGGCGCGCGGCTGTTCCATCTCGGCGGAACTGACCGGATAGGCGCAGTAATCGGCGGCATAATAGGACGTCGGGCGGTGGTTGCCGGAAAGCCCGACGCCCCCCATCGGCGCCCCCGGCATGTCACCGATCGTTGGCCGGTTCCAGTTGACGACGCCGGCGCGGGTGTTGGCCCAGAACCGATTGTAGTCCTGCGGCGTGCCGCCGATCAGCGACGCGGCAAGTCCGAAGCGGGTACGGTTCGCCTCGGCGCTGGCTTCGTCGAAATCGTCGACGCGGATGACTTGGAGAATCGGGCCGAACAGCTCGACGTCGGGCCGGTCCTTCATAGCGGTGGTGTCGATGATCGCGGGCGAGACAAAAGGTCGGCTCTCGTCGCGGCGGACCAGATGCTTGATCGCCTTGCCGCCGTGGCTCATCAGGTAGAGGAAGCTTTCGGTGAGGCCGTCGGCGACGGCATTGTCGATCACCGGCCCCATGAACGGGGCAGGCTCGTCAAACGGCGCGCCATAGATCAGCCGGTCTGCCAGAGCCTTCACTTCCGCGACGATGGCGTCGTACTGCGAGGACTTGACGATCAGCCGGCGCGCGGATGTGCACCGCTGGCCTGCGCTGGTGAACGCGGACTGCACCACCAGCACGGCGGCGTCGGTCAGCTTGGGCGTATCCCAGACCACGATCGGGTTGTTGCCGCCCATCTCGAGCGCGACGATCTTGTCTGGCCTTGCGGCGAGCTTGCGGTTGATGGCAATGCCGGTGTGCGCCGAACCGGTGAACAGCACGCCGTCGATCCCGTCGTGCATGACCAGCGCCTGCCCCTCGGCGGGGCCGCCTGTCACCATCTGGACGATGGCGGCGGAAATTCCTGCGCGGTGGAAGCAGCGCACCAGCATTTCGGCGCTGGCCGGCACTTTCTCGCTCGGCTTGTAGACAATGACGTTGCCGGCGATCAGCGCGGGGATGATGTGCCCTGCAGGCAGCAGTGCGGGCGAATTGGACGGACCGATCACGACCATGACGCCGTGCGGCTTGTGGCGGACGGCAGTTGTACCTTGCATCGCGTTGTCGAGCTTGCGCTGCGCGGTACGCTCGGCAAAGGCGCGGATGGCGATCTCGACCCGCGCGACGACGCCTTCGATCTCGCTGCGCGCTTCCCACAGGGGCTTGCCCGTTTCGCGCGCGACGCAGGTAGCGAGTGCGTCCGATTCCTTGCGCACTTCATTGGCGAAGCGGCGGCACAGTTCCATGCGGGTTGCGAGCGGCTGCGCCGCCCAGGCCGCCCATGTCCGGCGCGCGCGGCCGACAACGTCGTCGACATCGCTGATCCTGCCGCGCCACAGCTCAGCGCCGGTCGCGGGCTCGAACGAAACGATTTCGCCCGGCCCTTGCGGCGCAGGCGCATCGGCGCCCGGCGTAGCGGGCGGCTCGTTCGATTCCACGGGAGATTCGGCTGTATAATCCACGGTGCGCCTGTATTGGCCTGCAAGTCAGGATTGCTCGTAACCGGACAGGGTTAATTTCCTGTTTGCGACGAGTTGCGAGAATCCACATTCAGCGCGTCGCCAAGCCCGCGGATGTCCCCGACTTTCCCGGCCAGCGGTTGCCAATCGTCCGCGGCGTCGATGGCGGCCCAGATGCGCTCGACTTCGTCCACCACCAGAGTGGGCGGCGCGTCCTCCGCCCAGAGCGGGTGATCGAGACCGGCGGTGGGTGCGTGGCCCTTCAGCAAGTCACCGAAATCGCCCGGCGGCGGATTGCGGCCGGCGCGGTGCGCGAAGAACATGGCGTCAGGCGAGAGCTTTTCGGTCTGCATCCAGACATCCGCCGCGCCGAGCAGCGCGAGATCGTCCTCTTCCCCCCGCGAGGCGACGCCCAGCCGCCACAGAAAGCGCCGGCACAGGCTGGCACGGAACAGGCCGGCATAGCGTTCCAGCGCTGCAACCAGCGCCCCCTCGGCCGCGATCAGCATCAGCGCGCTGGCAAGCTGCGCACAGTTCCAGCCCATCGCCTCGCCCTGCCGGCCGAAGGCGTAAAGCCCGGAGTGGTCGAAATAGGCGGCAGTAAATCGCGGGTCCCACTGCGGCAGCCAGCGCCACGGGCCATAGTCGAAGCTTTCGCCCGAAATGTTCATGTTGTCGGTGTTGAGCACGCCGTGGACAAAGCCCGCCACCATGTACGAGGCCGCCATGTCTGCCATGCGCTCCACTACAAGGTGCATCAGATGAACAGCCGGCTGGTCGCGGTCCGGCGCATCGGCTGGCGGGGGCGGGCCGGGATAGACGTCCAGCGCGTAATCAACGAGGGACGCCATGTGGTCCGCTTCTTCCAGCGCGCGCAGGCGCTGGAAGGTGCCGATGCGGATATGGCCGTGACTGAGGCGCACCAGCACGGCGGAACGGGTCGGCGATGGCTCGTCGCCGCGATAGAGTTTTTCGCCTGTCTCGATCACCGAGAACGTCTTGCTGGTGTTCACGCCCAGCGCCTCAAGCATTTCGGTGGCGAGGATCTCGCGGACGGCGCCTTTCAGCGTCAGCCGCCCGTCGCCCTGCCGGCTCCACGGCGTCTGGCCCGACCCTTTGGTACCAAGGTCGAGCAAGCGGCCGCCTTCTTGGCTGGTGCTGCCGTCGCGCATCTGCGCGAACAGGAAGCCGCGCCCATCGCCAATCTCGGGATTGTAGACCCTGAACTGGTGGCCATGATAGCGCAGCGCCAGCGGCTGGGGCAGGTTGCCAGGCAACGGCTCGAACCGGCCGAAGTGGCGCACCCAGTCCTCGTCGCTGAGGTGGGCAAGCCCGACGCTGTCAGCATGGCGATCGTTGCGGAAGCGCAACGTCGTCTGGGGGAAGTCCGCCGCCCTGACCGGGTCGCCCAGCCAGTCGGCCAGCGCGAGGATCCTCGGGTCGGGCCGGTAGCCGGCTTGATGTTCGTCGCGCATCGGCCGATAGTGGTGACGGATCGCGCGGGGCGCAAGCAGGCCCGGCGGTAAGATTGAGACGAAGCGGGGCCATGGCAGACTATATTGACGCTTACTGGACGAGCGCCGACGGACTTCGGTTGCATTATCGCGACTATGCGGGCCGGGCGGACCGACCCGTCGTGGTCTGCCTGCCGGGGCTGACCCGCAACGCTCGCGATTTCGAGGGACTGGCAGGCCGCCTTGCGGGGGATTGGCGCGTGGTCTGCCCGGACCTGCGCGGGCGCGGCGACAGCGCCTATGCCAAGGACTGCGAAAGCTATGTTCCGGGGCAGTACCTGGAAGACCTGGGCATTCTGCTGGGGGAGCCGGGTTTCGAACGGATCGTTCTTGTGGGCACCTCGCTCGGCGGGATCCTGACCATGATCCTCACTGCCAAGCTTGGCGCGCGAGTGGCAGGCGCCGTGCTCAACGACATCGGTCCGGTGGTCGAGGCGAGCGGGCTTGAACGGATTCGCGGCTATGTCGGCCAAGGGCGCAGCTTCCCCACATGGATGCACGCCGCCCGCGCGCTCGAGGAAACGCACGGGGCCGACTTTCCCGACTATGCGATTGCCGACTGGCTGCGTCATGCCAAGCGGACCATGGTCCTGTCCAGCAACGGCCGCGTGGTCTTCGATTATGACATGAAGATCGCCGAACCTTTCGGGCAGACGCAGGGCGTCGCTCCGCCCGATCTGTGGAGCGCTTATGAGACGCTGGCGGGGCGCCCGCTGCTGATCGTGCGCGGCGCGCTGTCCGATATCCTGACCGCCGAGACGCTGGCCGAAATGCTGCGCCGCCTGCCCGATGCCGAAGCCGTCACGGTTCCGCGCATCGGCCACCCGCCGACGCTCGACGAGCCAGATGTGGCGGCGGCGATCGACCGGCTTCTGGCGAAAGTGGGCTGAGCCGATACCCTTGGCGATGCGCGTCCTCCATCTGCATTCCAGTTTCCACGGCGGGGGCAAGGAACTGCGCGCGGCGCGGCTGATCAATGCCTGGGGCAGCGGCGTGCACCATGAAATCGTCTCGGCCGAGACGGGCTCGCTCGGTGCTGCTAGCGCCATCGATCCGAAAATGGACGTCAGCTATCCCGATTTTCCGCCGCTCAACGGACGCCCGCTGCCGGCGCGGCTGCATCGCCTTGCTGCCGCGATGCGCGGGTTCGATCTCATCCTCACCTACAATTGGGGCGCGATGGACGCGGTCATGGCGCATACCCTGTTCCGCGATGTCCACCGGCTCGCCCCGCTGGTCCACCACGAGGATGGCTTCAACCAGGACGAGGCCGGCGGGCTAAAGCGGTCGCGCAACTGGTATCGCCGGATTGCGCTGGGCCGCGCCTCGGCGCTTGTCGTGCCTTCGCAACGGCTTGAGGGGATTGCGCTCGACGCCTGGCAGCAGCCGCGGGGCAAGGTGGTGCGCATCGACAACGGCATCGACACGGCCGCCTATGCCCGGCGCCCCAGGCCAGACGCGCTGCCCCGCGTGGTCAAGCGGGGGGGCGAGAAGTGGCTTGGCACGCTGGCGGGGCTGCGGCCGGTAAAGAACCTGCCGCGACTGGTGCGCGCTTTCGCTGCGCTGCCCGAAGAGTGGCAACTTGTCATCCTCGGCGAAGGCAGCGAGCGTGAGGTGATCCGCGCCGAGGCGATCCGGCTCGAGATTGGCCACCGCCTCCACATGCCGGGCTTCATCGCGGATCCGGCGCGCGCTGTCGGGCTGTTCGATCTTTTCGCGCTGTCATCGGACAGTGAGCAGTTTCCCGTATCGGTGGTCGAGGCGATGGCGGCGGGCCTGCCAGTCGCCTCGTTCGCGGTGGGCGATGTCGCCGGCATGGTTTCGGACGAGAACCAGCCCTTCGTGGTGACACCGGGCGACGAGGCGGCGCTTTGCCGGGCGCTGCGCGATCTTGCCGGAAACCCCGCGCTGGCGGCTGCGGTGGGCCGCGCCAACCGCGACAAGGCGCGCGCGCTCTATGACGAGGCCACGATGATCGCCCGTTACCGCGAGGTCTATGCACGGGCCATGCGGCGAGCGACTTTCCCCTGATGCGCAGTTCAGCGCCGCTTCAGGCGAGCTTTCCCATCCCGTCCTTTTCGCAACGCCGCGATTGAAATGATCGGGCCATCCGCTAAACAGCCCGGCAGCAACCGCTTCCTGATGAAAGGCGCCCGTCCTTGGCCCTGCGTCCGTTCCGTTCCAAGTCCCGTTCTGAACAGCAAGCCGATCGGCAGGCGGCTGAGCAGGATGTGCTGCTGCGCGAAGTCGACGATGCGCTTCGCCAGGACGAGATGCTGGGCGCGGCCCGCCGCTATGGCCGGGTCTTGGCAGTGGCCGTTGGCGGCGGCCTGCTCGCGCTGGCCGGGGTGCTGTGGTGGAATCACAGCCGGAGCGAGGAACGCGCCGGACATGCCGAGAAGATGACGCTGGCGCTGGACCGTCTGGAGGCGGGAAACCTCGATGCCGCAAGCAAGGAACTTGCGTCGCTGGTGGCCGAAGGCAAGGACGGCAGCGCCGTCGTCGCCAAGCTGACACAAGGGGCCATCGCGCTCCAGCAGAACAAGCCGCAAGAGGCTCTCAGGCTCTTCGCCGAAGTGTCCGAAGACGATGCCGCGCCAAAGCCGCTGCGCGATCTTGCGACGGTGCGGCAGGTGGCTGCCGGCTTCGATGCGATGACGCCCGGGGCTGTGGTTTCCCGGCTCAAGCCGCTGGCGGTCCCCGGCAATCCGTGGTTCGGCAGCGCGGGCGAACTGCTCGGCATGGCTTATCTCAAGCAGGGCCGGGCCGATCTGGCAGGGCCGCTGTTCGCGGCAATCTCGCGCGACGAGGAGACGCCCGAATCGCTGCGGCGGAGGGCGCGCCAGATGGCGGGCGTGCTGGGTGTCGATGCCATTGACGATGTTGCACGCGCCGCAGCCGAAGGCGCTGCCGCGCCAGGGCCGGCGGGGGCTGAGCCCCAGCTGGTACAATGATCAGGGAAATTCCATGACGCGCATGACGACCACACCTTCATCCCGGCTGACTGTTCGGCCGCTTCGTCCGCCGCTGGGCCGCTTGCTCATGGCGCCTGCCTTGCTGGTGCTCGCGCTCAGCATCGCCGGATGCGGCGTCATCGGCGGCAAGAGCAAGCCCAAGACCCCGACGCTGGGCGAGCGCGTTCCGATTCTGTCCCGCGTGCAATCCGGCGCCAAGGTCGATCCGGCGTTGGAATCCCTGGCGGTCATCGTGCCGCCGCCCGAAGCCAATGCCGAGTGGCCGCAGGCCGGGGGCACAGCCAGCAAGGCATACGGCCATCTCGCGCTGGCCGAAGCACCGCGCCGCATCTGGACGGCGGAAGTCGCCGGGTCGACCAACAAGAAGCGGCTCGCGGCCTCGCCCGTGATCGGCGGCGGCAATCTCTTTGCCGTAGGCACTGACGGCACCGTCACGGCCTTCGATGCGGCCAGCGGTGCGCGCCGCTGGAGCCGCAGCTTCGCGGTGTCGGGTGATGGCGCGCGCTCCGAATTCGGTGGCGGCGTCAGCTTCGAGGACGGCAAGGTCTATGTGACGACCGGCATCGGCGAAGTCGCGGCGCTCGACGCCTCGAACGGAGCCCAGGTCTGGAAGGTCAAACCCTCCGGCCCGTTGCGGGGATCGCCGACCATCGCGTTCGGCGCGGTCTATGTGATGACGCAGGACAACCAGATCTACGCTCTCAACATGGCCGATGGCGCCACGCTTTGGAACGAATCGGCCTCGCTGGGTCAGGCCGGCGTGTTCGGCGTCGCCGCGCCGGCCGCAGGGCAGGGCACCGTGATCGCGGGGTATAGTTCGGGCGAGCTGGTCGCCTACCGTTACGAGAACGGCCGCACGCTGTGGTCTGACGCGCTCTCGCGCACCTCGCTGTCGACCCAGGTCGGCGTGCTGACCGATGTCGATGCCGATCCGATCATTGATCGCGGCCGGGTCTTCGCGCTGGGCCAGGGCGGCCGCATGGCGGCTTACGAGCTCGTCACCGGCCAGCGCATCTGGGAACTCAACCTCGCCGGCATTTCCACCCCCGCGGTCGCGGGCGACTGGGTGTTCACGCTGACCGACGACGCCAAGCTCCTGTGCATCGCGCGCTCCAGCGGGAGGGTGCGCTGGGTCAAGCAGCTGACACGCTGGCTCAAGCCCAAGAAGCGCGACAAGCCGGTGTTCTGGACCGGGCCTGTCCTTGCCGGAAATCGCCTGTGGGTCGCGAATTCGCGCGGCTCGCTTGGCTCGGCCGATGTCACGGACGGATCGTTGCGGATGCTGACTGATCTCGACAAGCCGGTCTCGCTGGCGCCTGTCGTGGCCGGGCAAACGCTCTATGTCCTGGACGACAGCGGCCGGATCAGCGCCTTTCGCTGAGCGCCGACGACGCAGTTTTGCCCACCCCGTTTGCGCACCCGGTTTGCGCTGTCTTAACCAATTGCCGCTAGGGCGGCGGGATGAGCACGCACAGGCCGCAATCCGCCCCTCAGCCGCCGACTAGCGATGTCAGCAGCGGCGTTGGCATCGCCGGCCTGCTGGGTCTGTTCGCATGGCTGTTCGTCTGCCGCAACTGGCCGGCGATCTCGCCAGTGCTGGGACTGGGCGACGGCCCGGGCAGGCTCAACGGGCCGGATGCAGCTCTTTTCAGCGTCTTCGTCTGCGCCGTACCAATGGTGGCCTGGTCGCTGCTGGTCGACAAGGTGCACCGCCGCGCCTCCACCGGCATCGACTGGACGCTGAACCGTCCGTGGCGCGACATAATCGACGTTTCGATCACCAAGCTGGCGGGGCTGTGGGCAACCTGGGCGCTGATCGCGCTCGTCTATTGCGTCGAGCGGTTCTACTGGCGCGGCACCTGGTTGTTCGCGATGGAAACGATCAGCGCGGCGGCGATCCCGCTGTTCGTGCTGTCGGTGCCTTACGTCCTGTGGCTTGATCGCAAGTTGGTCGAGCCGCGCGACGCCGCATGGCATTTCGGGGCGCTGCTCATCGGGCGCGAACCCTACGACATGGCGCAGGTCTGGCATCACTTGCGCGCCTGGGCCGTGAAGGGCTTCTTCACGGCATTCATGATCTCGATCCTCCCGTTCGGCTTTGCCGGTATCGTCAATCTCGAACTGTCGGAATTGCCCGGCAATCCGGTGCGCGTTGCCTCGGCGATGATCGAGATGCTGTTCTTGATCGACGTGCAGATCGCGATGGTTGGCTATCTGCTGACGATGAAGCCGCTCGATTCGCACATCCGCAGCGCCAACCCGCACCTCGCGGGCTGGGTCGCGGCGCTCATCTGCTATCCGCCGCTCATCCAGATGGGCGGCAATGGCATCATGGATTATCATCCGGGCAGCGGCGAATGGGCGCTGTTCCTCGAAGGCCATACGGGCGTGTTGTGGGTCTGGGGCGCGATGCTTGCTGTGCTGACCGGCATCTATGCCTGGGCCACGGTGATCTACGGCCTGCGGTTCTCGAACCTGACCTATCGCGGCGTGGTGACCAACGGGCCCTACCGCCTGACGCGCCATCCGGCGTATCTCTCGAAGAACTTGTTCTGGTGGATGGCAACGCTGCCGTTCCTGACCACGACGGGCTCGCTGGTCGATGCGGTGCGCAACACGCTCCTCCTCGCCGCCGTCAGCGCCACCTATTACTGGCGCGCGAAGACCGAAGAAAAGCACCTCCTTGCCGAAGATCCGAAATATGTCGAATACCACGCATGGATGGGGCGGAACGCCCCGATCACGCGCGGGCTTTCGCAGCTGTGGCAGTGGCTCAAACCGCGCGAACGGCAGCTTCAGCCAGCGGAGTAGCCGGCGGACGCGTCTGCCCTAGAAGCTTTCCTCGTAGACGCGGGTGATATCCCCGCCCCATTCGCCGGCGAACTTGTCGAGCAGGACCTGCGCCGGCACCTTGCCGCTCTCGATGATCTCGTAAAGCGGGGACAGATAGCCGCTCTCGTTGTCGCCGGCGCTGTTCAGCCGGCCGCGTGCCGAAAGCCCGGCCCGCGAAATGTCGAGCAACTGGTGTGCGATGACCCTCAAGGTTCCGCCGCCGGGCAGGGGCGCGTCGAGCCCCATCTTCGGAACCGCATTCCGCAGCGCCTCGCGGCCGTCCATGTCCCAGTCCTTGACCAGATCCCACGCCGCATCGAGCGCGCCCTGGTCGTAGAGCAGCCCCACCCACAATGCCGGCAGTGCGCAAATGCGGTTCCACGGCCCCCCATCGGCGCCGCGCATTTCGAGGAAGCTTTTGAGCCGCACTTCGGGAAAGGCGGTGGAAAGGTGGTCGGTCCAGTCCGAAAGGTGCGGCCGCCCTCCCGGGAGGGCCGGCAGTTCGCCTTTCAGGAAATCGCGGAAGCTCTGCCCCGCGGCGTCGATATACTGGCCGTCGCGGAACACGAAGTACATCGGCACGTCGAGCATGTAATCAACATAGCGCTCATAGCCGAAGCCGTCTTCGAACACGAACGGCAGCATACCGGTGCGGTGCGGGTCTGTGTCCGACCAGATGTGGCTGCGATAGGACAGGAAGCCGTTGGGCTTGCCCTCGGTGAACGGCGAATTGGCGAACAGTGCGGTCGCCAGCGGTTGCAGGGCGAGCCCGACACGGAACTTTTGCACCATGTCGGCCTCGCTCGAATAGTCGAGGTTGACCTGGATGGTGCAGGTGCGCAGCATCATGTCGAGGCCCATGGAGCCGACGCGCGGCATGTGGCGCAGCATGATCGCATAGCGGCCCTTGGGCATGATCGGCAGTTCGTCGCGGCGCTTGTCGGGCCACATGCCAAGGCCGAGAAAGCCTTTTCCGGTGCGTGCACCAATCTCTTTTACCTGAGCCAGGTGCCGGCCCGTCTCGGCACAGGTCTGATGCAGGTTTTCGAGCGGCGCGCCGGATAGTTCTAGCTGGCCGGCAGGTTCAAGGCTGATGGCGCCGTCCGGGCCGCTCATCGCGATGACCTTTCCGCCCTCTTCCACCGGCTCCCAGCCAAACTTGGTCATCGCCATCAATAGGTCGTGTATGCCGCCGGCCTCGTCATAGGCGGGGGCGTGGTAGTCGCCCTGGCAGTAGACCAGCTTTTCGTGCTCGGTGCCGATCCGCCAGCGATCGCGCGGCTTTTCGCCGGCGGCCATCGGCTCGGCCAGTTGGGCGATGCTTTCGATGACCGGATCGTCGCGATCCGAAACCTGCCGGGTGCTCATGGCGGCTGCGTTAGTGCCGCTGCGTGGGCTTCGCCAGCATTATTTGCCGCCGGTCGCCGCCCAGTCTCCGGCAATCCCCATCCACAGCGCGGCTCCCGCGATGGCGGCCGTCTCGCCGCGCAGGATGCGGGGGCCGAGCGTGATCGCCCTGGCCTGGGCGACAGCGCGAATCGCGGCGCGCTCCTCGTCGTCGATGCCGCCCTCCGGGCCGGTCAGCAGTGCCGACGGGCCTTTCCACGCCGCAAAAGCGGCCGCTGCGGGTTCGCCGCCCAGTTCGTCGGCGAAGAACAGGGCACGGTCCTTGGGCCAGCCGTGCAGTAGGAGATCGAGCCGGACAGGTTCGGCAAGGTCGGGCAAGGCCGTGCGCGCGCATTGTTCCGCCGCTTCGGTGAGCAGGGCGCGGGCGCGGTCGAGGTTGAGCTTGTCGGCAACGCAGCGCCGGGTCAGCACCGGCTGGATGCGCGCCGCGCCAAGTTCGCACGCCTTTTCAAGCACGAGGTCAAAGCGGTCCTTTTTGAGGAGGCCTGCGCAAAGCGTGAAATCGGGTACGTCCTCGCGCGGGCGCAGGCGGGTTTCGACTTCGAGCGTGAGGTCACGCTTGCCTGAACGGGAAACGCGCGCGGCCCATTCACCGGTTTCATTGTCGCACAGGATGACGGCACCACCCAGACCGAGCCGCATGACGCGCGACAGATAGTGCGCCTGCTGACCCTCGACCGCGACGATTGCGCCCTGCGCCAGCGGGCCGGTCACGAACAGGCGGGGCGCGCTGCGCGGCGGCCAGGCGGGCGTTGCCGGCATCATTGCAAGCCTTGGTGGGCGAGTGTCATGGACCGCGTTTACCCGCGCCCGGCGGGGCGGGGCAAGCGGGGCCTCAAGCTTATTCCGGACCGCGCGGTTGCGGCATGGGGCCTCGTGCCCTAAATGGCAGCGATGGCTGGTGAAATTCTCGACAATCAGGGCAAGGGCGAAGCAGGCTGGCATTGGCCCGCGATCCACCCCGAAGGGCGCAAGTTCGGCCTGATCGCAGGGGCGCTGTGCCTCATCGCTGCCTTCCTTGCCTGGGAAACGCTGGCATGGCCGCTCGGCCTGCTGACGATCTGCGTGCTCGCGTTCTTCCGCGATCCCGAACGCGTCACCCCGAAAGAGGACAGTGCGATCGTCGCGCCCGCCGATGGGCTGATCAGCCTGATCGCCAAGGTGCCGCCGCCGCGCGAACTGTCGTTGGACGACGGCGGCGGGTCGCCGGGGTTGGACGCCTCGCCGGTCACACGCATCTCCATTTTCATGAGCGTGTTCGATGTCCACATCAACCGCGCGCCGATTGGCGGCACAGTGCGGCGCACGGTCTACATTCCCGGCAAGTTCATGAATGCTGACCTCGACAAGGCAAGCGACGAGAACGAGCGTCATCACATACTGATCGAGCGGACCGACGGACTGCGCCTTGGTTTCACGCAGATTGCCGGGCTGGTGGCGCGGCGTATCGTGCCTTTCGTCAAGCCGGGCGACACACTCGCGGGTGGGCAACGCGTCGGACTCATCCGTTTCGGCAGCCGGGTCGATGTCTACCTGCCTCAAGGCTGCGAGCCGCTGGTCCTGCTGGGACAGAAGACCGTCGCGGGAGAGACCGTGCTTGCCCGCACGGGCGAGGGCCGGGTGATCGAAGGGATCCGCCAGTAATGGAGGGGCCCGGTTCTGGGAGGGCGTCAATGATGGAGCGCCGCCAGTGACGGACGACTCTGCCCGGACGCCGCGCAAGGTACCGCAAGGGCTGACGCTGCGCGCGCTCGTGCCCAACGCAATTACCGCGGGGGCGCTGTGCGCGGGCCTCACCGGCATCCGCTATGGTATCACCGGTGAGTTCCGGATGGCCGTCGCGGCCGTGATTCTGGCGGGTGTGCTTGACGGGATCGACGGTCGAATCGCCCGGCTGCTGAAGGCGCAGTCGCGCTTCGGCGCCGAGCTGGACAGCTTGGCCGACAATGTCTCGTTTGGCGTGGCACCGGCGCTGGTGCTGTTCATGTGGTCGCTTCAGGACGCGCCGCGCTTCGGCTGGTTTGCCGCACTTGCCTTCGCGGTATGCATGGCGCTGCGTCTGGCGCGGTTCAACGCGCGGATTGATTTGCCTGACGAGCCAAGGAAACAGGCGGGCTTTCTCACCGGCGTTCCCGCTCCGGTCGGTGCGGGTCTGGCGTTCCTGCCGATGTATCTCTCGTTCATTACCGAGAACCCGATCTTCGCCAATCCCTGGCTGGTGGCGGCCTGGCTCGTCGGGATCGCGGTGCTCGCGATCTCGAGCGTGCCCACGCTGAGCTGGTCGCGGATGCGGCCGCGCCGCTCGGTCAGGCTGGAGATGATCGCGCTTGCGGGTCTGCTGGTTGCGGCGCTGATTACCGAGCCGTGGTTCACGCTGGTGGCAGTCAGTGTGCTTTATCTCGCGCTCGTTCCGGTCGGGATGATCGCCTACGCGCGGGTGCGCCGCCGCCGCGCATCAGGCAGCAGCGCGTAGCGGGCGCATCGCAGGACGAGGGCGGCTCCCGACCCCGAGAGCCTGGCCGCCGCGCCGGACGCCGCCGCCGGTCCATGTCACGTCAAGCGTCCGCAGAGTGACAGTGCATTGCTCAAGAACCGGAGCCGCGGCTTGCGCTCGCCGCAGGCCTGTGAAAACCGCCCCGAAACGCCGGGCAGACCCACCAAGAACTAAAACCGCGAACAGGGCGGCAGCCGTGAACAGGATGGTGAGCAGGATCGCGTGCATCGCACATTCCTTTTTCTCTTGCGGCAGGAGACAGCTTCTGGAAAACCTGTGCACTGTCTGTGGACAACGTCGGGAAAAGCCGATGGGTTCCTCGATAACGCAATGTTCCTATTTTGTTCTAATGCTGTCAAGAGTTTTTGTGCCCATGGGCGGGTTTTAGTCGTTCGGACGCTCGTCTTGGGGCTTGATTTTCCTCTGCCTCACTGAAGAAACCGCTGGATTTGCGGGGCTGCTCGCTGTAGGGGCGCAGCCGCTAAAGCGCTGGCCTCCGTTCCGGGGCGTCGGCGGTCTTTGGCAAATCCACATGGGAAGCACCTACCCGGTGCCGCAGCGGAAATTTCCGGACAAGGCTCTTGTCCGTGCCGCACGGTTCCCGCTTCCCAGAGGCAGCTTCCCGGCCGTCATGGCCCGGGGGCTCAACCGGAAAGGAACTGATTATGGCGGCTCCCGTCGTCACCATGCAGCAATTGATCGAGGCCGGCGCTCACTTCGGCCACCAGACCCACCGCTGGAACCCGCGTATGAAGCCGTACATTTTCGGCGCGCGTAACGGTGTCCACATTCTCGACCTATCGCAGACCGTGCCGCTCATGGCGCGTGCGCTCGATTTCATTGCCGCCACGGTCCAGGCCGGCGGCAAGGTGCTGTTCGTTGGCACCAAGCGCCAGGCGCAGCAGCCCATCGCCGACGCGGCGCGCGCTTCGGGCCAGCACTTCGTCAACCACCGCTGGCTGGGCGGCATGCTCACCAACTGGAAGACGATCAGCCAGCGCATCAAGCACATGAAGGCGCTCGAAGAACGCCTGTCCGGTGACACGGCTGGTTTGACCAAGAAGGAAGTGCTCGACCTGACCCGCAAGCGGGACAAACTGGAAATGTCGCTTGGCGGTATCCGCGACATGGGCACGATCCCCGACGTCATGTTCGTGATCGACGCCAACAAGGAAGAGCTGGCGATCAAGGAAGCCAACGTGCTTGGCATCCCGGTCGTCGCGATCCTCGATTCGAACGTCGATCCGCACGGCATCGCTTTCCCGATCCCCGCCAACGACGACGCCAGCCGCGCCATCCGCCTCTACTGCGAGGCCGTTGCCCAGGCAGCGAAGAAGGGTGGCCGCGAAGCAATCGTCGAATCGGGTGCCGACATCGGCGCGATGGACGAGCCTCTGCCCGAGGAAGTCGTCGTCCCGGCTCCTGCCGAGGTTGCGGCAGAAGCCGAAACCGAAGCCTGATCGGCTGTCATCACAGTGTAGCGTCCGGTCCCAGGGGCCGGGCGCTCACGACCAATTTCTGAAGGAACCCACGAATGGCCTACACCGCCACTGACGTGAAGAACCTGCGCGAGCGCACCGGCGCCGGCATGATGGACTGCAAGAAGGCGCTCGACGAGAGCGGCGGCGACATGGAAGCTGCGGTCGACAGCCTGCGCGCCAAGGGCCTTGCCGCCGCTGCCAAGAAATCGAGCCGCACGGCCGCAGAAGGCCTTGTCGGCGTTGCCGTGGCCGGCACGCGCGGTGTTGCCGTCGAAGTGAATTCGGAGACGGATTTCGTCGCCAAGAACGATCAGTTCCAGGATTTCGTGCGCAAGACCACCGAAGTCGCGCTGGGCGCTGCCGGCGATGACGTCGAGGCGCTCAAGACCGCGGCCTATCCGGGCGGCGGCACGGTCGGCGATACGCTGACCAACAACGTTGCCACCATCGGCGAGAACCAGCAGATCCGCCGCATGAAGACGGTGTCGGTCTCCTCGGGCCTCGTTGTGCCCTACATGCACAATGCCGCCGCGCCGAACCTCGGCAAGATCGGCGTGCTGGTGGCGCTGGAAAGCGAAGTCGGCGCCGACGTTCTGGAGCCGCTCGGCAAGCAGATCGCGATGCACATCGCTGCCGCGTTCCCACAGGCGCTGTCCGCCGAGGATCTCGATCCCGAAGTACTTGAGCGCGAACGCAAGATTGCGCTCGACAAGGCAGTGGAAGAAGCAGCCAAGAGCGGCAAGGAAATCCCGGCCGACATCCTCGCCAAGCGCGCCGATGGCGCTGCGGCGAAGTTCGCCAAGGACAATGCCCTTTTGAGCCAGGTCTTCGTGATGGACAACAAGACGCCCGTCGCGCAGGTCGTCGAGGCGGCCGGCAAGGCCGCAGGCTCGAAGATCGTCCTCAAGGACTATGTCCGCTTCCAGCTAGGCGAAGGTATCGAGAAGGCCGAAACCGATTTCGCGGCGGAAGTCGCTGCGGCGGCTGGCCTCGGCTGAACTTGGTAGCGCGGCCGGTCACGGTCGCACCAAAAAAAGGGCGCGTCTCCAGCCGGGGACGCGCCTTTTTTCGTGCCCTGTTGACGAGCGCAGTTCCGGCCTGCCAAGTGCGGCGCCAAAGACAATGTCATTCAAGTCCGGAGAGATTGCCCCATGGAGAACCGCCGCCTCGGTAATTCGGCCATTGTCGTGTCCGATATCTGCATGGGCACCATGACCTTCGGCAATCAGGCCGACGAGGCGACGGCGCACCGCGTGCTCGACGCCGCGTTCGATGCCGGGATCAATTTCTACGACACGGCGGAGGGCTATCCGGTTCCCCCGGACACCAGCTACGTCGGCCTGACCGAGGAAATCGTCGGCCGCTGGCTCAAGACCAAGCCGCGCCACGCGGTCATCCTCGCCACCAAGGTTTCAGGACCGAGCCATATCTGGTTCACGAGCCCGCTGCGCTCCAGCATGACCGCGCTTGATCGGCATAATATCATCAGCGCCGTTGAAGGCAGCCTGAAGAAGCTCCAGACCGATTACATCGATCTCTACCAGACCCACTGGGCCGATCACGGCACGCCTTATGACGAGACGATGGAAGTGCTCGACGAACTGGTGCGCGCCGGAAAGGTGCGGATCACCGGCTGCTCGAACGAGACCTCGTGGGGGCTGATGAAGTCGATTGCCACCTCGGAGCGGCTGGGCTGCGTGCGCTACCAGACGATCCAGAACAACTTCAGCCTCAACAACCGCCGCTTCGAAGACGAGCTTGCCGAGGTCTGCCGCCAGGAAGGCGTCAGCCTGATCCCCTATTCCCCGATCGGCGGCGGCGTCCTGACCGGCAAGTATCAGCGCGGCGTCTGGCCCGAGGGTGCACGCTTCACCAACTATCGCAAGCTCGGCGAGCGCCAGCAGGTGATGGCGGCGCGTTATGTCAACGATCGCTCGCGCGCCGCGACCGAGCGGTTTGCCGCCATTGCCGCCGATCTTGGCATCAGCACAGCGACGCTCGCCGTGGCGTGGTCAAAGCAGCACGATTTTGTCGCTTCCACTATCGTTGGCGTGACCCGCGAGGAGCACATGGTGGATATCCTTGCGGCGAAGGACCTCGTGCTTTCGGACGAGACCCTGCGGCGCATCGACGAGGTCAGCCTCGACATCCGGTATCCGATGGGCTGATCGTAGCGAGCTGATCTCGGCGAGGGGCCCCAAAGCCTTGGCAGGAGGCGGAGCGCAGTCTAAGGCCGGGCCTGTCCGGCGCGAGCCGATCCTTGAACCCTTTTGCATGAGCGCGACGATCCCATGACAATGCCCGGCTACAAGCGCATCCTGCTCAAGCTTTCGGGCGAAGTGCTGATGGGCGGCCAGTCGTTCGGCATCGATCCCGAAACCGTGGCCGCGCTCGCTTCCGAAGTGAAGGCGGCCAAGGAGACCGGGCTTGAAATCTGCCTCGTCATTGGCGGTGGCAACATTTTTCGCGGCATGGCCGGCGCGGCGCGCGGCATGGACCGCGCCCAGGCCGACTACATGGGCATGCTTGCCACGGTGATGAACGCGCTCGCCATGCAGAACGCGCTCGAACAGCTCGGCGTGGAAACGCGGGTGCAGTCCGCCATCCAGATGGACCAGGTGTGCGAGCCGGTGATCCGCCGCCGCGCCGAACGGCATCTTGAAAAGGGTCGCATCGTGATCTTTGCTGCGGGCGTCGGCAGCCCCTATTTCACCACCGATAGCGGCGCGGCGCTGCGCGCGGCGGAAATGAAGTGCGATGCGTTGCTCAAGGGCACCAGCGTCGACGGCGTCTACAATGCCGATCCCAAGAAGGACGCTTCCGCCCGCCGTTACGATACCGTGGACTATGACACTGTGCTGGCCGACAATCTAAAGGTCATGGACGCATCGGCCGTGGCATTGTGCCGCGACAACAAGATCCCGATCGTGGTCTTCTCCATCCGCGAGAAGGGCAATCTGGCGCGTGTCCTGGTCGGCGAAGGCGTCCAGACGCGCGTGCAAGAGGAGGCCTGAACATGGCAAAATACGGAGTCCTTGCATGAAGTACGACAAGGCAGATCTCGAGCGCCGGATGAATGGCGCGGTCGAATCGCTGCGGCACGATCTTTCTGGCCTGCGCACGGGCCGCGCCAACACCGCGCTGCTCGAACCGATCATGGTCGAGGTCTATGGCAGCCGCATGCCGATCACCCAGGTCGCGACGATCTCGGCGCCCGAACCGCGCATGCTCACCGTGCAGGTGTGGGACAAGTCGAACATCGGGCCGGTTGAAAAGGCGATCCGCTCGGCCGGGCTGGGGCTCAACCCGATCAACGACGGCAACACCCTGCGCCTGCCGATCCCGGACCTGACCGAGGAACGCCGCAAGGAGCTTGCCAAACTGGCGCACCAGTATGCCGAAAAGGCACGCATCGCCATCCGCAATGTGCGGCGCGACGGGATGGACAATCTCAAGGCCGACGAAAAGAAGCACGAGATCAGCGAGGACGAGCGCAAGCGGCACGAAGCCGACGTCCAGAAGCTGACCGACGAGATCATCAAGGCTGCCGACGACGTCGCGGCGCAGAAGGAAAAGGAAATCCTCGGGCAGTGACT
Organism: Novosphingobium sp.; assembly: GCA_040377095.1. GTDB lineage: Bacteria > Pseudomonadota > Alphaproteobacteria > Sphingomonadales > Sphingomonadaceae > Novosphingobium. Next base: position 47,061 of record JBEIPK010000008.1, read on the forward strand.
GCCGGGTTTCCCGCCTGGAGGCCGCGTTGACCGCAGCCCGCCACGTCGCGATCATCATGGATGGCAACGGCCGCTGGGCCAAGAAGCGGCACTTGCCGCGCGTGGTCGGCCACCAGCGCGGCGTCGAGGCCGTGCGGCGGCTGGTCAGGGCGGCGCTCTCGATGAAGCTCGAGTGCCTGACGCTCTATGCCTTTTCGACCGAGAACTGGCGCCGGCCGGACGAGGAAGTCTCCGACCTGATGGGCCTGATGAAGCGGTTCATCCTCTCCGATCTCGATGAATTCGCGTCCAACAACGTCCGGCTGAAAATCATCGGCAACTACCGTGCCTTCGCGCCCGACGTGGTCGAACTGGTCGAGCAGGCGCTGGCCCGCACCGCCGCGAACACCGGGGTCACGCTGGCGGTCGCGCTCAACTACGGCGCGCAGGACGAGATCGCCCGCGCCGCTACGGCTGCGGCGGCCAAGGGGCCGATCACGCCCGAGGCCATTGCTGCGGAGCTCGATACCGCAGACCTGCCGCCGCTCGACCTGCTGATCCGCACGTCGGGCGAGGAGCGCTTGTCGAACTTCCTGCTATGGCAGGCGGCCTATGCCGAACTGTGGTTCACGCCCGTGCTGTGGCCCGATTTCATGCCCGAGCACTTGCAGGAGGCGCTCGATGCCTTCGCGCAGAGGGAGCGGCGCTATGGCGGGCGGTGAGCCTCGCCGCTCCGATGTCGGCGTCCGCACCGCGTCGGCCGTGATCATGCTTGCCGTGTCCGGCGCGGCGCTGTGGCTGGGCGGGTGGACTTGGACGCTGTTCGTCGCCTTCCTCGCCGTCGTCCTGCTGTGGGAATGGCGCGCGTTGGTGCGCGGCTTTGCGCGGACCGCGCTCTCGCAATTCGCGTGGAATGCGGGTGGTTTCGTCTATATTGCGGTGGCTGCCGGAACACTTCTGTTCCTGCGCAACCAGCCTGACGGCACGCAACTGGTCATCACTCTTATCGGCTCGGTGATCGCGACGGACGTGGGCGCCTATTTCGCGGGGCGCACCATTGGCGGGCCGAAGATTGCGCCCCGGATCAGCCCTTCCAAGACATGGGCTGGACTGTTTGGGGGCGTTCTGGCGGCTGGATGTGTATTTTATCTGCTCTTTCCCCCGCTTTGCTTCGACACTTGTCCTCGGGGCGTAGTTGCATGGTGGAATCAACTCGGCACTTTGTATCGCGATTTCGATTCAGATGAACTGGCGTTAATTGTCATCGTTGGGGCACTGATCGCCATCGTTGCCCAGGCCGGCGATTTCTTCGAAAGTTGGATGAAGCGGCGGGCGGGCGTAAAGGACAGTTCAAACCTCATTCCGGGCCACGGCGGGGTGCTTGATCGGCTCGACGGGCTGCTCGCCGTGCTGTTCCTGATCGCCCTGTGGGGCGCGCTCGTCATAGGCGCGGCTCTGGCAGGCGGCGGCTCGCTGCTTCCCACGCCCGCATGACGCGCTCGCTTTCCATCCTCGGCGCGACCGGCTCCATCGGCGCCTCGACGCTTGACCTCATCCGGCGCGATAGAGGCAACTGGCGTGTCGTCGCGCTCACCGCCAACGGCAATGCCGCCGATCTGGCCCGGCTGGCGCGCGAATTCTCGGCGCAAGTTGCCGTGGTAGCCGACGAGGCAGCGCTGCCTGCTTTGCGCGACGCGCTGGCCGGCAGCGGCATCGAAGCGGCGGCGGGCGAGGGGGCGCTCGTCGAAGCCGCATCGCGCGGCGCCGACCTCACTATCGCGGCGATCGTCGGCTGCGCGGGCCTGATGCCGACGATGGCGGCCATCGAGCAGGGCAAGGCCGTCGCGCTCGCCAACAAGGAAGCGCTGGTTTCGGCCGGCGACGTGATGATGCACGCGGTCGCACGGCACGGCGCGACGCTGCTTCCAATCGATTCGGAACACAACGCCATTTTCCAGTGCCTTGCCGGCAACGACGACAAACATATCCGTTCCATCACACTCACGGCAAGCGGCGGACCCTTCCGCGACTGGAGCATGGAGCGCATCGCGGCGGCAACTCCCGCCGAGGCGGTAAAGCACCCCAACTGGGACATGGGCGCCAAGATCAGCGTCGATTCGGCGACGATGTTCAACAAGGGACTTGAACTGATCGAGGCGAGCCACCTGTTCCCGGTCGGGCTGGGTGCACTGCGCATCATCGTACATCCCCAGTCGGTGGTGCATTCGATGGTCGAGTACTGCGACGGCTCGACGCTGGCGCAGCTTGGTCCATCGGACATGCGCGTGCCGATTGCCTCGGCGCTGGCCTGGCCGGCGCGGATGGAAACGCCATGCGAGCCGCTGGACCTTGCGGCAATCGGCGAGCTGACGTTCCGAGCGCCCGACGAAGTGCGCTTTCCGGCAACCCGGCTGGCGCGTGAGGCGGCAGAGGCCGGGGGCGCGGCGCCTGCCGTGCTCAACGCCGCCAACGAAGTCGCGGTCGCTGCGTTCCTCGAAGGACGCATATCGTTTCCCGCCATTGCTGGTCATGTTGCAGACAGCCTTTCGTGCTATCAGGCACCCGCGCCTGCCTCGCTGGCCGATGTCCTCTCGATCGATGCGGAGGCGCGCGAGCGGGCGCGGCGCATGATCGAAGGCGCCTGAGCGGAGGGTCCGGGTATTGCTTGAAAGTCCATCGTTGCTGATCACGGTCGTCGCCTTCCTGCTGGTGCTGGGACCACTGGTCCTGATTCACGAGCTGGGGCATTACGGCGTGGCCCGGCTCTTCGGGGTCAAGGCCGATGCCTTTTCCATCGGCTTCGGCAAGGAGCTGCTCGGCTGGACCGACAGGCGCGGCACCCGCTGGAAGCTCTCCGCGCTGCCGCTGGGCGGCTATGTCCAGTTTGCGGGCGACATGAATGCCGCATCGATGCCCGATGCGCGCGCCAATGTTCCTGAAGCAGAGCGGGCGTACCTGTTCCATTTCAAGCCCCTGTGGCAGCGCAGCCTGATCGTGCTCGCCGGCCCGCTGACCAATTTCATCGCGGCCGTGGCGATCTTCGCGGCGTTCAATCTGGCTTATGGCAAGGTTGTGGCTACCCCCGAGATCGCAGGATTTTCAGAAAGCTCCTCGGCGCAGGCCGCCGGGCTGCGGGTGGGCGACACGATCCTTTCCATCAATGGCGAGGCCATCGAAAACTTCACCGAGCTTCCCGAAAAAGTGATTCCCTTTCCGGGCCGCAGCGTCAGCCTGCTGGTGGAGCGCGGCGGCGAGCGTCTGACCATACCGGTGCGCATCGCCTCCGAGGTGGAGCGGGACCGCTTCGGCAACGAGGCGCGCGTCGGGCGGCTTGGCATAAGGGCCGGCAAGGTCCGCATCGTGCCGGTCGGGCTGGTCGAGTCGGTGACGCTCGCGGTTGACCAGACCATTGGTACCGTGCGCATGATGGTGACGGGCATCGGCCAGATCTTTGCAGGAGAACGCTCGGTCAAGGAACTGGGCGGACCGGTCAAGATCGCACAGTATTCGGGCGAGCAGTTCAGCCTGGGATGGCAGGCTTTCGTGGGCTTTGCGGCCCTCATTTCGATTAACTTGGCATTCATCAACCTCCTGCCAATTCCCGGCCTTGATGGTGGACACCTGGCATTCTACGCGGCGGAAGCGGTGCGCAGAAAGCCGCTGGGCCTTCGCAGTCAGGAATGGGCCTTCCGCACCGGCCTTGCCTTCGTGCTTGGGCTGATGCTGTTCGTGACGATCAACGATCTGGCGTCGCTGCGCATTTTCGGCAGCTGAACAGGCGGAATTGTGGGGATTGTGGGCTGGACACGAACGGCGCCATCACCTCACTGCTTGATTGCCCGACCTCCATGGGGCAGAGGCTTGCGTTGCCTGCCGGACGGCGCCCCCGTGGCCTGTTCGGGGTGCTGGCCAAAGCATGAGAGTGCGGGCCTGATAGTGCTTGATCGGAACTGACCGTGTCGATGATGGGATTTAAGATGGTTCGCAGCGCAGATTATCGCCGCGCATCCGGCATGGCCGCGGCGCTCCTGGGAACTACGGTGCTAGCTGGCCTTCCTGCATCCGGCTGGGCGCAGGAGGCTCCCGCCCCAGCCAGTGCGGCCCCTGCGCCTGCATCTGCGCCCGCGGCCGAAAGCGGCGAGCAGATCCGCACGATCACGGTATCGGGCGCGCAGCGGCTCGAACCCGCGACAATCCTGTCCTATGTCCGGCTGCGGGCCGGCCAGCCCTATACCCAAACCGCTGCCGACCAGGCGCTGAAGGATCTTTTCGCGACCGAGCTGTTTGCTGACGTGCAGCTGCGCAACGACGGCGGCAACGTTGTCATTCAGGTCAAGGAAAACCCGGTCGTCAACCGCATCATCCTTGAAGGCAACAAGCGTCTCAAGGAAGACAAGATCCTGCCCGAGATCAAGGTGGCCGCGCGCCAGATCTTCACCCGGTCAAAGGTCCGCGCCGACGTTGCCCGCATCATCGAGCTCTACAAGCGGCAGGGCCGCTTCGGTGCCACGGTCGAACCCAAGATGGTCATGCTTGACCAAAACCGCGTCGACATCGTGTTCGAGATCACCGAGGGGCCGAAATCCAAGGTCCGGCGGATCAACATCATCGGCAACGAGAAGTTCTCCGATGGCGACCTGCGCGGCGAGATGGTGACCAAGCAGTCGGGCCTCACCAAGATCTTCAGCTCCGCAACCAGCTATGATCCTGACCGTCTGGCCTTCGACCAGCAGAAGCTGCGCCAGTTCTACCTGACGCAGGGCTATGCGGATTTCCGTGTCGTTTCGGCTGTCGCCGAACTCACCCCCGACAAGCGCGATTTCATCATCACTTACGTCGTCGAGGAAGGCGACCGCTACAAATTCGGCGACATTAAGGTCGAGAGCGAACTGCGCGATTTCGACGGCGAACGTTTGAGCGGCCAGCTGCCGATGAAGAAGGGCAACTGGTACAACGCCAAGATGGTCGAGGATACCATCGACAAGCTGAATGAGACGGCGGGCGCCTTCGGTTATGCCTTTGCTGATGTCAGGCCCGAATACGACCGCAGCAAGGAAAACCTCACCATGGGGTTGACCTTCACTATCGTCGAGGCGCCGCGCGTCTATGTCGAGCGGATCGACGTCAATGGAAACACGCTGACGCAGGACAAGGTGGTGCGCCGCGAGTTCCGCATTGCGGAAGGGGATGCCTTCAACTCGGTCCAGGTCAAGCGGTCGAGCGAGCGCATCAAGTCGCTGGGCTATTTCCAGGAGAAGTTCGAGGTCGAGCAAAAGCCCGGCTCCGCGCCGGACCGCGTCGTGCTCGAAGCCAACGTTGAGGAAAAGCCGACCGGCCAGCTCCAGCTTTCAGCCGGCTATTCCAGCCTTGAGCGGTTCATCTTCCAAGCCTCGATCGAACAGCGCAACTTCCGCGGGCGCGGCCAGCGGGTCGGTCTTTCGGGCAGCTATTCCAAGTATTCCAAGAGCATCGAGGCGAGCTTCACCGAGCCCTACCTGTTCGACCGCAACGTTTCGGCCGGCATCGACATCTATCGCCGCGATCTCAACAGCTTCAACTATTTCAACAACGACCGCAACAGCACCTACAAGCAGGCAACCACCGGCTTCCAGCTGCGCGCCGGCGTGCCGCTCACCGAGTTCATGACCGTGGTGGGCCGCTACACCCTCAACTACGACAAGGTGACGCTCGATCGCGGGCTGTTCTATACCGACCGACTGACCCCCGGCTTCGAGCAGTGCGATCCGCTGCTGGCCGGACGCTATCTGTGCGAGGCCATCGGCACACGCACCAGTTCGATCCTCGGCCTCTCGCTGATTTACGATACGCTGGATAACCGCGTGCGCCCGACGCGCGGCTTCACCGGATCGCTCAGCGTCGATTACGCAGGCCTCGGCGGTTCGGTGAAATACGGCCGCGTTCGCGGTAACGCGGCGCGCTATTTCTCGCTTGGCAAGGGCTTCATCTTTTCGATCCAGGCCGAAGGCGGGGCGATCAAGTCTTTCGACAACAGCGGCGACGCGGCGCAGGGCATTGACGATGTTCGCCTGACCGACCGGTTCTATCTGGGCGAGCCGCAGATCCGCGGCTTCGACATTCGCGGCGTCGGCCCGCGCGTGCTGCGCCTCTCCTATGTGGATCTCGACGGCGACGGCACGGTCGAGGCTGGCGAACTGACCAGCAACAAGAACCAGCGCACCGACGATTCCATCGGCGGCAAGTTCTATTATCTCGGCCGCGCCGAACTGGAAATTCCGCTGGGTTCGGGCGCACGCGAGTTGGGCCTGCGGCCTTCGATCTTCCTCGACGCCGGCGCGGTTTGGAACGTCCGGCGGCCGGTGCTGACCGATACGGGTCCCGGCGGCGTGTTCCTTGCGACAAAGAATTCGGCCGGGCAGCCGCTTTACACCCAAATCGACGCCGCCAGCGTGGTCAACGGGGTCTGCACCGCGAGCGCGACGTCAACCGTCACCAGCGCGGTCAATCCCCGGACGCTGACCTGTCTGCCGACCGGGACCACGGCCGGCGTCAATGCAGCGCTGGGCAACAACATCGCTTTTGCCGAGCGTTATTTCGGAGACAGCCCCCGCCCGCGCGTCGCGATCGGCATCGGGGTCAACTGGAATTCGCCGTTCGGCCCGTTCCGCATCGATTTCGCCAAGGTCCTGCTCAAGGCCAAGGGCGATGATACCAAACCGTTCACTTTCAACGTGGGAACCCAATTCTGATGATCAACCTCACCAAGACCGCTCTGGTCGCCAAGACTGCGCTTGCCAGTGCCCTTCTCGTTGCCGCCGGCAGCCAGACCGTTTTCGCACAGGCGGCCTCCCCCGCCGCCTCCGGTCCGCTGGTGCCCGGCATCGCGGTTGCCAACCTCGACGCCGTGATCGGCAATTCCAATGCCTTCAAGACCGCGCAGCAGCAGCGGCCCACCACCTACAAGGCGCAGTATGACCAGGCCGAGGCCCGCCGCAAGGCGCTTGCCGCGCAGATCCAGCCGATGGTCACCAAGTTCACGACCGACCGCCAGGCTGCCACGCCCAACCAGGCCTCGCTCCAGCAGCAGGCACAGGCGATCCAGAACCTCCAGCAATCGGGCCAGGCCGAACTTGAGCGCATCCTCCAGCCGGTCGCGCAGTCGGAGGCCTATGTCACCGAACAGATCAGCGACAAGCTCGACCAGGCCGTGAAGAACGCGATGGCAAAGGGCAAGATCTCGCTCCTGCTCAATCCGCAGGCTATCGTCGCGCTCAACAACAATGCCTACAATCTCAACCAGCAGATCCTGAACGAGCTCAACACACTCATCCCTTCGGCCCAGCTCGTTCCGCCCGCCGGGTGGGAACCGCGTGAGATGCGCGAGGCGCGCGAACAGCAGGCCGCTGCCGCTGCGGGCCAGCCGGCCGCACCGGCCGCCGGACAGACCCCGGGCCGTTAAGGCCCTTGGCGGGGGCAACAGTCATGAGCGAGTCTGACAACCCGGGCGGGGCCAAAGGCAGCGCGGGCGGGGGCGGCTCCGCCCGCGACATCCGCGCCATTCTCGAAGCCCTCCCGCATCGTTATCCGATGTTGCTGGTCGACCGGGTGCAAAGCCTCGTGCCCGACGACCGGATCCACGCGATCAAGGCGGTCAGCTTCAACGAGAGCTTTTTCCAGGGCCACTTCCCCGGCCGCCCGATCATGCCCGGCGTCCTCCAGATCGAGGCGCTGGCGCAGGCGGCGGGCATCCTCGCCATCGAGACGCTGCAGCTCGCCGGCACGGGCAAGCTCGTCTATTTCATGGCGATAGAGCAAGCCAAGTTCCGCGCCCCGGTCGAGCCGGGCGTCTTGCTCGACCTTGAGGCCGGCTTCATCCAGAAGCGGGCGCGGGTCTGCAAGTTCTGGGGCAAGGCCTCAATCCTGGGCAAGACCACTTGCGAGGTCGAGTTCACCGCGATGATCGCGGATAGCTGATCTTCCGGGCTCAGATTCCACGAGACTCGACAAACACATGCCGCGCCGCTATGCGCGCCCCTTCCTTTTCGGGCCGGTCGGAACCGGCCGCAATCGAAAGTCCATGCCATGAAGTCCGAAATCCATCCCGACTATCACATGATCAAGGTGCAGATGACCGACGGCACCGTGTTCGAGACCCGCTCCACCTGGGGCAAGGAAGGCGATACGCTCGCGCTCGAAATCGATCCGACATCGCACCCGGCATGGACCGGCGGCACGGCCCAGCTGCAGGATGGCGGCCGCGTTGCCCAGTTCAACAAGCGCTTCGGCGGACTCTCGCTCAAGAAGAGCTGAGGCAAGAAGGGCTGAGGTTTCTGGCCGGGCCGACGTCGGCGCCGGGCCGTTACCCCATCAGGTCATGCCATTCGGTCCGGTCGGCGGGGATCGGCGCGAGGAACTCCATCCCCGCGCTGCCTTCGCGGACCCACCGGACGATAGCCTGCAACGGGGGCGTCTGCAGACCCTGTTCTTGCACGATCGCGATCGAAACGAACGCGCCCGCCCGCAGCCAGGGCTGCTCGATGCTGACCGCGCAGCCGTGAGTCGAGACGTCGGCCAGCAGAACCACCGCGCTCTCGCCGCGCGATGAATCCAGGCGCGCGCTGGCCCTTGCCGCATGGCGGGTCTCGCGCCGCCGGTCCGTCACCGATTCCAGCGCGTCCAGCCGTGCCAGCCCATTGGTCATTTGAAGCCCCATTGTAAGGACGACCCGGCGTCCTGATGTCTTGGAAAGATTGTTCGGCTCTCGGGGTTAACGGGCGGTTGCGGACAATCCTTACCGAAGTGTCGACGCGCGGCGACTGTCTCCATCCGGGAGGGACATTTTTGCTTTGATTTCGGCGCGGCCTGTGCAAAGGCCCGCTCCCGCACCGGCAGCATCCTGGCCAAGGTGTGACGATAGCCCCGCGAAGGGGTTCATGGCGATCGTAGCTCAGTTGGTTAGAGCGCCGGTTTGTGGTACCGGAGGTCGCGGGTTCGAACCCCGTCGATCGCCCCATCGTCCCGATTTTTCTCATCTGCGGTTCAGGCTGGGCGCACTATCGGCGCACGACGGATTTGCTTGCTCACCACCCTGCCCTTTGCCAAAGCGCGCTACATGCACGGCCTCGCCAATCCTGCCCGGTTCCTCCGCCTTGCGCGCTGGCTGATGCCGGTCGCGTTGATCGTAGGTGCCACGATCACGCTGGCGGCGCTGGGCTGGGGCCTGCTGGCCGCGCCGGCCGAGCGCCTTCAGGGCGAAACCGTACGAATCCTGTTCATCCACGTGCCCGCCGCCTGGCTGGGCATGGGCGGCTGGATGGCGATTGCAGCCGCCAGCTTCGCCGAGATCGTCTGGCGCCATCCGCTGGCCGCCATCGCGGCGCGCAGCGCGGCCGTGCCGGGCGCGGTTTTTACTGCCGTGTGCCTTGCCACGGGATCGCTGTGGGGCCGTCCGGCCTGGGGGACATGGTGGGTGTGGGACGGGCGGCTGACCAGCATGCTGGTGCTGCTGTTCCTGTTCCTCAGCTATATCGCGCTGGCCGACGCGAGCGACCGAGCCGGTGGCGGCGCATCGCGGATGCCCGCGATCTTCGGGCTTGTCGGCTCGATCAATATTCCGGTGATCCACTATTCGGTGCTGTGGTGGAATTCGCTGCACCAGCCGCCCAGCCTGACCGTCGGCGCCATGGGCGCAAGCTCCGCGATGGCGCCGGCCTTCCTCTGGCCGCTGCTGGCGGCGACGCTGGGCTTCAGCCTGATCTTCGCCGCCGTCGTGCTGATGCGGATGCGCGCGATCTTGGCCGATACGCAGGCCGAGGCGCGGCTGCGCCGCCGTGCGCTTGAGGACCCAGCCTGATGCGCGAGGCACTGGACCCGTGGCTGTTCGTCTGGGCCTCCTATGCTGTTGGCGTGGGGGCGACCATGCTGCTGACTGGCTGGAGCTGGCTATCCATGCGCCGTGCCGAGCAGCGCCGCGATGCGGTGCGGCGGTCATGACGCCGGCACCGCTCAAGGCGAAAAACCAGCGGCTGGTGCTAATCGTCATCGCGCTTGTTGCCATGATCGCGGCGGGGCTGCTGGCGATCTGGGCGCTGCGCAACCAGGCCTCGTACTTTTATGTGCCGAGCGAACTAGTCGCCTCTCCGCCAGGCCCGGACCGCGCCGTCAGGCTGGGCGGCATGGTCGAGAAGGGCTCGCTTAGAACCGAGGCTGACGGCGTGACCATCGCGTTTATCGTGGGCGACGGGAAGGCCCGCGTCCCCGTCCGCTTCCGGGGCATCGTGCCCTCGCTGTTCGTCGAGGGATCGGGCGTGGTGGCGGAAGGCAAGCGCGCGGGCGACGGCACCTTTGTCGCCGACAATCTCCTCGCCAAGCATGACGAGAAATATGTGCCGCGCGAAATGCAGGACATGACCCAGCATCAGGCCGAGCAGGTCGTGGCCGAAACCCGATGACCGCGCCCGCCCGATGATCGCTGAACTTGGCCTTGTCGCGCTGTGGCTGGCGGCGGCGCTCGCGGGCTTGCAGCTTGTAGCGGCTGGCCTGTCGCTACGCGGCGGCTCCAGCGCCCTCAACGACGTGGTCCGCCCGGCGGCCATCGTGCAAGGCATCCTGGCGCTGCTGTCCTTCGCGGCGCTGATCGTGCTGTTCGCCCGCACCGATCTTTCGGTCAAGCTGGTTGCGCTCAACTCGCACTCGGCCAAGCCCATGATCTACAAGCTCGCCGGAACCTGGGGCAACCACGAGGGCTCGATGCTGCTGTGGGTCACGGTGATGGGCCTCGCGGGCGGCTTCGTCGCGCTGGTCGAGCGCCGCCTGCCCGAACGCACGATGATGGCGACCCTCGCCTGGCAGGCGTTTGTCAGCCTCGGGTTCTATGGCTTCCTGCTGATCGCCTCCAATCCGTTCGCGCGACTCGACCCCGCGCCCGCCGAGGGGCAGGGGCTCAACCCGCTGCTGCAGGACATCGGTCTCGCCTTCCATCCACCGACACTCTACGTCGGCTATGTCGGACTTTCGGTTGCGTTCAGCTTTGCCATCGGCGCGCTCGTGACGCGCGAGGTCGGCCCCGCTTTCGCGCGCGCGATGCGGCCCTGGGTGCTGGGGGCGTGGATATTCCTGACGCTCGGCATCACGGCGGGTTCGTACTGGGCCTATTATGAACTCGGCTGGGGCGGCTGGTGGTTCTGGGACCCGGTCGAAAACGCCTCGCTCATGCCATGGCTGGCGGCGACCGCGCTGCTCCATTCGGCCAGCGTGCTGGCGGCGCGCGACGCGCTGCGCGCATGGACGGTGATGCTGGGCGTCATTGCGTTTTCGATGTCGATGATCGGCACGTTCCTCGTGCGCTCGGGGATCCTCACAAGCGTTCACGCCTTCGCCGTCGATCCGCAGCGCGGCAGCTTCATCCTCGCCTTGCTCGCGATCTACATCGGCAGCGCGCTGACCATTTTTGCCTTGCGAGCGGCAAGCGTGAGCGAAGGTGAGCGTTTTGCACCTGTCAGCCGCGAGAGTGCGCTGGTCATCAATAACGTCGCACTTTCGGCGATCCTTGGCATCGTCTTGTTCGGCACGCTCTATCCGCTGCTGGCAGAGGCGATGGGCGCCAAGGTTTCGGTCGGTCCGCCCTACTTCAACCCGATGAGCGCACTCTTCGCGCTGCCGATGCTGCTGGTCATGGCGGTGGGGCCGCTGCTCAACTGGCGGCGCGATCGGATCTCGCGGATCAGGCCGGGCCTCATCGTCATCGCCGTCCTCCTTCTGGCGGCGCTAGCCGGACTGCTGGCGTTCACGCGGCTGAACGTGCTGCCGCTGCTGGGTCTTGCGCTGGCGCCCGCAATCGCAGTCGCCAGCCTGCTGCCCCTGCGCGGTCGGAACCTGCGCCGCATGCCGCTCGCCACCTGGGGCATGGTCGTTGCCCACTTCGGCGTCGCCGTGTCGCTGTTCGGCATGGCCAGCGAAAGCGCCTTTTCGGTCGAGAAACTGGTCGCGGCGCGGGTGGGAGACACTGTGTCCGTCGGTCCGTGGCAAGTGGCCTTGCGCAAGGTCCAGCCCGTAGCAGGTCCGAACTGGACCGCGATGGAGGCGATGCTCGACGCGCGCTACCAGGGCAGCACCGTCCAGCACCTCCACCCCCAGTCGCGCAGCTTCTGGACCCCGCCGCAGCAGACAAGCGAATCGGCGCTGCTCACGCGCTGGAACGGGCAGCTCTATGCCGTGATGGGCGGCGAGGCACCGATGGTTGACGGCGAGGCGCCGGGCGAGGGCCGCTGGCAGCTGCGGCTTTGGTGGAAGCCGTTCGCGCCGCTGATCTGGCTAGGCGGCGGACTCATCGCACTGGGCGGGCTGCTCGCGCTTCTTGGCCGTGTAGCGAGCGACCTCAGGCGCCATGTCGCGCGCGGCAAGATCGCCTGGCGCCGCGAAAGGCAGGGCCGATGAGCGGTGCTCCCGATCCCAAGCCGCGCCGCTGGGCCATGTGGCTGCCGCTGGCCCTGTTCGCGGGTTTCGTCGGCCTTGTCCTGATCGGCCTGTTCCGCCCCGCGCCGCGCGAAGTGGAAAGCGCGCTGATCGGCAAGCCGCTTCCAGCCTTTGCCCTGCCGCCGGCAAGTGCCTCGCGCCCCGGCCTTGCCAGCTCCGAGATGGGGGGCGGCAAGCCTCGCCTGCTCAACGTCTTCGCCAGCTGGTGCATCCCTTGTGCGGTCGAGGCGCCGCAGCTCGCCGCGCTGGCCCGCGAGGGCGTGGCCATTGACGGCATCGCCATCCGCGACCGGCGCGAGGATGTCGAGGCGTTCCTGACGCGCAACGGCAATCCCTTCGCCCGCATCGGCGCGGACGATGTCAGCGCAGTGCAGATGGCGCTCGGCTCGTCTGGCGTGCCCGAGACGTTCGTGGTCGATGGCAAGGGCGTGATCCGTTATCAGCACATCGGCGAGATCCGTCCCGAACATGTCGCGCTGCTGCGCCGCAAGCTGGAGGAGGCGGCACGATGAGGTCTTTTCTGTTCGCCGCCGCCGCGTTGATCGCCGCGCCGCTGATGGCGCAGGACACCATGCCGCCCGCGCCCTATGCCCACCGCCAGCTTGACGACCCCGCGCTGGAGGCCAAGGCGCACGACCTGATGCTCACCCTGCGCTGTCTCAAGTGCCAGGGCCAGTCGATTGCCGATTCGGACGCAAAGATGGCGGGCGACATGCGCAGTCAGGTCCGGCAGATGATTGCCGCAGGCGAGGAGCCGGAGGCGGTGCGGGGCTGGCTGATCGAGCGGTATGGCGACTATGTCAGCTATGCGCCGCGCATCACTGCGCTGACCTGGCCGCTGTTTGTCCTGCCCCTGGTTCTGCTGGCGCTGGCCGCCTTGCTGCTGCGCCGCCGGTTCACGGGGCGCCGCTCGTGAGCTGGCTGCTTGCCGGGATCGCCGCGCTGGCCGTGTTCGCGGGGATGGTGTTGCTCAAGGCACCGCGGAAAGGCTGGGAGGCCATCGGCGCGGCGCTGCTTGTGGGTCTTGCGGGCTATGCCATGCAGGCGAACCCCGCCCTGCCGGGCAAGCCCACCGCTGCTGCAGAGTCGTCTGCTGCCGATCCGGCAGCCGCGCTTCCTGCCCGGCGCGGGTTGGTTGGCGAAGAGGGGCTGCCCGGCAACAACTGGGTGCTGATTGCAGATGCGATGGCCCGGCATGGCCGCTTTGGTGATGCGGCCGGCGTGCTGCTCGGTGCGGTCGATGCGCAACCGGAAAATGGCGAGGCCTGGCTGGCGCTTGCCAACGCGCTGGTGGGGCATGCGGAGGGCACGCTCACCCCGCCCGCGCTCTATGCCTATCAACATGCCGCCGCGGCCGCGCCCGGCCATCCGGGGCCACCCTTCTTCCTGGGCATGGCGCTCGCCAATTCGGGGCGCTTCGAGGAAGCGCGACAGGTCTGGTCGCAGCTTCTCGCGGCGACGCCGGCCGATGCGCCGTGGCGCCCCGATCTTGCCGAGCGGCTGGCCGGGCTCGAAGCGTTCATGCAGTCACGCGAGGGGACGGCGCCGGGGCAATGAGCGGGCCCGGCGCGCACGCGCCATGACTGGCGTTGCCGCTGCCCTGCCTTGCTGCTAAGCGCCGCCGCCTAGCGACAGGGCTTGCGGGACCGCATGCTGAGTCGATTCACCGGCGGGGCATCGCGATGAGCCAATCTGACGTGCAGGACGACGGGCAATCGCCCGCGCCGCAGGGTGCCGCTGCCGAAACCAGGCCATTCCCGCCGCCGCATCCAGGCGGGCACCATCGAAACGGATTCCTCAAGCTTTCGATCGGGGCTGTCGGGGTGGTCTTCGGCGATATCGGCACAAGTCCGATCTATGCCTTCCGCGAGACATTTGCCTCGCACCACGGCGTGCCGGGCATTCAGGTCGATCCTGTGCATATTCACGGCGTGCTCAGCCTCGTTTTCTGGTCGATGATGATTGTTGTCACGTTCAAGTACGTGCTCACCATCATGAAGGCCGACAACAAGGGAGAAGGCGGCAGTCTTGCGCTGCTGGCACTGATCAACCGCAAGTCTGAAGACCGGCGATGGACCGCGCCGTTCATTCTGCTCGGCGTGTTCGCCACTGCCCTGTTCTACGGCGATTCGATGATTACCCCGGCGATGTCAGTGCTTTCCGCGACCGAGGGCCTGCAATACGTCCATTCCGGATTCAAGGACTGGATTGTGCCAATCGCGGTCGCCATCCTGTTTGGCCTCTTCGCGATCCAGTCGCGCGGGACTGACCGCGTCGGCCGGTTGTTCGGCCCGATCATGCTGGCCTATTTCCTGACACTCGCGGTTCTGGGAAGCATCCATCTCGCCTCGATGCCCGAAATCGTACTTCACACGATCAACCCCTGGAACGCGATCAACTTCTTCCTGACCGACGGCTTTCGCGCATTCATTGCGATGGGCAGTGTCGTTCTGGCCGTGACGGGCGCCGAAGCGCTCTATGCCGACATGGGCCACTTCGGACGCAAGCCCATCGGCGTCAGCTGGCTGACATTCGTGCTGCCCGCGCTCATGCTCAATTACATGGGGCAGGGGGCCATGGTCCTTTCGCTCGATCCGGCGGGTGCAGCTGTGGTCATCAAGGACCCATTCTTCCTGATGGCACCCGAGGCATTGCGAATGCCAGTGGTCGCGCTCGCTCTGATGGCCACGATCATCGCCAGCCAGGCGGTCATCTCAGGCGCATTCTCGCTGACCCAGCAGGCGATCCAGCTTGGTTTCATGCCCCGCATGCAGATCAAGCATACAAGTGCGGCCGCTGCCGGACAGATCTATATCCCAGTTGTTAACTGGGGGCTGATGATCATGGTCATGGTGCTGGTGCTGTTCTTCCAGTCGTCGAGCAACCTTGCCGCAGCCTATGGCATCGCGGTGACCGGCGCGATGTTCATCGATACGCTGCTTATCAGTGTGGTGCTGATTTCGTTGTGGAGTTGGCCGTTGTGGCGCGCGCTGCCCCTGCTGGTGATCTTCATCGTGGTGGACATGGCCTATCTGGGCTCAAACCTGATCAAGATCCCGTATGGCGGCTGGGTGCCGCTGCTGATGGGCGTGGCGATCTTCACGCTGCTGACGACCTGGTCGAAGGGTCGCAAGCTGATGCGACAGAACATGGCCGAAGGCTCGATCCCGATCGAGGTCTTCGCCAAGAGCGCGCATACCAGCGCTGCGCGTGTTCCCGGCACGGCGGTGTTCATGGCGGCGACCAATCAAGGCGTGCCGTCCGCGCTGCTCCACAATATCAAGCACAACAAGGTGCTGCACGAGCGCGTGGTGATACTCACCGTTGCTATCCAGGACGTGCCGCATGTCGATCCTGCCGAGCGCAGCGACGTGGTCGACATGGGCAACGGCTTCTACCGGCTGATCCTTCGCTATGGCTTTCTCGAGGAGACAGACGTGCCCGCCGCACTCAAGCACGTCACTTTGTGCGGCGGCCCGTTCGAGGTCATGAAGACGAGCTTCTTCCTGTCGCGCCAGACGCTGCTGGCATCGGCGCGGCCGGGCATGGCGCTGTGGCGCGAGCGATTGTTCTCGTGGATGCTGCGCAATGCCGCCAGCGCGATGGAGTTCTTCCGCCTGCCGACCAACCGTGTTGTCGAACTAGGCAGCCAGATCGAAATTTAGCTGGCCGAACAATTTCCGCGCTCCTGCGTTCACACGGGTGCAAAGGAGATCGGCATGTCAGGTAATGGCGGCGCGAAGTTCGGCTACAAGCTCATGACCGAAGAGCATGGACCTACTGCTCTCGTCGAGAATGCGGTTCGCGCCGAAGCAGCGGGCTTCGACTTTGCATCGATCTCGGATCACTACCACCCATGGCACGAGGCACAGGGCCATTCACCTTTCGCGTGGAGCGTGCTCGGAGCAATTGCGCAGGCGACGAGCAAAATTGCTCTGTCGACGGGGCTGACCTGCCCGATTATCCGCTATCACCCCGCCATCATCGCGCAGGCCGCCGCGACGGTTTCGCTGCTGAGCGGGGGGCGCTTCACACTTGCGCTCGGCGCGGGAGAGCAGCTCAACGAACACGTCACCGGCGCGCGCTGGCCGTCAATCCCGGAACGCCACGCCATGCTGGGCGAGGCCATCGAAATCTGCCGCATGCTGTGGGAGGGCGCGGTGTGCAATCACCGCGGTGACTATTTCGTTGTGCATCACGCCCGGCTCTACGATCCGCCCGAAAAAGACTTGCCCATTGTGCTGGGCGTGAGCGGTGAGCATTCGCTGGCGCTCGCCCGCGAGAAGGCCGACGGTATCATGGCCACCCAGGCCTCGCGCGAGCTGGCCGATGGGTTCGGCAAGAAGGGGCCTCGATACTGCGAGGTAGCAGTCTCCTACGCCGCGAGCGAAGCAAAGGCGCGCAAGCAGGCGCGCGAACGCTTTGCCTTTTCGCCGCTCGGCTGGGCGGTGAACAGCGAGCTTTCCACCACCGAAGGCTTCGACGCCATCGCTCCTTTCGTGCGCGACGATGATCTGTCGGATATCCCCTGTGGAACCGATCCCGAACCGGTCATCAAGGCAGTGGACGCTTTTCTCGACGCAGGGTTCGATCATGTCTGCCTGCTTGGCATCGGCCCCGACCAAGCGCAGTTCATCGACTTTTGCGAACACGAGGTCCTGCCCCGGCTGCGCGCATAGCTGGCGCCAAAGTAAAGGGCGGGTCCGGCATCTTGCCGGACCCGCCCCCAAGCGCTGTGCCGGATAGCCGGTCAGCCGAGGTTGGCGGAGACCATGCAGTAGAGCATCGGGATCGACAGCAGCAGGTTGGTGCGGCTGGCG
Organism: Novosphingobium sp.; assembly: GCA_040377095.1. Lineage (GTDB taxonomy): Bacteria > Pseudomonadota > Alphaproteobacteria > Sphingomonadales > Sphingomonadaceae > Novosphingobium. Next base: position 64,313 of record JBEIPK010000008.1, read on the forward strand.
GCCAGCGCCTTGGGCGCGGCGGCGGCTTTCTCTTCCGCGCTCGCTTCGACGATGCCGAGGATCTTCTTCTGCGCGGGCCAGATGATGAACCACACATTGAAAGCCATGATCAGCGCCATCCACATCCCGAGGCCGATGAGGTTGACCGCACGCGGGCCGGACATCGTGAACGCTTCATGCGCATAGCCCGAGACAACCGCAATCACGAGACCGGTGACGACGGTCAGCAGCGCGGCCCAGCGGAAGAAGAAGAACACCTTGGGCGCGATATGGCCGGTGACGGCGGGCTTCAGTTCGGCCGGGATCGACGGCATGGTCGGAACCTGCACGAAGTTGAGGTAATAGAGCAGGCCGATCCACAGCACGCCGAAGAAGACGTGCAGCCAGCGGAAGATGGAATTGATGGTAAACGGGACGTCCGGCGCATAGCCGACCATGACGCCCACGGCGATGAGCAGGCCGACGGCCATCACGAGATGCAGATTTCCGAAAAACTTGGCCATGGTTTCCCCCTATGGATCCGAGGCACTCAGGAACAGCTGTCTTGTTGACAGACATTCGGACGGCGGACCCGCCCATTGCCCGCTTTATTGCCAGATTTGGGGGACTTGTCACCGTATTTTCGGGCTTTTCCACTTATTCATGGGGCGGCCACTTATTCGTGCGGCGGGTTCCCGACCACGTCGTCGGTTTCGGTATCGGCCAGCCCGTGACGCAGCAGCATCGGAATCTGCACCAGCGTGAACACGAACGACAACGGCAGGAACACAAAGAGCTTGGCCTTGAGCCATTCCTCGAAGGTGAACCAGTCCTTGTTGGCGAAAATCTCGTTCACGCCCGCCAGGAACATGAAGAAGATCGCCCAGTTGCGCGACAGCTTATGCCAGCCTTCCTCGGACAGGCCCTCGAAGGCGCTTTCCAGCAGGATGCGCAGCAGTGCCTTGCCGCGCAGCAGCCCCCCGAATAGCATGATCGCAAACAGGCCATAGACGGCAGTCGGCTTGTGCCGGATCCAGAATTCGTCCTGGCTGATCACCGTGAGCAGTCCGAAGCCGACGACCAGCACTGTGGTCAGCCACAACATCGGCGAGATTTTGCCGAGCCGCCATTTCGAGACGATCAACGCAATCACGGTCGCGACCACGAAGGTCAGGGTGCTCTTGGTCACGGCGAGGACTTCGGCAACGGACTGCGACGTGTCGTCCGGGCGGAACAGGCGATACGCCACGAAGAAGACGACGACCGGGCCATAATCGATGGCGACGGTGAGCCAGGTGTTTTTCTTCGCGGGCGCCGGGGTGGCCGGAGCGGCTGAGGAGGGGACTTCGTCAGTCATCAGGCAACTCCGGCAATCACGCGCGCCACCAGATCGGCATCGAAGGGGCGCAAATCGTCGATCTTTTCCCCGACGCCGATGGCATGGATCGGAAGGCCGTACTGCTCGGCCGCCGCGACAAGAACGCCGCCGCGCGCGGTGCCGTCGAGCTTGGTCATGATAAGGCCGGTTACGCCCGCAACGTCGCGGAAAGTCTCGATCTGCTGGAGCGCGTTCTGCCCGTTGGTGGCATCGAGCACCAGCACCACATCATGCGGCGCTTCGGGGTTGAGCCGGCCGAGGACGCGGCGGATTTTCGCCAGCTCCTCCATCAGCTCTTTCTTGTTCTGCAAGCGCCCGGCGGTGTCGACGATCAGCGCGTCGATCCCCGTGTCGGTCGCCTGTTTGACCGCATCGAACACGATCGCTGCCGGATCTCCGCCCTCGGGGCCGCGCACCAGATCGACGCCGATGCGGCCCGCCCATGTCGCCAGTTGGCCGATGGCCGCAGCGCGGAAGGTGTCGCCCGCCGCCAGCAGCACGCCGTAATCGTCTTCCTGAAACAGATGGGCGAGCTTTGCGATGGTGGTGGTCTTGCCGCTGCCATTCACGCCGATCA
>JBEIPK010000024.1:0-35848 GCA_040377095.1 Novosphingobium sp.
ACTACGACGAAGCCCCAATCCTCCTCGAAAAATCGCCCGCCAAGACCGCTGCTGAGCGGGTGGTGAAGGACATCCGGCGGCAGACCCGTCGGCTGACTCGGTTGCTCGCTTCGCGGGCATGCCGGCAACCTACGGCGTGACACTCAGCTTCAAGGAAATGGCTCGACGAAAAAGCTAGTAACCCCCAGCTGAGCGGTCCACTGACTGGTAGCGCAAGTTTGTCTCGGGCATCTTTGGCCGGCTTTAGGTTAATCGCTTTTTAGTAATCGTTTATAATTCAATTAAGAGAGGGCTGGTCATGAAATTTCTCGAAAATCGCCTTGCACTCGTTACCGGCGCCGCAAGCGGAATTGGCCAAGGGATCACTGAAATGTTTGTCGAGCATGGCGCTCGCGTCATTGCAGTCGACATCGCGGAAGATCGGTTGCACTCGCTGTACGATGGCAACGACAAGGTCCATCAACTGGTCATGGACATTTCCGACCGCGACGCACCGCGCGTCCTGCGTGAAGAGGCGGAGAAGGTTTTTGGCGGCCTCGACATACTCGTGAACAACGCAGGCATCGCCGGCGATCTGGTCCATTTCGAGAATTGTACCGACGAAAACTGGGCACGGGTCATGGCTACTAACGTTGACCCGGTGTTCCGCGTCACGCGTGAGTTCATTCCACTGCTGAAGAAAAGCAAATATGGCCGCATCATCAGCACCGGCTCGGTGTGCAGCGATTTCGCGATCGAGCTGCTCGGTGCCTACGGCGCCTCCAAGCACGCGGTCCAGGGCATTATGCGCTGCTTCGCGCTCGAGCTTGGGCGCTATGGCATCACATCCAACTGCCTGTTGCCAGGCAATACGGTTACCGGCATTACCAAGGCGTTCTACCCCGATCCGGACACGGAAGAGGGCAAGGCCTACCTTGAGGCGACCAACGTGCTGGGACGCTACAGCCAGCCGCGTGACCTCGCTGGGGCGGCGCTCTATCTCGCGTCCGATCTTGGCAGCTATGTCACTGGGCGGTCGCTCGCGGTGGATGGCGGAATGATGAACCGGATGCCGGGCCTGCCGAAACACCTTTTGCCATCATGATCGCGATGAGGTTCGCTTCCGTGAAATCTGGATATCGGGATTAGATATGAGCAACTTGTTCTGGCCTATCCGCCAAATCGCCTATGCAGTGACTGATGTGGTCGCTGCCGCGGAGAAACACCACGCCATGTATGGTTCGGGACCGTTCTTCCTCGCCGAACACGTGCCGGTCGAGAATTTCAAATATCGTGGCCAGGCCGGGGAGTTCGACCACACCACGTTGTTCGGCCAGTGGGGCGACATCATGGTCGAGTTCTCATACCAGCACAACGACGGCCCTTCGCAAATTCATGACATGTTCCCGTTCGGGAGCGGAAAGTCGGGATTGCAGCATGTGGCGTTGATCGTGAGTGATTTCGACGAGGCCCTCGCCTCGTTCAACAAGCGCGGGTATGAAACGGCATCGCAATTCTACGTCGGGTCTGCGGGGGCGGGCTATGACGTGGCTTTTCTCGATACGCGAGAACTCAACGGCCATATGGTCGAGATATATCCGGATGCGGAGCCGTTGATGGGGGCCTATGAAATGTCCCGCAAGGCAGGCGGCAATTTCAGCGGACAGCCGTTGATCCAGAAAATTCAGTTCTGATCGGCGGGTTCAACTGATGAGCCCCGTCGAGTTCAGACCTCTTTTTTCGGTCCAGTTTCAATCCACCCCGCGAGGATTGGGAGACGTGCCGACAGGATATTTCCGGCGGATCAGCGCGATCACGTCGGGTGTCTTCAAGGGAGAGCGCTTGCGCGGGCGGGTGCTGCAAGGGGGCGGCGACTGGGTCATCAGACGTCCGGATGGTGTCATGCACATGGATGTCCGGGCTCTCTTGGAAGTCGATGGTGGTGACCTGATCTACATGACCTACACCGGGCGCCTGGTCGTACCGGCAGGCATGACCATACCGCCGCCGCCCGGCGAGTCCGACGGACTGTATTTCCGTAGCGCCGTACAGTTCGAAGCCGCCGCGCCGAGCCTGCACTGGTTGAACAATATCGTCGCCTTCGGAATCGGAAATTTTACGCCGGACGGACCCGCTTACCAAATTTTTGAGCTGTTGTAATGATGACAGGCAATTTGAAATCCAAACGAGTGCTATTGATCGGAGCTAACGGCGGCGTTGGTGCAGCAATTATGCGTGAACTGCTGGATGCTGATGCGGCAGTCATAGCCACAGTATCAAGGCCAGAAAAGATCAGCAAGTTTCGTGCGGATTTCCCAGGTGCAGAGGATTATATTGCGCTGGATCTATCCGATTCCGAAGCCGTTCTCAACCATCTCGCCAAACGTCTGGCGGATGTGGATCGGCTGGACGCAGTTATTCATTGCCCTGCGATTTGTGTTTTTGGCGCGGCCGAAGTAATTCCGCTCGCTGCCGTTCGCGAAAGCATGGAAGTCAACTTACTCTCTGCCCTGGCAGTTTATCAGGCGACGATCGACCATTTGCGACGGGCCAAGGGCAGGATCGTGTTTATCGGGTCTTTGTCCGGCAAGATCGCTACGCCTGTCATGGGAGCCTACGTCAGCTCGAAATTTGCGTTGGAAGGTCTCGTCGATTCCATGCGCCAGGAAGCATCGCAGTTCGGGGTGAGCGTCATTTTGCTCCAGCCTGGGAGCATTGCCACGCCGATGGTGGACCGGTGCATCGATGAACTGACCACTACCATCAAGCAGGCTGATGCCGGCACTGCCGAGTTGTACAAAGGCATGTACGAAAATGCGCACAAACAGCTGATCGATCAACAAAAGAATGAGACAGCCTCGTCGGCGGCCGAAGTGGCGGCAGCTGCGATCAAGTCGCTCGGCGATCCGCAGCCCGAAACGCGATATCGCATCGGCGCTGATGCGCATTTTCTATTGGAGGCATGCCGTACCAAATCTGATCGCGAAATGGACAGCATAATACTGGGAGAATCCGCCGCCTGAGCGGTGTGCAATTCAAATGTGAAAAAGGATAATGCCGTGGGAAGGCTTCAAGGACTCTCTGCGATCGTAACGGGCGCTGGCTCGGGTATCGGCCGTGCCAGTGCGCTAAAGATCGCGGCCGAAGGGAGCTCCGTGCTTATCGCGGACCTCAATCCAGCCAACGCAGAAAATGTTGCTGCGGAAATACGCCAAAACGGTGGCGCTGCTCTCGCAATGAAGTGCGACATCCGCTCTGAGGACGAGATCGCCGCGGCTGTGGCGCGCTGCCTGTCGGAATTCGGCAAATTGGACGCGCTGCATAACAACGCCGCGCTGCTCGATCCCGCGGTTTTGATGCGGGATGGCGGTATCGCAGATATGGACGCTGAAATCTGGGACGCCGTTTTCCAGACTAACGTGCGTGGCACGATGCTTTTCGCAAAGCATGCACTTAAGGCCATGCTAAGCGGGAAAGGCGGCGCCATTGTCAATACTGCGTCGATCAACGGATTGGCGGCAGACTCGTATCTCAGTGCGTATGGTTCGTCCAAGGCTGCTGTGATCAGCCTTACGCAGCATATCGCGACCGCTTACGGCAAGCATGGCATCCGATGCAATGCTGTGGCGCCTTCCCTTATTCTGACGGAAGGGGTCCGCACCAACATGGGGCCGCTGATCGATGTCCACGTAGAGCAAACCCTTACACCCGCTCTTGGTACGCCGGAACAAGTAGCGGATCTCGTGGCCTTCCTGCTTTCTGCGGAAGCGAGTTACATCAACGGCGCGACCGTTCCGGTCGATGGTGGAACAATGGCCCATGTTCCGACGCTCATAGGCGGAAATATGATTCGCAATAGCAACTAAAGTCATGCCCGGCTTACGAAATGTCCGTTACGCTAATCCATAATGTATTGGCCTCCTTCAGAATTTTATTGAACAACTAAAATTAGTATTATGTTACTAATCGAAAAGCGAGGATATCATGAATACTTCTGAAGGATTCGAGAACACGGATAGCCTGGTTCGCGAAAATTACGTGGAGCTTTCACGTGGAGGAATACATTACCTTTCTTCCGGACCAGATGATGGCCCGACAATCATCTTCATCCACGGCTGGCCGGAACTTGCAATCAGCTATCGCCACCAGCTCCCTGTGTTTGGAGCACTCGGGTTTCGTACCATTGCGGTCGACATGCCCGGATCGGGGAAATCCGTTCTGCACGACAAACACGAAGACTATTCAATGGAGAAGATCAACGCGGATTTGATCGAGTTTCTGGACGCCATAGGCGAACAGAAAGCCGTGTGGATCGGACACGACTGGGGAAGTTTGATTGTTTGGGGTATTGCATCGCATTATCCGGACCGTTGCCACGCGGTTGCCAGCCTCTGTGTTGCCTATCGCTGGGCGGAGTGCGGGATTGATCACCTGATCTCGTTGGTCGACCGCGACGCTTATCCCATTGATGAGTATCCTTTCGGGCCATGGGATTACTGGCGCTACTACCTTGAGCGCTTCAATGACGCCTGTTCGTTCTTCGACAACAATGCCGACAGAGTCTTTAAAGCGCTGTTTGTGCGCGGCAACCCCGGCGCGGCTAACGAGCCTGCATTCACGGCTGGCATTTTCAAGGCTGGCGGCTGGTTCGGCGGCAAAGCACCGGAAGTTGACGGAATCGACCCGATGGTCCTCGATGAAGTCTCGCACGCAGCATACGTCGCAGCTTTCAAGCGTACCGGATTTTTCGGTGCCGATTCCTACTACATGAATACTTATACAAACGCAGAATATACCAAAAACTCCGTGAACGACGGTGTCCTGGAAATGCCGGTTCTGTTTATCAACGGTCGATACGATTATGTCTGTGAGACGGAGCGTTTTGCCAACTCAGGGGAGGCAATGCGGCGCTACTGCAAGAATTTGACCGCAGTGAACATCGACAGCGGGCACTGGATGCAGCAGGAAAAGCCCAGCAAGGTCAACTCCGCAATTGCACACTGGCTGGCGACCTCCGCCAAGATCTGGCCTGAAATGGAAGCGCCGCGCTGGAAGCCGCTCTGATACCGTCGCGCACAAGATAAACCTTGCTACTATCAGGGTCCAAGATCGGATATCTGATTTTGGATCCTGGCACGCTGGTGCCGGCCATAAGAGAAGTGGCTGCAGCGTGTGGAAGTTGCGAGGAAGAGTTATCCTGGCCACCGGCTCTGCCTCGCTCAGGGATCGGCAAAGCCACTGCCTAGTTTCTGGCGTCGAACAGCGCAACGGCTGCAGTTTGCGGCCGCCACGGCGCCGCCGCTATGCTGCCGCGAAGCACGGGGCCTTCGCGATGACCAAAGCTGCCGCATTGGATGGCTGAGAGTTCGGCTTTCGGTTTATCCCGGCTTGTCCAGACCCCATGACCACTCCATTGGCCAGGAAAGGCTTGTTGAACAGCACGGCGTTCGGCCCAAGCCCTGGAGGACTAGCGACAGAATCACCACGTGGACCATTCCGGCGAGACGCCAAATGTTGCGAACGCGGTGCTGTTGATATCGGATCTGTCGTCATTTGTGACCGGCTCTCCGATGTTGGTCGATCTTGCCTATGCCATCCAGGCGCAAAAGTTCAGTCGGACGGGAGTTGTGAGGCGTGTCGGATCGCCTCCCTCTACAGGGCACTGGTCAGGGGCGAAAACCCGCCTATACTCGATTAGGTTTCAGCGACCACACGGGCGATGTATCATCGGTAAGGTCCACCGCCGGATGAAGGTGCGAGCATGGCCGACTTGGCCGGAGCGTGATAACTAAATACAGGAATTATATGGTAAGCTCGCCGATGTCTTCCCGTGATCATCTTGTTTGCGAGGTCGACCAGCGACGGTCCGAGGGGCTTACGATCGCTGAGGCTTGTCGTTCCGTCGGTCTGCCTCAGCGTTCCTACTACCGCTTGCGGAAGGATTTGCCGCATACCCTGGCAGATAATGCCGGCAATAAGCAGCGGCAAGGTCAACTGAATGGCGTCCACATGGATGGCGCCAAAGTTAACCTTAAAGCAGATGTCCGCTCGAAGAAACATTCGGCGTCCGATCGGATCATAGCGGCATCAATAGAGATTTTCAGTTCCGTTGGGTTCAAGGCGGCGACCTACCGGGGCATAGCGACGGCGGCCGGGGTCAGCCATGGCCTGGTACGGTATCATTTCCGGTCCAAGAAGAAATTGTGGATCCATGTCATGGACCACATCATGTCCGGTTACTTTGATCATCTCGAGAGAAGCCTGTCGCAGAGCACCAGATACGTAGACACGCCAGCGGAGAAAATGAGAGTTGTTATCCGAGAACTGATCGAGTTTCTGGCAAAGCACCCCGAAGTACCTCAAATATTGACACGAGAATCTCCCAAAGGATCCGCCCACCTCAAGGCAACCATCGAGACACACCTGAGAAAAAATTACATTATAGTCAAAAAAATAATCGAGGATGGTCAGAAAATAGGCCAAATAGCACAGGGAGATCCCGACCATCTCTACTATCTTTTGGCTAACAGTTCCCAGATTTATACAACTCCATATGAATTCCGTGAGTTGACCGGAAAAGATGCCTTTAGCAAGGAAGAGATTGAGAAGCGCATAAATCTTCTCACTGATTTGTTCGTTGTCAAGTAACGTGTGGCACTGATCCCACCGCATGGACAGTACATGGTTCGGGGCGCAGGACCTGGATGATCCGCACGCGAAGTCGATTGTCCGCGTCGTCTGCCTTCAGGACCGATATGGGAGGTGTCAGTCCTCTGCGAACCACTCTCCACCAGACGCACTGATCTCCAAGGGCGAAATTCTCTAGGCAGCGATCATCCACCACTCAGCCAGTGCTGCTGAGCGGCGTTGCTTGTAGACTTGGCGACTGACGAGATGACGCTCCGAGCTAAAATGATTGTGCACGCTGGCATGGACCGATGCGAATTTCTGCAAAGCTTTCATCTGCCGAAACCGCAGCATCGCCCGCTCTCGTCGTCGGAATGGCAGGTGTGAGTTTTCAACACGGTTATTGAGGTGTCGGCCTATCCTCGCCCGCGCTTCACGCCAATCGGTGCATTTGCTTTGACGGCACCAGTCGGCCGAAGTCGTGCCATGGCCTGGAGAAGCGGCGGAGGCGGGCGAAACCGATTCCCCGCGCCGCCGCCGCGCCCCGCGCGCCTGACCGGCCCGCGACGCGCCTTGCACAAGGCGGCGCACGCGGCTAGGGCGCTCGCCATCCAGTGCATGCGGAGCGGTGGCCGAGTGGTCGAAGGCGCTCGCCTGGAAAGTGAGTATACGTCAAAAGCGTATCGAGGGTTCGAATCCCTCCCGCTCCGCCACCCAGTCTCAAATCGTGCACAGTCTTCTTGGCTTGGGGGTCAATAGCGCGCCTTTCCGCGGCTGACACGCGCTCAGACCGTACCGCAGAGATTCCGGGATTTGGCTTGTCGCGGCAATTTCCGCCAATTTTCTCCCCGCAATTTTCGGCAGTACAGAATGGCACGATCACCTTGCGCACCATCCGTGTTCGAAGCCGATAAACAGGCATAACCAGCAAGAATACAGTGATGTGGCTGTCCGATGGACGAGTGATCGACGCGATTCTGCAGCTTCGCCCCCATTTCATGCCCGAGCCCGAACTCCGAACGAGCCTGTGCATAACAGGTTGGAAATAGCGGTGCTGTCAAAGCAAATGCGCCGATTGGCGTGAAGCGTGGGCGAGGATAGGGAAGATGCATGCCTCGACCTCGAAAACCAGCCAATCCGTTCCGGTATTTTCACTCTTCGCCCGAAGGTGATCCGCCTCGTGGTGATCATGTACGTGCGGTATCCGCTGTCGCAACGGAACGTCGAGGGACCTGCTTTTCGAGCGTGGCATCGACCTGTGCCATGAAACGGTGCGGCTGTGGTGGAATAGATTTGGGCCGCTGTTTGCCGCCGATATTCAACGCCAACGAGTGTCACGAATGGGTGGCTTCCGCCACTGGCAATGGTACCTCGATGAGATGTACGTCCGCGTGAACGGGGAGTGGGTCTACCTGTGGCGGGCTGTCGACCACGAAGGCGAGATCCTGGAAAGCTATGTGACCAAGAGCCCGGACAAGGCCGCAGCGCTAAGCTTCATGAAGAAGACCCTGAAGCGGCATGGCAGGACGGAAAAGATCGTGACCGATGGCCTGCGCTCCTACAAGGCAGCAATGACCGAGCTCGGCTGTGCGCACAAGCAGGAGTCCGGCCGCTGGGCCAACATTTGGGCCGAGAACAGCCATCTGCCGTTCCGACGACGAGAGCGGGCGATGCTGCGGTTTCGGCGAATGAAGTCATTACAGAAGTTTGCCTCGGTCCACGCCAACGTCCACAATCACTTCGCCCTCGAACGCCATCTCGTCAGTCGCCAAGTCTACAAGGAGCGCCGCTCAGCTGCCCTCGCTGAGTGGCAGATGATCGCCGCCTAGAGAATGCATCTCGAAGGGATCAGTTTGCTAAGTGGAGAGCGGTTCGCATCGGACTAACAGCTTGGGCCGACTGCGCCTGAAGCCGGTTCCAGATTTCGAGCGCCGCCACCTTGTACCCCTCGGCCAGAGTCGGGTAATTGAAGCTGTTCTCGACGAAATAATCGATGGTCCCGCCAAGGTTGAGCACGGCCTGCCCGATATGGATCAGCTCGCTTGCGCCCTCGCCGATGATGTGAACGCCCAGCAGCCGGCGCGTGGCGCGATCGCAGATCAGCTTGAGCACGCCGCTGTCCATGCCCATGATGTGCCCGCGCGAAGTCTCGCGAAAGCGGGCGACGCCGCATTCGTAGGCGATGCCCTTTTCTCGCACTTCGTCCTCGGTCATGCCGACGCACGACAGTTCCGGCACCGCATAGACGCCGTAAGGCGGCCGCTGGTCGTCTATGGCGGCAGCCTGGCCAAAGGCATGACAGGCCGCCGCCCGCCCCTGCTCCATAGATGTCGAGGCGAGGCTGGGGAAGCCGATCACGTCGCCCGCTGCATAGATGTGCGGCAGGCTGGTCTGAAGCGTCGCGCGGTTGACGGGGATGCGGCCGCGTGCATCGGCCTCCAGCCCGCACGCCGCGAGGTCAAGTTCAGCCGTCGCTCCGATCCTGCCGGCTGTGAACAGCACCATCTCGGAGGCGACCTGCCGGCCGTCGCCCAGCACGCAGACCGGCGCTCCGCCCCCGCCGAAGCGAACTCGCTCGACGCTGCCGCCGAGCCTGAGCGCAATGCCCCGGTCGCGCATCAGGTGGACAAGATGGTCGACAACTTCGCTGTCCATGAATTCGAGCAGCCGCTCGCGCGGATCGATCAGCGTCACCGGCACGTCGAGCGCGCTGAAAATGGTGGCGTATTCGATGCCGATCACGCCTGCGCCCACGACTGTCAGGCTGCGTGGCAGCCGGGGCTGGCGGATGAAGTCGTCGCTGTCGACAACGCTGGTCCCGTTGAAGGGAATGCCCGGCGGATGGTGCGGCGCGGTGCCGACCGCAATCAGGATCTTGTCCGCCTCGATACGCTCCTCGACCGTGCGGCCGTCGACGTCGCGTTCGACAAGGATGGAATGCGGCCCGGTGAAGCGGGCGCGCCCGACCATGGTGCACACGCCATTGCGGGCGAACTGGTGTTCCAGCACGGCGACTTCGTAGTCGAAGGTCTTGGCCATGCGCGCGGCAAGGTCGGCCGAGCCGATGCACGCCTTCACCCGGTAACTGCGGCCATAAAAACCGCGCTCGCGCCAGCCGGACAAGTTGAGCGCCGTCTCGCGCAGGGTCTTGGACGGAATGGTGCCGGTGTGGACCGAGACGCCGCCCACCTTGCTGCGATCATCGATGACGATCACGCTGCGCCCCAGCTTGGCAGCCTGGATGGCGGCGCGCCGGCCGGCAGGCCCGCTGCCCAGAACCGCGAAATCAACCTGCATCATGGCCGCTGTCTCCCCCTGCCCATGGTTAAGGACGGCGGATGGCTGGTTCCTTGAAGGCACGGGTGCACAGAGGAACCCTGGCTGTCTCGCGCTGTTAACCCATGGCCAATCCCCTTCATCCCTTTACGAGAGCACCGCCATGAACCATGCAACCCTCATCGCCGCTTCGTCCCTCGCCCTCGCCCTCGCTGGATGCGGCAGCGATCCTGCCCCAGGTCCGACCGACGCGGCCACGGCCGATCCACTGGACGCGCTCGGCACGGTGCCGGATACACGCGCATCGATGTCGTCGCCAACGCTGAGCGGGCCGCAAATGTTTGCCGATGCGGTGGCCGCAAGTGACCGGTTCGAGGTCGAGATGTCCAAACTGGCCGAAACCCGCGCCCAGTCGGCCGCCGTAAAGGACTTCGCGAGGCAGATGATCGAGGCGCACACTGCGTCAACGGCAAGGCTCATGGCGGCGGCGGCCAAAGCCTCCGGCCCGGTCGCGCCCGCCCCCCGGATGTCGGCTATGCAGCAGCAGACGCTGGAATCGCTGAGCGCACTGACCGGAACGGCGTTCGACACGGCCTTTGCCCGGGCCCAGGTCGATGCGCACGAGGCCGCTCTCAGCGCGCTGAAGGGCTATGCCGCAAATGGCAGTGACGAGACGTTCACGAGTTTTGCACGTGAGGCGGAACCCGTTGTGGCTGCTCACCTCGCAATGGCTCGCAAGCTCAAATAGCAGCTTCCGGCATGTGTGGGCGATCACCGTCCCAACGCTTCGGACTTGATGGGCTCTGCGCCCCTCACAGACCGGCATGTTGACTGCAGTATCTGGCTGTTGCAAGAGCGCCTTGCCTCGGTAGGGCCAAGCACAATGGTGTCTGCGGGTGTAGCTCAATGGCAGAGCAGAAGCTTCCCAAGCTTACGACGAGGGTTCGATTCCCTTCACCCGCTCCATTTGCACCGCCGCACGATGCAAGGCGTGATCAGGACCGAATTGCTCCTCCCAGTGGCTTCCCGGCACAAGGCCGATGCGCCGCGTCAGGTCGAAGCCGGCGAGCCGCGTCATCGCTGTGCCTGGCACGCCGAGTGAGCGCGGAGCGACGGTGATGCCGAGTCCGGCCCGCACCATTTGCATCACCCGCACGTCATGCGCCGATCGCAAGGCAAACCGGGGACGAACGCCGCGCGCGGTGAAGAACCGGCTGGTCTCGGTCAGCACCTCGCAACTGCGGCGGGCGAGCATGGTATCCCCGGCAACGTCCCGCGCCTCGACGAAGGGCGCGCCTGCAAGCGGGTGCGTGGCGGGCAGCACGAGACAATAGTCCTCCTCAAGCAGCAGAACGGCACCCGTGCCTGCATCATCACTTTGAGGCATGATCGTCAGTGCGATGTCGATGGAACCGTTGGCCAGCGCAGAGCGGATTTCGCGCTCCGGACCTTCAATCAGTTCAAGCGGCTCGGCGCCGCGATAGGCCGCCACCAGGGCTTCGAGCAGATCCCCGGACACGGTTTCCAGCGCGCCGAGCCGGATCGGACGCACCGGCGCGGGCAGACTGCTCACCCGGATTTCGATGGCGTGAAAGGTGCGTTCGATGTCGCGGGCCAGGGGCAACAGCGCATTGCCCGCTTCGGTCAGCCGGATCCGGCGGCGCTCGCGCACGAAGAGCCGGGTCCCGAGTTGCTGCTCAAGCTGGGAGATGCCGCCTGACAAAGACGGCTGGGTAAGATGAAGCGCGGCGGCGGCGCGCGTGAAGCTGCCGCCATCAACGACAGCGAGGAACTGGCGCAATTGTATGCGGCTTATCATAGGGTAAATCTATACAAACTTCTGCACAATTCCAGTTTTTCTGATTGATCCCAGACTGCTATCCAGCATCCCGAAATTGACAGAGAGGCAGCCCGGCGATGCGTTCCACGCCCGATTTCGACTATGGCCTGAATGAAGCCGCTCTGATGATCCGCGAGACCACCGCGCGCTTTGCCGACGACAGGATCGCCCCGCTTGCTGCCAAAATCGACGCGGATGACTGGTTCCCGCGCGATGAGCTGTGGCCGGCGATGGGCGCGCTTGGCCTTCACGGGATCACCGTGGAGGAAGAATTCGGAGGGCTGGGCCTCGGCTATCTCGAACATCTCGTCGCGGTCGAGGAAGTGAGCCGGGCCTCGGCCTCCATCGGCTTGTCCTATGGCGCGCATTCGAACCTCTGCGTCAACCAGCTCCGCCGCTGGGGCAATGCCGAACAGAAAGCGAAGTACCTGCCGAAGCTCGTTTCGGGCGAGCATGTCGGCAGCCTCGCCATGTCGGAAGCGGGCGCGGGATCGGACGTTGTCTCGATGAAACTGAGGGCCGATGCGGTGCCCGGCGGATACCGCCTTAACGGCACGAAGTTCTGGATCACCAACTCTGCTTATGCCGATACGCTGATCGTCTATGCCAGGACGCTGCCCGATGCGGGTTCGAAGGGTATCACCGCGTTCCTGATCGAGAAGGACATGCCCGGCTTCTCGATCGGCCAGAAGATCGACAAGATGGGCATGCGCGGCTCGCCCACCGCAGAGCTGGTGTTCGACGATTGCTTCGTGCCGGCGGAGAACGTGATGGGTCCGCCGGACGGCGGCGTCGGAGTGCTGATGAGCGGGCTCGATTACGAACGCGTCGTGCTCTCCGGCATCCAGACCGGCATCATTCAGGCCTGCCTCGACGTCGTCATTCCCTTCGTGCGGGAGCGCAAGCAGTTCGGGCAGGCCATCGGCACGTTCCAGCTGATGCAGGCCAAGGTGGCGGACATGTACGTCGCGCTGCAATCGGCGCGCACCTATGCCTATGCCGTTGCAAGGGCATGCGACGCCGGGCAGACTACGCGCTTCGATGCAGCAGGCGCGATCCTGCTGGCGAGCGAGAACGCGTTCCGCGCGGCGGGCGAGGCCGTGCAGGCGCTGGGCGGCGCGGGCTATACGAAGGACTGGCCGGTGGAGCGCTTCCTGCGCGATGCCAAGCTGCTCGACATCGGGGCCGGCACCAACGAAATCAGGCGGATGCTGATCGGCCGGGAACTGATCGGGGCATAGCGGGCATGCAAGGGGGCAGCATCACGTCAGGAAAGCCGCCGCAGGGCTTCCTCGGCAAGGTGGAGCGGTTGGGCAACAAGCTGCCCGATCCGGCGATGATTTTCGTCTGGCTGATCCTGGTGCTGATCGTGCTGTCGGCGGTCGGCGCCTGGCTGGGCTGGTCGGCCTCGTTGCCCTATGGCGGCAGTCACCCACCGCAATGGGGCGAACTCAGCAATGGCGAGCTGACCTACCGGGCGACGAGCCTGCTTTCGCAAGACAATGTCCGGCGACTGTTCGTGGAAATGCCCCGCACTCTGACCGGATTTGCGCCGCTCGGGCTGATCCTGACCGTGATGCTCGGCGCCTCGGTGGCCGAGCGCAGCGGGCTTTTCTCAGCGCTGATCCGGGTCTCGCTGCGCGGTGCCCCGCGCGGTCTGCTGACACCCATCGTCGCGCTGATCGGCATCGTCTCGCACCATGCGTCCGATGCCGCCTATGTCGTGTTCATTCCGCTTGCCGCCATTGTCTTCGCCGCCGCCGGCCGGCATCCGCTGGCCGGTCTCGCTGCCGCCTTCGCGGCAGTTTCGGGAGGCCTCGCGGGGAACGTCACGCCGGGCCAGCTTGACGTGCTGCTGTTCGGCTTCACGCAGGAGGCCGCGCAAATTGTTGAGCCGGGGTGGATAATGAATCCGCTCGGCAACTGGTGGTTCATCCTCACCGTCGCAGTCATCTTCGTGCCGCTGATCTGGCTCATCACCGACCGCGTCATCGAGCCCAGGCTTGGAGCGTGGGGCGACGCGGCGCGGGCCACTGCGGGCGTGGAGGCGGAGGAAGTCTCGCCGCAGGAAGGGCGCGCCCTGCGCCGGGCGGGACTTGCCGCCTTGCTCGTCATCGCGGGAATTGCGGCTCTGACGCTGACGCCGGGATACGCGCCGCTGGTCGATCCCGACAGGAGCGGCACTGCGGCCTTGCAGCCCTTTTTCGCCGCGCTGGTGCCCGGTTTCGCGCTGTTGTTCTTCCTGCCTGGACTGGTCTTCGGCAAGGCGACCGGCAGGATCCGAGGTGCCGGCGATGCGATCGCCATGATGCAGGAAGGGGTAAAGTCGCTCGCCCCCTATATCGTCTTCGTGTTCTTTGCCGCGCACTTCGTCGCCATGTTCAACTGGTCGCGCCTCGGCCCGATCCTCGCCATCGACGGCGCCGAGGCGATCAGGGCCATGGGCCTGCCCGCACCGCTGCTTCTGGTTGCCGTGCTGCTGATGTCCTCGTTTCTCGACTTGTTCATTGGATCGGCCTCGGCCAAGTGGAGCGCGCTGGCCCCCGTTGTCGTGCCGATGTTCATGCTGCTTGGCATCAGCCCGGAGATGACCACCGCCGCCTACCGCATGGGCGACAGCTACACCAACATCATGACCCCGCTGATGAGCTATTTCCCGCTTGTCCTGGGCTTTGCCCGCCGCTGGGACAAGGATTTCGGCGTCGGCTCGCTTTTGGCGACGATGCTGCCCTATGCCCTGTGCTTCATGGCTGCGGGCATCGCGATGACAATCTGCTGGGTGGCCTTTGACTGGCCGCTCGGCCCGGGCGCTACCGTCTTCTATGCGCGCCCAAACGGAGGTTGATGTGAGCGCACCGATCCTGTCGACATCGCTGAACCGCGACGATCCGGAGACGCAGGCGCGTGCCGCGCACAACCGCAGCCTTGCCGAAGAGCTTCGCGCCCGCGTCGCCAAGGCAGCGCTGGGCGGAGACGAGCGCAGCCGTGATCGCCATACGGCGCGCGGCAAACTTCTTCCAAGGGATCGTGTGGAACGCCTGCTCGATCCGGGCTCGCCATTTCTAGAAATCGGGCAGCTCGCGGCGAACGGCCTCTACGGCGACGAAGTGCCGGGCGCCGGGATCATTGCCGGCATCGGCCGTGTCTCGGGCCGGCAGTGCATGATCTTCGCCAACGATGCCACGGTAAAGGGCGGCACCTATTTCCCGCTGACCGTGAAAAAGCATCTGCGCGCCCAGGAGATAGCTGGTGAGAACCGTCTGCCCTGCATCTACCTTGTCGACAGCGGCGGGGCGAACCTGCCCAACCAGTCCGACGTGTTCCCCGACCGCGATCACTTCGGCCGCTTCTTCTATAATCAGGCGAACATGTCGGCACGCGGCATCCCACAGATCGCCTGCGTCATGGGAATCTGCACGGCGGGCGGCGCCTATGTCCCGGCGATGAGCGACGAGAGCGTCATCGTGCGCGAACAGGGTACGATTTTCCTGGCCGGCCCGCCGCTGGTGAAGGCAGCAACGGGCGAGGAAATCAGCGCCGAGGATCTCGGCGGCGGCGATCTCCATTCGCGCAAGTCGGGCGTGACCGATCACCTCGCCGAAAACGACGAGCACGCGCTGACCATCGTGCGCGACATCGTCAGCCATCTAGGTGCATCAAACCGGCAGGCCTTCGCGCTGGCAGACCCGCGCCCGCCGAAATACGACGCAGAAGAGCTGTATTCCATCATCCCGCAGGACGTGCGCGCGCCCTATGATGTGCGCGAAGTGATCGCCCGGCTGGTCGATGGCAGCGAATTCCACGAGTTCAAGGCGCTCTTCGGCGCGACGCTGGTCTGCGGCTTTGCCCACATCTGGGGCATCCCGGTGGCGATCCTCGCCAACAACGGCGTGCTCTTTTCCGAAAGCGCCCAGAAAGGCGCGCACTTCATCCAGCTGGCGCAGCAGCGCGGCATGCCGCTCCTGTTCCTCCAGAACATCTCGGGCTTCATGGTCGGCGGCAAATACGAAGCGGAAGGCATCGCCAAGCACGGCGCCAAGCTGGTTACCGCCGTCGCCACGGCGAGCGTTCCCAAGCTAACAGTGATCATCGGCGGCAGCTTTGGTGCGGGCAATTATGGCATGTGCGGCCGGGCCTATTCGCCCCGCTTCCTGTTCACATGGCCCAATGCGCGGATCAGCGTGATGGGCGGCGAGCAGGCGGCTTCGGTACTGGCGACCGTCCACCGCGACGCAGAGAGCTGGACGCCCGAGGAGGCCGAAGCCTTCAAGGCCCCGATCCGCCAGAAATACGAGGACGAGGGCAATCCCTATTACGCCACTGCGCGGCTATGGGACGACGGGGTCATCGACCCGGTGCAGACGCGCGATGTGCTGGGGCTTGCGTTGGCGGCGTGTCTGGAAGCGCCGATTGAGGAGGCGCCCCGGTTTGGGGTGTTCCGGATGTAATGCCCGTGATCCAGTCCCTCCTCATCGCCAATCGCGGCGAGATCGCGTGCCGCATCATCCGCACCGCGCGGCGGCTCGGCATCCGCACCCTCGCGGTTTATTCCGATGCCGACGCGCAGGCGCTGCATGTGCGGCAGGCGGACGAGGCAGTGCACATCGGGCCGTCACCGGCGCGCGAGAGCTATCTTGTGGGCGACAGGATCATCGCCGCCGCGCTGGCCAGCGGGGCCGAGGCGATCCATCCGGGCTATGGGTTCCTTTCCGAGAACGCCGAATTCGCGGCTGCCGTGATCGACGCCGGTCTGATCTGGGTCGGTCCGAAACCTGCCTCGATCACCGCAATGGGCCTCAAGGACGCGGCCAAGGCCCTGATGCAGGCCGCGGGCGTGCCGGTGACGCCGGGCTACATGGGGCCGGAGCAGGACCCGGCCTTCCTTGCCGACCGTGCCGCTGAAACGGGCTATCCCGTGCTGATCAAGGCCGTAGCGGGCGGCGGCGGCAAGGGCATGCGGCTAGTCGAACGCAGCGAGGACTTCGCCGATGCGCTTGCCTCGTGCAAACGTGAAGCAAGCGCGAGCTTCGGCAACGACCACGTCCTGATCGAGAAATACATCCTCTCGCCCCGCCACATCGAAGTGCAGGTGTTCGGCGACAGCTTCGGCAACGTCGTCCACCTGTTTGAGCGGGATTGCTCGCTCCAGCGGCGGCACCAGAAAGTCATCGAGGAAGCGCCCGCGCCCGGCATGGACGTCGCCACGCGCGAAGCGATCTGCGCCGCCGCCATCCGCGCCGCGAAGGCCGTGGACTACGAAGGCGCGGGTACGATCGAGTTCATCGCCGACGGATCGGAAGGCCTGCGCGCGGACCGCATCTGGTTCATGGAAATGAACACGCGGCTACAAGTCGAGCATCCCGTGACCGAGGAAATCACCGGCGTAGACCTCGTCGAGTGGCAGCTGCGGGTGGCCAGCGGAGAGCCGCTGCCGCTCGCGCAGGACGAGCTTTCGATCAACGGCTGGGCGATGGAAGCCCGGCTCTATGCCGAGGACCCGGCAAAGGGGTTTTTGCCGAGCATCGGCCGGCTGGATCTGCTGCACTTTGGCAATGCGGCGGGCGGCCGCATCGAAACCGGGATTTACGAGGGCGCCGAAGTCTCGCCCTTCTACGATCCGATGATCGCCAAGGTCATCGCGCACGGCGAAAACCGCGCTGAGGCCATGGCCCGGCTGGCAGAGATGCTGGACGATACCGCCGTCTGGCCGGTCAAGACCAATGCCTCGTTCCTCGTCAATGCGCTTGCCCATCCCGATTTTGCCGCGGGCAGAGTCGACACCGGACTGATCGGCCGCGACGGCGAGGCCATGGCGCAGCCGCCGCAGCCCTCGGCGGCCTCGCTCGAACTGGCGGCAATGGCGCTGGTACCGAAAAGCGGGCAACCCGGTTTCCGGCTCAATGCGGCGCAGCGCACGCATGGGCTCTTTCTGCTGGACGGAGAAACAGTCGAGATCGCGCTGACCGGGCATGGCTGCGCGCAACCAGATGAGCGCGCCTTCGTCACCGGCCACGGTCAGGTCCGCCTGCTCGAGGCCTGGCGCCACACGCCCGCGCACGGCGCTGCGGCAGGAGACGGCGCGATCCTCTCGCCGATGCCGGGCAAAGTGATCGCGGTGGAGGTCAGCGAGGGTCAGCCGGTCACAAAGGGTCAGAAGCTGCTCACCCTAGAAGCCATGAAGATGGAGCACACGCTCACGGCGCCGTTCGACGGCACGGTCGCCGAGCTCAATGCAATCCCCGGCGCGCAGGTTCAGGTCGAGGCGCTGCTCGCCCGGATCGAGGCTGCCGAATAGGTCCGGACCCGGCCAGCCCCCCCGCCGGGTTGTCGTGATTGCTTCACGAAGCCTTCATCGATCCTGCATGAGGCCGTCACACGCGCCGCATAGTGCCCCCCTGCCAACCGGCAAACCACAGGGGTACGACATGAGGCACATCGCAGTTTTCCTTTTCGCCACGACCATGCTCGCCGGCCAGCCGGCCTTTGCCGCCGACGCTGAAGCAGACGCCGCCGCGGACGCCGCTGCAGATGCCGGGGAAACCGAAATCGTCGTTTTCGGCAAGGGCGAGGCCCGGCAGGTCCAGGACGTGGGCGCGCCGGCCATCCAGATCCTGACGCCGGGCACCAGCCCTTTGAAGGCCATCGAGAAACTCCCCAGCGTCAACATCCAGGCGTCCGATCCTTTCGCCAACTACGAATGGTCGACCCGCGTCACCATCCGCAGCTTCGCGCAGAGCCAGCTCGGCTTCAATCTTGACGGTATTCCGCTGGGCGACATGCAGTACGGCAACCACAACGGTTTGCACATCAGCCGCGCCATCAGCCCCGAGAACGTCGGCACGGTCCGCGTTTCGCAGGGTGCGGGCGCGCTCGGCACGCAATCGACCAACAACCTTGGCGGCACGATCGAGACGTTTTCGATGGCCCCCGAAGGCGGGTTCGGCGCCGCGGTCAACGCCACATACGGCAGCGACGACACCAAGCGCGCCTTCGTCCGGCTGACGGCAGGCAGCGAGAACGGCGCGCGCGGCTTCGTGTCCTATGCCTATAGCTCAAGCGACAAGTGGAAAGGCCAGGGCGTGCAGGACCAGCACATGATCAACGCCAAAGCAAACGTCCCGCTGGGCGACGTGACCCTTGACGGCTGGTTCAGCTATTCGGACCGCCGCGAGCAGGACTATCAGGACATGTCGCTCGATATGCTGGCACGTCTGGGCTATAACTTCGACAACACGTTCCCCGACTATGATTTCGCCGTCCTGCTGGCCGATATCGGCGCCAACCGCGGCGATACCGGCGTAACGCCAACCAACCCGGCTGCGGGAACCGTCTATCCCGGCGGCATCACGTCTGCCGACGATGCCTATTACGACGCTTCTGGCCTTCGCAAGGACATGGTGGCGGCAATCGGACTGCGCGCGCCACTCGGCGATACTGCCGATGTCGCGATCAAGGGCTATTATCACCATAACGAAGGCATGGGCCTCTGGGGCACACCTTACACCGCGAGCCCGAGCGGCGTGCCGATGGCCATCCGCACGACCGAATATGACATTGACCGCTACGGCGTGTTCGGCTCGGTCAATCTCGAAGTCGCTTTCAACAAGATCACGGTCGACGGTTGGTTCGAGCATAACGAATTTAACCAGGCGCGCCGTTTTTATGGCTATGAAAGCCGGACAAATCCGGGTCATTCTTTCCGCGACTATCCCAGCAATCCGTTTTTTACCCAGTGGGAGTTCGATTACACGACCGATACCCTGCAGTACTTTGTCCAGGACACGATCGATCTCGATCCCGTGAAGATCAATCTTGGCTGGAAGGGTTTCCAGGTCAAGAACGAAGCCGACGCAATCATCGCGGGCGGCTTTCCCGAAGGCAAGTTCAAGACCGAGGACTGGTTCCAGCCGAGTGCCGGCGTGGTCCTGCGGCTGAACGACAGCGCCGAGGCCTTCGCCAGCTTCAGTCAGGCGACGCGCGCCTTCCCCACGGTC
Source organism: Novosphingobium sp. (assembly GCA_040377095.1). Taxonomy (GTDB): domain Bacteria; phylum Pseudomonadota; class Alphaproteobacteria; order Sphingomonadales; family Sphingomonadaceae; genus Novosphingobium. The sequence goes on from JBEIPK010000024.1 coordinate 19,717, forward strand.
AACGGGTCGATCTGGGGCACGACCCAGGCCGGGTTCGACGCCATCCGGGGCACTATCAAGCCCGAAACCTCCGACACTTACGAGCTGGGCCTGCGCTATAATGCGCCGAATTTCTCGGGCCTGATCGGCGCCTACATGGTCAAGTTCAAGGACAGGTTGCTCGGCGTTGCCAGCGGTCCCGACATCATCGGCAGCCCCTCGGTACTGCAGAATGTCGGCTCGGTCCGTTCGGTCGGCGTCGAGGCGGCAGCTGACTGGCGGTTCGCACCTGACTGGAGCCTCTTCGCTTCGTACACCTATACCGACGCCACCTATCGCGACGATGTCGTCGATGGCAAGGGCGCCATCACCGCGCTCAAGGGCAAGACGGTCGTCGACGCGCCAAAGCACATGGCCCGCGCGGAATTGAATTTCGATACAGGCATGGCCTTTGCGCGCTTTGCGGTGAACTACATGTCGCGGCGCTATTTCAACTACCTCAACGACCGCTCGGTCGATGGGCGCGTGGTTGCCGATGCCACCATCGGTTACCGCTTCAACGAGAACCTTGAAGTGCAGATGAACGTCAGCAACCTGTTCGACGAAGAGTACATCGGCACGATCAACTCGGCCGGAACCGGCAACAGCGGGGATCGCCAAACCCTGCTGGTCGCCGCGCCGCGCCAGTTCTTCGCCACGATCAAGGCCGGGTTCTGAGCACGGCCTGACCTCCGCAAGCAAGGGGGGAGAGGGCCGCCCGCTCTTCTCCCTCCACTTGCCTCTTCTCCCAGACTGAAGGACACAGCGCCATGACCTCGCACGTTGCGCTTCTCGGATCGGTTTCGCGCCGGGCCACGCTGGCCGGCATGGCCGGGCTTGCCGTCATCGCGGCGCTCCCCTCGCCGCTGTTCGCGCAGACCAGCAACGAGACGTTCCGCCACGGCGTGGCAAGCGGCGATCCCGACAGCCGGAGCGTCATCCTGTGGACGCGGGTTTCGGGCGCGGCGTCGCCGGTCGAGGTTGATTGGGAACTGGCCGCAGACCGCGCCTTCAAGTCCATCATCCTGTCCGGCAAGGTGCCGACCGGGCCGGACCGCGATCACACGGTCAAGGTTCTGGCCGAGGGCCTTCCGGCGGGCGGCACCTTCTGGTACCGCTTCCGTGCGAACGGCAACCAGTCCCCGGTCGGTCGGACGCGCACGCTGCCGGTGGGCAGGCTCGACCGTCTGGGCATCGCGCTTGCCTCCTGCTCGAATTATTCGTTCGGTTTCTTCAATCCCTACGATGCCATCGCCAGCGATGCGGAGGTCGATTTCGTACTCCATACCGGCGACTATATTTACGAGTACGGCGCGGAAGGCTGGGATCTGCGATCGCAAGCGCTATCGGGAGGAGCCACCTGCCCGCAAACGAGATCGTCAGCCTGGCCGACTACCGGCAGCGCCACGCCCAGTACAAGACCGACGCCGGATCGCGCGCGATGCATGCCGCGCACCCGCTGCTCGCCTGCTGGGACGATCACGAAAGCGCGAACAATCCCTGGACGGGCGGCGCGCAGAACCACCAGGGCGAGACCGAAGGGCGCTGGGAAGATCGCCGCACCGCCTCGATCCGCGCCTACTTCGAATGGATGCCGGTGCGCGAACCCGGCATCAATCGCAGCCGCATGCAGTTCTGGCGCGGCTACAGTTTCGGCGATCTGGTGACGCTGTTCACGCTTGAGACGCGCCATACTGCACGCGCGGAGCAGATCGAGTATGGCGAGGCCGTCAAGGCACGCATCACGTCGATGGGCGACGCGCGCACCTTCGAGCGCGAGAGTTTCGATGTACCGGGCCGGCCGATGCTCGCTCCGGAACTCGAAGCCGATCTGGACGCTGCCCTGCGCCGCTCGGTCGCGGGCCGGCAACCGTGGCGGCTGATCGGCAATCCGATGCCCATCGCCCGCATGCGCGTTCCCGATGTCGTCGGCCTCGGCCTGGTCCCCGATCCCGGCAAAAAGCCCGGCGCGTCCGACGCCGCGAAGGATCTGACCTGGAAGGGGAAATGGAACCTGCCGTTCTATCCCGACACCTGGGATGGTTACGGATGGGCGCGCGAGAAGCTTTATACGCTCAGCCGAAAGGCCGGCGCGGGCGACCTCATATTCCTCACCGGCGACAGCCACAGCTTCTGGGCCAACCGGCTGAGCGATGCAGCGGGGCGCCCGGCCGGGATCGAACTGGGCACGGCAGGCATTACTTCGCCCGGCGATTTTGCCGCCAGCCTGTTCGGGCCAGACGTATCCGCCCGGCTCGACCAGGCGTTCGTCGATCATAACCCGGAAGTGGTGTGGACCGACAACATGCATCAGGGCTATGTCCGGCTGGTACTGGAGCGCGGCGGAGCGCAGGCTGCGTTCGTGGCGGTCGATACCGTGCTGTCGCAGGATTATTCAACCCGCGTGCTCAAGCGTTACGCAATCGCGCGCAAGGCCGGGAAGCTCCAGCTTGCCGAGCACGCTGCCGTCATCAAGCCGTAACCTGTGCCGCCGCATGATGGCAGGATGATCCGTCCTTCCGCCACTTCTGGAGAGCAGGCCCATGAACCTGCTTGATCGAAGCTTGCCCGCCGGCCTGCGACGCCGCATAGCGACGCGGGCCATGAGCAGCGAAAGCGCAATCATCGACATCGGGTCGAACACGGTCCGCCTCGTCATCTATGGCGGGCCCGCGCGCGCGCCGGTCGTTGTCTTCAACGAGAAAGTCTCGGCCCGGCTGGGGCGCGGCTTGGCGGAAACCGGCCTGCTGTCCGAAAAGGCGCAGGCTGCGGCGCTGGCCGCACTCGCCCGCTTTGCCGCCATCGTCAGGCTGCGCAAGGTCCGCGACGTGACGAGCGTCGCCACGGCAGCGGTGCGCGACGCGACCAACGGCGCGGACTTCCTCGCCGAAGTCGCGGCAACAGGGCTCGAACCCCGGCTCCTTTCCGGCGAGGAGGAAGCGCTGGCCAGTTCCTGCGGCGTGCTGGGCGCCTTTCCCGGTGCGCGCGGCGTCGTCGCCGATCTCGGGGGTGGCAGCCTTGAGCTCGCCCATGTCGCGGACGGCGCGTGCGAACATGGCACAAGCTTGCCGCTCGGCACGCTGCGCCTTCCCGCTCTGCGCGCGCAAGCGGCCGGGCGATTCAATGCCAATGTCAGCAAGCTGGTCCGCAAGACCGGCTGGAGCTGCGAGCCGGGCGAGACGCTCTACCTCGTTGGCGGATCGCACCGCGCGCTGGCGCGGGTTGCGATGACCATGCTCGACTGGCCGATCGACGATCCGCATGCGTTCGAGCTATCGCCGGCCGAGCTCACACGCATTTGCCAGAGCGTGGCCGCCGGCAAACTCCCGCCCGCGGTGACCGGCCTCGCCTCCTCGCGCGTTCCCGCCCTGCCCGACACGGCCGCGCTGCTGGCCGCCGTGGTGGTCGTGGTCAAGCCGGCGCGGGTCGTGTTTTCTTCCTGGGGACTGCGTGAAGGGCTCGCCTTCCAGCGGCTCGGCGCGGCGCAGCGCGCGCAGGACCCTCTGATCGCCGGCGTCATGGCGTTCGCCGGCCGGCTGTCCGCGGGCGGGGAAAGCGGCGAGGCCGCCTCCGTCGGCGCCATGGTCGCGGGCTGGACAGCCGGAGCGCTTCCGGCGAGCGGCACCTCGCGCGAACACTTGCGGCTTGCGGCAACGGTCCTGTCGCTGGCGCTGCAACTGGCCGAACCCAACCGCCGGGGCGAGCTCGCGCTCGACTGGGCACTGCACAAGCGCTGGATCGGCATCGATGCCGAAGGCCGCGCCATGCTGGCGGCCTGCATGCTGGCCAATACCGGACGGCCTGCCCTGCCTGAGGCGCTGGTCCGCCTCGCCTCGGCGGAGGCGCTGTCCGAAGCGCTCGCCTGGGGGCAGGCGATCCGCCTTTGCCGCCGGCTGTCGGGCGTATCCGTCAAGGCCCTGTCGGGCAGCGCGCTGACGGTGGAGGACTGCCGGCTGACGCTCAGCCTGGACGAGGACTGGTCGATGCTGGCCACCGACACCATCCTCAAGGATCTTCGCGCGCTGGCCGACCGGCTGGATCTTGAACCGGTGGTCCGCGCTCGCTGAGTTCAGCCTAGCAGGTCGCGCGCGTGGGCAATGGCGGCGATGCCTCGGTGTCCGTTGCTGCGGTCGAGCTGTACGATGACGTCGATGACGCTTGCGGCGTATTCGAGCGTTTCCGACCGCGTCAGGCCGATGCCGCTCTGCATTGCCATCAGCGCGATCTGCTCCAGCGCGCCGCGTGGGCTGTTGGCGTGGATGGTGGAAAAGCTGCCTGGATGGCCGGTGTTGATGGCGCGCAGGAAGCTGACGGTTTCGGTGCCGCGCAGTTCGCCCAGCACGATGCGATCCGGCCGCAGCCGCAGCGCCGCCTGCAACAGGTCGTTGGCCGAGACCTTGGCCTCGCCAAGCTCGCCCTTCACCGCGATCAGGCCGACACCGTTGGCGCCGGGCAGCTTGAGTTCGGCAGTATCCTCGACGAGGACGACGCGCTCGCCTTCGGGGATCTCGCGCAGCATGGCGTTGAGGAACGTGGTCTTGCCGCTCGACGTGCCGCCCGCGATCAGGATGGTGAGACGGCGGCGGATGGCTTCGCGCAGGCAGGCAATCGGCTCGGCCGAGGGATCGGGCAGCGGCGGCTGCGTCCTGGGTTCGATCGGCCCGCGATCATAGGCTTCGAGCGGCAGCTCGACCAGACGGTGGCGGCGGATGGCGAGCGCCCAGTGCGCGCGCGTGGCTGGCGGACCGCACAGCTGGATGCGGGCGCCGCCCTGTCCAGTGACCGAGGGAAGCGTCGCCGCGAGCAGCGGATGCTGGCGGTTGATGCCCTGATGACTGATCCGCGCGACTTGCTCGGCAAGCCGCTGGAGCAGGTTGTCGTCGATGGCGGGCCGGGCAATGCGCTGCATGCCGGGATGCGCCGCATCCTCGATCCAGACCTCGCCGGGCCGGTTGACGAGGATTTCGGTCACTGTCTCGCGGTCGAGCCATTCGCGGAACGGCGCAAGATAGGCGTCGAGATAGACGCTGCCCGGCGCCGCCGGCGGTGCGGGCTCCATGTCCAGCCCCGACGGGGGAACCATCTGGCGCACGACAGCGCTCATTGCGTCGTCACGCGCGAGAAGTCGAGGTCGCGCGCGGTGAACACGCGGATCGGCTCGCCCTGGCGGACGCGGACGGTCGGGCTGATCTGCCCGCTTTGCCCCACGGCTGCCGCGGCTGCCGACTGGCCGCCGCCCGCAACCACGACCCCGGCGTTGCCGCCGATGGCGGAAAGCCCGCCGACGACCGAGAGCAGCATGGCCGAACCGAAGCGCTCGAAGAAGTGGCTGCTGACTTTGCCGGCAAGGCCCGTCTCGCCGCCGAAGCCGACGGCGGGCGAGGCGATTGCCACCGACACGCCGTCTGGCCGGATCAGCCTTGTCCAGATGACATAAGCGCGCTTCTGGCCCGCCTGCAGCCCGCTCTTGTACTGGCCGATGAGACGCGAGGAGCGCGGCACCAGCACCCGGCTGCCATCGAACGAGCGGACGTCGGCCGAGACCACGGCGCGGACAAAGCCCGGCACGTCGGTGTCGATCGCGGTTTCCAGCACCGCCGGGATCAGCGTGCCCTGTGTCACCGTGGTGCGCGGATTGATTGCCGGTGTTGCGGTCGCGGTCGTACCGCCAACGCCGCCGATGCGCGCCGCGAAATCGTCGTTGCCATTGGCATTGCCGCCCGGCGCGCCCGGCACGGCGGACCCGATGGGTAGCGGCAGCGCGCTTGCGTCAAACACGACAGTCGGAGACGTGTGCGGCGCTGTCGCGGGCGCAGCAGCCATCTGGGGCGGCGCGGCCAGAACGGCCTGCTGCGGCGGCGCATCGGGCGCAGCGGCGGGCGGCGGCGTGATCGCCTGCGCGGGCACGGCAGGCGCGGCCTCGGCCGGCGCAGACACGGCTGATGGCGAGACCGGCTGCGCGTTCTGCGCGGCGGGCTGGCGCGCGGAGTCGAGGCTCCACAGCGTCATTCCGCCGACCAGAGCGACGAAAGCGACACCAGCGGCAAGGCCAAGTCCCTCGCGCCCCGGACGGCGCTGCGTCACGGTTGGCAGCACCGAACGGGTGGCGAGCGAGATGATCTGTGCGCCCTGTCCCTCGCGCGGATCACCAGCCTGTGGCGGATCAGTCCGTTCGGAAAGGCGGCTGTTGATGCGCATGGCTCAGGGCTCCGGATTGGGCGTGGGCGGGACGGGGGCAGCAGCGGCCAGACGCGGCGCGCCGCCCCTGTTCTCGAGCGTGGCCATGGCGCGCCCGGATCGCAGCACGATCAGCGAGTGGACGCCGTCCACAACGATGACATCGCCGCGCGAGGCGAAGTTGACCGGGCCTTCGGCGCCCTTGTCGTTGCGGATCAGGATCGCGGGCATCGGCCGTCCGGCCGCCCAGGTGAGGTACGTTGCCTCGCCGTCGTCATAGACGCGCGTCGGCAGGAGTTTTGCTTCGCCCTTGGCGCGCCAGGCAAAGTTGAGCGCGGCGGGATCGACCGGCTTGTCGGCCGGCGCGGCGGAGGCCGCCTGCTGCTCCTCCGCCGTCAGCCCGGGCGCGCTCGCCGGCCGCGGCCTGGCGGCTTCGGGATAGCGGAAGCGCAGGACATAGAGCGGCGCACCCGGCCCCCCGGCGACGAGATCGAAGAAATAGGTCCGGCTCTCGGTCACGACGGTCAGGTTGGTGCGCGCGCGAGGCGCTAGCGGCTTGACGAACAGCAGGTTGGCCCGCTTGTTGGGCGTGACCTGCCAGCTTTCCGCATCGCCGATGGCGACGTTCTCGATATGCTCATCCTCGGCAAAGGCAATCGTTGCCTGCACGCCGACGCGGCCATCGATGCGGACGACCTCGTCCTTGTTGTAGAGCCGGCTGGCGAGCCGGGCGTCTGCGGCATGAGCGGTCGCGGCCATGGAAAGCGGCAATGCCCCGATAGGCAGTGACAGCGCAGCCGCCATAAGTGCCGGTCTGATCATCGTATGAACTCTCTCTTGCGTTGGGTTGCGGCCTGGAACCGGCTGCCAATGCCGCGGGCCCGCGTGCGCGCGCTCGAGGCTTGCGGCGCATGGCCTCCGGTTGCCTGCTGGATGACCGTGCGGCTGGTGCGCGAGACGCCTGCCGGCACGGCTGATGTCTCGGCTCCGGCGATGCCGGCACCGGCGGCTTGCGGAACGAGCGCGATGCGCCGACCGGTGAGCGGTGCGGCGGCCTCGGCTGTCTGTGCCGGGCTGGCGGGCGCTGCCACGGCGCCGCCGGCCGGTCCCGCCCGCTCGCTCTCGCGCGCCTCAGCCAGCCCGAACACCTGCCAGCCCGAAACGATCGCGCCCGCGACTTTCAGCACCATCGCCATCAGCGCGACGTGCACCGAAGCGATCAGGAACAGCGCCAGCGCCGCGCGGCCATCGATGCCCTCGGCGCCGCGCAGCGCGGCCACGACGGGCACCAGCAGTTCAAGCATCATGCCTCCGCCAACGACCACGAACAGCGGCGTGATCGCGGTCAGCACAACGCCGCGCAGCCATCCGGCGGTCAGCCCCCGCGTGCCCTTGAACAGAGCCATGACGACAAAGACAGGGCCGACCGCGAGCAGGACGCCAAGCGCGATGCGCGCCGTGAGCAGCACGCCCACCGTGCCGAGCATCAGGAGCAATGCGCCCAGCCACATCAGGTTGCCCGGGCTGAAGCTGCCCGAGGCTGCGGCAGCAGCAGCGCCAGCGCCTTCGCCGCCGCCTGCGGCATTTGTGGCCGAATTCGCCCCGGCATCTGCCACTTCCGCGATCGCCGAGAAGATCAGGTCGATGCGGTCAGCGAAGATCTGCGTCGCCGATCCGCGCGCGCCGGTGATGATCCCGGCGATCTGGTCGGGCGCGCCGATGACGAGGTTCCACACCGTGCCCTGCCATGCCGCCCAGCTGGTGGCAAAAGTCAGGACAAGGCCCAGCGTCATCATGCGCGGCGTCAGCGCCGAGATGCCCAGCGCCGAGCGCCCGGTCAGCAGCGAGATGGCGAAGAACGCGATGTAGAGCGTAAGCAGGATGGTCAGCGCCGGCAGCAGCGCGCCCTGCGTACCGAACAGTCGGCCGAACGCGGCCGCCGCCGCTTCATTGGACAGGCAGTCGACCGCGCGCAGCGCCGGGGCGACGCCAAGCGCGGCACTCTCGGCCAGACGGTCGCAGGCCCCGCTCATTCGGCGGCTTCCGTCCACAGCGGTTCGTCAAGGTGGTCCACCCCAGGCCAGGGCACGCCGGTCAGTGCCGGGAACCATGCGGCAGGCTCGTCGCCCAGCTGCGCGCGCAGGGTATCGAGGCGCCGAACCGTGCTTTCCCGGCCCGAGAGCACGGCGAGCACTTCGGGCATGCCCGACAGGTCGAGCCGCACCACGGCCGAGGCATCGGCCTGGCGCACAAGGAAGCAGCGGCTCTGCGCCGGCAGGGTACGGATGAGGTCAAGCTCGTGGGCCGTCAGGGCAAAGCCGTCGCAATAATCCTCGGCCCGCGCGCGGGCGTTGGGCATGAAGATCATGGTCGCGGTCTGCTCGACCAGCGCGGTCGAGATCCGGCTGTCGAGCGCATCGCGCGCCGACTGCGTGGCAAAGCCGACCAGCGCGTTGCGTTTGCGCAAGGTCTTCAGCCAGTCGCGGATGCGGGCGGCGAAGACTTCGTCGTCAAGCGCCTTCCAGCCCTCGTCGATCAGCAGCATCGCGGGGCTGCCGTCGAGCCGCTCCTCGATGCGGTGAAACAGGTACATCATCACCGGCGTGCGCAGGCGCGGCGTTTCCAGCAGCGCGGTCATGTCGAAGCCGAGCGTGCGGGCGGAGAGGTCAAGCCGGTCAGCCGCGTTGTCGAACAGCCAGCCGTGTTCGCCCGCACCGATCCACGCGTCGAGCCGGCTGGCAAGATCGCCCGGCTCGGGCCGCCGCGATCCGGCAAGAAGCTCGCGGAAATGGGTGAGGCGGCGCAAGGCAGGATCGTTGGCGTAAGCCGCATCGACGGCAGCCGCGATGGTGGCCAGTTCCTCCGCTCCGTTCGCGGCCAGCAGCACGCCAAGCCAGTCGCGCAGGAACGCCCGGTTCACCGCGTTGTCGGGCAGCGCCAGCGGATTGAAGCCGCTCGGCTGGCCGGCGACAATGCGGCTGTAGGTTCCGCCGATGCCGCGCACGAAGACTTCCGAGCCGCGATCCTTGTCGAACAGCACCATCCGGGGCGCGAACTTCTGCGCCTGCGCCGCAAGGAAGTTCATGACCACGGTCTTGCCCGAACCCGAAGGCCCGATCACCGAGAAGTTGCCGAGGTCTCCGGCATGGAAGTTGAAGAAGAACGGGGTCGCGCTCGTCGTCTGGAACAGGGTCACAGCCTCGCCCCAGTGATTGCCGCTCGCCTGTCCCAGCGCAAAGCCGTGGAGCGAGCCGAAGCAGGCCATGTTGGCGCTGGAAATCAGCGCGCGGCGCACCAGGAACGCCTCGTTGCCGGGAAACTGACCCCAGAAGCCGGGCTCGAGATTGACGTCCTCGCGCACTGCGACAGCGCCCGCATCGGCGAGCGCCGCGGCGCAGGATGCAGCCATCTCGTCAAGCGCGTCGAGGCGCCCGGCGCGCACCAGCACCGACAGGGAATGATCGCCAAAGCCGACCGAGCCGACGCCCAGCGCATCGCGCGCCGCTGCCATCTCGCGCCGTTCGGCCATGGCTTCCTCGTCGGCCGAGCGCAGGCGGCGCAGCGCAAGATCGATCCGTTCGCGCGCCACCTGGCGGTCCGCCGGGGCATAGCTTTCCGACAGCACCAGCTCGCACGGCAGGCGCAGCAGCGCGTCGGTGAGGCCCGGCGACGTGCTGTCGGGATAGTCCTTGAGGCTGACCAGCGCGGCGAACGAGACATCGCCCGCCCCGCGCATCTCCAGCGCGTCGAGCCCGAAGCTGATCCGCTTGTAGGGCAGCATGTGGCCGATGCGCGTGCCCTCGGCCGGGCGGCGCACGGGCCGCATCTCGCCGTTGTAGAGCGCGCTCAGCAGTTCGAGCACCTCCGAGCACGTTCCGCCCCCTCCACCAGCAAAGGCCCCCTCGTAATCGCCCAGCAGCCGCGCGCCATAAGGCCCCAGCGCGGCGAGCAGCGAAGTCGCGGCAGCGCGCAAGGCGCGCACGTCGGCCGGATCGGCCTCGAGCGTCTTTTCCGCCTTCTGGCGCACGAAGCGGCCCAGCCGATCGGCCCAGCCCGCCTTGCCGCGTGCCGGGCGGCGCACCAGCGTCACGAACTGATCGTTGACATAGAGCGCGCCTGCGCCAAGCCGCTCGCGCCAGCGCGCATCGATGTGCGCGGCCAGCGGATCGTCGAACGCGCCATCCAGCTCGACATGGACGCGGCGGCGGATGACGTGGTGGCAGAACACGAAGCGGGCATCGAGCGCGCTGCGCAGAAGCACTTCGCGCGTCGCGGCATGGACATTGAGCTCGTCGCTGTCCGCTGTCTCGAAACCCAGCCCAGGCACCAGCATCGCCAGCATGACCGAGCCGTCCTCGAGCAGGACGACATTGCCGTCGACCAGTGCGCGATAGGGCAGCCGGTCGCCGGCCAGCGCCTCTTTCGCGCCCCAGCCCCTGATGCTGTCGCTTGCCGCGGAAAACAGGCTCATGGTTGCATTCCCTTCAGGTGGCCCTTCACGCGGCGTAGCTGTTGCAGCCCCAGCGCCGCCAGTTGCGCACGCGCGGGCAGCGGGAGACTTTGGTGATCCACAGGTCGAACACGCGCGGCTCGCGCAGGCAGGCAAGATAGCCCGCCGCGTGGATGACCAGCGCCGCCGGCAGCGCGAGGAAGCTCTTGGTGATGAGGAAGACCTCGGTGGTCAGCGCGGCGTTGATGATGAAGAAGCTGTACGTCACGCCCGCGAACATCTGCGGCCGGGTCAGCGCGCGGTGAACCGGGAAACGGGCGAGGTCCACGGCCTCAGCCCGCTGCCGCGGCGGACTGGATGCCCGTCACGATCGCGCCGGCGCCAAACAGGATGAAGCAGCCGATGATGACTGTCGCGCCAAAGCGCCAGTTCATCCGGCCCGTCAGCATCATGAAGCCGACCGCCGCCACCGCCATGACCGCAACCGCCGTCGCCACGTTGCCCAGCAGCGTCCCCTGCAGCCAGCCCAGCGCGGCGACGATGGGGCCGGAGCCTTGGGGATCAGCCCCCCTTGCCGACATCTGCGCAAACGCCGCCTGCGGGAACAGCGCGGCCACAAGAACGAGTGCCGAGGCACGGATTTGCTTGATCACAGTCATCTCCGGACAGGTGCGGACAGCCGGCCGAGGATGGCGGCGACATAGTCCCGGGTTTCACGGATGGGAGGGATGCCGCCCGCGCGCATGACGCGGCCGGGCCCGGCGTTATAGGCAGCGAGCGCCTTTTCGAGATCGCCGCCAAAGGCATCGAGCTGCATGCGAAGATAGCGCGCGCCGCCTTCGAGGTTGGCATTGGGATCGTGCGGATCGACGCCAAGCTGGCGCGCCGTTCCCGGCATCAGCTGGGCAAGGCCCCGCGCACCGACGGGCGAGACCGCGCCGGGGTGCCAGCGGCTTTCCTGCCACACCAGCGCCTCGATCAGCGACGGACTGAGATCGTACTTGGCCGAAAGCTGTGCCACGCGGGCCTGCCACTCACGCGGGCCGGCAGTCGAGGAGACGAGCGTGACGGGATGCGCGGCCGAACCGGCAGGAAGCCCGGAAGCCTCTTCAGGCAGCAACGGCTGGCCCTGCGCAACGACCACAGGCCCGCCCGCAACCCACACACCACCCGCCGCACCGATCTCCATGACATCAGCGCGCGCAGGGGCTGGTCCGGCCATGACGCCGCCAGCAATCCCGGCGATCAGGCTCAAGGATACCGGTTTCAGCAGCCAGTAGCGAATCACGGACGCGCCTCCTTCGGGCGCCGCTCATCGGGCCCGCTGGGCGAGCCACTGCGCGATTCTCATGACAAACGTATGACGCCAGCCGTTCAATTACGCCGGCTGTCAGTCTCGATGTCTCCTGGCCGGGGAATGCGTAAATTTACAGCCGGCTCGCAACTCAGCGAACAGCAAGCACCTGCGCGGTTCCCAGCTGGCTGATCGCGATCCGTGCGGCGCGGCGCGAATCCATCCAGCGGCCGTCGGCCAGTTCGACATCATAGCGCTCGGACGAGAGGATCGCTGCGATCAGACGGTCCTCGGCCAGCCGGGTCTTGCCCATCATGGCATAGGCGGCGCCCATGTTGATCAGCGCCATGGGATCGTCGGAGCCCAGCTCGCGGTTGGCGCGGATGCGCGCAATGGCAGCCTGGGGCTGGCCAGCGGCGAGTTCGCTGTAACCGACATCCATGCGCTCGCCGCCCGACTGGACGCCGGGCTGGACGGTTATGGCAGGGCTGACGGCCTGGGCCAGAAGTGCGCCTGCAAGAAGGATCGAGGCAGTCATGGGCATTCTCCCGTTTTCGCGTTGTTGAGGGAAAATATGCCCGGACTGCCGCACTTCGCAAGAAAACTCGCAAGGTGTCATAAAAGCGCAACAAACACGATTTTGGGCTTGGCCAAAGTGATTCGTCGCAGCTCGCTCGCGACCCCTTAATTGCACGAGCCGGAACATCGATTGTCACATTGGCGACATGAACCCGTCGTCTGCCCCGTCATGTTACCGAAAACAAACTGACACGATCAGAGCCTAGTTGGCGAGTCGCAACGGCCAGATTGCCCGCGCCGCTCGATTTCCAAGGGGATTTATCGTGAAGAAAATCAATGGCTTGTTCCTTGTCGGCTGCAGCGCGATAGCGCTCGCTGGTTGCGGTCCGAGCGATATCGCCTCGCCCGGCACCGGCGGTGACGTCGTTATCAACAACCCCGCGCCGACCCCGACCCCGACCCCGACCCCGACCGGTCCGGCCACGGTGACGCCCGCGTCCGGCTGTCCCACCATCGCCGATCCGCAGGGCCTGGCCGACGCGGGCACGATCACCGGTCCGACCGGCACGTGGCGCGTCTGCTCATTGCCGTCGCGAATCAATTCGTCGATCACGCTGCCCAAGATCGCCGGCCTGCTTTATCAGCTTCCCGGCCGCGTCGACGTCGGCACAGACCGGGGCGCCGTTCCGGTTGCCAATGAATCGAGCGTGACCCTGACCCTCCAGCCCGGTGTGATCGTTTTCGGCGGCACGGGCGTGTCCTGGCTGCACGTTAATCGCGGCAACAAGATTCAGGCCGTCGGTTCGGCCGCTCAGCCGATCATCTTCACCAGCCGCGACAACGTGCTCGGCCTCAACACCGACAGCTCGTCGGGCCAGTGGGGCGGCGTCGTGCTGTCCGGCCGCGCGCCGATCACCGACTGCGGCATCGCGCCCAACGCCACGCCCGGCTCCGCCCAGTGCGAACGCCAGGTCGAAGGCGCTGTCGATCCCGCGATCTATGGCGGCGCAACGCCGAACGACAGCTCGGGCCGCATGAGCTACGTCCAGATCCGCTATTCGGGCTTCGTCCTGTCGGGCAACAGCGAACTGCAGTCGCTGACCACGGGCGGCATCGGTTCGGGCACGCAGCTCGACCACATCATGAGCTTCAACAGCTCTGACGACGCCTACGAGGCTTTTGGCGGCGTTGTGAACATGAAGCACTTCGTCGCGGTCGGCACGGAGGATGACGTTCTCGACACCGACACCGGCGTCAAGGCAAACTTCCAGTACGTCATTGGCGTCCAGCGCCAGGGCGTGGGCAACGGCATGATCGAGGCGGACTCGGACAATGCTGTCGACGGCAATACTCCGCGCCAGAACACGAAGCTTTCGAACTTCACCTTCATGCACCGCAACACCAGCGGAGATACGCAGGCCGTCATGCTGCTGCGCGGCGGCACGGACTATACGATGGCGAACGGCGTGGTCATCAATCCCAACTACTCGTGCCTTCGCATCAGCCGGGCGCAGACCGCTTCGACCACGGTCGATGCGGCGATCGACGAAGCCGGGGCACCGCTGTTCCGTTCGGTCGTCATGCAGTGCGGCTCGCCCAAGTACATCGGATCGAGCAGCGTGACCGCCGATCAGGTGTCCGCGCTCTTCGGTTCGGGCGCCAACAACAACAACGATGCCTTCACGCCGACGTTGTCGAGCCTGTTCATCAACGGTGCCAACGAAAGCGCTGTCGCGGCATTCAACGCCAGCACGCTTTCAAGCTTCTTCGACGCGACGAGCTACATCGGCGCTGTCAAGGATGCGAGCGACACCTGGTATGCCGGCTGGACCTGCAACAGCTCGACCGCCAGCTTCGGCTCAGGAAATTCGGGTCTCTGCACGTCACTGCCGACAACCTGATCGGCCGCCTGAAAAAATTGGGGGCGGCCGGGACGCGGCTGCCCCCGTTTTTCACAATGCATCCTGCATTCTCGATTTTCCCCGGGGGGACACGACGATGAAAACGCCGCGGCTGGCATCCTTGCTGCTGCTCTCGACTGCTCTGGCCATGCCAACGCTGGCCCACGCGCAGGCGACGACCGAACCGGATGAGGCGACATCGCCGTCCACCGCCGAAACCGCAAACATGCAAGAACCGCCTGCCGAAGCCGAAGCGGATCAGCCCGATGTTTCGCTTCCCGGCGACATTGTCGTGACCGGTGCGCGAAGCCGCAACATCGTCAAATCCTCCGCACAAGTCATATCGGTTCTCTCGACGGCCGAGATCGCGCGGACCGGTGAAGGCAACATTGCCGGCGCTCTGTCCCGCGTCACCGGCCTCAGCGTCGTGGGCAGCGGCTTTGTCTATGTCCGCGGCCTGGGCGACCGCTATTCGCTGGCACTGCTCAACGGCTCTCCGCTGCCGAGCCCTGAGCCGCTGCGCCGCGTCGTCCCGCTTGACATCTTCCCGACCAACATCGTGGCCTCGTCGCTCGTCCAGAAGAGCTATTCGGTCAACTTCCCGGCCGAATTCGGCGGCGGCGTCATCAACCTCACGACAACCGCCGTTCCCAAGGAATCGTTCCTGACAATCAGCGCAGGATCGAGCGGCGACACCGAGACCATCGGACAGTTCGGCTACAGCTATTTCGGCGCGAACAGCGACTGGACCGGATTCGACAACGGCAGCCGCAACGCACCGCCTGCCCTCGCCGCCTTCCTCGCGAGCGGTAACCGGATCACCGACGTTGGCGTCGATGATCTTGCTATTGGCGGGGAACTGGTGCGCTTCAGCCGCGCAACCCTCCAGCGCGTGCCCAACCTGCCTGCAAACTGGACAGGCTCGATCACGGCCGGAACTGCCTTCGACGTGGGCGATGCCCGTATCGGGATCGTCGCGACCGCGGGCATCAGCAACAAATGGTCGAACCGCGACGTCCGCTCGCAAACGCCATCCACGGCCGACCTGTCGGAAACGGCCAATGACTTTCAGCGCATCATCACCGATAACCGTATTGTCGTGAACGGCCTGCTGGGCCTTGGTGCCGAATTCGGGACGCACAAGGTCCGCCTTACCGGCCTCTACATCCGGGACACGGTCAAGCAGGCGCGGCTTTCGCTCGGCGAGGAATCGACGACCGGTTTCACGCGCCAGAACCAGGACACCGCCTGGTTCGAGCGCCAGCTGATCGACACCCAGGCCGTCGGCGAATTCCGCTTCGGCGACTTTTCGCTCGATTTGCGCGGCAGCTATGCAAATTCGCAGCGCGAAGCCCCGTACGAGACCTCGATCGGCTATGTCCGGACCAACGGTGCGGCGGATCCCACCGGACAGTTCTTCATCAACCGCCTGAACAATGGTCAGACCGGATCGGCGTCTGTCGCCTTCTCCGATCTCAACGAAGACCTGTGGTTCGGCGGAATTGACGCGAGCTGGCTGGCTACAACCCGCCTCACCCTCTCCGTGGGTTACTCATACAACGATACTGTGCGCACATCCTCGCGCCGGGAATTCCAGTTCATCGCGCCATCCGACATGCCTGCAGGCGTGGCGATGCTCAGACCCGACCTCCTGCTCGCCCCGGGCATCATCAATCACTACAATATCGCTCTGATCGAGAGTACCGAGTCCGACCCCGCCTTCAAGGCCGCGCTGACCGTGCATGGCGCTTATGGCAAGCTCAACTACGAGCC